>NZ_SGVY01000002.1 GCF_004535825.1 Segatella hominis | reverse complement strand
AGATTTATAGGTGATGTTCTTACAAGTCAGTTCTTCGATAGCACGCAATATGGTGTCTGCGCTGCAAGTGCGAAGAGTTGGATGAAGAGACAAATGTTTCATCAGGTGAGTTGTAACATCCTCAATACATGAGCCGCCACAAAGATATACGCACATCAGAGAGCGTAGAATTTCGCTATATTGATAACCAAACATAGTGCATCTCAATCCCAAGGTGGAATCTATGGTTTGAGCTAAAAGAGCATCAAATTGCTCCATAATAGAAAAAATTCCTCCAAAAGGAGTGAGTTTCTCAGATTTTATTTGTACTTTTGCCATGTCATATTAGAGTTTTGCTTGTCTTCTTTTCGCAACACTAAGGTAAGTGAAAATTCTGACATGGCAAAATCCTGGGCAACTTTTTGTTGCTCAGGCACTTATAAATAATGTTAAACTATAGTGTTGCGGAATTAAGGTTGTTATACAAATGCTAATTAATATGATTGGTTTCTTCTTATACCATTGATATTCATCTGCATCAGATAAGCTGAGGCAAGAAGCAAGAGACGATGAGTACTAATATACCTACCAGCAGCACGCCAATGGTCTTGCCCGAACAGCCTTTCCATTCTTTCAGGATGATGCCCCATACATTGGAGAATACCACATTGAGAGCCATTAGGATGCAGAAGGAAAGGGTAGTGAGAACGGGTGATTCTGTGAGGAATCCTTTGCCCAATGACAAGCCGAAGAACTGACTGTACCACAAGGCACCGGCAAGGGCACAAAACAGAAGGTTGTTGCCCCATACTTCCTGTTTCTGATAATCGCCCCAAGTATGGTTCTTGGTATTCTGATAGAAACAGTAGATGGCATTGGTTACAAAACCGCCCAGTGTCACGAAGAAAGTGGCAGGGAGTGTCTTGTACATATCGGGAGTGAAACTGCCGAAATGAATGTCGCTGCCGAAGGCAAGACCTACGTTGAAGCAACCGCTCATGAAACCTGCAAGGAGAGCAATGGCAAGACCCTTAGGAAAGTTGAAGTCCTTCACTGCTGCCTTCTTTTCTTCCTCTGACAGTGATGCTGCTTTCATGCTGCCTGCTACACCGATGATGGCGATACCCACGAGGGTAACCACTACGCCGAGTATCACGCTGAACGTGAGTGACGACAAGGCATTCATCTCAGGGAAGAAGATGTTGAGCAAAACGGGTCCCATGATGGTTCCCAGACCCGCACAGGTTCCAAGGGCGATACTCTGGCCGAGAGCCACACCGAGATAGCGCATGGAGAGACCGAAAGTCAAACCACCCACGCCCCAAAGTACACCGAAGAGCATGGTCATCGCTACATTGAATCCGTTACCATCGAGCAATTCAAAGAAAGAATGTCCGTCTGGTACAGCCAATAAGGCTCCCAAGAAAGGCAGTATCAACCAGGCGAATACTCCCTGTACCAACCAGTAGGATTCCCAGCTCCAATCTTTGATCTTGTTGATTGGCACATAGCAACTGGATTGGCAGAAGGCACCCACGGCTATGATTAAAAGTCCAATTAATATTTCCATAATTGTATAATTAAAGTGAAGAGTGAAGAACGAAGAGTGAAGAATTCAAATGCTTTTTTAGCCATAAGACTATTGAATTCTTCGTTCTTCACTCTTCGTTCTTCACTTACTTGCGGTTAGCGAGAACTTCAGCCTCGTACTTCTCAATGTCAGCGATGTATTCCTCACCAACAGGGATGTTGTTCTTCAGGTTGAAGTAATCATATACAGCGCCGAATGGCAATGTCTTCTCTTCTTCCAAGAGAGCAAGACGCTGGAAGAGCTTGCCTTCATCCTCGTACTTGCGGAGGGTGTCGAGAGGCTCAAGGAATGCCTGCAACAATGACTTCTGGGCAGCACGTACACCGATGATGTAAGCACCGATACGGTTGATAGAACCATCGAAGTAGTCGAGACCGATATGAGCACGGTCGAGGGCATTGGTACGAACCAACTCAGAGAAGAGATTGCGGGTATTGTCGTCGAAGAGTGTTACGTGATCTGAATCCCAGTGCATTGGGCGAGATACATGGAGCATCAACTCAGGAACAAAGAGCAGGAGTGCTGAAACTGCATCCGATACGTTCTCTGTTGGCTCATAGTGACCTGTATCGAGGGTGTACATCACATTGTTCTTAGCGCAGTAGCCAGCGTAGAAGTCGTGTGAACCTACGGTGTAAGCCTCCAAGCCAATACCGAAGAGTTTAGCTTCGAGACAAGACTTCATGTTAGGCAACTCCTCTGCCAAGATCTCATCAAGAGAGTTCTTCAAAATCTCACGATAGCGTCCCTTCTCTACAGTGATATCCTTAGAGCCATCGTGTATCCAGATGTTCATGATACATGGATCGTTCTGGAACTTACCCATTGCATCAGCGATATGGCGGCAACGCTTGGTGTGCTCAATCCAAAACTCACGGATAGCAGGGTCTGGGTTTGATAAAGTGAGGTTGCCACTCAATGGGTGAGAGAAAGAAGTAGAGTTGAAATCGAGCTTCATGTTCTGCTCCTTTGCCCACTGCATCCAACCTGTGAACTGATCTACGGTTACCTCGTTACGGTCGATTTGCTTGCCCCCGAACTCACCATATATCTCGTGGAGATTGAGACGGAAGGTACCAGCGAGGAGAGAGTTTACCTTTTCAATATCCTGTCGGAGTTCATCGATATTGCGAGCCTTGCCAGGATAGTTACCTGTACTCTGGATACCTCCAGAAGCAGCCTCGCCACGCTCGAAACCAACTACATCGTCAGCCTGCCAGCAATGCAGAGAGATAGGAGTTTTCTCCAATGTCTCGATAGCCTTGTCGGTATCTACACCCAGAGCAGCATAGCGCTCTTTTGCAATCTCGTAATTCTTCAAAATCAAATCTGCTTTCATAATTGTCTTTAAGTTTTATATTGTTAATCTTTTATTGTTTATTTCTTTCTTTACCTTTTTACTTTTTTACTTTTTTACCCTTTTACCTTTAAAAACTTCTCATAAGCAGCATCCCAAGCATCCTTGTCCTGTGGCTCGAATTTCTTCAACTCCAGAGAGTTGGCGATGATTTGTCGCATTTCCCAGATATCCTTTACCAAGCCGGAAGCCTTAGCCTGCAGCATGATATTTCCGATAGCTGTACCTTCTTGTGGACCAGCAAGAACTGTTACGCCACAACTGTTGGCTGTAAACTGGTTGAGGTATTGGTTGAGAGAACCGCCACCGATGATGTGGAGCACGTTGATATCGAAATCTGCAAATTCTTTGAGCCATGTGAATACCTGACGGTAGCGAAGGGCAAGACTTTCGAAGATGCAGCGGCAGAACTCGCCGTAGCTCTCAGGTACATGCTGACCGGTCTTTTCACAATATTGCTTGATAGCTTCTACCATGCTGGATGGGTTGGCAAAGACAGCATCGTCTGGATTGATGATACTCTGGAAGGCTGGCTGCTTCATTGCTTCAGCAATCAGTTCGCCATGTCCCAGACAAGTCTGGTCACTGTTATTAGCAGCAGCCGCATCTTTCCATTCCTTACGGCAACGCTCGTAGATCCACATACCACAGATATTCTTGAGGAATCGGGTAGTACCCTCGATACCGCCTTCGTTTGTGAAGTTGAGTTCATAGCTATGTTCATTGATGATAGCCTTCTGAGTCTCTATACCCATGAGGCTCCAAGTGCCAGAACTGAGGTAAGCGAACTTTTCATTCTTGGCAGGAACGGCAGCTACTGCGCTGGCAGTATCATGCCCTGCTACAGCGATGACAGGTACTGCATTCAAGCCAGTTATCTTCTGTACTTCCTCGGTGAGTGTACCGATGATGGTAGCTGGTGCTGTCATTTCTCCAAACTGTTCGCGCTTCAATCCGAGACTCTCAACAAGATCCTGGTCGAGGTCGCCTGTCATCGGATTGAGAATCTGCGAGGTGGAGGCTACAGTATATTCGCAGATAGCGTTACCGGTAAGCATATAGCTCAGCGCATCCGGAATAAAGAGTATTTTGTTTGCATTCTCCAAAGCCACATTGCCAGCCTTGCGCATAGCGTATATCTGGAAGAGGGAGTTGAAGTTCATGAACTGGATGCCCGTCTTTTCATATACCTTTTCCTTGCTGATTTGCTCGTCGAAGTATTTCTCCATCATGCCCACTGTATGTGGGTCTCGATAGGCGAGAGGGTTGCGGAGGATGGCTCCGTCCTTGCCCACATATACAAAGTCGCATCCCCAGGTGTCGATTCCGATGCTCTGGATGTTGATGCCTCTTTGAGCCACGAGTTTCAAGCCCTTGATGATTTCCAGATAGAGCGCATAGATGTCCCAATAGAAGTGATTGCCCGTCTCGATGAGATGGTTGTCGAAACGTGTCAGTTCTTCCAGATTGAACTTTCCATCTGATAAACTACCGATAATGGTTCTTCCGCTGGTGGCGCCTAAATCCACTGCAAAGAAGTATTTCTTTTGTTCCATTTTGCTAGGTTTTTAAGTCTAATTTTATGTTATTGATTTCTAAGTTTAATTTCCGTTGATTCCGAAGTTCCTTATGTGTTACTTCAAAGTCTTTGTTGAAATTTTCGGTGCAAAGATAGACCTAAATCGTGAAATGCAACAAGGGATTTTGATTTTCAGCCCTTGATATTTGGCGGCAGTATAAAATTGGGGAAGTGATGGATGTTTTTGGGAGAAGTGATGAAAGAAGGATCATAGAATGGGAGGCTTAAAGGGGTGTATGGATAAAAAGGGAATAATCCAATGGGCTGGAATAAGACAAGGCTGCTTGTGAACCTTTAGTTCTGCAAGCAGCCTATAAGCATTTGATAATTATGAGTTGATAAATGTTAGTTACGTATTTTATTATGATTCTGATATAGTCTGTTCTGTTTTTCTGAATTATCTGTTCATGTTTCTGAAATCTGAAGGCTTCATGCCCGTCTGACTCTTGAATTTTGAAGAGAAGTAGTCTGGCGACTCGAAATTAAGGCGGTAGGCTATCTCCTTGATGCTATCATCGGTAGTGGAAAGCAGTTCCTTTGCCCTCTGCAGTTTCAGATTCTGCTGGTAAAGGGCAGGTGCGAAACCGGTGTGCTCCTTGAAGAGTTTGCGGAAGGAAGAATAGCTGATGCCGAGTTCCTGCGCAATCTCCTGAATGGTAAGGTTGCCTTCCAATGATTCGCGGATGCGAAGACGGGCTTTATTGATGATATCCACATGCTTTGAATCTTTATTCAATTCAATATTACGCTCCAAGGAGTACATCAGGCCGATGAGATGGTTGGCGATACCTGCCAAGGTTTGCTGGGCGTATGCAGCTTCCTCCTGAGCAATGTATCGTGCTTCCTCATATAGATTGACGATTTCGTTGCTGAACCCCACGTGATAGATCGGCTTCTCTGGAGAGAGGAACTTATGCTTCACTCGGTCGTCAATGTTTCTTCCCTTGAATCCTATCCAATAACTTTTCCATCCTTTTCCTTGAGTAGGGTGGTAAGTATGCCATTCGCCAGGAAACAACAGGAAGATGTCGCCAGCTTTGATGACGGTCTCTGGGCAGTGGGCTGACTGGAAAACACCTTCGCCCTCTGTCAGATAGAGCAACTGAAATTCATCCAGCGTTCTGCCTTTGTTGATATCAAAATAGTAGCCGTCAGCATGTCCCTTGGTAGGGTAGCTGTCGTGTGGCTCTATCACCTCATATCCGATAGTGCTGATGGTGAGCCCCCATTGTGCATCCCGTTCTGAGGCGAGCAAATATTTACTTGTTTGCATAGATCTTTCGTTATAAATGGTAGTTGTAACTTGTTTCTTTTGCAAAGTTACTAAAAAAAAAGGAAATGCAGAATTTTTCTATGATTATCGTTTCTAATATACCTATTTATATATAATAATATAAGCAATTTTAAGAAATAGAATTCGATATTTTAGGTTTGTTATCAAAAAAATAGGGTTAATAATCAAAATTTAAGGTAGCAAAATAAATAGATTCTGTACTTTTGCAACCGAAATAATTCTAAAACAAGACTTAAACGAAGTTAGAAATAAACTAAATCAAGAGCTTATACGGATTAGCGATTAACTAAAACGAGATTAGTGGTAAGCTAAAAAACGAGATTAGTGATCGACTAAAACAGAAGCATTCTTAAATTAGCTTTGTACAAGATGAACCTATTGGTTGCCTAAAGGAAGATGAAACTTATATGCAATTTCAAAATCATTCTGCAATAGCATTTGAGGCTATCAGATGAATATTGTAGCTGTCATTAAGCAAATTGACTTTTTTGGTATATAGGGGATTGGACAGAACATAAAACCTATATAAAATATGAGCAAACAAAACAAAATGATGAAAAAGTCTGTGTTGCCATTTGCTTTGGTATGCTCAGCGCTTATGCTCAGCCCTTACGTGGGGGGGCAAGCTCATGCTGAGGTGCTGAACGTGCAGCAGGCAAAGGCTGTCAAAGGTACGGTGGTCGATGAGACTGGCGAACCAGTGATTGGTGCGACCGTACTGGTTGTAGGCGGAAGTGCATCACAAGGTACTATTACCGATATGGATGGTAACTTCAGTATCAACGTCAAGCCAGGTCAGAAACTCAAGATTACCTATATTGGTTACGACGAAAGTATCGTGGCAGCCAAGGAAGGAATGAAAGTTCAGATGAAGACTTCTGGTGCTGTTTCTTTGAATACCGTTGAGGTTGTTGCCTATGGTGTACAGAAGAAGGTAACCATGACCGGTGCTATTTCCAGCGTAAAGAGCGAAGACTTGGTACGTACTTCTGTTGGTTCTGTCAACAATGTGCTGGGTGGTCAGCTTTCTGGTGTAACTACCGTTCAGTATTCCGGTGAGCCAGGTAGCGATGCTGCAGAAATCTTCGTTCGCGGTAAGGCTACATGGGGAGACTCTCAGCCTCTTATCCAGGTGGATGGCGTGGAGCGCACCATGGCAGATATCGACCCGAATGAAATCGAGAGTGTTACCGTATTGAAGGATGCTTCCGCGACTGCCGTGTTCGGTGTTCGTGGTGCCAATGGTGTTGTCCTGATTACTACCAAGCGCGGTTCACAAGGTAAGGCGAAGATCAGTGTGTCAACTTCCTGGACAGCCCTTTCACCTACCAAGATGGTGGAGCAGGCTAGTTCTTATGAGTATGCCAACTTCTATAATCAGATGTCTCTGAATGATTATTGGATGCGTGCAAACAAAAGTGTGGCAAATGGCAAATATCCAAATTTGGATGCATATACTTCAGAAAACACTTTTTCTAACAGTTTCTCTGAGGGTATTATTCAGAAGTTTGCCACTGGCTCAGACCCTATCCGTTTCCCAAGTACCAAGTGGGCTGATTACATCATGAAAGATGTAACTCTTCAGCAGCAGCACAACTTGAATATCTCGGGTGGAACTGATCGTGTGAAGTACTTTATCTCTGCAGGTTATTATTCTCAGGATGGTCTCTTCAAGGAGTTTGGTGCCAACTATGACTTCGGTTATCAGTACCACCGATTCAATTACCGTTCTAATCTCGACCTCAAGGCTACCAAGACTACTACATTGTCTTTCAATGTGGCTGGTAACGTGAGCAATGCCGACAAGCCATACACCGGTTCCGGTGCTGCTGGTCTGATCAAGCAGATTTATTATGCTACTCCTTTCTCCAGCCCAGGTATCATAGATAATAAGTTAGTTTACTGTACTACCGATTATACAGACGGATTGAAATTGCCGTTCACAGGAGATAATGGTATGGGTTACTATGGTAAAGGTTTCATGCAGACCAATATCAACAAGATACAGATGGATCTCGTGCTCGACCAGAAGTTGGATTTCATAACTAAGGGGCTGAGTTTCAAGGCGAAGGGATCTTACAACTCAGCTTATACAATCAACAAGCAGGGTAACTGCCAGGTGGCAAGTTACAACCCACTTGTGCAGTACGATGAGCAGGGCAATGTCATCTACAATGCTGATGGCACTCCTTATATCGTATATCGCCAGAACGGTAATGATACCGATCCTTCTTACTCAGCATCTCAGGGTAAGGCACGTGACTGGTACCTGGAGGGTAGCTTCAACTATTCACGAGTATTCGGCAAGCATACCGTGAATGCCCTGATGCTTTACAACCAGTCTAAGCAGTATTATTATTCTTATACTTCATATCCGGATGTACCTCGTTCTTACGTAGGTCTTGTGGGTCGTGTAACTTACGACTATGCCAACAGATATATGGCAGAGTTCAACATGGGTTACAATGGTTCTGAGAATTTCGCACCAGGTCGCCGTTTCGGTACCTTTCCTGCTGGTTCTATCGGTTGGATTATCAGTGAGGAAAAGTTCTGGAAGCCAATTTCCAAGATAGCTTCTTTCTTCAAACTCCGTGCCTCTTGGGGTCTCGTAGGTAATGATAAGACTTTTGATAAAATCCGATTTATGTATCTTGCTGACCCATATATCACCGGTTCTTATGGATTGGTCAATAATATGTCCAACTGGGCAGATACATACGGTTATCTCTTCGGTAATGCCCAGTCAGGTACCGTACAGGGAACATCTTCCATAGCCGGTGCTTACGAGTCTATCAAGAACAATCCGGATATCGGTTGGGAGAAGGCATTCAAGCAGGACTATGGTTTCGATCTGTATTTCTTCGGCGACCGCTTTAAGACAACCTTCGATTACTATCGTGAGCATCGTACTGATATCCTTGTACGCGATGCAACCGTACCATCTACCATTGGTTTCACCATGCCATATACCAATGCCGGTGAGACCAAGTCATGGGGTTGGGAACTTTCTCTCGGTTACAATGACAAGATAGGTAAGGACTTCCGCTTCTGGGGTAAGTTGAATCTCTCTTACAACCAGAATGAGATCATCGAGATGAGGGAAGAGCCTCAGAAGAACGACTATATGTTGGCAAAGGGTCACCGCATCGGTGCCCGTTCTATGTATAAGTTCTGGAAGTATTACGAGGGCGAGCAGACCAAGGTAGAGTATGAGCAGACTTTCGGTCAGCCATTCCCAGCACAGCTGAAGGATTACCTCATGCCTGGAGATTGTGTATATATCGATCTTGACGGCGATGGTAAGATAGATCCTAATGATAAGACCCGTGACAATGGTTATACGGATGATCCTGAGTACATGGCAGGTTTGACACTTGGTTTCAACTACAAGCGCCTGACCTTCAACATGCAGCTCACGGGTGCATGGAATGTAAGCCGTTACATCACCGATGTGTTCCGTCAGCCATTCTACTGTTCTTCCAATACAACCCAGGGTGGACTCCTCTCATACCATGTGAACAACACATGGACACCAGGAAGCTATGAGTCGCAGAATGCGCTTTATCCACGTGCCACTTGGGATAATGCTGAGCAGAATTATACAGAATCTGACCTTTGGGAGAAAGATGCGAAGTATCTCCGTCTGAAGACCGTATCTCTGTCTTACGATTTCATTAATCCTACTTTCAAGAAGATAGGTATGAACAAGTGCGAGGTAACCCTTTCCGGATACAACCTCCTTACCTTTACTCCTTACAAGTGGGGTGATCCTGAGACACGAGCATCCAATGCTCCTTCTTACCCATTGCAGCGTACCTACACCATCAGCTTGAATGTAGGCTTCTAATCAAAGGTAATGTAACAAAATGAACAAAGAAACAATGAAACATAATATATTATTTCGTAGTGCAGTAGCCATGTTGGTAGCAGGTGCAGCTTTCACAGCTTGTACCGATACCATCGCTGTGGGAGATGCTTCTCTCGACAAGGCGACCAGTTCTACTGCTACTATAGACTCTGTATTCCAGAATGCAGAATATACACGCCAGTTTCTTGTAGGTATCTACTCTAAGCAGTATTATGGTTTGCCATATTATAATGGTGGTACCAACATGCCTCATGCTGGTAACCCATATACAGGTAAGTTTGACGCCTTGACCGACTGCTGGCATGACTTCTGGAATGGAGCTGCTGTCTATTCTAAATATTACACGGGTTCTCTGACAGCCAATGTAGGTCGTTCAGACGGATTGGACGGTCCGCTTTATTCATACGACAAGGAGTTTCAGTGGAAGACCATCCGTTCTGGTTTGATTTTCCTGGCAAATGTTGACCGTGCTCCTGAAAAGGATATGGATGCATCCGAAAAGAACCGTCTGAAGGCTGAGGCACGCTGCCTTATGGTTGATGCCTTCTTCAATACCTTCCAGCACTTTGGTGGTATTCCTATCATGGATCACGTTCTGGAAACAGGCGAGGTTTCTGGCGAGTTCAAGCGCAATACCGTAGAGGAGTGTGTGAACTGGATGGTAGAGCAGCTCGACTTGGCTATTCAGGAAAATGATTTCCCTTGGAGCGTCAGTTCTACGATGACCGGTCGTTGGACCAAGGCTGGTGCGATGGCTTTGAAGTGTAAGATTCTTCAGTTTGCAGCTTCTCCATTACTCAATCCTAAGGACGGCAAACCATATTATGACGGTGCTTCTGACGAGGTAAAGCCATATATCATGTACACCGACAATTCTAAATATCAGGAGCGTTGGGATGCTTTTGCCAAGGCTTGCGATGAGTTCTATAATAAGTTGCAGGAGAAAGGCGAATATGAGTTGGAGCAGGCTAAGGTTCCTGCCAGTGCCAACACCGCAGACAAGAAGGTGCAATACTATCGTCTGGCATACCGCAAGGGTTATTACCTCAATGCTTCTAAGGAGATTTTACACTCTGTACGTGTGCAGGGTAATGATAACAGCCAATCAGGACGTTACTGTTGGCACTACTGGTATTCAAAGGCGGTTCCACGTAATGCCTACAGTCCTACACAGGAATATGTTGAGAAATTCTCATGGAGCGATGGTGAACCTTTCGACTGGGATAAAGCTGCCACGAAAACTTACAAGCAGGTGAGTGGCAAGGTGGTTACAGAACCGGATTCAACCATGGTATATAAGAAGGACGGTTCGTTTACAATCAATGTAACCAACTTCGTAACCAATAAATTCACAGGTGCGATTTCCCGTAACAAGAAATCATTGCATACGATGTTTGTAGATGGTACATTGCCAAGTGGTTCCCGCCAGATTACGACAGTTCTTACACGCGACCCACGCTTGTATGAGGAGTGTATTGTGAACGGACAGAATACAAACCTCGATTGGACAACCGCTTCTATGACAGGTTATCCTTGGGAACTCTGGTATAGTGGTAATGATGGTGGTACAGGTGTCCTGACCCAGCAGAATACTATGTTCGGTTCTGGTTATGGATTCAACAAATATTACTTGGGTGCAGGTGGTTATCCTGATGAATCTGCTGATTCTTACCGCTTCCCAACCCAGTGGGTTTCTCTGTCACTCTCAGAGTTCTATTTGCAGTATGCAGAGGCACTCGTGATGCGTAAGGATAAGGATGATAACAATGTAGGAAAAGCTGTAGCTATGGTGGATAAGGTTCGCTCTCGTGTAGGTCTTCCTACCATGGAGAGAATGTGGACCAATTCTATTTACCGCAAGTCAAAGGGTTATACAGCAACTACCAAAGAAGCAGCTGTCACTCAGAACGTGACTCTGAGCAATGGCGAGATTTCTACAGAGTTTATGGAAGAACTTCTCGATGAGCGAGTAAGAGAATTGGGACTTACCAATGCCCGCTGGTTTGATATGGTTCGCCTGAAGCGTACCGACTGGATGACCAAGCAACTGCACGGCTTGATGCAGTATCGTCTGATCCAGACCAGCGATGGTTTCCAGAGCCGTAATGCTGCGTGGGTAGGAGGTGACCGTGATAATGATCCGTCATCTACACAGCCTCTGTTCTTCCTGAGCTGCATCAAGACGATTACAGCCAATAGCCGTTATCTCTGGTCGCAGGATCCTAAGAGCAACGAAGTGAAGAAGTGGTTGTTCGATCCACTCCCACAGGCAGAAATCAATAAGAATTATGGTCTTGTACAAAACCCAGGTTGGTAAGAAGAACCTCAGGGAACTAACTAAGTTAAAATGAATTTGTATATGAAAACAAAGAATATATATATGTTGTCATTGCTTGCAGGCATAAGCCTGCCAGCAATGGCGCAGCAGGACATCATGGACTCTGTGGCATATAAGGACCAGACCGTAGATATAGGTGTCAACCGCACCTTTACCCGCGAGCAATCCACTTCTGCTGTCAGTGTCATCAGCAACAAGAATGTCAACAAGCGTGGCGCACGCAACATCGGTAATAATATCCTGGGTCAGGGCAATGGTCTCGTCAGTCTCGACGGTTCTGGTCTTTTTCATGCCCAGAATCCAGCTTTCTATATCCGTGGCATCCAGTCATCCAGTGGCAGCACTCCGCTCTTTATCGTGGATGGCGTAGAGCGTGCCATCGAGAATGTGGTAGCCGAGGATGTGGAGAGTGTATCTATCCTGAAGGATGCCGCTGCTACGGCTCTCTATGGTTGCAAAGGTGCCAACGGCGTGGTTCTGATTACTACCAAGCATGGTAAGTACAATACCAAATCCGTGACTTTCTCTTATGATCACGTGTTCTCTTTCCTCACCAACAAGCCTAAGATGGTAGATGCAGCTACATACGCATCAGCAGTCAACGAGGCTTATCATAATCAGAATGCTGGCGATGTCTATAGCTCAGATGTCATCAATGCCTATAGAGATGGTTCCAATCCGCTCTATTATCCAAATGTAAACTGGGCTGATGAAACCTTCCGCAATGTTTCCAACAACGATCGCTTCAATGTTGAATTCAAAGGAGGTACCAGCAACTTCCGTTATTATACCAACGTGCAGTTGCTGACCAACAAGGGATTCATCAAGAACTTCCAGAACGACGGATATTCTACACAGAATAAATATACTCGTGGAACACTGCGTTCCAATATGGATATTGACCTGGGTCTCAAAACAAAGTTGCATACCCACTTGTATGGCTTGCTGACAGAACAATCGCAGCCAGGTGCACAGGCAGACATCTGGTCTATGATCTATAAGGTGCCAGCCAATGCTTTCCCAGTGAAGGCTTCAGAGACCGTATGGGGTGGTAATACAGTATATACTACTTCCAATCCAGTGGCTCAGAGCCAGGGCGCAGCTTACTATAAGAACCATCAGCGTGCGCTCTATGCCGACTTGGTGTTGGAGCAGGATCTCTCATCCATCACCGAGGGTTTGAGTGCTCAGGCTCAGTTGGGTTATGATACCTGGTCTAATGTCTATGAAGACCATTCCAAGACCTATCGCTATGCCTACTACGAGGTGCCAACCAATGGTTCAGTCGTTGCTGATGGCGAAGGAATACTCTCTGCCGTACAGGGTACAGATTCCAACATGGGTACAGGTTCCAACAATAACTCATGGATTCGCCGTTGCGTATGGAATGCAGCACTCAACTATGACAGGAACTTCTCTGAGAAGCATCACGTATATGGCCAGTTGAAGTACGATTACGAGTACAACGACAAGACAGGTACCAATACCACCGTCTATCGCCACAACATCTCTCTGTTCGGTCACTATTGTTATGACAACAGACTGCTCTTCGATGTAGCCCTGGTAGAGAGCGGTTCCAGCCGTATGGCTCCTGGCGACAAGTGGGCGATGTCTCCAAACGTTTCTTTCGCCTGGAATATCTCCAATGAGAAGTTTATGAAGAATGTGAAGTGGCTCGACTTCCTGAAGTTGCGTGCTTCCTGGGGCAACCAGGTACTGGATGTGCTTCCTGGTGGAGACGTATGGACCTATTACGACCAGTTCTATCAGATGAACGGCGTAAGCTATCCATTCGATGCTACCTATACAGGTACACAGTGGGGTAATACCTATCTTGGCACAGCCAAGACCCAGCATATCGATCACGAGAATGCAAGCAAGTTCAATGTCGGTTTCGATGCCACACTTTTTGGCGGTCTGAATATCTCTGCAGATTATTACTACCAGCACCGCTATGATATCTGGTATTCTACAGCAGGCAGCTACTCCAGCGTATTCGGTATGACAGCTCCTTATGAGCCAGTAGGAGTCATCAATTCCCATGGCTTCGATGTATCGGCAGACTACAGCAAGAAGTTGAACAAGGATCTCACCATCAGTCTCGGTGGTTCCCTCACACTCAACAAGACCATCGTGAAGAATCAGGCAGAGGCTCCACAGCTCTATGCCAATACCTCTTCTACAGGCAAGCGATACGGCCAGGCATTCGGTTATATCGCAGATGGCTTCTTCCAGAAGAGTGACGACCTGAATGGCGATGGCATTATTTCAGCTTCAGAGATGAAGGAATTGGGCTACCCAATCCACAATTTCACAACCATTCATCCAGGAGATGTAAAGTACGTGGATCTGACAGGTGACGAGACGATAGACAACAACGACCGCAAGGCGATAGGTTACAGCACTACTGCGCCAGACCTCTACTACAACTTCCACCTCGGTGCAGAGTACAAGGGATGGGGTATCGATGCCATGTTCCAGGGCGTAGGCAAGTGGACCGGTTTCAAGACCACCAATGGCTTGTACCGTTCAGCCGTAGCTAATAACACGCTGTCTCAGTATCTTTACGAGAACTCCTGGTCTGCAGAGCGTGGCAATACCGAGAATCCAAAGTTCCCACGTCTCTCAGCAACCAGCAATGCCAACAACAATTTGAACAGCACGCTCAACATGTTTGACCGCAGTTATCTCAAGCTCCGCTATGTGGAGATGTATTATTATCTGCCATCAGCATGGTTGAACAAGATAGGTTTCATCAACAAAGTGAAGTTGTATGCTCGCGGAACAGACCTCTTCACGCTTGATCATCTCGACGAGGCAGATGCCGCTTCATACGGTACAACCCAGCCTCTTACCAGAAGCCTTCAGGTAGGTGCTGCAGTAACATTCTAAATTTAAGAAATTACGATTATGAAAGTAAATAAAAAACTATTTTGCTTTGTGTTGGCTGCCATGACGTTGTCTTCTTGTAATATGGACTACAATGAATATACAGCCTACGACAAGGAATACATCCAGCGCTCGTTCAAATACGTGGGTGGATTGATGACCACGATATATACCGATATCGATACCGACTGGGGTAACCTTTCGGGAGCCATGCTTTCCTCTGCTACTGATGAGTCTGAATATAGCCACGATGGCAATGCAGTAGAGGATTTCTACAACGGCAACTGGAGTCCTGTCAATGCTCACCAGACCATCTGGAAATCTGCTTATGAGGGCATTACCTACTGCAATGAGGTGATAGACAACTGGTCTAATCTTGAATTCGACCAGTTTAAGCTCAATCTCGATTATGAGAAGCAGATGTTCCTCTACAACAATTATCAGTATGAGGCTCGCTGGGCACGTGCTTACTTCTATTACACCCTGGTTCGCCAGTACGGCGGTGTACCTTTCAAGGTTCACAATACCACAGGTACCGAGGAGACAGCACTTCCACGAACCAGTGCCGACGAAATCTTCAACTTCATCATCAGCGAGTGTGATGATATCAAGGACAAGATTATCGAAGACTATGCAGGTAAGTCGGATATGATTCTCTCCAAGGCAGAGACCGCCCGCGCCAACAAGTATGCCGTTCTGGCGCTGAAGGCTCAGGCAGCTCTCTATCATGCCTCACCACTCTTCACACAGGGCAAGACCTCAGAAGAGAAGAAGAATCTCTGGGCCATCGCCGTGGCTGCCAATAAGGAACTTATCGATGCTGCAGAGGCTAAGGGCTACGGGTTAGCTACCAACTTGGAGGACCTTTGGGGCACGGAGTATTATTCAGATGCTTCCAGTACCAAGGAGATACTCTTTGCGCGCCGCACCGCTTCTTCCAGTTCTTTTGAGGGCTACAACTTCCCAGTAGGTTATTCTTCCGGTCAGGGCGGCAACTGTCCTACACAGGATCTGGTAGATGCCTTTGAGTGTACCGATGGTAAGAGCATCGCGGAAAGCAGCTTATATGATGCGACAAAGCCATACGACAACCGTGATCCACGTCTTGCCAAGACCGTTGTACTGAATGGCGAAGCATGGCCTAATGATCTGGCCGCTTACAATAGTGAGCATCCTACTATCGAAACCTATACAGGTGGTTATCATTCCCGTACAGGTAATGCAGCAGGAAAGGCATATGCTACTACAACCGGTTACTATCTGAAGAAGTTCTGTAATGCAGACCAGATTCTCCGTGGTCGTTCCGGTTATGCAGCTACCACATCTCCTCACGGTTGGCTCACCTTCCGTATGGGCGGTATGTATCTGAACTATGCAGAGGCTCTCTTCCAGTATTTCAAGGCCTGCGGCAATGCCAATGCAGCCGATGCGAGTGGTGCAGTAGTGATTACCGATGAAGAAGGCAACCAGACAACCGTGAATGTACCGGCTACCCAGACTGCAGCCAAGATGGCGAGCAAGACCCGCCTGCGTTCCGGCATGCCAGCCATCGCAACAGGTATGAGCAACGAGGCTTTCTGGGAAAAGTACAAGAACGAGCGCCGTGTGGAACTCGCTTTTGAGGGACACCGATTCTATGACGTGCGTCGCTGGATGGAGGATGGCGATAAGTTCATGAACATCCATCGCATGGAAATCACCAAGAACGAGGATGGCTCTTATATATATAATAAGGTGGCTGTGACTCGTGGCGATGGACAGTGGGAGAGCAAGTGGAATCTGTTCCCATTCTCTCAGACCGAGATTTTGAAATCCAATTATGCTATCCAGCAGAACCCTGGATGGTAAGTATCTGGTTTCTTGCCCCAAAAACAGTATTGAATTTCCTGTCCGAAATCATTTCGCCCACCTTCGGGTGGGCAGATGATTGGGGAATAGGACAAAATATTAAATACAAATTATTAACAACTAAACGTTTTAACAATGAAAAAGTTTACTTTTATTGCAATGCTTTTGGCTGTATTCGCAATGACAGCAAAGGCTCAGGTGATGGACAAGTACTTCTTCAAGGTGCCAACTGATAAGATGTCTGAGGGCTGGATTATCCAGGATGCAGGTAACTTCGCAGCAACACCAGGTAAGGATTATCTTGAGGTACAGAACAAGAAGAATGGTGGTCGTATGCTCAACTATTTCTGGAATGAGGCTGCATGGGCTGGTGTAGATCCTGCTACTCTTCCTAATCACACCTACAAGTTCACCATGGACTTGAACATGTCTAACATGGCTGCCCGTGCAGACATGGAGTTTGTGCTCCTTCCTGTTGATATGTGTACTCCTACTGATACTCGTGTAAGTACTCATAACTATCACTGGTACAAGGTTAACGACGGTGATGACTATTTCTTCCGTTGGAGAGTAGGTGAGAAGCCTGCTGCTGCTAATGGTGATTACACTATTTGGATTAACGAGGAGCCAACAGCAAAGAACGACTGGAGCCAGACTACAGAGGAGACTCTTACCCTCTCAAGCCAGACTACTTATAAGTTTGCTGTCGTTATCAATACTGAAGCTAATACAGCTACCTATACCATTTCTGATGCAGAAGGAAATCCTTTGAAGACAGGTGTTCACAACTATACTTGCGAAGAGGATCGTGCCGGTATCTTCGTATTCGGTATGAACGGTACTTCTACTCACCAGCTCTCTAACATCGGTCTTTCTTACGAGGCAGAGGGTCCATTTGCTCAGGAGCCTTCTGTAGATTTGCTTGCAGCTATTGGTCAGCAGCGTGCCTATTACGTAACATTCCCAGAGGGCCATACCCTGCATTGGACCCAGCTCGGTGATGCTGAGGGTATTGATGGTACAGCTTACGCTGATGGTGAGGAGTGCTCTGTAGCTTATAGCGATGCAATTGATACCCGCGAGATGGAGACCAGCGGTGAAGGTGGTTCTAAGATTATCTTCTGCAACAAGACTGGTCAGTTGAAAGTTTGGACAACTCTTGAGGATGACGAGACCAACAAGTCTAACGAGGTTGTCAACGATGTAGTTTGCCAGCAGATTACCATGCCTACTCCATCTGCTTCAATTGTAAATGTAGAAGAGGGCTACAAGAAGGTTTATCAGATTGTGGCTGATAACTCTGAGACTTTGATGAAGCCTACAGTTACTATCCACTATAAGAAGACTGTTGGTGGTGTGACAACTGAGGGTAATGTGTTGACAGGTGAGACTATTGCATTGGATGGTCAGGGTTCATTGGAACTTTATTCATACGACGGTACCCACCCTGTAGAGATGCCTTGGTACGCTCCATCAGAGAAAGTAACTGTAGAAAACAACGTTGAGTACGTAGTAGCTGATAAGAAGGACTACGCTTGGACTAAGGAGGAGTGCGATGCAGCAAAGACTGGCTTCACTGTAACTGAGATTGTTGATAATGCCAACAAGTCACACTGGGACCGCGCTTATTCAACCCAAATGTATGGTTATGATGCAAATGGTAATTCTACTGCATGCACAGAGGCAGATGCAGCTAACTATGTATCTACCAAGAAGGGCTTTGGTATCTTTGATATGGCAAGTATTGGTACCGACAATGCCAAGTGGAATGTTCAGGTTCCTGAGGATGCAACAACAGCATTTGCTCCATTGGCTCCAACTGCAGACTTCATTGCCAACTCTAAGTATGAAGCTTCTGCATGGAGCATCTTCCCATACGAGGGTATCGTTTACTACAACATAGCTGTTACCAATGCTGCTTTAAGTCTCGACGCTAAATATACATCTGATGATGTAGAGAAGCCAAACTTCTACATTGTTCATACTCGTGGTGGTTACGACCGTCCTGACAAGGGTGATTGCAACAAGACAACTGTTTGTGTAGCAGGTGAGAATTTCAACCTCAACCGTTACGATACAGCTCTCTGCGATGTAAAGGTAATGACTTACAAGGGCTTTGTGCCAGGCGTTTCTGGTATCAAGAATGTAAATACAGCAGAGACCTCAGCTTCAGCAGTGAAGAAGGTAGTAACCAAGAATGGTGTTGTTATCGTCAAGGATGGCAAGACATTCTCTGTAGCAGGTGCTCAGCTTAAGTAATTTGTTTCATAGATAAAGCATTGGCAATTATGGTTTTTATAATTTGCCGAGATTGAATCAATTATTTTGTGTAAAGGGATGCAGGGATGCATCCCTTTCTTTTTCCTCTTTCTCTTTCTTGTCCTCTTTCCCTTCCTCTCTCATTTCTCATTTGTAATTTCTCATTTGTCATTTTCTTGTCTTTCTAATTTCTAATTTTCTTTTCTTGTCATTTCTCATTTGTCATTTCTCATTTCTAATTTGTCATTTTTTTCTTCCCTTTTCTCAAAATAATAAGGTTAAATATCATATTTTATGGATGCTTTCTCAAATATTCTGTGTACTTTTGCCAACAAATCAGTTAAACCTGAATAAAACAACAATAATCGATATAAATCGACAATAAACAAGAATAAAAACAATAAAACCTACAATAATGAATAAAAAACTACTCGCAACATCTGCTTTAGCATTATTGGTTAGTATGGGAGCAAATGCCCAGCGCTTTACCGATAAGTTGGATCGTGGACTCATTGCAGTGCAAACCACAAATGGTGTGTACTGCTCTTGGCGTATCCAGGCCGATGAATACTATGATGTAAAGTACAATCTTTACAGAAATGGTATGAAAGTAAACTCAGAACCCCTCGATGTTTCCAACTTTACAGACAAGTCTGGTTCATCAAGCAGCACTTATACCGTAAAGGCAGTAGTGAACGGGGTAGAGCAATCTGCTTCCAAGGAAGCTACAGTTTTCAATACTAATTATAAGGAAGTAAAAATCCAGTATCCTGCTGCCCTGAAGTCAACTTATATCCCTAACGATGCCTGCTGTGCTGATGTGGATGGCGATGGCGAGTTGGAGATTCTGATGAAGTTCACCAACCAGCAGGAAAGTGAACAGCTTTATCCGAAGAATGGACCTACCATCAATGGTGTGGAGACCCGGGAATATACTATGCTGGCCTGTCTGAAGCAGGACGGTAAGATTCTCTGGTGGGTGAACTGTGGTCCTAACATGGGCGACTTCCAGAACAATGAGCAGAATATCGTAGGTTACGACTGGGATATGGACGGCAAGGCAGAAGTCGTAATGCGACTTGAAGAAGGCTCTACTGTCCACATGGCTGATGGCACTACCTATACCATTGGTGCTGACGGCAAGAATGGTTCTGCATGGACTAACTATCGCCAGCCAAAGGCTGAAGGAAGCGTAGAATGGTTTACCCATTATGGCAAGGAGTTCCTCTGGTATTGCGAGGGTGCTACCGGTAAGCCATACCAGTGCATAGATTATCCTCTGAAGCGTCTGGAAGCAGGCGAGACTGATCTGAAGGCTGCTTGGGGTGATGGCTACGGCCACCGTTCCAACAAATTCTTCTTTGGTGCTCCTTATCTCGATGGCAAGCATCCAAGTATCTTCCTGGCGCGTGGTATCTATACCCGTCATAAGTTTATAGCATACGATGTAGATCCTAATACTCATGCCCTGAAAGTTCGCTGGCAGTGGACCAATAACCAGCCGGGGTCTCCTTGGTATGGTCAGGGTTATCACAACTATATCGTAGCCGATGTGGATTGGGACGGACGTGATGAAATCGTATACGGTTCTATGGTTATCGACGATAACGGAATGGGACTTTCTACTACTGGTCTCGGTCATGGCGATGCTCAGCATGTAAGTGATTTTAATCCTTATATCCATGGTCAGGAGATGTTTGCTTGTAATGAGGATGCTCCTTCCAACAACTATCGCGATGCAACTACGAGCAAGATATATTATCGCAAGACAGATACCAATGATGATGGTCGCTGTCTGGCTGGTAATTTCTATAATGATATTCCGGGCGCCGTAGGTCACAGTGCGCATGATACGCCGATATCTACCATTACCAATGACCATGTAACAAGAAATACCAATGGCCTCAGCATGAACTTCCGTATTTATTGGGATGGCGACCTTCAGGAGGAGTGCTTCAATAATACAGAGATAACCAAGCCGGGAAAGGGAACATTAGAAACTCTGATGGGTGCTTATTCCAACAACGGAACCAAGGCTACTCCTTGTTTCCAGGGCGATGTGTTCGGCGACTGGCGTGAGGAAGTGATAGAGCGCACGGGTAGTAACAACATCCGCATCTATACCACGACCACTCCAACTCCTTGGCGCAACTACTCTCTGTGGTACGATCATCAGTACCGCAATGCGATGGTATGGCAGCCATGCGGCTACAACCAGCCTCCTCATGCTTCTTACTTCCTCGGTGAACTGGAAGGCATCACGATAGCTCCTCCACCACTCACCACCACTGGTCGTGAAGAGGTCGGTTCCTCTATCTCCAAGACATTGGACGGCAAGCATGCTCTTCTCGCTACTACTGGCGATGCCACTGTAAGCGTGGCAGAAGGTGCTTCTCCTGCTGTCTTTACCGACAATGCTCCTTCATGGGTGCAGGGTACGGCTCCGAGCGAGTGCAGAACCAAGGATACTGAAATCAAATATACTTACTATACTCATACCCTCACTGGCGGTGCCTTCTCTGGCAACATGCGCTTAGTGAAGCAGGGAGACGGTACACTCGTTCTTCCTAACGTAACCCAGACCTACACCGGAAAGACCGATGTATGGGCAGGTACACTGCAGTTTGACGGAACGATGGAGAAGAGTCCGGTATGGCTGAACCGCTTTGCTGAATTGAATTCCAACGGCGGTAACTTCAAGGGCGGTATCAAGGCTGACTATGGTTCTGTCATCCGTCCTGGCGGAAAGGACCAGATAGGTACGCTGACTACTTCCGATCTCCAGCTCGGTTTCGGTGCCCGCGTCGTCTTCGATGTGAACGGCGAGAATGTAGATAAGCTGGTTGCTGCCAAGATGAGTATCGAGAAGAAGAACTGGGAGAACGGTCCTCAGTATTCTGCTCCAGTATTTGAGTTTACATCGGCTCCTCAGCCTGGTACCTATACACTGGCAGAGGTAGGTGAGCTGACTGGCAACTTGGCTGACATCACTGTGGAAGGCCTCTCTGGCGAGAAATACAGTTTAAAGTATGCTGATGGCAAGTTGACTATTACGGTGAGCAATTCACGCGACAGCGAGTCTGTTGTCTGGACTGGTGCCAACGGTTCTATATGGGACCTGATGGAGTCGGAGAACTTCAATTCTTCCGATAAGAAATTCGTTTCGGGTGACAACGTAACCTTCGATGATACTGCCGTTAAGTCTGATGTAAAGATCAATGAGGACCTCGCTCCTGGCAACATCGTCTTCAACAATAACAGTAAGGTATATACCTTGTCTGGCAATGGTGCTATCGAGGGTAATGGCTCTGTTACTTTGAAGGGTAAGAGTGCAGTCAATATCAAGAATACCAACCGATATACGGGCGGTACCTATATTGATGGCGGTTATCTCCGACCAGCAACGCTTGCCAATAAGGACGGTCTCGAATATGGTTCGTTAGGTGCAGCCGACAATACCATTACCATGTCCAACCTGGGTAAGTTGTGGGTAAATGCTTCCATGACTTCTTCTCATCCTATTGTATTGGGCGAGAATGGCGGTCAGATAGAGACTTATACAGGTACAAACCTGATTGTGAATGGCGGTATCAGCAAGATGAATAAGGGAACCAACCGCGATCTCTACAAGTTGGGTAGTGGTACACTGCAGCTCAACTGTGCAGCCGATTTCGACAAGCTCTATATCAATGCCGGAACTATCTATGACTTCCAGGATGCCCATTTCAATGGCAAGACGATTGTGCTGAATGGCAGCAAGGTGGTGCTGCAGGCAAATAACAGTATCTACAGCAGCAACTCGGATAATGTGAATATCGAGGTGCCTAAGGGTAAGTCGGGTATCTGGTATCCTGATGGACGTTGCGACTATACCGGTAAGCTGACCGGTGAGGGAACCATTGATATCTACGGCACCTGGATCCGCTGTCCTTTCAAGGGCGACTGGAGTAAGTTTGCCGGAACCATCAATGCAAAGCGTGGAAGCAAGAATGCTTACGAGCCAGTATTTGATTTCAACAACAGCTATGGTATTCCTTTGGCAACGCTCAATGTAGATTCCCGATTTACACAGGATTATGCATTCTGCACTAACGGCAAGAATTTTGCTATCGGTGCCTTGACAGGTTCCGGCTATATCAGTAATGGTGGATACTTCGGTTCCGGTACCAATACTTTGACGATTGGTGGCAAGAATACGAACTTTGAGTTCAAGGGTTCTATCAATGGTAGCTATGTGGTGAAGAATGGTACGGGTATCTGGACCATCTCTACTGAGAATGTACTTGCCAATGCCAAGTCGCTGAAGATTCTGGATGGAGTCGTGAAACTGAACAAGGCAGCTGCAACTGCATCCATGACTGCTCCAACTATCCTCTATGTACAGGGCAGTGGTGAACTTCGCGGTGTAGGTTGCTCTTTGGGTATTAATCTCCTGAAAGGTGGTATCTTGCGTCCAGGCAGCAATTTGCCTACAGCTCAGACCAGCAATGCGGGCGTTATCAATATTCAGAAGAACCTGGTAGCCTACGATGGTTCCAGCATTTATGTGAACAAGGCAAAGGCAGATTCTCTCGTTGTCAATGCATATACAGGAAGCAAGAGTCTCGGCTGGGCATATCTGAAGGTAGGTGGCAATGCTACTCTGAATGGTACCATCAATGTCACATACAATGCGAATGGTTGGACTCCTGCAGAGGGTGACTATGTGCGTGTTGTTGACTGTGCAGGCACGATCAGCGGTACTCCTAAATTTGACTTGCAGGCGCTCCCTGCTGGTTTGGGTTGGGATACAAGCAAGTTCCTTACAGAGGGAGTTGTCTATGTAGCCAATGCTACAGGTATCCGTGAGATCGGTTTCGACGCTGGTTCATTCCAGGCAGATGTCTATACGCTCAACGGCTTCCGCATGACAAGTTTGCAAACTTCTATGGCTACCTTGCAGAGCGACTTGAAGAGTCGTGGTTTGGCTCCTGGCTTGTACATTGTCCGTACTGCTAAGGGAACTATCAAGGTTACCTTGAAGTAATCCAAGAAAAATTTTCAGTAAAGACTTTAGTTTGCTGGTTATAATATAGTTAATGAAATCTAAACGAGGGTGTGTCATAAGTCTATGGCACGCCCTCTTATTTTTCTTCATGTTTTTTGCATTGGAGGCATTCTTGCTACGTCGATTACTCACGGATTTACGCGGAGGCGACCTGTTCGGTCGTTGCAGATACCCCCTGAGAGTGGAATATGTCCCACAGATTTCACAGATTTACACAGATTTTTCCTGCTTCAATTTCCTTCCCTTCCATCTCTTTCCTCTATTCTCATTTCTCATTTCTCACTTCTCACTTCATTATCCCTTTTTACCTTTTTACTTTTTTACCTTTAAAAAAAGCCGCTGCCAAAAAATAGAGAAAAATAAGCAAAATATAGAGCGAAAATTGCATTATTTTTTTTACTTTTGCAGAGAAATTCTAAATTTATAATAAATGTCTGAAAAGACAATCTACTGATGAGAAAAAGACAATTATATATTCTTTCGCTTCTTACTGTCTTTTGCGCTTTTGGAAATGATTGCGCTTATGGACAGAACAGTAATGTATATGGGCAGAAACCTTCACAATTCCCGATGGAACGTCCCGACCGTGGGCTGGTGGCTTTGCCGGCTGCCGGAAAGGGAATCTATCTCAGTTGGCGACTCCTCGGTACGGATAGCAAGAATGTCTGTTTTGATATAGAGCGGGATGGAAAAGTGATTGCTCATCATATCCGGGCAACCAACTTTACTGATGTAAAAGGTTCTCCTGCACATTCTTATCGCCTGATCAGTTATCAGAATGAGCCGAAGATGGATGTACAGATGCAACGGGAGGTTTCTAAACCAGTGAAGCCTTGGACTGATCTGTATAAGTCGCTGCCCATCAACCGCCCTGAGGGTGGCACTGCTCCCGATGGCAGGGTCTATACCTACACTCCGAACGACTGTAGCGTGGGCGACGTGGATGGTGACGGTGAGTATGAATTGATAGTGAAATGGGACCCTTCCAACTCTCACGACAATTCCCACGATGGCTATACGGGCGATGTGATTCTTGATTGTTATAAATTCGACGGAACACAGCTCTGGCGCATCAATCTTGGCAAGAATATCCGTGCCGGTGCCCACTATACCCAGTTCTTGGTTTTCGACTTTGATGGCGATGGAAAGTCTGAAATGATTTGCAAGACTTCGGCTGGAAGTATCGATGGACAGGGCAGGTTTGTTAGCGAATCGGCTACTGATACAGAGATTCGTTCGCTCGATAATGCGGCTGATTATCGCAACCGTAGGGGGCGCATCAAGAATGGTCCGGAACTGCTCACTGTCTTCAATGGCGAAACGGGTAAGGCGATGCATACCATCTGGTATAATCCTAACAGAGCTTTCGGTGTGGGAAGACAAGTGGCTGAGGGTGAACGACTTGAGGCTGATGGCTTTCCTGCTTATTCGTCTGTTTGGGGCGATAAGGACAACTATGGCAACCGTGGCGAAAGATACCTCGCTGGCGTGGCTTATCTTGATGGAGCTGCCCATCGGCCGAGTGCCGTGATGTGCCGAGGATACTACACCCGTTCTTATCTCTGGGCAGTGGATTTCGATGGTAAACAACTGACGACGAAGTGGTTGCATGCTTCTCTCACTCCTCACGACTGGGTGGTGATGGATGGCGAAGGCAAGGTAATCAAGGAGGCGCATGGGCTCTCTGCGACGGCCTTTGCACAGGGCGCCCACAGCCTGGCAGTAGGAGATGTGGATGGTGATGGATGCGACGAGATTACTTATGGCTCGGCTGCGGTCAATCACGATGGAAGTCTGTTGTACTCTACGGGGCTCGGCCATGGTGATGCGCTCCATCTCTCTGATCTCGACCCAGACAGACCGGGGTTGGAAGTCTTTATGGTACACGAAGAGCGGCCTTATGGTTCTGATTATAGGGATGCCCGTACTGGCGAGATTCTCTACCGTACGCTGGATAGAGATGATACCGGAAGGGGTGTGGCTGCGGATATTGACGGGCGGCATCGGGGCTTTGAAATGTGGAGCCTGGACAGAAAGGAAGTAAGGGATTGTCATGGAAAAGTGATTGCTGACAATCCTTCACAAATGCCGGCGATGAACTTTAGAATCTATTGGGATGGCGACCTGCAGGACGAACTGCTTGCCAATGGCCGCAGACCGCATTTTGCTCCGTACCTACAGAAATGGAACGGAAAGAAGGCCGTACCGCTGCCTTTGAGCAACGGAAAACATCTCAGTGAAATGGGGCATTCTGTGAGCAACAACTGGACGAAGGCTACTCCTAATCTGCAGGCTGATATCTTCGGTGACTGGCGCGAGGAGGTGATCTACTGGGACGAGAGCGATGCCTCTCATCTGAATATTTTCACTACGAATATCCCGACGGAATACCGCATTCCTACGCTCATGCACGATCACATCTATCGCCTGAGTGTGGCTTGGCAAAATGTGGGATATAATCAACCTCCTCATCTGGGATATTATCTGCCTGATCATGCAGAAAGGATTAAGTGAAGAATGAAGAACGAAGAGTGAAGAATTCTCTTGTATATAATATAACGATAATAATTTGATAAAAATACGTAGCTAATGAAAAGAATATTGTTTGCAATGTCGCTGATGGCGGCAACAACTGCTTCTTTTGCCCAGGTGGCAAAACCGATGGAAGATGTAAACCATGTGATTGACAATACAGTGGACAGTCTCAACAAGGCGATGACCGCCCGCATTGTTCCTGGAACCAGCAGAAAGGGCAACAATCCTGTACTCTTCCTGATAGGCAACTCTACCATGCGCAATGGCACCCTGGGCAATGGAAATAACGGCCAGTGGGGCTGGGGCTATTACGAACACGAGTTCTTTGACGAGAATAAGATTACGGTTGAGAATCAGGCGCTCGGAGGCATGAGCAGCCGTACTTTCTACAACCGTCTCTGGCCAGATGTGCGCAAGGGTATTAAGGCTGGCGACTGGGTGATCATCTCTATCGGTCATAACGATAACGGTCCTTACGATAGCGGTCGTGCGCGTGCCAGCATTCCTGGCATCGGCAAGGATTCGCTCAATGTCACCATCAAGGAGACGGGCGTGAAGGAGACCGTTTATACCTACGGCGAGTATATGCGCAAGTATATCAACGACTGCAAGGCGCTCGGTGCTCATCCTATCCTGATGTCGCTTACTCCTCGTGATGCCTATGATGAGAATGATAAGATTGTGCGCGTGAATAAGACTTTCGGTCTCTGGGCGAAGCAGGTGGCAGAGCAGGAGGGCGTTCCTTTTGTAGATTTGAATGAGATTTCGGCAGCCAAACTCGACAGTTACGGTCATTGGAAGGAGAAGTATCACTTCTTCAAGGACCATATCCACACCTCCCGTTTCGGAGCGATGATGAATGCCCGTTCGGCTGCAGAGGGATTGGCAGAGAGTAAGGACCCGAGTCTGGCTCCGTTGCAGGCGATGATGATCAATGTGGCTCTTCCAGTGGAGAATTTTCAGCGAGAGAAGGGCAAGCCGGTGGTTTTCTTTACTGGCGACAGTACCGTAAAGAATGCTGACAAGAAAGAGGATGGTATGTGGGGCTGGGGCTCTCAGGCTTATACCATTTTCAATCCTAAGAAGATTACCTGTGTGAATGCTGCCAAGGCGGGTCGCAGCAGCCGTTCCTACCTCAATGAGGGCAGATGGGAGAAGGTATATAACAGTTTGCAGCCGGGCGACTATGTGCTCATTGAGTTCGGTCATAACGACATCTGTTCCTTGACCGATAAGAAGATGCGCGGTTCCATTCCTTGTGCTAAGGATACTTGCAATGTCTATCAGATGCAGGAGAGCAAGCAGTTTGAGGTAGTTTATTCTTTCGGCTGGTATCTGAAGAAGTTCATTCAGGACGTTTACGAGAAGGGTGCTCATCCTATTTTGGTTTCCCTGACTCCTCGCAATGAGTGGCCACACGGCAAGATGGAGCGCCGCAACGATACCTATGGCAAGTGGTACAGAGAGGTGGTGGCAGAGACCGAAGTTCCTTTCCTCGACCTTCACAATATCGCTGCCGATTCTTATGATAAGATAGGCAAGGAGAAAGTGAAAGAATATTACAAGAAGGATCATACGCACACCTCTCTCAAGGGTGCTCGTCATAACGCAAAGTGCGTGGCGAAAGGATTGAAGAAAATGAAGAGCCCATTGGCTAAATATTTGAAATAATAATTTTGAATGAAATATATGACAGCAAAATATTTTTTCTATTCTGGCCTGCTGATGTTGCTTTCTGCATCTGCTGGCACTGCTTCTGCATCTGCTGGTAATACTTCTGTATTTGCTGGCAATGCTTCTGCATCAGTCCGAGATACGATTTCTCTCGACAGAGGTTGGCAGTTCCATCGTGGGGATGTTTCCGACGTGAATATGCTGAAGAATTTGCAGGCTAACGATGAGGTAGTCAACCTGCCTCACGATTTCCTGATTGGACAGGACTGGGTGGCTCCTGATGCCAGCGAACGTCCTGATAATAGTGATGCAGGTAGTAACGTTCGCAGCCGTTTGAGCCCACGTGGCTTTAAGGAAATGGGTATAGGCTGGTATCGCTATGAACTGACTCCGAAGGCCGAGTGGAAAGGCAAGCGCATTCTCCTCGATTTCCAGGGCATCATGCTCGTGGGCGATGTTTACCTCAATGGTAAGCGAATAGGAGGTACTGACTATGGTTACCTCGGCTTTGATGTAGATGTGAGCAAGTTGCTCAAGTTTGGCGAAGTCAATGAGATTGCAGTGAAGGCAGATACCCGCAATCCGAACAACTCCCGCTGGTTTACCGGTGCCGGACTTTATCGGGATGTCAACCTTATCGTCACCGACAAGGATTTGTATTTCCCTCGCCATCCGCTCTTCATCCGTACCGTCAACAATCAGGAAGTGAAGATTCGGGCTAACATCTTCAACCAGCAGAAAAAGGCAAAGGCTGCTGGAACTTTCATTCCTGTAGAAGTCAGAATCTTGGATGCTGACGGCCATGTGGTGGCGCAGCAGAAAACGGATGTGGATTTCAATGCCAAGTGGCGCGACAGAGAGTATGAACTGCCAGCTATCAAGATAGAGAATGCCAAACTCTGGTCGTGCGATACACCTTATTTATATACTGCCGAGGTTACGCTTTACGATAACGAGGGTAAGGTGGCTGACCAGATACGAGAACCGTTTGGCGTGAGAACCATCGAGATGAATCCGCAGCATGGTCTGCTCGTTAATGGCAAGAAGGTGCTCCTGCAGGGTTTTGCCAATCATCATACTCTCGGTGCGTTAGGTGCAGCAGCCTATCCACGTGCCATTGAGATGCGACTCAAGATGATGAAAGAGTTCGGATTCAATCATGTGCGAACTTCCCATAATCCCTATAGCGAAGACTTCCTTAGACTTTGCGACAGATTGGGTATTCTCGTGGTGGATGAACTCTATGATAAGTGGTTGGCGCAGTATGCTGGTGGCAGAGTAGATTGGGAGAGTCTCTGGCAGAAGGATATTCCAGAATGGGTGAAGCGAGATAGAAATCATCCGTCTGTGGTGCTCTGGAGTTTGGGTAATGAACTGCAGCAGTATTCCAATCTGCCTTTCAACGACTGGGGTGTGACGGCTTATGAACTGCAGAAGCAACTGCTCCATCGCTACGACGACACCCGTCTCACTACCGTGGCCATGCATCCGCGCTATCGCAATCTGGATACTGATTCTATTCCAGCTGATCTGGCTGTGGCTACCGAGGTGAATTCCTATAATTATAGGTATATGTACTTTCCGGGCGACATGAAGCGCTATCCGGAAAAGACGTTCTATCAGAGTGAGGCGAGCACGGCTGCGATGGGTCCTAACTTCTATGAGATGGATCGTGATAAGGTGCTCGGGTTAGCCTACTGGGGTGCCATCGACTATCTGGGCGAGAGTATGGGATGGCCTGTTAAGGGCTGGAATCAGGGTGTTTTCGACCTGTCTCTGCAACCGAAACCGGATGCTTATTTCGTGAAAAGTATGTTCTCTGACGAACCTACTGTGCATATCGGCATCATTGAGAAGGCTGGTGGCAATGTGCAGTGGAATGGCATCAATGTTTCGGCTGGCAAGCTTTCTGAGAACTGGAATCGGGAGGAAGGCGAGAAGGTTTCGCTCTATACCTATACCAATGGAGACGAGGTGGAGCTATTCCTGAACGGCAAGAGTTTGGGTGTGAAGAAAAATAGTGACGACCCTAAGTTGCGTGCTCGCATCAAGTGGGACGGCATCGCTTATGCGCCTGGCACTCTGCTGGCTGTGGCCCGGAAGAATGGCAAGGTTGTGGCTCGCCATCAGATAGAGACTACGGGCGAGGCAGTGGCGCTGAAGATGGTGCCTGATGCTGAGACCTGGCATGCTGACGGACAGGATCTGATGCACGTGAGAGTGTATGCTGTAGATAAGAAAGGCAGGAGAGTGATGGATCTGAAGGATAAGAACGCATTCAGCAAGTTGACTTTCACGGTGAAGGGTGATGCGGATATCGTGGCGGTGGATAACGGAAATATTAATTCGGATGAACTGCACGTGGGCAAGAAGCAGTTGAACAAGACTGCCGAGCGTGCGCTCTATCAGGGTTCTGCGCTTGTGATCTTAAGAGCAGGAACTCAGCCGTCTAAGGTTGAATTAACAGTTGCTTGCGAGAATGCGGTGTCTGGTCAAAAGTCTGCTGCATCGGGCGTTCAGAAAGGTAATCTGAAAACAAAGAGAATTGTATTAGTTACAAAATAGTGTCTTGAAAAAAGTTCCTTGAAATCTTTTATTAAAAGGTTTTGGGGAATTTTTTTTAAGGGTTCTTGATTTTCTTTAAATGGTTCTTGTTTTTTTTAGGGGTCTTGGATAGTTTCTTGAACCTTTCTTTCTTTGTTTATGCAAAAAAAACTGATATTACTGATATTGATATCGCTGAGAGTGGTAAAAAACTGTTTTTTTTATATCTATTTTCATCCCGATAGGGTATAAAGTAAGCTTCAAAAACATAGGCTACTCCCGATAGGGTATAAAATAAGCTTATAAAACATAGGCTACTCCCGATAGGGTATAATGATTCTTATAAAGTGGGTATTTGTTGTGATTTTCGTGATAAATGCTCATTTTTACTTATAATTATCTGTTTTGTTTTATTTTTTTTATTATATTTGCAGTCGAAAACGACTTTGTTGTCGATTTCACACTTTAAAAAGTAAATATGCTACGTTAATCGTATTATATAATAATTGGGTTTTTGAATCCATTTTGGGTTTCTGCATCCATATCGGGACTCTGATACAACTATGGATAGATTTATTAGTCGCAACAATAATATAACTATAAAATACCTAATAAAATGATGAAAAAAAGAATTTTCTCTGCAGTCTTACTTTCTGCTGCAATGTTAGCTCCTGCTGCTTTGCAGGCTTCGGCTATGGCTGCCACGGCTTCTTCAGCCAAGTCTGCTGGTGCATCTACCACGGCTTCTTCAGCTAAGTCTGCGAATGCTTTAGTCAAGGCTTCTTCAGTGAAGTCTAAGGCTTCTGCATCCCAGAAAACCAAGGTTTTGGACAATGGTTATCCCTTTGCTCAGGTACCTTTCACCAGTGTGAAAATCGCTCAGAATACCTTTTGGGGTGCGCGTCTGAAGGCTGCCCGAGAGGTAACTGTGCCGTTGGCTTTCAGCAAGTGCGAGAGCGAGCACCGCTACAAGAATTTCGAGATGGCTGCCTATACCTTGCAGCATCCGGGACATGCCGGTCTCGATACCAAGGAGTGGGACGTGAGCAAGTTTATGGGCTTCTCTTTTGATGATACCGATGTCTATAAGACCATCGAGGGAGCCAGCTATATCCTGCAGACCTATCCCGACAAGAAGATGAAGGCCTATATCGACAGTGTGCTCAATGTGGTGGGCGCTGCGCAGGAGCCTGACGGATATCTCTATACCGCTCGAACCATCAATCCGAAACATCCTCACGGTTGGTCGGGTGCTACCCGCTGGAGCAAGGTGGAAGTGCTGAGCCATGAGCTTTATAATCTCGGTCACATGGTGGATGCAGCCTGCGCCCATTATCAGGCTACGGGCAGCAGAAAATTCCTCGATATAGCCAAGCGATATGCCGACTGTGTGATCAGGGAGGTGGGTCCTCAAGCCGGTCAGCACAGGGTTGTGCCGGGGCATCAGATAGCCGAAATGGCACTTGCCCGCCTCTATACCCTTACGGGCGAAAAGAAGTATCTCGACGAGGCTAAATACTTCCTCGATGCCCGCGGTACTACCTCTATCCACGATGCCTACAGCCAGAGTGACAAGCCTATCCTGAAGCAGAACGAGGCTTGGGGACATGCCGTGCGTGCCGGATATATGTATGCCGGAATCGCTGATGTGGCTGCCCTGACGCGTGATTCGGATTATATCAAGACCATCGACCGCATCTGGAACAATATTGTTTCCAAGAAGTATTATCTCACGGGCGGTGTGGGTGCCCGTCATGCTGGAGAGGCTTTCGGTGCTGACTATGAGTTGCCTAACATGACTGCCTACAACGAGACTTGCGCTGCCATTGCCCAGGTGTATCTCAATGAGCGCATGTTCCTCCTGCATGGCGAGAGCAAGTATATCGACTGTCTGGAGCGCACACTTTATAATGGCGTGATTTCGGGCATGAGCATGGACGGAGGCCGCTTCTTCTATCCAAATCCATTGTCGAGCGATGGCAAATACAAGTTTAATGCCGACGGTACCACCACCCGCCAGCCTTGGTTTGGCTGCGCCTGTTGTCCGAGCAATCTGAGCCGTTTCATCCCTTCATTGCCGGGTTATCTCTATGGCGTGAAGGACAAGGATATCTACGTGAATCTCTTTGCCGGAAATACTTCTACCATCCAGGTGATGGGCAAGGAAGTGGTGCTGGAGGAGACTACTGAGTATCCTTGGAATGGCGATATCAAGATTTTGGTAAAGAAGAGTGGTGTGAAGGGTACCAATCTGCTGGTGCGCATTCCTGGATGGGTTCGCAATCAGGTGGTTCCGAGCGACCTTTATAAGTATAGTGATGCCGAGAAACCTGCTTATAGCGTGAGCGTGAACGGCAAGGCTGTGGAGGCTGATCTGTCTGCCAACAAGGGGTATCTGCCTGTGAAGAATATCAAGAAGGGTGATGTGATCCGCATCCATTTTGATATGCCTGTACGCACGGTTGTGGCTAACGGAAAAGTGGTTGACGACAGAGGTAAGGTGGCAGTAGAGCGTGGTCCATTAGTGTATTGCGCAGAGGCTGTGGATAATGATGGCGCTCCTGTACTTCGCAGCGTTGTAGCCAAGAATCCGGCTTTTTCAGTGATAGATGGTTATAGCATCTCTAATACTGAGTCTCAGGGCGCTCCTGCGTTCTCTGTGAAGGCTATCCAGACCGATGCTCAGGTGCTCGATCATGCTGCTGATGGCATGGTTTCTGTGAAGAATCAGAAACTCACATTGATTCCTTATTATGCTTGGAATCATAGAGGTGCTAATCAGATGAATGTCTGGTTCTATCAGGATTTGCAGGTTTTGGAGAAGTAGGTCTCATCGATTCATTTTTTGTTCATCGGATGACACGGAATTAATTCGGAGGTTTCCGGCTCGCAAGGTAGTGGGGCTGACGGCCATTCCCGAGGGCAGTTATCCAGTGGTCATAACGAAATCGCCCCGCTTCCGTCGCTGGTTTCCGCTGCTGGTAGGCGTGCCGGTTTTCACTGGCATACGCATACATAGCGGCAACATGGCGGCAGATACGCGGGGCTGCATTCTCGTGGGTGAGAACACGATAGTGGGCAGGTTGACCTCCTCTCGTGCCACGCTGACGAAGCTCATCACCTCCATCATGGCGGCGAGCGATCAGGGTGTGGCGGTCTGGATCACCATCGTCTGAATCTTATTGTTTTACTTCACTAAAATCTTCTTGACGGCACCATTGCTCATCTTAATGATGTTGATACCCTTGGTCAGCTGAGCTTTGCGGGTACCGTTGGCGCTATAGATAGAAGTAATTTCTGCATTCTCGAGATTGTCGGAGGTATTGCTGATACCGTTAGTGATGTCCTCAATCGCTTTCTTGGCAGCTGCAATAGTTGTCTTGAGCTTATTGATGTCAGCATTGGAGGTATCGAAAGTACCTTTGGTAGTCTCCTGCAATGCAGTTTTGATAGCGCCCAGAACAGATTCCTGATCGTTCAGCTTCTCGTTCTTGAGCAGGCTTGCAGCCTCAGTGAAGAGAGAAGTATATTCTGTATAGGCATCCTTCTGGTCTGCAGAAATGATATACCAGTCATTGTCAATAGAAGGGTTTGTGCTTGCCACGTATTTCTCACCGCTGACGCTGAAGTAGGCAGTTTGTGAGCCGTTTAATGTGATTTTTTTATATTTTGTGAGTTTATAGCTATTCTTTGTAGAACCTTTTACGATGGTAAAATCTGTTGCTTTTCTGTCGTCAGATACCTCTGCATGCCACTGGTGGACAGGAAATATATAGATATATTCCAAGAACAGGTGATCTTTTGTCTTGTTATCGCAAGTAAAACAACGGGTTTTATCGCCATCAATCGTCCAGACGTCTGCATTCTCGATATTTTTCACGGTAGCAGTCTTACCGGTGATAAAAGTCTTAGTAGCCACGTTGTAGATGTAAGCCTTCTGACCATTACCAACGAGTTTTACAGGTTGGAGCCAAGAGCTTTCAGCAGCAGGAGCGAAAGTTTCATTCTCGTTGCTACCATTTTCATTGCCTTCAACAGTACCATTTTCTGTGTTACCTGAAACATTCTGCGCAAGAGCAGTTGTGCCTACTGCCAGAAGGGCAGCGAGCATCATACCTTTGGCCATATTAGCCAGTGTGTAAATTTTCTTCATTTTTACTTGTTTGATTATTTATTATATTGAATACAATCCTTACCTGAACATAGGATATGATTCTTTCCTGAATATGGGATGCAAATCCCTTGATATGGACTATAAATCTCTGTTTACTAAGAACTTAAAGATCGTGTCATTTACTTACAGTCTGCAAATACGAAAAATACTCCCAGAGTAAATCTCCGGGAGTACTATTCACACAAAAAAACTATCTCACGATAGCGGTATACCGAAAATATCAATATACAAAATGCTTTTTTTTAAAACTTTATGCTTATTAAAGAGAAATATCTTACAAATCCCAGCCCACTGCACTGGCACCAAGTACCGCAGCAGAGCTGCCATCGAGAGTAGAGATCAAGAACTTAGCCTTGCCCCTAAAAATCTTCAATACACTCTTGTCGTAAGATTCCTTGAGAGGCTTCATCAGGAGGTCACCAGCCTTGGTAAGACCACCGAAGAATACGAATGCCTCAGGAGAGCTGAACGCAGCGAAATCAGCGCAAGCCTCACCCAGCATCTTGCCAGTGAAATCATATACTCGCTTAGCCAAAGCATCACCCTTACCAGCAGCTATGCTGACATCATAAGAAGTAATATCTTCTGGCTTCATATCGCGAAGTAAAGATGGCTCATCGCTCTTCTCGAGGAACTCACGGGCTGTGCGAGCCACACCAGTAGCAGAGCAGTAAGCCTCCAAGCATCCCTTACGGCCGCAACCGCAGAGACGACCTTCCTCGCCGCGAACCATGACGACATGGCCCAACTCGCCTGCGAAACCATCGCAGCCATAGACCATCTTGCCATCAATCACAATGCCGGAACCAACCCCCGTACCGAGTGTCACGTCGATGAAATTCTTCATACCACGAGCCACACCGTAGGTCATCTCGCCCAATGCAGCTGCGTTGGCATCATTGGTAAGAGCCACAGGCAGACCACCCAGCGCATCGCTGAAGAGTTTAGCCAAAGGCACTACACCATCGTGAGCCCAAGCCAAGTTAGGAGCGAACTCGATAGTTCCGCTATAGTAATTGCCGTTAGGAGCACCGATACCCATCGCCTTAATCTTATCGATACCACCCACGGTATCGATGATAGGCTGGAGAGCCTCCACGGCAGCCTTTACATAGTCATTAACATCATCATAACCACCTGTCTTGATAGCAGTAGTAGCTTTTATTTCGCCACGAGCATCTACGATGCCGAATACGGAATTGGTACCTCCCAGGTCCAAACCTATAACATATGGCTTAAGTGCATTCTCTGTCATGTTTTTCTATTTATTTAGTTAGAATTATGGTGCAAAGATATAAAAAAGTTTGTAACAAACAAAGTTTTACACGAAAAAATTACAAGATATGGCCTTTTTTTTGTAACTTTGCGCCTTGTTATGAATTTAGTGTTTCCGATTCAGATAAATATACTTGATTTTATATTCAAGGGAATTATCATAGGTGTGATTGCCTCAGCCCCAATGGGACCTGTTGGCATCTTGTGTATCCAGCGCACTTTGAACAAGGGCCGCTGGTTTGGTTTCGTGACGGGTGTCGGTGCCGCTTTCAGCGATATCGTGTATGCACTCTTCACGGGTTTGGGAATGAGTTTCGTGATGGACATTGTCAATAATGCCCAAAACAAGTTCTATCTGCAGATTTTCGGAGGCCTTCTGCTCCTGGTGTTCGGCGTATATTGCTTCAAGAGCAATCCTACGAAGAACATGCATCAGAGCAGCAAGAAGCAGGGCACGCTCTGGCACAATGCCATCACCGCCTTCTTCGTTACGCTCTCCAATCCGCTCATCGTATTCCTCTTCATGGCCACCTTTGCCCAGTTTGCCTTCGTAGTGCCGGATATGCCGCTGGAGATGAGCGTGGGCTATCTGAGCATCATGTTCGGAGCGCTGATGTGGTGGTTCGGTCTCACATGGCTCATCGACAAGATCAGGGGCAAGTTTGATACCAACGGCATCCTTATTATTAATAAGGTAATAGGAAGTATCGTGATTATCTTCTCGCTTATCGCTCTCGTCGGAACCGTGTTTAATCTCTATCATCTCCCGGAATTCTAAGGGAGTATGTATAATTTCTAATTTGGAATATAACATTTCTGATTTGAAATATAGCATTTCTAATTTCTAATTAAAAAAAGATGTTTGTAGCTCAGGAATTAAAGAAGAAAAGTATAGCAGAATACCTCCTGTATATGTGGCAGGTGGAGGATATCATCCGTGCCTGCGGCTGTTCGCTCCCAGTTATCAAGAAGCACTATATCGAAAATTTTGATTTCACTCCGGAACAGAAGGAGGAGGAAATCGACTGGTTTGGCAATCTCATCCGCATGATGAATGAGGAGGGAAAGCGCGAATCGGGACATCTCAATATCAACAAGGTGCTGCTCCAGGACGTGATCGACCTGCACGGCATGCTGCTGCAGAGCACCAAGTTCCCTATCTATAATGGCGAATATTACAAGGTGCTGCCATTCATCGTGGAACTGCGCAACAGGGGCGACAAGGACGTCAACGAGATAGAAACCTGTCTGGATGCCCTCTACGGAGTGATGCTGCTCCGACTGCAGAAGAAGCCGATTACTCCGGAAACAGAGCGTGCCATCAAGGAAATAACTACCTTCGTGGGACTGCTCAGCGACTATTATATCAAGGATCGTACCGAGGGATTGAAATTTGACGATGACGACATGTAGTTATACATTATTATATATACATTTTAAAATCATATAAATCATAGATGAAAGAAATAGAAAGAAGAAGAACGTTTGCCATTATCTCTCACCCGGATGCTGGTAAGACAACATTGACCGAGAAATTCTTGCTTTTCGGTGGACAGATACAGGTGGCTGGTGCCGTAAAGAACAATAAGATACGCAAGTCTGCCACTTCCGACTGGATGGACATCGAGAAGCAGCGTGGTATCTCTGTATCTACTTCTGTGATGGAGTTTGATTATCTCCCAGACGGACAGTCTGGCGAACCATATAAGGTGAACATCCTCGATACTCCGGGTCACCAGGACTTCTGCGAGGATACCTACCGCACACTTACAGCCGTGGATTCTGCCATCATCGTGGTGGATTCTGCCAAGGGTGTGGAGGCGCAGACCCGCAAGCTGATGGAGGTGTGCCGTATGCGCAATACGCCGGTTATCATCTTCATCAACAAGATGGACCGTGAGGGTCGTGATCCGTTCGACGTGCTCGATGAGCTGGAGGAGGAACTCAAGATTTCCGTTCGTCCACTCTCATGGCCTATCGGACAGGGCGCCCGATTCAAGGGTGTGTATAATATCTACGAGCACCAGCTCAACCTCTTTACGCCTAACAAGCAGCGCGTAACCGAAAAGGTGGAGGTGGATGTGCAGTCTGAGGAGCTCGACCAGCGAGTAGGTGAGCGCGAGGCTGCCCAGTTGCGCGAGGAACTGGAACTGGTGGATGGCGTATATCCTGAGTTTGACGTCGAGACCTATCGCTCTGCCGAGGTGGCTCCTGTGTTCTTCGGTTCTGCATTGAACAACTTCGGTGTGCAGGAACTCTTAGACTGTTTCGTTCAGATAGCTCCATCGCCAAGACCTACCAAGGCAGAGGAGCGCATGGTGGAGCCTGAGGAGCCTAAGTTTACGGGTTTCATCTTCAAGATTACTGCCAATATCGACCCTAACCACCGTTCCTGCATCGCATTCTGCAAAATCTGTTCGGGCAAGTTTGTGCGCAATCAGCCTTACTATCACGTGCGCCTCGACAAGACCGTGCGTTTCTCTTCGCCAACCCAGTTTATGGCGCAGCGCAAGAGTACCATCGATGAGGCTTATCCGGGCGATATCGTAGGTTTGCCAGACAATGGTATCTTCAAGATCGGTGATACGCTGACTGAGGGTGAGAAGATTCACTTCCGCGGTTTGCCATCCTTCTCTCCACTGCTCTTCAAGTATATCGAGAATGATGATCCGATGAAGAGCAAGCAGTTCCAGAAGGGATTGGAGCAGCTGATGAACGAGGGTGTGGCACAGTTGTTTGTCAACCAGTTTAATGGTCGCCGCATTGTGGGAACCGTGGGTCAGCTTCAGTTTGAGGTAATCCAGTATCGTCTGGAGAACGAATATAATGCCAAGTGCCGTTGGGAGCCAGTTCACTTGCATAAGGCATGCTGGATAGAGGCCGATGACGAGAAGGAATTGGAGAGCTTCAAGAAGCGCAAGTACCAGTACATGGCGAAGGATATCGAGGGCAGGGATGTGTTCCTGGCCGATTCAGGCTATGTATTGAGCATGGCGCAGCAGGACTTCGAGCATATCAAGTTCCACTTTACTTCGGAATTCTAATAATATAAAAGGATAACTTTTTAAAGAAATAATAAGAGATGATAGATGAAATGGCAGAAAAACCGGGCACAATAGCCAAAATGGTAGCGTGGCAGAAGGAGCATATCTCCGACCGCCAGATGACGCTTATCCTGGCTTTTGTTATCGGTCTGCTTGCCTCCGTTGCCGGATTTTTCCTGCATAGTATCGTGCACGAGATACAGATATTGCTCACTTCGGGTTTTGAGAAAAGCACCTACAATCTGCTTTTCCTCTTGTTTCCTATCGTGGGCATCTATCTTACCTCGCTCTTTATCAAGTATGTGGTGCGAGACAATATCTCTCATGGTATCACGAGAGTGCTCTATGCGATTTCTGCCAAGCAGTCGAAACTGAAGGGACACAACTGCTGGTCGTCGGTAGTAGCTTCTGGTATCACCATTGGATTCGGTGGATCAGTAGGAGCCGAGGCGCCGATTGTGCTCACGGGTTCAGCCATCGGAAGTAATCTGGGACAGATATTCCGCATGGACAAGAAAACGATGATACTGCTCGTAGGATGCGGTGCGAGTGCCGCCATTGCTGGTATCTTCAAAGCCCCAATCGCAGGTCTCGTCTTTACCCTTGAGGTGCTGATGGTAGATCTCTCGATGGCTTCATTGCTGCCTATCCTCATCTCCTGTGTTACGGCTACCTGTTTCAGTTATATCCTGATGGGCGAGAAATCGCTCTTCGATTTCACGCTCACCGACCCATGGGAGCTCGACCGTGTGCCGGCGTGCATCCTGCTGGGCGTATTCTGCGGTTTCGTGAGTCTCTACTTCATGAGAGCCATGTCGGCCTGCGAGGGATTTTTCGCCCAGTTGAAGCAGTATCCGTATGTCAAACTGCTCTTCGGAGGCATTATCCTGAGCAGTCTCATCTTCCTCTTCCCATCGCTCTATGGCGAAGGATATTCGGCAGTCAACATTCTGCTGAAGGGTAGAACAGAGGCCGACTGGGACATGGTGATGAGCAATTCGCTCTTCTATGGTCACAGTCAGTTGCTCGTGCTATATATCGGACTGGTAACCTTCACCAAGGTGTTTGCCACCTCAGCAACCAATGGTTCAGGCGGTTGTGGCGGAACCTTTGCTCCATCGCTTTTCATCGGCGGTTTTGCTGGCTTCTTCTTTGCCCGCATCTGGAACATCTACAAGTTAGGCGTTTATATTCCGGAGCAGAACTTTACGCTGATGGGCATGGCAGGCGTGATGACGGGCGTGATGCATGCACCGCTGACGGGCATCTTCCTGATAGCCGAACTGACAGGTGGTTACCTGCTCTTCATCCCACTGATGATCGTGTGCATCTGCTCGCTGCTTACCATCAGCATCTTCGAGAGCCACAGTATCTATGCGCTCCGACTGGCAAGGGAAGGCAAGTTGCTTACCCACCATATCGACAAGGCAGCCCTCACGCTGATGGGTATGCAGAGCGTGGTGGAGAAGGACTATCATCCGGTAAGTCCCGACCTGCCGATGGGTAAGTTGGTGTCAGAAATCAGTCGCAGCAACAATAATTTCCTTCCGGTAGTCAATCAGGCTGGCGTCTTGCTGGGCATCATCGATATCACCCGCATCCGTCACATCATCTTCCGTTCGGAACTCTACACGCGCTTCAAGGTAAAGCAGCTGATGCTCCAGCCTTCAGCCGTGCTCAGCGATCACGAACCGATGCAGGAAGTGATGAAGAAATTTGACGAAACTGATGCCGCCCAGTTGCCTGTAGTGGATGTGAACGGCGTGCTGAAGGGATATATCAGCCGTACCCGGCTTTATTCGACTTATCGCCAGATTGTGGCGGATATGTCGGCGGAGTAGGTTAAGTGAAGAGTGAAGAGGGAAGAGTGAAGAATTCTACGGCTTTACTGTTTTTAACTTCAAAATATTAGTTTATGGAGAAAAAAGATTTAAGAATCGTATTTATGGGAACCCCGGAGTTTGCGGTGGAATCCCTCAAGAGCCTTGTAGAAGGCGGATATAATGTGGTGGCTGTAGTAACCCAGCCCGACAAACCGGTGGGTCGTCATCAGGACACTCTTCAGCCTTCGCAGGTCAAGCAATATGCCCTCTCAAAGGGCTTGCCAGTATTGCAGCCAGTGAAGATGAAGGATCCGGAATTTGTAGAGCAGTTGCGCAGTTATCAAGCCGACCTGCAGGTGGTGGTAGCTTTCCGAATGCTGCCAGAAGTGGTATGGGATATGCCTCGCTTCGGCACCTTCAATGTGCATGCAGCCCTTCTTCCTCAGTACCGCGGTGCTGCCCCTATCAACTGGGCTGTCATCAATGGTGAGACGGAGACAGGCGTCACCACCTTCTTCCTCGACCACGACATCGATACCGGTCGTATCATCATGCAGAAGCCATTCGCCATCCCCGACGATGCTGATGTAGAGTATGTTTATGACGGACTGATGCACTTAGGCGCTGAGATAGCCGTAGAGACCATCGACCGACTGATAGCATCCGACGGAAATATCGACTCAATGCCGCAGGACGAGATGATCACGACAGACACCGTGCTTCATTCAGCTCCGAAAATCTTCAAGGATACCTGCCGTATCGATTTCAATCAGCCAGCCAAGAAGGTGTATGATTTCATTCGCGGTCTTTCGCCATATCCAGGCGCCTGGACTGAGATTCAGAAGGAAGGCAGTAAGGCGCAGGTGCTGAAAGTATTCAAGACTTCCAAAACAGGAAAGGCAGTTGTTGCTTCTTCAGAGAATGCCGCTTCTTCTGTAGTAGGAACCTTGAGAGTAGAAGGCAAGAGCCTGCAAATAGCCTGTGCAGACGAATGGCTTCAGCTCGACACAATACAGATTAGCGGCAAAAAGAGAATGGAAGCCCGTGATTTCCTCAACGGAATGAGAGATATCGAGCAGTACAGAAGTATTTAATAAGGGAAGTACTTTCACCTTAATATATAATCAAGAATTGTTTTTTGAGGTGCAAAGAATTTCTTGTAAATAGAAAATTGGTTTTTGAGAAACAAAGGACTTCATGAAAATCAAGAATCATTTTGAGAGACAAAGGATGAATCAATTCCTTCATATATAAGGATAAACAATAATAAAGGAGAATAAAAAATGACTCAACAGGAAGATATTAAGAATGCAATAGAATGCATGCGCAAGGGTGGAGTGATTCTCTATCCTACAGATACCGTTTGGGGTATCGGTTGTGACGCTACTAACCCAGAGGCAGTGGCAAAGGTTTACAAAATAAAGCAGCGCGACGACAGTAAGGCGCTTATCTGTCTAGTGGATAGTGCTGACCGTATGGCGCGTTATTTCCGCAATGTGCCTCAGGTGGCTTGGGATTTCATCGATGCAGCCATGCCTGTGAAGCCAACTACCATCATCCTCGATGATGCTACGGGTGTAGCCAACAATCTGGTGGCAGAGGATGGCAGTCTTGCCATGCGAGTAACTTTCGAGTCTTTCAGCAAGGAACTCTGTTATCGCTTCCAGAAGCCTATTGTGAGCACCAGTGCCAATGTGAGTGGTGAGCCTGCAGCGCAGAACTATCGTGATATCGACCCGACATTGCTGGAGCAAGTAGATTATGTTTGCTGGACCCGTCGCCAGGAGCATAAGCCTCACACACCATCCAGCATCGTGAAAATAGCCAAGAATGGAGAGGTGACGATTATCCGATAAAGTTAATCTTCAAAGAAACGAAAAGAGGATGTGTTGTAAACTTATGACACACCCTCTCTTTTCTATTAAATATTTATTTTTTTCGGGAATCCCTTTACTTTCGGTTTCCCTTTTCGTTTTCGTTCTGTAAATCCTGCTTTCCCGAAGAATCCTCATTTTCCAGATATTCTTCTTCCGTTATCTCTTCTTCCCATATATCATCTTCTTCCGTTATCTCTTTTTCCAATATGTCCTCTTCATTCGTCACTTCTTCGTCCAACATTTCCCCTTTATCTTCCTCCTCCTCCTTTTCCTTTTTTCCGAAGTTAGGATCTATTTTGAGGTAGACGGTAACCAGGAAGGTGATTACGCAGCATGCCATCACGACGATGAAGAAATGGCGGTATCCCAAGATGTCTTTCAGATAACCCGAAACCATGCCCGGAAGCATCAGGCCGAGATAGGAAATACCGGTACAGATGGAGTAGTGAGAGGTCTTGAACTTGCCCTGACTGTAGAATAGCATGTAGAGCGTAAGCACCGTGAAGCCTAACCCATAACCGAACTGCTCTACGAACAGGCAGGAGGACACCATCACGATATCAGAATTGAGCGAATAGCTAAGATAGATATAGACGGCATCCGGCAGGGTGATGGCGCAAACCATTGGCCACAGCCACTTCTTCATACCGTCGCGGCTCACTAAGATACCTCCGATGATGCCACCCAGAAGGAGACCGATGAGACCAACCGTACCATTGGCAAGTCCGTATTCCTGCGGTGACATGCCCAGACCACCCTGCGAGTTAGGGCGAAGAATGAAAGTCTTGGTCATTGTATTGAGCAAAGCCTCCGGGAAGCGGTAGAACAGCAGGAAGAGCATCACGATGACCGTCTCTCTCACTCCGAATTTCGTAAAGAAAGTGCGGAACATATTCTTCAGTTCGTGAGTCACTTCGCCCACAGTTCTCTCCGTCTGCACATCCTCTTTCGGCGTAGGCATCAGGCGGCTATGGTAGAGCCACAGACCGATGAAGATGCCAGCTAATCCGTAGAAAATCAGTGCCCACGAGAAGCGTATCTGATTGCGGAACATCACCTGCAGCACACCAGCCAGCATCACTAAGAAACCATTCACAAAGATGATGGCGAGGCGGTAGAAGGTGTTGCGCAGACCCACAAACTTCGTCTGGTTGTGCTCATCCAGCTCTATCATATAGAAGCCGTCGGCAGAGATGTCGTGGGTGGCGCTGCAGAAGGCGATGAGGAAGAAGAAGCACATGGTGGCCTGAAACCAGAAGGCCGTAGGCAGCGAGAACGCAATGCCTGCCAGTGCAGCTCCGATGAGCGCCTGCATCGTAAGTACCCACCAGCGCTTCGTTTTCAGCAGGTCGATGAACGGGCTCCACAAGGGTTTGATTACCCAGGGAAGCGCCAGCCATCCTGTATAGAGACCCACTTCGGCATCCGTGAGTCCCAACTGCATGTACATCACTACAGAGAGAACTGTCACGATCACGTTGGGCAGTCCCTCTGCAAAATATAGGGTAGGGATCCATGCCCATGGATTCCTGCTATTCTTCTTTGTTACCATTTTATCCATTAGATATTACTTATCTTTTGTCCATTAGATATCGTCCTGTTTCTTAGACATCGCTTGTCTATCAGAAATTAGACCTTACTCGTTGATCAGAAAGGACTCTATCCTTAGACCTTACTTGTAGATTTTCTTGATTTCTGCTCCCTGATAGTATCTCAGCAGGATATCATCGTAGGAGTATCCTTCGTTGCCCATCACGGCAGCACCTATCTGACAGAGACCCACTCCGTGTCCCCATCCGGCTCCGATCAGTTCGAAGCGCTGAGGAACCTGGTTCTCGTCCAGATCAAACTTATCTACCACGAAAGCCGAACTGTAGAGATGGCTGTCGCTCAAGGCTCTGCGTATTTCCAGCTCCTTGCCGATGGTGAAAGTCTTTTCGGTACCGATAATCTGCAATTTGCTGATGCGTCCGCTCGTACCGCGTTCCACAGCCTTCATGTCGAGGATGTCGCCGAAGTTCATCTTCAGTTTTTCTTCGAGCAGCTGCTGCAGTTTCTCCTGGGTCAGCGTCACCTTCCAGCGGTAGAAATCGGCAGTCTCCTGGTCATAGTCGTTTAATACTTCCGAGAGCACTTTTCTGTCTGTAGTATTGCAGAAAGCAGGCGGGTTGGAGCGGATCCAGCGGTCAGCCTCTTCCTCCTGAGTCAGATCCGGAAGTCTGTATTCAGAATCCATCAGAGCCTTTGAACCCTTCAAGTTCTCAGTATCACTTGCGTCCTTCAAGCACTCGGCATTCATAGAACTCTTCAGTCCTTCCGGCTTGATTCCCAAAGCAATATCCCTCACAGCAGAGAGATAGCTCTTAGGCGTGTTCTCCCAGCAATATTGGAATTCCTCGGTGATACCGCCGCAGCACTTAGAGAACCGGGCATCGCAGATTTCCTCGCCATCCATCAGAATCTGTCCCTTGGTCTGGCGGATAGCTTCTGCCACATGTGGAGAAGTCTCCTTGGTGATGCCCTGGTAGCGTTGGCAGTGGTCGTCGGCGCAGACATCAAAGATGGTGTGGTCTTCGCGGTCGTACCAGCGGATGAGCATGTCGTCTTTCTTGACAAAAGAGAAGAAATTGTTTCCGCTCTTAGCCACGTCTCTGCGCTTTTTCATCTGTGCCAGGAGCCATGAACGGGAGATTACGGCATGCGCCTTGAGGAGTTCAAGACTGGAGGTGGCACTCATCTCGCTGGATATCACGCTCTCCAGATACTTCTCCACAGGAAGCTCGTTGATGGCGCAGATCTTGTCTGATTCTACCACGAAATGGAGCGTACCTAAGAAGGTCTGTGTTTCCTTGCGTTCCCAGTGGAAGTTGACGCCAATAGTGACATCGCTCAGTGAGAAGGAGGCATCGCAGCTCTGTGGATGGAAGGTAAGCGAACTGTACTGATTGCCGTTCCAGAGCACACCTCCCTCGGAGAATTCCACTTCCTGTTCGCCCGTAACCACTTCGCCCTTGGCAAGGTAAGGCTTGTTGAGCGAGAAGTGAATCTTCTGACCGCTCACGATGCCCACAGAGACATCCGGCTGCTTACCATTATTATATAAGGTGGAAGTAGTGATGGTGCTTTCCTCAGCCTCCTTGGCAGCCTTCAGCTTATGGATGATGCTTTCCATCTTCTCGCAGGAAATGCCGCATTCCTTCAGGATAGCCTCAGCCTTCTCCTCGGTGAGCTTGCGGAAATCCTCTTCGCGTGGCATGATGATGAGTCCCGACATATCGAGGGCTCCCGGAGAAACCATGATCTGGGCATCGCCCTCGGCAAAGTAGGCTTCCGGGCGGTGCTTCTCTCTTGGAATCACGATACTGATATATTCATCACCCTTGCGCCAGGCCACGATGTTCATCATCGGCTCAGTCTCGTCGCCGCGCTGAGGCATCGCACTGTAGAGGCGCTTGAAGAGCATCTCGTCGCATTCCTCGCTCTTGGAGATAATCACGAAGGCTGGAACAGTATAGTCGCGGATGGCTGCTATCTTCTCCTCGTCGTTCAGGCAGATGATATCTGTCAGGTTGCGTGAGAGGCGCTGCCAGTTGTTCTGCAGGGGAAGTATGCCGCTGGTTCCTGCCTGGAAATGCAGATGGTCTGGAGCCGAGGCACCGCACTTCGGACCGTTGTAGAATACCATCAGTTCGCTGTGCAGACTCAGGAATCGGTGCATCTCGCCATAGTTCTTGAAGATGGCCTGCGGCTGATGCTTGCGTGCCGGAATCGTGAAATGTACCGGAAGGATAGGGAACGGATTGACCAGCAGGTAGAAACGTTCGTCTATCTGCTTGGACATCTGTACCTTCGGACGGTTCTTCTCGCAGAGAAAGCATGGGCGCTCATCGAGGGTCTTCTTGTCTATCTTGGCACCTGTGCTCACGATGCGGGCAGGGTTCCATTGCAGTTTGAGAAGGTCGGAGAGAGTCTGGCTCTCCACATGCTTCAGGTCGCGGTAGCGATGGCGGGCATCCTCCCATCTCTCCAACTGGCGGTTGAAGAAGCGTGAGATACTGCTGTCTTCCATAATGTCGGCCTTGCCCTGCAGCATCTGCTGGCGTGCCTTCAGTTCCATCGTGCGCAGACGGTCTTTATAGAGATTGTTGGCATTCACCTTTTCGATACTCAGAGCGGCATCACTGTTGCCTCCCCAGCGGCGGCAGAGGTACAGTTCATCATAGATTCTTCCGATTCTGTATCGGCGAGAGAAGGCAAGTCCTAAGGCATAGTCTTCACCATAAGACGTGTTAGGGAACTGTATCTGTCTGACGAGCGGTGTGAAGAATGCTCTCGGAGCACCCAATCCGTTGATGCGCAGTGCGTTGTTGCAACCGTTTTCCTCGGTCCATTCCTTATGGTCTATCAGTCCTGGAGGCAGGGTGTTGAGGTCGAAGTCGCACATGCGGTACGAGCCGATCATCATCGCTGCCTTCTGGTTGTGAAAGGCATCTACGATTTTCTGGAGAGTCTTCGGAGACGAATAGAGGTCGTCGCTGTCCAACTGGACTGCAAACTTGCCGCAGTACTCGCTATTGATGGCTACATTCCAGCAGCCGCCGATGCCGAGATCGTTTCTCTCTGGCACAATCTGTACGAGCCGCCCCGCCTGTTTGTCGTTTCTGGCTTCCATCTCGCGAGCGATTTCATCAAGAATCTCGCCAGTGCGGTCGGTAGAATGATTGTTGACCACGATGACGTTGAACTTGAAATTGGCTTTCTGGCTCAGCGCACTCTTCACGGCATCCGCGATGGTCTTCTCTCTGTTGAAAACCGGGATGATCACAGAAGCCTCGTAGAAGAATTCCTGTTCGCCGAAATCCGGCTGGCGATAAAAGCTGGTATCGATGAGGGCTCCCACCTTGTTGAGGTGCTGCGTGCAAGCCTTTTCCATCTCTATCTGCACCTCTCTGTTGCGAGGGTTCACATAGTCGAATTGCTTCTCGCCGCTCTTTCGGTTGTCGAGTTCATCTTCTGTATAGAGGAATTCATTGAGATGGAAAATCTCTCCCACGCGGCTCAGGTAGAGACGGAGGTCGTAGAGACCCGCATATTGATAGTCAGCTCTGTCCTGCTGGGCGATGAAGTCGCGGAGGGCTTGCGCCTTGATGAACCAGAGGCTTCCGAAATCGAAGTCGTCGCGAAGGCTACCAGACTGGTAATCAATAACCGGATGCTTGATCAGCTTGCCAGTTTTCGCTTCTTGTTCAGCTTTCAGTTTATGAGTTTCTGCTCCATCCGCTTTTGCTTCAAGAGTTTCTGCTCCATCTTTTTCTTCTTTTCCTCCAACTTTTGCAGCCTCATTATCTTCTTTGATTAAGGAATAAAAGTCGGAGTAAACCATGACGGCACCCGTGTCGTCTGCCGTGCGTAGGAATCGTTCCAGGGCATAGAGTCCCCATCTGATCGGAGTCGTCTTGGTGCAGATCATCACATAGTCGGCATCGGTGTTTTCAGCAATGCTTTCTACCGTGTTGCTGCTTTCCAATCGGTCAATGACTACGAAGGTGCATCCATCAGGCACTTGGTGATGGGCTGCAAAATCAGCGCTCACCAGGAGATTGATATGCTGAACCGTCTTGTTGTCATGAAGTTCCAGAAGTGCGCTTTGGGCTACTTCAATGTCTTCACAAGGTAAGAAAAGGTCTATTTTTTCTCTCATTTTTTGTGTTATGTTTTTGCGTTTCGGCTCCCTTTCCGGAGGTCAAAACGGTATTTTTTATCTATATTTTAGCTTATTATATTAAAATATGTGGCAAAGATAACAATTTTTCGCCAAAAAATACTATCTTTGCACTATGAATGATGAAAAAAAATATCTTTTGGGGCTTACCCTTGCTGAATTGAAGCAAGTGGCTAAGGACTTGGGTATGCCTGCCTTCACGGGTGGGCAGATGGCTAAATGGCTCTATGAACAGCATGTGAAGAGCATCGATGAGATGACTAATATCTCGAAAGCTAACCGTGCCAAGCTGGCCGCAGAATATGAGATAGGATGTGCCGGATATACCGATGCACAGCATTCCGTAGATGGTACCATCAAATATCTGTTCCCTACGCGCAGCGGAAAGTTTGTAGAGACGGTCTATATCCCCGACAAAGACCGTGCCACGCTCTGTGTCTCATCACAGGTGGGATGCAAGATGAACTGCCTCTTCTGTCAGACTGGTAAGCAGGGGTTTGAAGGAAGTTTGCCTGCTGGCGATATCCTCAACCAGATCTACTCCCTGCCAGAGGTGGACAAACTCACCAATATCGTGTTTATGGGACAGGGCGAGCCGATGGACAATCTGGATAATGTGTTGCGTGCCACGGAAATACTGACCGCTGACTATGGTTGGGCATGGAGTCCGAAACGTATCACAGTAAGTTCGGTGGGCGTCAAAAACAAGTTGAAGCGATTCCTCGAAGAGAGCGAGTGCCATGTGGCTATCTCGATGCACGATCCGATACCTTCTGAGCGAGCAGAACTGATGCCTGCCGAGAAGGGTATGGGTATAGAACAGGTTGTGGAGCTGCTCCGCAATTATGATTTCTCTCATCAGCGTCGCCTGTCTTTCGAATATATCGTGTTCAAGGGAGTGAACGACAGTATGCAGCACGCCAAGGCAATCATCAAGTTGGTGAAGGGCCTCGACTGCCGTTTCAATCTGATTCGTTTCCATCAGATTCCGGACATCCCGTTGCAGGGCGTCAATGATGAGAAAATGGAACAATTCCGTGATTATCTCACTTCTCACGGTGTCTTCACCACCATCCGTGCCAGTCGCGGACAGGATATCTATGCAGCTTGTGGCTTGCTCAGTACATCCAAGAAAATCGGAGAAATCAGAGAGCACGAGGACGAAGAACGCTCTTCGCGATAATCCCGTTTCTTCTTCGATAGAAAGTCTTTTCTCGCGGTAGGGGGCTCTTGCCGAGAGTATTCTTGATAGGAGTTTTTCTTCTCGACAGGAGTTGTCCTTTTGATCAAATAGTTCTTCAAAGACTTTACTCTGTGAATGAATTTCTCCTGAGCTGAAGACCTTTCTTTTGAAGATAAGCGACAAAACGATGATAAAATAATGATGAATTGGAAATATCTGAGATTATTTCTTGCAATCTGCTTTGTATTCGTGCTGGCTTGTTGCAAAGACGGAAAGAGCAGTCGGCTTCCTGAAAGTATCGGTCAGCCCTATGAGGTGGTGCTTGAAGGAGATACGAATCGCATCGTAACTGCTATCTTGCAGGAGAGTGTGCCAGATATGCCTCAGCCGGAACCCATGTTTAATATCATACAGGTGAGAAAAGGAAAACTGACAAGCCTGTATCAGACGGTAAGAAATCGGGTCGTCGTGGATGTGGATAAGAGAAATCGTGACTTTGAAGTGAAAATCAGCCAAGATGTCAATGCTGCTCCGCAAGTCATTATCCGTATCAAGGCGCAGACCGTAGAACAGTTGAAAAGCCGCTTGGATGGAAAGAGACTCCGCCAGATACTGGACGAATCGGAACTGAAGCATCTGGCGTCTGTCATCCGGCAGAATGTAGAGAAGCAGAAAGAGGTAAAGCGGCTCTTTGGCATCGACATGAAGATTCCTGCTGACATGCAGTCAAGTAAGCGTGGTAAGGATTTCCTGTGGCTGTCAAATAATGCAAACTCGGGTATGCAGAGCCTCCTCATATTTAAGTTGAGAGATTTTTGGCGAGGGAATCCCTATCTTCCATCTGCTCTCAAACCGAAAGTTGACAGCGTACTACGTGTCAACGTGCCGGGTGAGGAGGATGGCATGTACATGCAACTTGCCTATATCAGGGAATATTTAAATGGATGCTGGGAAATGAAGGGGGATGCCATGGGTGGACCCTATGTGATGAAGCTGATGTCTGATGCCGACTTCACACAAGGGCGGAACGTCCTTGGAAAATATAATGCATTAGTCATCATTGGTTTCGTCTATGCGCCCGAAATGAAGAAAAGAAATTTAATCAAGCAGTTGGAAGCTGTGCTGACAACTATCAGGTAAAAATTTCGTAAGCTGCAGATACCAACTTCGTAAGCTGAAGTTGAAAATATCGCAAGTTTCAGCTTATCACCATCGCAAGTTTCAGATAAATATCATAAGTTTCAAATAAATACATCAAAATATAATATATGGACAATCAGAAAGTAAGGGTGGCTATCACCCACGGAGATACCAATGGTATCGGATATGAACTCATTTTTAAAACCTTTGCAGAGCCAGAAATGCTGGAACTCTGTACACCTATTATATATGGCTCGCCAAAAGTAGCTGCCTATTATCGCAAGGCCATGAACTTGCCAGGTCAGTTCTCTATCATTCAGCAGGCTGAGGATGTACAGGATGGAAGAATCAATCTTCTGGCTGCTGTAGATGACGAGGTGAAAGTGGATATGGGTATGCCTACGGCTGACTCAGGACTGGCTGCAGTAAAGGCGCTCGATCGTGCCATGACTGATTATCGTGCCGGTCTCTACGACGTGCTGGTTACCGGACCTATCAACAATGCCAATGCGCAGATGGATAATTATCCTTTCCCTGGTCATAGAAATTATATTGAGACCTGTCTTGGTGAAGGCAAGAAGGGATTGTCTATGCTGATTGGCGGTGATCTCCGTATCGCATCGGTCACAGAAAAGACACCTCTGAAAGATGTACCTGCAGCTATCAGTCTGGAGGCGATCGTAGAAAAAGTAACCCTGATGCAGCAGACTCTCAAGCGTGATTTCTATATCAGCAATCCACGTATCGCAGTACTTGCTTTGAATCCAAAGACCAATGAGGATAGCAGTTGCGGTACAGAAGAGCGCGAAATCATTATCCCTGCTATTGATGCATTGGCAGAGAAAGGTGTGCAGGCGTTTGGTCCGTATGCTACAGATGAATTCTTCGGAAAAGGCTATTTCAGAGACTTCGATGGTGTGATGGCTATGTATCATGACCAGGCAACAACTCCTTTCCATTCACTATATACGGAAGACGGTGTAGTCTTCACTGCCGGCATGCCAATCATCCGTACTGCGGCAGATGTTACACCGGAGTTCTGTATCGCAGGAGTAGGAGAGGCTGATGAGACTTCTTTCCGCCATGCAGTCTATTTGGCTGTGGATGCTTATCACCATCGCAATGAGTATGATGAGGCTCGTGAAAATCCGCTTCCAAAGCTTTATCGCGAAAAACGTGATGAGAGCGAGAAAGTGCGTTTTTCTATCCCAAAGAAGCATTCTAATGCTCCTTTTAACCCAAAGCCTGAGGTGAAAAGTTAAAAAAATGACTATTTTATGCCATTTTTGCAGATTATTCAAAAAAAATGCGTAATTTTGTCAGCTAAATGGACACAAGTGAACTTCAGAAAGTAAAACAACGGTATAACATCGTGGGTAATAGCGATGGATTGAACCGTGCGCTCGATGTCGCCTTACAGGTGGCACCGACGGATCTTTCTGTGCTTATCATCGGTGAATCGGGTGTGGGTAAGGAAATCATTCCGCGTGTTATCCACGATCATTCACCACGCCGCCGTGAAAAGTATTTTGCTATCAACTGTGGTAGTATTCCTGAAGGTACTATAGATAGCGAACTCTTCGGTCATGAGAAAGGTTCCTTTACGGGAGCTATCGGAGAAAGTGAAGGATATTTCGGTATCGCCAATAAGGGAACCATTTTCCTCGATGAGGTGGGCGAACTGCCTATCCAGACACAAGCCAGATTGCTCCGTGTGCTGGAAACCGGTGAATATATCCGCGTAGGTGGACAGGAAGTGAGAAAGACTGATGTGAGAATAGTGGCAGCTACGAATGTCAACATGCGCAAAGCCATCAGTGAAGGTCGCTTCCGCGAAGATCTCTATTATCGTCTGAATACCATTCCTATCCAGATGCCGCCGCTTCGTGAAAGAGGTAATGATATCCTTCTGCTCTTCAGACTTTTTGCGATGCAAATGGCTGAAAAGTATAGGTTGCCTAAGATTTCGCTCAGCGAGGATGCAAAGGGCATCATGCTCAAATATAAGTGGCCGGGAAATGTAAGACAACTCAAGAATATCACAGAACAGATGTCTGTGCTCAGCCAGGAACGGGAAATCAGTGCTGAAATGCTCTTGCATTATATTCCGATGGATGAAGAGTCAACCCAGTTGGCTACGATTCCTTCCCAGACGGGCGGTGCTCATAGCTACGAGAGCGAGCGTGAACTTCTCTATAAGATTCTCTATGAGTTGAGAGGCAATGTGAGTGACCTCCGTCGTGATGTCAGTTCACTGCGTAAGCAATTGGATGAAGCCCGTCAGCTCAATGGTGCCAGTGGATTTGCAAGTCCTAATGCTATTACTCCAGTAGAGTCTGTAAGCGACTTCCCTGCGAGAATGGATAAGACACCAAGTATCCGTCCGGTCATTCCGCATCATGCGACAGAAGATGCCATCGTTGAGGAAATCAATGAACCGGAAACGCTGAATCTGAATGATTTGGGGCGCCAGATGCTCGAAAAGGCTTTGGAACGAAATAACGGAAATCGCAAAAAGGCTGCGCAGGAACTTGGTATTTCCGACCGTACCCTGTATCGCCGACTCAAGCAATATGGACTCAATGGCGATGAGGAAGAAGAAAAAGACAAAAATAAGTAAGACAATTGGAATATGAAGCGTTTTCGCAAACATATATATATAATAGGTGTCATCCTTACTATTGGCATTCTTGCTGCATGCTCCGTGAGCTATAAGTTCAATGGCGCAAGCATCGACTATACCAAGACCAAGACCATTCAGATAGCTGAATTCCCTATTAGAAGTACCTATGTATGGGGACCGATGGGACCGATGTTCAACAATGCCTTGAAGGATGAATTTGCTAATCATACCCGCTTGCAACAGGTCAAGAGAAATGGAGACCTGAAGATAGAGGGAGAGATTACACAGTATAGCCAGCGCAACAAGAGTGTTTCGAGCGAAGGCTATTCTGCACAGACCGAATTGTCTATTACTGTAAATGTGAGATTCACCAATAATGTGAACCACAATGAAGATTTTGAACGCCAGTTTACTTCTTCAAAGAGTTATGAGACTACCCAGAGCCTGGCTTCGGTTCAGGAAGAACTGGTCAACCAGATGGTGAAGGATCTGGTGGAGCAGATTTTCAACGCTACTGTTGCAAACTGGTAATTAGGCATTCTCTCAAGAAATATGCATTCTCTCTGGAGTTATAATTCTCAGGGGAGATATTGTTCTCATGAGAGATATATGTAGGCAGAATAGAAGCATTTTGTCTGAAAGATGAATTTCTTCTGAAAAGTTGAATTCGTTAGAAAAAAAGTTTTTAAAAATTATAACTGTTAATATTATTAGAGATTCGTGGAATTAACAAGATTGATACAACATCCGGAGGAGATGAATAAAGAGACTCTTTATGATCTCCGTGAGCTGTTAGCACTCTATCCGTACTATCAGACGGCTCGATTGCTGATGTTGCAGAACTTGTATTTGCTCCATGATGCCAGTTTTGATGAAGAACTTCGCCGGGCAGCTATCTATATTACTGACAGAAAGGTGATATTCCAGATGGTGGAGGCAGCTCATTATCAGCTCAAGAAAGAGTCGCATGCTGCGGCTGGAAAGAAAGATAATACGGCTGATAGAACTTCTGATTTGATAGACAACTTTCTGGAGTCTATACCTGCTGATAAGGAAGACGAGGAAAAGAAAAAGGAAAAAAGAAAACCAACTCCTGCTGATGCAGCCGTCGATTATGTGGCTTATCTTCTGGAAACAGAAGGGGAGACTGAGGAAGAGAACTCCTCTCGTACCATCTCGCTTATTGATGATTTCATGGAGGATGGAGGATTTAAACTTCCTAAGATTGATGTTTCTGCTGATTATCAGCCTGAGTACAAACCTGAGTTGGATGACAACAACAAGGAGGAACAGGCTGAAAATAGTGGAGTCTTTACTGAGACTTTGGCTCGTATCTATATTAAACAGGGAAAATACCAACGTGCACTCGACATTATACGCCGTTTGCATGAAAAGCATCCAGGCAAGAGCATGCATTATGCTGACCAGATGCGATTCTTGGAAAAATTGATCAAAAATAATAAATAAAAATAGTTTTAAAAATGTACACATTATTTGTAGTATTAATCGTCTTGGTAGCATTGCTGATGATTTTCATCGTGCTTATCCAGGAGTCAAAGGGAGGTGGTCTCGCATCCAACTTCTCTTCTTCAAACGCTATCATGGGTGTTCGTAAGACCACTGATGTAGTAGAGAAATTAACTTGGGGCCTTGCTGCTGCTATGGTTATCATCAGCGTAGCTTGTGCTTATGTAGCTCCAACAGCTGTTGGTGAAAGCAGTGTAATGGAAAATTCTGCTACAACTGAGCAGACTGCTCTCCCTGCTATGCCAGGTGCTAACAATGCTGCTGGTGCTCAGACTGCAGCTCCTGCTAAGGGTGCTGATGCCCAGAAGGCTGCCCCTGCTGCTGATGCTCAGAAGGCTGCCCCTGCAGTTCCTGCAACTCTAGCTAAGTAATTTTTCTACATTACTGCGAGAAATTTAAAAGCATTTTATGAAGAGGGTGTGTCATGAATTCGTGACACACCCTCTTCTGAATGAATGAGAATCAGAAAAGTGTAAATATGAAAAGGAAGGAAAATAAGGTAAAAATAGAATGAAATTCGACAAAATAGGCTAAAAACTGCTTAAATTGAGAAAAAATGAAGTTTTTTCGAAAAAAGTTCGCTAAAAATTTGGTGGAATCAAAAAATAGTAGTACCTTTGCACTCGCTTAAAAGAAATAACAATTAAGCAAGCTAACATGGTGGACGTAGTTCAGTTGGTTAGAGCGTCAGATTGTGGTTCTGAATGTCGTGGGTTCGAGTCCCACCTTCCACCCAAGATAAACCCAGTAAATCATTGATTTACTGGGTTTCTTGTTTCTACTTTCTATAAAATGGTTTATCATTTGTCTTTTTTATTCCCCCATGATTGTGGCGATGAGATGTCTGCTGCCGCCGCCTTCTCTAAACTCGCATAGGTATATCCCCTGCCAGGTTCCGAGGTTCAGTCTGCCGTTTGTGATCGGAATCGTCAGTGAAACTCCTACCATACTTGATTTGGCGTGGGCAGACATGTCCGTTGGACCTTCATCTTGGTGCAGGTATCTCGGATCTCCATCTGGCACTAATCTCTCAAAGATTCCCTTCAAGTCGTATCGCACATCTGGATCGAAATTTTCGTTAAGTGACAATCCACAACTTGTGTGTCTGACGAAAAGATTTAGTATTCCTGTCTTTGGCAGTGCGGGTAATTGACGGAGTATTTCATTCGTTACGAGGTGAAAACCGCGAGGAAAAGGTCGCAATGAAAATTCAACTTGTTGTATCATATTTTTTTTGTTTATATTCTTATAATTCATTTTTCAGCCATTCACCAAAGAACTTATCGTACAATTCGTAGGTTCCATCTGTTTCTGTAACAAAATCTTTCTCCAATAATCCTTTGATGCCACCTTGTACAAAACTGGCGGAAGGAAGATTGTGCTTCTTGATGAATGCCGACGACATGATATTTTGAGCCTTGCCAGCGTTGCAGATGGCAAAGAGAAGTTCCTTTTGCTTAGCTGGCAATTGAAAGAGAAGGGCTTCGTATGCAAAAGCACTCTCATCTATAATCGAGTTGAGTGCCAGTTCCATTATCTTGCCATCAGCCTTTTCCGTCATCTTGCCATCAGCTATTTCCGTAAGTGAGAAAATCTTATTGAGCATTCTCTGAAGATACCAGGTGATGCCGTCAAAACGGTCGTATATCTGATAAATGGTTTCTCGTATGATACGCTTCTGTCTTTCCTCAAAAAGGCGAGTAGCGAAGTCGGCATATACCTCTCTATCAATAGCTTTCAGAGTTTTAATGGAGGTGCTCTGATAGAAAGGACGGGCATGACTCAAAAACATCTCCGACATCATGTTGCGTTGAGATCCGGCAAAGATGAAACTGGCATTGTGACAGTGCTGGATGTAGGTGCGTAGTATCGCTTCTACATTCGCTTCTCTATAGCTCCTGATGGTTTGGAATTCATCAATAGCCACAATGCAAGGCTTATCAGCACTCTCCAGATAATGGAAAATTTCATCGAGCGTTGTGGTTGGACTGGTGATTTCTCCCAAATCCACTCCCCACGAAGGCACGCCATTCATATCGAAGCTGATGGATGAACGGAGTGAGTGGAGACAGTTCAGAAAATGTTCCACTACTTTGGTGCCTTTGGGTTTCAGACTTTGCAGAATACTTCTGCCTAGTTCCTGAATGAAGTCGGTTAGGGTCTTCGTGGCATAAATATCAACCAGGAATGTATAGTATTTATCCTTGATTTCTTCTTGGGCATAGACGTGTTGAACCAACCCTGTCTTGCCGATTCTTCTAGGTGCAATCAGGGTGATATTATTGCCATTCTTGATTTCTCTTATCAAGTCGATGGTTTCCTTTTCTCTATCACAGAAGTAAGCGTCGGATATGTATCCTCGCAGAATAAACGGATTCTCTATCATTGTATATAATCTTCTTAATTGTCTTTGAATAGTCTTATATCTTTCTGATAATCATGGTACAAAGATAATTATAATATTGTTATAATAATACTATTATAATGTAAATATAGGAAAGTTTAACCATTCCAGTTTATCTCTCCCGATTAAGTGGTGGATTTCCTTGCTATCTGGTAAACCTCGAAAAATCTTCTTCTTTGAAGAAGGGAGAAGGCTTTAGAAAAAAAACGAAAAAAAATTTGGTGGTTTCAGAATAAAGATGTACTTTTGCAATCGAAATAAGCATTAAGAGTTGCCCAGTTGTGGCACACCAACCGAGTTTCGCATAGAGATAACCACGGTGGTAAAAGAATGTGTAAGTGTTTAACAACTTAAAATAATTATCTTTATGAATCCAAATTCAGATTTAAAGAACAATGAGAATGTGATGGCAGCTAATGCCGAGTCAAGAATTTCAGAGTATGCAGCCCGCTTTGCCGCATATAGCGATGAACAACTAAAGCAGACCGTAGATCACGAGCGCAAGGTTCGTGGTTGGGGCAGCGAGCGCAGTTACTTCCTCGCTGCTCTGCGTAAAGAGTGCGAGAAACGAGGGATACCATATTGCTGGTAATCGTATCAGGAGATTGCAAAAATACGATTATCTTTGCGATCTCCCTGTTTTTTTTATTATTTCTTTCTATATTTTACTTACTTGTTTTAGTCAAGTGGCACTCACAAAGTGGATGAAAAAAACGGTTAGAGAAAAAGTAGAACTAAAGAAAAGGGGAGCTATTTGAGGCGGTGTTTTTTGAATTTTTTAAACAAGAGCCGTTAAAGGTCATTAATTTATGGGGCTATTAGGTTTTTATTCTGAGGAAAATACTTAATTTTGCAACCAGATAAAAGGAAGGTGTGCAAAAAATAGGTATGAAACGTTCGCTCAACATATTGATGGCTTTGATGCTCTCGTTCATGGTGGTTTACCTGAGCGTGGGCACTACAGTCATGCACTGCCTTCGTTCTGACAAGGTGATGGTGGGTATGATGGCTGACTGTTGCGTGGGGCATGACTGTTGCCAAGGTAAGCTGGGCGCACAGGTGAAAAAGCATTGCATGAACGTAAGGCAGGTGAAGCTATCGCCTACGGTCTCTGTCCAACATATGGATTTCGATACAGCACCGGTGTTTGCTGGCATCGTGCCAGCTCTTTGGCAGACGTTGTCTCGTCCTGTTATTAGTAGCATTCAGAAGGCAAGATATTGGAATCAGAACGTTCCGCATTCGCCTCCAAGGGCTTATCTTGCCCTCCTTAACACTCTGATTATTTGATTTTTTCCCTATTTGCAAATAGGTTGCAAAAGATTTATTGTACTTTTGCAACCAAGATTGTCGTATGCTTATCCCTATCAGTAAAATCTTAGGGTTGCATACATATATAAAAAGGAAAAAAACATCCGAAATTAAGATTTTGATTCGGATAAAAGTAAATATATTTATGTATTCAAAATATCTATTGCTCAGTGCCTTGCTGGTTATTGGTGCTGAGACTTATGCAAAAAATAATAAGACAGAGGTTGCGTCCCTGTTATCATATCATAATTCTGTAAGAAATGACTCTGTAGATTCCTCCTCTCAGGATTCCATCTTCAAGGACGAGACCTTGCAGGTGGTGAAGGTGGTGGCTCGTAAGTCGGGCACTTCTCGATTGGCTGGTGCCGTGAATGGCATTGCTGTGAATAAGGATGAACTCTTCAAGGCGGCTTGTTGCAACTTAGGTGAGAGTTTCACGACCAACCCATCGGTTGATGTGGCTTATAATGATGCTACGACGGGCGCAAGACAAATCAAACTCCTCGGTCTTTCGGGCACTTACGTACAGATGCTCACCGAGAATCTGCCGAATTTCCGTGGTGCAGCCATCCCATACGCCCTGGGCTATGTGCCGGGACCTTGGATGAAAGGCATTCAGGTATCTAAGGGTAGTGCTTCGGTGAAGAATGGCTATGAGTCGATTACAGGTCAAATCAATGTGGATTACTTGAAGCCAGAGGATGAGCAACAGGTGGAGGTAAACCTCTTTGGTGATACCAAGAGCCGAATCGAAGCAAACGCTGATGCCAACGTTCATCTATCGGATAAGTGGGCAACGGAGATATTGTTGCATCATGAGAATATCCTCAAAAACCATGATGACAATGGCGATGGTTTCTATGATATGCCAGGCAGAGAACAATATAATGTACAGAACCGTTGGCTGTATAAAGGAAAGCACTACATCTTTCATGGTGGACTTGGGGCTTTGAAGGAGATTCGTACCAGTGGGCAGGATGAGGAACATGTTCATAGTGATGATATTTATCGAATCAAGCTCCATACCAACCGTTATGAGGGTTATATGAAACATGCCTTCATCCTCAATCATGAGCATGGTACCAATATTGCCTTCATGTCCTCAGCTTCGATGCACCAGCTCGATGCCCAGTATGGCAACAGGTTCTACGACCTCAATGAGAAGAATCTCTATGGCTCGCTGATTTTTGAGACCAATTTTACTCATCAGCACAATTTGTCGGTAGGTTTGAGCGTCAACCATGATTACCTGGGACAGCGCGCCAATGTGAATGTTTCTCCAAGACCGACAGTAGGGGTAGAAGACTCTCCTTACCTTTTGTCGGAGATGCAGAGAATGAACGAGAAGGAGACGACTCCTGGAGCATACGCCCAATACACCTATACGTTAGGCACGAAGTTGACGGCAATGGCAGGTGTCCGTTTCGACCATAGTTCGCTTTATGGCAACTTCTTCACCCCTCGTTTCCACGTGAAGTATTCGCCTATCGATGCCATCAGCATCCGCTTGTCGGCAGGCAAGGGCTATCGCACGGTGTTTGGTTTGGCTGAGTACAATTACCTCTTGGCGAGTGGCAGGGAGTTTCAGATTACGGGTGATGGACTTAAGCAAGAGGAGGCTTGGAACTATGGACTGAGCACGGCTTTCTATATCCCTATGTTTGGTAAGACGTTGAAACTGAACGCCGAGTATTACTATACCGACTTCAGGAATCAAGCGGTAGTGGATTATGATGCCAACAAGGGGTTTATCTCCATCTATAATTTGATAGGTAAGTCTTATTCGCACACCTTCCAGATAGATGCCTCTTATCCATTGCTGAAAGGCTTAGAGATAACAGCGGCTTATCGTCTGAACGATGTGAAGTGTACATACGATTATGGCAAAACCTTGAAAGAGAAGCCATTGACCAGTAAATATAAGGCGCTTTTCACGGCTTCCTATAAGACCCCACTTGGACTTTGGCAATTTGATGCCACCGTGCAGTTGAATGGTGGAGGCAGGAATCCAGAGCCTTACCAGTTGGCAGATGGAAGCCAGTCATGGTCTCCTCGTTTCCATAGCTTCGAGCAAGTGAGTGCGCAGGTTACGAGATGGTTTCGTCATTGGAGCATCTATGTGGGAGGCGAGAACCTGACTGGTTTTAAGCAGAAGGCTCCTATCTATGGTGCCAGCAATCCATGGGGAAGCGATTTCGAGCCAACCTTGGTTTGGGGACCTGTAGAGGGACGGATGTTCTACGCAGGCGTGAGAGTACACTTTTAAGTGGAAATATTTAATGTTGAATTATTTAAGCAAATAGAAAAGTTATGAAGAAAATTTTAGTAATGTTCACAATGATGATGGCAATGGTAACCTTTGCCAAGGACATCAAGACCGTAGTGTTCACCACAACACCACAGATGCACTGTGAGGCTTGTGAGAACAAGATCAAGAGCAACCTTCGCTTCGAGAAGGGTATCAAGAGCATAGAAACCTCTGTACCGAATCAGACAGTCACAGTACAGTATAATGCCGACAAGACAACCCCCGAGAAACTCCAGAAAGGTTTTGAGAAGTTTGGCTATAAGGCTCGCATCCTGAAAGATGGCGAGAAGGTCAAGAAGAACACCGAGGAGAAGTGTGACTTGATGTAATTCTATATGCTGATGTGAAAGGAAAAATGATTATCATAAAATGATAATGAAATAAGAATTTTATCTTTTGCAGACTACTTATCGTCTTGATAATGAAAATCCCGGTAAGAGAATAGCTTCAAGCTATCTCCTGCCGGGATTTATTATTTTATGAAACTACATATCCTCCATTGACAACCCTTGGTATCCGATAGTGAATTTCTTGAATTTTCCTGTTGTCTGGAAGAAATGCTCGGCTTTATCTTTTAAAATGCCGAGATTTATATCCTTGGCTTGGCGTTTCACCTCATAGAAAATGACTTTCTGTTTCAGTTCATCAGCAGCGATAATATCAATTTCATTCTCTCCCTTTCGGTCCCACCAAGAAGCGATTTGGGTATATTCTTCGCTTTCTATCATTTTTGCAATGAAATATCTTTCCAGAACCTTGCCTGTGTATGTGGTGTAGCTCTTATCCATAACCATCTTAAGTTTTTTATTGGCGCCAACCTCTATCATGTATCCATATTTGTAGATGTAGCGAAACCAGATGCGAAGGAAGTTATCTTCTATCTGATAGCGAATGTTGCGATTGGTCTTTTGAAACATCGGTGTATAACGAGAAATCAAGCAATAGTCATTCTCCAGTTTAGTGAGATAGCCTGAGAGTTCTATTTTCATAATGCTTTCTATTTCACCACGAGTTGTGTAGCCAGAAGCAATAAGTTGCAATATTTCGAAATAACGGGCATAGTCTTTACCGAATTCTTCTATCAGCATATTTTTTCCTTCGTATATGAAATAAGAATTCTTTGCAACAAACTTCTCTGTCATTTTTTCCTTTGTCGTGGCTCCAGCATCCATCATCATTTCTACATATTCTGCAACTCCGCCTGTATAACTGTAGAGAGCCAGTAGGTCATCGTTGGTGTAGGCAGAATTATATGTTGAGAGAATTTCCTTGATAGCAGAAGGAGGAAATGGAGTGACTTTTATTTCTCCAGTCTGCCTACCATAAAGTGGTTGCTTGTTGTTTTTAAAGATGATGTTCATAAGTGAATAAACAGAACCGCAAACCACGAGATTAATATGAGCTTCCTGTTTGTTAAGATCCCATATCTTTTGCATATCTGAAAATATAGATGGATTAACCCGTTTGAAATCTTGAAATTCATCAATGATGAGAGTGATAGGGCGAATCTTGGATAGTTGAAGCAGATATTTAAAGATATCTGCAAAGCGTGTTACTTCTCCGAGAATAGGAAGCTGAAGTTTGCTTGTTATCTCTTCGATAAAATCTCTGCAGAGTTCAGCTTCTGATTTTCTTGCAACAAAGAAATACAGCATATCCTGAACATCCTCGTATGCTTTTATCAATAAGGATGTTTTTCCGCTACGTCGGCGTCCTGTTACGATTGTGAAACGAGCCGTTTGCAAAGATAGATTTCTTATCTCTTGCAATTCTTTTATTTCGTTTTGTCTTCCAAAGAACTTCATATTTCTATAATTTTATAGTTTCTTTTTATTTATGTTATTTTCGAAACCGCCGTTTCCGAAATGACGGTTTCGAATGCAAAGTTAATAAAAATGCTTGAATATCAGCCTATTTGTTTGCTAATTTAAGTTTTTTTGTTTGTATGAATGTTGTCGATGTTTTCGAAATAGCGGTTCCGAATATAGTATCTCTACAGCTAAGTATGTAATCAACAGTGATTAGCAATAGTTTCTAAAGACCAGATTGAGTGATAATCCGATAAGAAAGATTCAAGCCAGCTTTATGTCCTTCTTTAAATTAAATCCTAATACGAGTTACAAAATTTTGAGTTTTCTTTGTAACTCCCAAATTTTATTGCATAAAAACTGGGATAATCTCATTCTCGGGGGCATAAAAGTGCCCTTACCTCAGCACAAAAGTGCCCTTCCTTAGGCACTTTACAAACTTGGTGAGACATGAATATCTGCTTGATGTTCTGTTCTCTTATTTCCTTTTTATAGAAAATGTTAGTAGTGGTTTTATATAAAGATACAGGTGATAGGTATTTGGAAAAATCTTTATAACGGATTTTTTTTCTAAAACAGGAATGTGATTTTACCCTTCACCCTTCACCTTTTTGCCTGGAATGCCGATAAACACGGGGGCCTGAGGGGTGAAAGGTAAGATTTAACCCTTCATTACCCTTCATCTTTTTGCCGTTTTTAGCGGTAAGCGGCTCCGCGTTTATACCTTGCATAATTGAAAAAAGCAGTAATAGCTGATTGAATAATGCTGTTACTGCTTTTTCCATCTGTCAGGAAGCAAGTCTCTGTATTTTTCCAATGGAGTATTTGGTTGCCATTCTACGGTCTTTTCTATGACATCGCTAATGTATTCGAACAGATTAATGCCATTCATTTTGCATGAGATGGCGATAGAATATAGGATAGCTCCTCGTCTTGCCCCTTCGTGCGAACCAAAGAATAATGAGTTTCTTCTCGACAGCGATATGTACCTCTGGATTCTCTCAATATAATTGTTGTCGAGAGCAGTATCACCTCTTTTAAAAATGTCACAAATGGCATTATACTCGTTAAGGGCATAGCCGACGGCTTGCGCCAAGGGCGATTTGGGCAGCAAATCCTTCCTGGAAGATAATTCCTCCAGTTTCTCTAATAAATCCTGCAAAATGTCCGGTGCGTATGATTGCCGATAAGCCAGATGTTTCTCTATTGTCCATCCATTTACGCCAACCTTATGCTTTTTGTCTTCTTGATAAAATCTGTTGATGATGCCTGCTACTTCCTGTGCATCCTTGTCGTTCTTGCCACAGTCGATGAAGTTTCTCTTGACATGCTGCAGACAGGCAATTCTCATAATGTCCGGATAAGCATCCGACTCCAGCTTCCGGTAAGGAGCATATGCATCACTCTGTACTGTACCTTTATAATCCGAGAACACATCAAGTATGATCTGCTCAGAACGTGATCCATCCTCATATACGAAGAACACAAGTCCCAGTTTAGGTGCGCTTACCGCCCACAGGTAACCTTTCTTCGAGCCATTGTCTGTAGGCTTTACCCTCGTCAGCAGTACTTTATGATAAGTTTCATCTGCCGTAACATAATCCTGCTGTAACACCTTTTGGCAGATGGCTCTATAGATATTTTCCAGTACGTCTGCGCTTCTGGCAATCAGCTTGTTTGCCGTGGCTTTCCTTAGTGTGAACCCACTGTCGGCAAAGTATTTGACGATTCGCTCCACCGGCATGGAATAGATATACCGCAACTGCAGTAGACCTGCTGCAAAAGAAGATGTATAGGATGAGTTTAGCAGCAATGCTGATGGGGTCTTTCCTGGATACAGGACATTTCCATCCGTATAAGTGTTGATGTGATATACGGTCTTGATGAACTTGATGGGCTCCATGCTGTAACGCACACAGGTGCGGGTGCCATAGATGCGCAGCGTCTTCAAAAGTTCCGCATCCATGTCTGGATTAACCGTAACATGTTTCTCCTCCATCTCATAATGCATGTCACGCTTGGCCCCATTGTTTTTGCGCTCCTTTCTCTTTTCCGCCTGCTCTTTTTTCTTCCTGTCAAATTCTTCCTGAGTCATTGAGTCTTGCAGACACTTCTCCTGACGTTCGGACTTTTTGCCGGAAACGAGCTTGCCGAGCGCCCTGTTCTGGCGATTCGCTTTGTCTATGGCGATTCCTTTCTGGACGAGTTGCTCTTCTAATGACTTTATACGTTCAATGAGTTCACCGACCTGTATGGTCAGCGAACTCACAGTATCGTTAGCAAGCTGAAGTTGCTCCTTCAAAAGTACTATGATTTCGTCCTTTGTCATAGTGCAAAGGTACGAAAAAATATTGAGACATGCAAGTATTATTGGATATTAATTTTATCTATTTTATTGATATACAGCACGTTATTGGCATTATAATACTGCTATAAGTTAAGCCTCTTTCTAAATCTCATACTTTTAAGGCAAATTCCGCTCATGATGGCAGACAGAGTCTTGTGCGGCATTTTGCATTGCTTGTTCTTAGGGTCAAAGAATGGCAATTCAAAGGTTCCTCGTTCCAGTCGCTTGTGATATAGCAAGAAACCATCGCCGTCCCATTTTAGCAGTTTAACCTGCTGGCGATTCTTGGAGAAGAAGATGAAGACAGCACCGCCAAGTGGTGGCAGCTCCATCTCCGTCCTTACTATCTGATACAAGCCATTAATACCCGTGTTCATTCGAACGTATCGCTGGCAGACATAGTATTGGGTGTTCTCATTTAATCCAAACATACCGCATCCTCCTTCTCATAAAGTTTCATTAACGCCATAACAGACTTGGCGCATCCTTTTTTGATCGACACAACGGTTCCATTGGGAAAGGTTATGTTTATGCCTTGAAGAAGATCCTCCATAGGAAGATCTATAGTTGGAGACTCCATAGGCACGAACATCACGCCGGTATTTGCAGTAGAGGCTTCTGCTCTTTCCTTACGGGCTGCCTCCTGAACTTCACGGATTTCATGCTTGGCACGCAGGACAGAATATCCCTTCTCGGACATCCAATTTTGCATGGTGCGGTGATTTACATGCCTTTCCTTCAAGAAAGGAGTCAGATGAGCCTTTGGATTTCGATTCAAATAGATTAAGAAGGAATTCCAAGCCTTCTCAAAACGTTCGTTTGTTGTCATAATTCATGCGATTAAAAAATTATGGTGCAAAGGTACGAACAAACGAGAAAGCTACAATGGTATAAACGCGGAGCCGCTTACGGATTACGCAGACTTAACGGAACATTCTTGCTCTACAAATTATTCACGGATTTTCACGGATATAAAATTGCATCATAGACTTATGACACAGCTTCCCTCTCTTAGTCTTAATAGACGATTAATCTTAGTCTTAATAGACGATCAATTTTAGCTTAAGATGAAGGGAGGTGAAGGGTGGTGAAGGGTGCTTTTATGTTATTGCGTCTATAACTATTTATATATCAGGTACTTATGCTTGACGGGTGAAGGGTGAAGGGCTTTTATCGTTTCGCTTTTCAAATTTTCAATGATTTTATCCTCAAATCCGTTACCCCATAGGTCGCGGACTTGAGGTTTTTTTTTATTTTATTGCCAAGTGGCGGCATAAGATAGAGCCTTTTAGAAGTTGCAAGGCAATGCAGAGAGCTGTTGCATGACGGTCTTTGCCATACGAGCATGACCGGCATCGTTTGGATGAAGGCGATCTGTATCCATTTTGTTGAACATCTGGGCACCAGCATCGTAAATAGGGAAGAGACCTGAAAGGGAGTTGAGATCGATGACTGGTACAGCCCAGACATTGCCTACTTCCTTAATCGCCTTCACATATTCATCGAAGAAGAGACCACGTGCATTTTCGTACATTTCATCTGGCTGAATGTTCTTGTCGCTAGATGCAAAGTAAGCACGATGTACTGGTGTCATCACCACGATTTGCTTGGTAGGGTACATCTGCTTCAGTTTTGACATGGCAATGTTGATACGCCCTTTGAGCGTATTCTTGTCCATGGCAAAGTGCCGGTGACGACGCAGTACCATTTCACTTGGTTTGTGGCGGGCAACTCTCACGCTGTCGAATGTCTCTGTGTACCAGTCTCCGATAGGCACACCATTATTGTAATCGTTGGTACCCATAAAAATGAGGATTGCATCGAAATTATCACCATGTTCTTTCTTGAGTTTGTCCGCCTGGCGGGGAATATCATTCCATTGTCTGCCACTCACGCCATATACATAGGGAGTAATGCCAAGCCATTCTTCAAGAAATCCCCAGTATTTTACCTTTGATGCCTTGATATTAGGGTCGGTGATAGAATCGCCAAAGTAAGCAACTTTCTTTCCTTTCCATGGATTCTGGAGATTCTTGAATGCTTTTTCTTTTTCAGCAATTTCTTTCTTGGTCATCGCCTTTTGGGCGAATGTTGGCATTGTCATCGTAAGGGCAAGTGCCAGAGTGATAATCATTTGTCTTTTCATTGTTAGTTTGTTTATTTTCAATTCTTTTAGGCAAAGGTACATTAAATATTTCATAACTTAGAATCTTTTTCGTTTAAATATCGTTTTATTTCTTCTTTTTTCGTAATTTTGCACTCGCTTTTGGAGGATTGTAGGTTTTACATAGAAGATAAGAGTTCATACCGATTTTTCTCCCATATTATTGAAATTTTGATATCATATATATTAAGGTAAATACAAGGATGACTGTAGCTTTGAAAAAAATGAGTGATTTGTTGCGTAAGCGTATAGCCGTTGCGGCTTATTATTTTGTACCAGGTGTAGTTTTTGCCAGTTGGGCGAGTCGTATTCCGGATGTGAAGCAGATGCTGCATCTCACGAATGGTCAGTTAGGTTCTGTGCTCTTTGCCATTCCTATCGGTCAACTCCTGATGATGGCTTTTTCGGGTGTCTTGGTCAGTAAATTCGGAAGCAAGAAGATGATACTTCTTGCAGAAATAATTTATGTTCTCGTTCTTTTTTCTATCGGAAGTAGCAGTACAGTTTTCCAACTCATTCTCTCACTCGTAGCTTTCGGAATGATGGCGAATCTGATGAACATCGCCACCAATACGCAGGCATGTCTGGTAGAGAAGATGTACGGTCGCAACATTATGTCGTCGTTTCATGGCTTGTGGAGTTTGGGTGGATTTTCGGGCGGTATCATAGGTGCAGTCTTTGCGAATACCCTACTTCCGATAGAGGTGCATTTCGGAACGGTTTTGGTGATGAGTCTTCTCATTATAACTATCGGATTCAGATATCTGATAGATGATGCAACAGCAAAGGCAGAAGAGGAAGATGTTCCGAAGTTCTCGTTCAAGACTATCGACCCGATTCTGTTCCTCTTAGGATTAATGGGATTTGCCGGCATGTTCTGTGAAGGTACTGTTTATGATTGGAGTAGTGTATATTTCTCATCAGTGGTGAAACCCGATGAGGCTTTTATCCGTGCAGGTTATGTGGCTGGTATGGGAGCGATGACTCTGGGTAGATTTCTTGCTGATGGTTTTGTTACGAAATATGGACCAGCCAGGGTATTGAAGGTTTGTGGTGGTTTGATATTGGGCGGTTTGTGGCTGGCTGCTGCTTTGCCTTATCTCATTCCTGCCACCTTGGGTTTCCTGCTGGTAGGTTTCGGCATCTCTTCATCGGTGCCTATTTGCTACAGTATTGCGGGAAAGTTGGGAACTATCAAGGCCAGCATTGCCATCACCATAGTTTCGAGCATCAGCTTCTTCGGTTTCCTGGTAGGACCACCGGTTATCGGATGGCTTGCAGAGGCTACCGGACTTCGTATCGCCATCAGTATTGCCGCCTGTTTAGGTTTGATGATTGCTTTTTTTGCCGCAAAGGTTGGAAAGAGAATATCCATTTAATTTTGTACCATCAAAAAATACTCTTATTGACATGATGACAATTAAAATGAACTATTTAGAAAAGGTTGCAAAAACAGCTGCGCTTCTTGTTACATAAGTATGTGTAGATATTCAGAGAAAAATGTAATAAATTATTTGTAATTTTGTGGTGATACAGATGAAAAAAGCCCTTAAACTTCAAAAGCGAGGTCTAAGGGCTTTTATTTTTGCGTGCCCATGCAAAAATTCCTGCGTGCCCACGCATAATTTCATACGTCGGCACGCAGTTTTTGGGGCAGGGGTTTATGTTTTTATTTTATATAAATAAATTTCCTATCTGGAAGACTAAGGCTGATACTACCCATGCCAATAGCGTGGTGTAGCCAGCGGCAAAGCCTGCCCATTTCCAACTGCCCGTCTCGCCCTTGATGGCGGCGATAGTGGCGATGCAAGGGAAGTAGAGTAATACGAAGAGGAGGAAGCAATAGGCGGTAAGCGTAGCCTTGGATGCAGCCTCGGCATCGCTGTAACCGTAGGTCTTCTTCAGGTCAGAAGTCATCTGCTTCTTCAAAACCTCGTATTTTCCGTCTTCATCGTTGTAATCCTGGTCGTCAGAGAAACTGTCGTTGTTGCTGTAGAGCACACCCATCGTTGAGGCTACAATCTCCTTGGCACCTACACCGGAAACCAGACCCACATCTAACTTCCAGTCGAAACCCTGTGGGGTAAAGATTGGCTCGATGGTCTTACCGATTCTGCCGATATAGCTCTGCTCCTGTTGTGCCTGGGTATCAAGCTCCTCATTGTGAGGGAAGTAGCCTAACGCCCATACGATGATACTTGCCACAAGGATGATACCACCCATCTTCTTCAGGTACTGCTTACCCTTCTCCCAGGTATGTCGGCCTATTGCCTTCCAGGTAGGGAAGCGGTAAGGAGGCAGCTCCATTACGAATGGAGTATCTTCGCCCTTCACCACGAAACTGGCAAAGATGCGGCTCAATATCACGGCAAGGAAGATGCCGATGAGATAGAGCGATACCATGATGAGCGAACGGTATTGGATGGCAAAGAATGTTCCGATAACCATGATGTAGATTGGCAGACGAGCCGAACAACTCATCAATGGCAAAATCAGCATCGTTATCAGACGGGAACGGTGACTCTCGATGGTTCTCGTTGCCATCACGGCAGGCACGTTACATCCGAATCCCATAATCAGCGGAATGAATGATTTGCCATGCAGGCCCATCTTGTGCATCAGTTTATCCATGATGAAGGCGGCACGAGCCATATATCCCGAATCCTCCATGTATGAGATGAAGAAATACAAAATCAGAATCTGTGGCAGGAACACGATGACCGCACCTACACCACCAATCACACCATCTACCAGCATGTCCTTCACCGGTCCGTCCGGCATCGTGGTACTGATGAATTCGCCCAGCCATGCTACGCCGTCCTCAATCCATCCCTTAGGAATCTCGCCCAGTACGAAGGTGGCTGAGAACATGATGAACAGCAGCAGGATGAAGATAGGGAAGCCTACATATTTATTGGTCAGGATTCTGTCGATGAGATGGGTTACCTGATAGGTATCCTTTGCTTTGCCAGGTTCATAGCCTGCTTCCTGCAATGCTCCATGAATAAAACCGTATTTGGCATCCATGATGGCGGTTTCGCTATCTTCCAGAGTCTCTTCCTTCACACGCTTGGCTGCCTCATCGCGGGCTGCGAAGATTTCCTTGGCAGATTTCAGATGACTTACGTATTCCTCGGCGTGCTTATCATTCTCCAGCAACTTGATGGAGAGGTAACGGGTGGAGTAGCGCTGGCGGATGGAATCATCTACCTTCAGATACTTCTGGATATGTTCGATGCCGTGCTCTATCTCATGTCCGTGGTTTATGTGGATATGGCGATAGTGAGCGTTGGAATCTTCCTTGCCTTCGTAAAGTTCGATGATGGTCTCGAAGAGTTTATCCACGCCTCGACCATTGGTAAAGACGGTAGGTATCATCGAGATACCGAAGAGTTCGCCCAGTTTGTCGTAGTCGATGTTATCGCCACGCTTCTCGGTTTCATCAAACATGTTGAGGGCGCAGACCATGCGGATGTGCATGTCTATCAACTGGGTGGTGAGATAGAGGTTGCGCTCCAGATTGCTGGTATCAATAACGTTGATGACGATATCCGGCGTATGCTCGATGAGTTGCTTGCGCACATAAAGTTCTTCTGGTGAATAAGCAGAAAGAGAGTAGGTGCCTGGTAAATCAACAAGATTAAAGTGATAACCGTTAAAATCGGCTTCACCTACCTTGGCATCTACGGTTACACCACTATAGTTGCCCACACGTTCGTGAGCACCCGATGCAAAGTTGAAGAGGGAGGTTTTACCACAGTTTGGATTTCCCACTAAAGCAACGTTGATGACATGATGCAAACGCTCGGCTTCCTGTTCTGCCAAAGCCTCGTTTTCTGCAGAATTTTTTCTTTCTGCCACGAGCATCTTGTCGCCCAGCGCATTTTCGTCGCTATCGTTTGTATTGATAGTTTGTGAGTCAATTACTTGCTGTCTATCTTCTGCATCTGCATGATTCAGTTCTTTATTGTTTTTTGCCTCGTCAATAGAAACTACTTCTATGTGGTCAGCCTCACTATGTCTGAGTGATACCTCATAGCCCATGATTTTGTATTTCACAGGATCTTGCAGTGGAGCATTGAGGAGTACATCCACTTTTTTGCCTTTGATAAAACCCATCTCGATGACTCTCTTACGGAAGCCACCGTGACCGGATACTTTGACGATGACGCCACTTTCTCCTGTTTTGAGTTCTGATAATTTCATCGTATCTTTCCTTGAATTAACCTTATATTCTATAGAAACTGGCTTTATTGCCAGCTCTTTTTTTTTTTCAACTGCAAAATTACGAATAATTTTTTGCAACTCGGTAGCAATGATGTCATTAAATAAAAAAATACCAAGAAATGATGAGAGTATCATCAATTCTTGGTATTCTTATCATTATTTCTGATGATGTGTACCTCTTATACCTTATTATATATATAAGAGCATCACCATTTCTTGTGATTACAAGTTTCTGCCGTGGCAGTTCTTGAACTTCTTGCCGCTGCCGCATGGACATGGATCGTTTGGACGAGGCATGCGCTCTGCACGGTAAGGAGTGTGGTTTGCCTGGCTTGCGCCTTCACGAGTGTCTTGGTTGGCTGCAGCCTGTTGAGCAGCACGCTCTGCACGTTCACGCTCTTCGTCAATGTCAACCTTAGACTCTACATAGTTCTGCTGTGTTGGCTGTTCTGGAGCAGCCTCTTGTACAGGCTGTTGTTCCATTACAGGAATCTGACCACGCATCAGGATGCTTGAAATACGATCGTACATTTCGTTGATCATTGCATCCCAAATCTTGGCACTCTCCAGTTTGTAGATCAACAATGGATCTTTCTGCTCGTAGCTGGCGTTCTGTACTGAGTGACGGAGTTCGTCCAGTTTGCGGAGATTCTCTTTCCAGTCATCATCAATGATATGGAGCAGCACGCTCTTCTCGAATTCCTTCACAACACTCTTAGCCTCAGACTCGTAAGCTTCCTTGAGGTTGCATGGTATCTGGTACATACGCTTACCATCTGTCAATGGCACCATGATGCGCTCATACATAGCTCCCTGGTCCTCAAATACTTGCTTGATGATAGGGAATGCAGTAGCCTGAATGCGGTCTGTCTTGCGCTTGAAAGCTGCCATTGCCTCCTGGAAGGCACGCTCTGCCAAATCTTCACGTCTGCCAGATTCGTATTCTTCCACGGTAAAAGGAATTTCCATAGCAAGAACCTTGAGGAACTCTTCCTTTGCACCATCGAAATCATTGTTATTGATGATATTCAAGCAGCGGTCCCAAATAATGTTGGTGATATCCATGCCGATACGCTCACCCATCAAGGCGTGACGACGCTTTTCATAGATAACGGTACGCTGGCGGTTCATCACGTCATCATACTCCAGGAGGTGCTTACGGATACCGAAGTTGTTTTCCTCAACCTTGCGCTGGGCACGCTCGATGCTCTTGCTGATCATAGGACTCTCGATACGCTCGCCATCCTCGAAACCAAGACGGTCCATTACCTTTGCAATACGTTCAGATGCGAACAGACGCATCAGCTTATCTTCCAATGATACATAGAATACAGATGAACCTGGGTCACCCTGACGACCTGCACGACCACGGAGCTGACGGTCAACACGACGGCTCTCATGGCGTTCTGTACCGATGATAGCAAGACCACCTGCAGCCTTTACTTCTGGAGTCAGCTTGATATCGGTACCACGACCTGCCATGTTGGTAGCGATGGTTACGGCACCCTTGCCATTTGTTGAGCGACCAGCCTCGGCAACAATCTGAGCCTCCTGCTGGTGCAACTTAGCGTTCAACACGTTATGAGGAATGTTACGCATCTTCAACATCTTGCTCAACAACTCTGAGATTTCTACAGATGTTGTACCCACCAAAACAGGGCGACCAGCATTGCGCATTTCTTCAATCTCATCAATGACGGCACGATACTTTTCACGGGCTGTCTTATAGACGCGGTCGTCCAAGTCGTGACGTGCAATAGGACGGTTGGTAGGAATCTCAACTACGTCGAGTTTGTAAATATCCCAGAACTCACCAGCTTCTGTGCTTGCAGTACCGGTCATACCAGAGAGTTTGTGGTACATACGGAAATAGTTCTGGAGTGTGATAGTTGCGAATGTCTGAGTAGCAGCCTCAACCTTTACATGCTCTTTAGCTTCGATCGCCTGATGCAAGCCATCGCTCCAGCGACGACCTTCCATGATACGACCAGTCTGCTCATCGACAATCTTCACTTCGCCATCCATGACAACATATTCGTCGTCCTTATTAAACATGGTATAAGCTTTCAGCAACTGCTGAAGTGTGTGAACTCGTTCACTCTGTACACCATAGTGTGCCAACATCTCGTCTTTCTTGTCGAGACGCTCCTGGTCAGAGATGTCTGTGCGAGCTTCCAACTCACTCATCTCTGTAGTGATATCAGGCAATACGAAAAGTTCCTTATCGTTTACCTGTTTTGCCAACCAGTCTGTACCCTTGTCGGTAAGGTCGGCTGAATTCAATTTCTCATCTACCACGAAATACAAAGGTTCTACAGCCTTAGGCATCTCACGGTTGTTGTTAGCCATGTAGTATTCCTCGGTCTTCAACAAACCAGCCTTGATACCTTCCTCAGAAAGGTACTTGATCAATGGCTTATTCTTAGGCAATGCCTTGAATGAACGGTAAAGAGCCAAGAAACCAGCCTCAAGTATTTCCTGATTCTTGGTCTTGCTTCCTTCGCTAATCTTCTGCTTAGCTTCTGCGAGCAATTCTGTTGCCTGTTTGCGCTGTACTTCATAGAGACGCTCTACCAATGGCTGGTATTCCTCAAACATCTGATCGTCACCCTTTGGGATTGGACCGGAAATAATAAGTGGAGTACGGGCATCGTCAATCAAAACGGAGTCAACCTCATCGACGATTGCATAGTTGTGCTGGCGCTGTACCAAGTCTGCAGGACTTGTTGCCATATTGTCGCGCAAATAGTCGAAACCAAACTCATTGTTAGTACCAAAGGTGATATCTGCCAAATATGCTTTGCGACGCTCGTCAGAATTAGGGCGATGCTTGTCAATGCAATCTACAGAAAGACCATTGAACATATAGAGAGGTCCCATCCACTCAGAGTCACGCTTTGCCAAGTAATCGTTGACAGTAACGACATGTACACCATTGCCAGTTAAGGCGTTCAGGAATACAGGACAGGTACCAACGAGTGTCTTACCCTCACCGGTAGCCATCTCGGCAATCTTACCTTGATGCAAAACGACACCACCGAAGAGCTGAACATCGTAGTGAACCATTTCCCATTTCAGGTCGTTACCACCAGCTGTCCAATGGTTGTGATAGATAGCCTTATCACCATCAATGGTGATGAAGTCATTCTTAGGGTCTGCTGCCAACTCACGGTCAAAATCAGTAGCTGTAACGATGGTCTCCTCGTTTTCTGCAAAACGGCGAGCTGTATCCTTTACAATACTGAATGCAGTAGGGAGCACTTCATTGAGGGCAATCTCATATTTGTCGAGTGCCTCCTTCTCCAACTTATCAATCTGGTTGAAGATACCTTCACGCTCGTCAATAGGAGTTTCTTCTATCTTAGCCTTGAGTTCTGCTATCTTAGCTTTCTCCTCGTTGGCATACTCCTGTACATACTTCTGGATTTCTTTTGTCTTAGCACGAAGCTCGTCATTGCTCAAGGCCTTGATATTAGGATATTCTGCCTTGATTTTTTCTACGATTGGCTGGATCAACTTCATGTCGCGAGTTGATTTGTTGCCAAACAATGACTGAAGAATTTTGTTAAAGTTCATTGTTATATTTATTTTTTTTGTTATTCGAAATTTATCGGGAGTAATTGAAAATAAAGGAGTTATGAGTCATTTGACAAGTACTTGTCGCTCTCTTTTTCTCTATTTCTTTCTCCACATTATATTTATTGTCTGCAAATTTACAAAAAATATCTGTAAATCAGCAATGTTTTGTTAATTAATGCTCGTTTGCAAGTGATATTTGTGATATTCTGTCCTTATATGACTTGCAATGGGATTAAAAACAATCAGGTCCTCGAATAACAATACTACCATAAGGAGCCTTGTATTTATGCTCCAGAATAGGGTGGAAATAAATATTAGAATGAATGTCTGTCAGAAAGTCAGAAGTATCTGCTGTTAATGAAGCAGATACTGAGTGAAACTGAGGTCTTGAATGGTTTTCATCAGAGGCTTCTTTAATAGCCTTGATGATATAGAGAATGTCTTCCTCTAATGCCTTCGCCTCAGGTTGCTGGATAAATTCGTCATAGGATATATCTGTCAGCGCAAACTTCAGTGCTTGCTGATAAGTCTGCGCTTCCATGCCTGTTGCCGCTAAGACAACCAGGAGGGCGGTAATATATCTGTTGACAATCATAAATCCTAATTTATTTTATTTGTTTAATTGTTTTTTCTGTTTACGGAGATCATATACTATAGATCTTATGACATATCGCATTAGCAAAGATAATGCCAAGATTTCCATACCTTCTGCATAGTGCTGCCAGATTTGCATAAAGAGGGACACGAAAAGAAGTATTCCCCATATATTATAGTACCAATATATTTTACCTTTATACAGATTTCTGCAGGTTTTCCATGCAAAGATGAGATTGAGTGGATTCAATATCAAAATCTGGAAATTGATCTGAACAGTAGGGTGCTCTGAGTATATCATCGCCAGAAGTATAAATCCTGGAATACCTGTAAGTATCAGAAGAGTCATATCTAACCACCAGAAGTTCTTTCGTTTGAAGACTTCTATGATGGATAATAAGAATATGACTGCGCCCAGAGCGAGCGCTACTCTGAATGGAGTGATGCTTTCGCTTTCTATTGCATGGTCTGCTTGTACCGGTATCAGGTAGAATGTACTATCTACTAATTTGATATATCTTTTTTTAGTTGGATATACTTCCGCCATCGTTTTTTGAACGGTTGTGTCCTTTCTTGCTTCTGTAGCAAAGTCCTTACTGAGGTTTTCTGGCAGGAACTCCCATTCTTGTTTACTGATAGGGCGGTCTGCCATGAATCCTAAAAGTAAATCATTTCCGAATCTGGCCCATTTATGATTTTCGTTCAGACGATGGATTTCTTTACGATAGGTTGATTGGGCATCAACGTCCTTGAAATCTGTGATATGTTGCCCGAGATTTCTGATAATCATATCACGGGCTCTGGTAGTACAGTTGTCAAAGAAGAAATTGTAGCGGTAAGTGCGATTCTCTTCTTTGTTATTCTCGTCAATAGCAGAGAGAATCTTTATCTTCTCCTCTCTGGTGAGTGCCAGTCTTTGTTGTCTTACCCATCTTCCTTCGCTTGAATATTCTGCTATGAAATGCTCCATAGGGAATATACCTATCTGATAGTCGGTCATGCCGAACACAAACCGAAGAATGAAAAAGGCCTGCTTAAAGGAGAACATTCCCCAGTTGACTGCAAGGTCTGTACCGTGGACATGGTCTTCAATGCGAAGGGCAGTGTGTCCATAGTATGACCATACTTCTTGTCCTGGCCCGCAAGTCAGGAGAGATATATCTACAGAGTCGAGCCATGCTTGTGACTCTGGGGATGACATATAGTTTCTCTCAGAATTTTCTTGAGGTCTGTTACCCTGAAAATCCTGTGCGTTAGCCAAAGTCGTTAAATTGATTAACAAAACGGCTAAAAAAGCTCTAAAAATATACTTAAATCGTTTCACGATGCAAAAATACCTTATTATTTTCAATTATCCTTCTTTTTTTCTAATTTTTTTTAATACTTTTGCACTCTGAATATAAATTTGAATGATAATTATCAATGAGAAAGCTTTTTTTAGCTACCCTTTTGTTGGGTACAGTTATTTCGGTTAATGCCCAAAGTGGTACTAATTCTCCATACAGCCAGTATGGTCTTGGCGTGTTGTCAGACCAGACTTCTGGTTTCAATCGTGGTATGAATGGCGTTGGTCTCGGTTTTCATGAGCATAACCAAATCAACTATTTGAACCCTGCTTCATATTCAGCCATAGATTCCTTATCTTTTATTCTTGATGCAGGTATCTCAGGTCAGATTACCAATTTCGAAGAGAATGGAGTCAAGAAGAATGCTAATAATGCTAACTTTGAATATGTGGTTGCTGGTTTTAGAGCTGCCAAGCATTTAGGTGTTAGCTTTGGTGTGCTGCCATTTACTAATGTAGGTTATAACTATACTTCTACAGAAAAAGTAGGCTCACAGTTTAATGATGCTACTTATACCAATACTTATAATGGTGAAGGTGGACTTCATCAGGTTTATCTCGGTGTCGGTTGGGCTCCGGTTAAGGGATTGGCTGTAGGTGCTAATGTGGCATATATTTGGGGTGATTATAATAAGTATGTTTCTAATGCTTATAGTAACTCCAATTATAATACGTTGATTCGTACTTATTCTACTCAGGTCAACAGCTATAAGTTAGATTTTGGTATCCAATATACAGCCAAACTCTCCAAGAAGGATTGGGCAACAATCGGTGCAACCTATTCACCAGGTCATAATCTTGGTGCAACTGCCGACATGAATATTATTTCTAATAATTCTCAGACAAGTGCATCGGATACAGCCTTTTTCTCTATTGATAAAGCATTTGAGCTGCCTCATATGTATGGTGTAGGTTTGATGTGGAATCATAATAATCAGTGGAAAATAGGATTTGATTATACCTTGCAAAAGTGGGGTAGTTTGGAATATCCTCGAAGATATGTAAATGTCAATGACAAGAATCATGTCCTTGATGTGGATGGTGCTTACACAGACCGCAGTAAGTTCAATTTGGGTATGCAGTATTGCTATGGAGAATATAACCGTAGTTTCTTCAAGCGTTTGAGATATCGTGCCGGTGTAAGTTATGCAACTTCGTATTATAAGGTAAATGGTATTGATGGACCTAAGGAAATCTCTGTTAGTGCAGGTTTCGGTATTCCAATTATGAACAATTACAACCACCGTTCTTTCCTCAATATCAGTGGACAGTGGGTGAAGAGTTCTGCAAAGGATTTAATTAAGGAAAATACTTTCCGCTTGAATATTGGCTTTACTTTCAATGAAGAGTGGTTTAGAAAGTGGAGAATGAAGTAATATATAATAATGTATAAGATTAAAAGCACTTTTTTAGGATTATTGATGTTCATTTGTTTGGTGGCTTGCCAGGAACAAGTGGAACATACTGCACCTGCAATCTTGGCGCGTGACTCTGTTGCCATGATGACTTCGTATGGTGTTAATACGCTCATCAGTGATTCGGGTGTGATGAAATATCGTATTGTTACGGAACGATGGGAAGTGAATACCAGTAAGAATCCTTCTCAATGGATTTTTGAAAAGGGTATTTTGCTGGAACAATTTGATGAGAAGTTTCATGTGAATAGTTATATTCAGAGTGATACGGCTTATTATTATGACCAGCAGAAGATATGGAAACTTTATGGAAGAGTTCGTATCTTGACTAAAGATGGATTGAAATTTACAAGTGAACAACTCACTTGGGATCAAAATAAGCATGAGCTTTCGAGCAATGTCTTCAGTAAATTAGTTACTCCTGAACGTACCCTGCAAGGGTCATATTTCTGGAGTGACGAGAAGATGACGCGTTATTTTGTTAGTAATTCTAAAGGTAGCTTTGAAAAGGGTGATGTGGCTGGTACACAGAGTGATACTATCTCTTCTCAGCCAGATTCTGTAAAGCAGAATTTACGTCCGCAAGCTACACCGCGAAGTGCGACAAATTCGATTCCGCTTATGCACTAATATTGAATAAAAGAAAATGGAAGAAGTAGGGATTAGTCTCATAATTGGAATCTTGGTGACAATGGTCTTTTCCGCCTTTTTCAGTGGTATGGAAATTGCCTTTGTTTCATCCAACCGTATGTTGGCTGAGATGGATAAGGAAAAAAACGGATTTACACAACGTATTATTTCTTTGTTTTACTCTCATCCTAATGGTTTTGTCAGTACCATGCTTGTGGGTAATAATATTGCCTTGGTTGTATATGGTATTCTGATAGCCCGTCTCTTTGATAACACTATTTTCATTGGGCTGGATGATGGTCTGAAGGTTTCTGCTGATACGATTTTATCTACATTAATCGTGCTTTTCACAGGTGAGTTTTTGCCTAAGACTCTTTTCAAGTCCAATCCTAATAGATTGTTGTCTCTTTTCAGTCCTTTAGCTTACTTATGTTATGTCGTCCTTTGGCCTATCAGTAAGTTCAGTACTTTTTTAAGTAAGATGTTGTTGAAGATTCTTGGTGTTAAAATGGACGATGAGACTGGGGATGAAGGATTTTCTAAAGTGGATTTGGATTATCTTGTCCAATCCAGTATAGATAATGCAGAGAAGGATTCTGATATTAACGATGAGGTCAAGATATTCCAGAACGCATTGGATTTCTCGGATACCAAAGTAAGGGATTGTATGGTTCCTCGTACTGAAATTCAGGCGGTAGGTCTGGATGCAACACTTGAGGACCTGCGTCAGAAATTCGTGGAAAGTGGCAATTCTAAGATTGTGGTATATAAGGATGATATAGATCATGTAGAAGGATATATTCATAGTTCTGAGTTGTTCCGCAATCCGAAGAAATGGCAAGATCATATTCGTACGATGCCTTTTGTGCCAGAGACGATGCAGGCGCAAAAGTTGATGCAGATTTTCCTACAGCAGAAGAAGACGTTGGGCGTAGTCGTTGACGAATTCGGAGGCACCAGTGGACTGGTCAGTTTAGAGGATATTGTAGAGGAAATCTTTGGTGATATTGAGGATGAGCATGATTCAGCGAAATATGTCGCCAAACAAACTCCTGAGGGTGATTATCTTTTGTCTGCTCGTTTGGAAATAGACAAGGTAAACGAGATGTTTGATTTAGACTTGCCTGAAAGTGATGAATATATGACTGTTGGTGGATTGATACTTCATGAATATCAGAGTTTTCCAAAGTTGAATGAAGTAATACGCATTGGTAAGTTTGAATTTAAAATTATCAAGTCAACCTCTCGAAAAATAGAATTAGTTCACTTGCATTTGTTGAAGTAAACTCCTGAAAATAGAGCAAAAAGCACTTGTCGTTTGCGATAAGTGCTTTTTTCTTGCTATTTTTGGGACTTTTTGGCATGTATGTCCAAAAAAGGCATAAAAAAATTCCCTTATTTCCGATTTTCTTTGTATTTTTGCAAACAATTGGCTAAAGTCTTACCTTGCTTTCATTGATTCGGAGCAGGGTTATGGAAAGAAAAGCCTATATAACTAGAGAAAATAAACAAAAAATAAAAAATAAAATTAAAACGTAATGGCAGCATTAGGAACAATTAGAAAAAGAGGCGTCATTCTGGTTTGCATTATCAGTTTTGGCCTCTTCGCCTTCATTGCTGAAGAAGCTTTCCGTTCTTGTGATTCTGCAAAGAACAACGAACGCCAGCAGATCGGTGAGGTATTTGGCGAGAAAATCAGTGTACAGGAGTTCCAGAAACTCGTAGATGAGTACACAGAAGTAATTAAAATGCAACAGGGACAGGACAATCTCCCTGAGGAGCAGATGAACCAAGTCAAGGATATGGTTTGGAATTCATACATCCAAAACAAGATTGTTGCTCATGAGGCAGAGAAGTTGGGTCTCACTGTTACTGATGCAGAACTTCAGGATATCTTGAAGACCGGTACCAACCCAATGTTAGCTCAGACTCCTTTTGTTAATCAGCAGACAGGTCGCTTTGATGTTTCTGCTTTGCAGAAGTTCTTGGCTGATTATAAGGCTCAGAAGGCTAATCCATCTGCAAATGCTCAGATGATGGATCAATACACCAAAATTTACAACTATTGGTCATTTATCGAGAAGACTCTTCGTCAGCAGACTTTGGCTCAAAAGTATCAGTCTTTGCTCGCACACTGTTTCCTTTCAAATCCTGTAGAGGCTAAGATGGCTTTCAAGGAGGAAAACGAGGAGAGCAAGATTCAGTTGGCTGCTTTCCCTTATTCTGATATCCAGGATGACAAGGTGAAGGTTGTTGAAAGTGATTTGAAGGCTAAGTATGATGAGATGAAGGCTCGTTTCAAGCAGCCTGTTGAGAGCCGTGATATCAAGTTCGTTGATATTCAGGTAGAGGCTTCTCAGGCAGACCGCGCTGCTCTTAACAAGGAATTTGCTGGTTATCATACTCAGTTAGCTGCTGCAGCAGATCCTACAGAGGTTGTTCGCAAGTCTGCATCTACAGTTGCTTACTTGGGTATTCCTGTTGGCAAGGATGCTTTCCCTTCAGATATCGCTGCTACTCTTGATTCTATGGCTGTTGGTGCTACTACTGCAGTGAAGGCAAATAAAGCTGATAATACTTTGAATATTGTCAAGTTGGTTAACAAGCAGCAGTTGCCTGATTCTATTCAGTATCGTGTTATTCAGGTTGCCGCAGCTTCTGTTGCTGAAGCTAAGACAAAGGCTGATTCTATCCAGGGTGCTATTTCTGGTGGTGCTGATTTCGAGGCTATCGCTAAGAAGTATGGTCAGACTGGTGAGAAGGCATGGATGACAACTCGTCAGTATGAGTTTGCTCAGTCTATGGATAAGGATAATAAGGCATTCATCAACGCTTTGAATACTCAGGCTGTTAATGCTACTTCTCAGTTGCAGTTGGGACAGGGTTATGTAATCCTTCAGGTTTGCGACCGTAAGGCAATGATCGAGAAATATACAGCTGCTGTCATCAAAAAGAATGTTGATTTCTCTCAGGATACTTATCGTACTGCTTACAACAAGTTCGCAAGTTTTGTCAGCGCCAACCAGACTGCTGATGAGATTGTGAAGAATGCAGCAAAGAGCGGTTATAAGGTTCAGGATTTGAAGGATATTACAACAGCTACTCACTATGTAGCAAACATCCATTCTACTCGTGAGGCTCTCAAGTGGATCTTTGAGGCTAAAGAAGGTTCTGTGTCTCCTATGTATGAGTGTGGTAACAACGATCACCTTTTGGTTGTAGTACTTGATAAGATTAATCGTATTGGTTTCCGTGGCTTGGATGATCCTCAGGTAAAGGAGATGGTTAAGGCTGAGGTTATCAAAGACAAGAAGGCTGAAATGATTGAGGCTAAATTGAATGGTGTTAAGAATATCGCTGCAGCTAAGTCTAAGGGTGCTAAGGTTTCTGAAGTTAATCAGATTACTTTCGCAGCTCCTGTATTTGTAGCTTCTGCTGGTGCAAGCGAACCTGCTCTTTCTGGTGCAGTTTCTGCTACTAAGAAGGGGGCATTCTCTGCTCATCCTGTTAAGGGTAATGCGGGTGTATATCTCTTCTTGGTTACTAATAAGTCTAACAGACCTGTTAAGTTTAATGAAAAGGCTCAGGAGCAGAAATGCCGTCAGAAGTCTATGCAGTATGCTGGTAACTTCATGAACGAGCTTTATCTCAATGCAAATGTCGTTGATAACAGATATCTCTTCTTCTAAGTAAAAGAGAAATTCATATAAAACAAAAAGAGCGTGGCTTCATTTCGAAGTCACGCTCTTTTTGTTTTATATATCTTGTGATATTATTTATCCTCGATTCCACCAATGCTTTTTCTTAGGTGGCTCTTGGCCCGCTCCCATGCTTTCTTTAATGATGGTTCTATAGCTCTTTCCCTGGCTTATTATCTGGTAAATTTGCCCCCAGTCGGGAAGTCCACCTATATTTCTGTCATCAATGAAATAGTCAGCTTTCAGTTTTCTTGAGAAGTGATTGTTGTTTTCTAAACTTTCTTCAGGATAGTCCTTGTTTACAGCCCAGAATTCTACTCCTCTCTCTTTACACCAGTCAACTGCTTCCTGCAGGAGATATCCTTCTCGGACACTCCACAGGATTAAGCGGTGATGGTCTCTAATCAACATTTTTAAGGTTTCGATGGCAAATGGTATCTCGGTACCAATCTTTGGGTATTCATGAGTTACAATTGTGCCATCGAAATCAACTGCGATTGTTGCCATTCTTTACATTTATTTCTTTACGCTGTCGTCATTGATATCGCCATAATGACTCTTGCTGTAATTACCATAGCTACCATATGAACCGTAGCTTCCATAGCCGTAGCTCTTGTAGCCATATTTGCCCTTGCTGCCGTACATGCCGTAATTACCATATTTTCCGTACTTTCCGTACTTACCATATCCGTAATAGTAGCCATACTTCTTCTTAGATAAGTCAACGCCATTGAGTACAATGCTCATATTTGGCAATTTCTTCTCCATGCTCAAGCTGTTGATGAGACCAAAACTTGCCTTCTGGGTGAAGTCTGCACGACAAACATAAACTGTAGCATTTGAGATGCGGCCCAATGCCAATGTATCAGTTACAAGACCTACTGGAGCTGTATCGATTAAGATATAATCATAGTGCTCTTTCAACTGCTCCATAGTTTGTTCGAGGCTTTCTCTTGTTACCAATTCACCAGGGTTAGGAGGAACAGGACCTGCCATGAGGATATCCAATTTGTCATTAATACCAGAAGGGATAATCTGTTCTTTTACGTCGCTCCAGTTTACTTCGTCTTTTACGAGCAAATTAGTAATGCCATGATGATGATCGTTAATCTCGAATAATTCTGCCAGACGAGGCTTACGGATATCCAGACCAACCAATACCACCTTCTTGCCAAGGAGAGCGAAACTGATAGCTACATTCGAAGCAATGAATGTTTTACCTTCACCTGATGTGGTAGAAGTAAACATAATTACCTTGTCATGTTGTTTGAGTAAGAACTGCAGGTTAGTACGTAAACTACGGAAGATTTCCTCCATCAAGTTGTTCTTATTCTCATGTACTACGATATCAGCTTTGGTCTTAGCTCGTTCACTTGCGATGGCAACATCAGCGATGATAGGCAAGTTTGTCAATTTTGCAACATCGTTGTGTCCTTCAATCTTGTAGCGGAAGAATTCCAAGAGGAAGAGGATACCTGCTGGGATAGCCAAACCAAGAATCAATGCGATCAGCATAATCATAGAATTCTTAGGTGTTACCTTACCTGCAAACACAGGGGTATCAATCAGCTTACCCTTATCTGCAGTAGCTGCCAATGAAATAGAGTTTTCCTCACGCTTCTGGAGCAACATCAGATACAAACCTGATTTTACTTCCTGCTGGCGACCAATCTGGGTCAACATACGCTCTTGTTCTGGAGTGTTGTTGATTTGTCCTTCATACTTGCCTGCTTGAGCTGCAATACTATTACGTTGAATTCTCAAACCTGCACGGGCTTGTGTCATTGCACGTTTGATAGATGAATTCAGATCATCCAACTGAGCTGTCAGTGGTGTTACCGTAGGAGAATTCTCACTTGCACTGTGGAGTAACTGATTGCGCTGCAAGGCAATTCTGTTATACTCGTTGATGAGGGAAGTAGCACTTGCATCAGACAAACCTACATTTGATGGAATTGGCTGGTGACGGTTGCTTGGCTCATTCATGTATTTAGTTAATTCGTCCAACAGAGCCAACTGTGTATTAGCTTCGCTCAACTTTTGGGCATATTGGTCTGCGTTTGAAACAGCTTGAGATGCATTCATCTTCAACTCAACCATGTTGTTACGTTTCTTGTAATTTTCCAACTGACCTTCTGTACTACCCAGTTCAGCGTTGATTTTCTCCAATCGTTGATTGATAAACTGCTCTGTACGTACTGCAATTTCGTTCTTGTCTTCGTTAGCTTGTCTGTTATATACGATAGCCAACTGCTTCAGATAATCAATAGCTCTTTGTGGAATTTCATCGTTCAGCACCAAATCGACAATTGTAGTAGTCTTTGAGGTCTGTGTTACGTTTAGGCTTCCTACATATTTGCCTGCAGCAATCTCTGGAGCAATCATGGTAGCTTTGAGTGATTCGCCATCTCGCAACATATAGTTGCCGTTTTGTGTGAATCTTACAACACCCACTCTTGTACCGATAGTAGCAGGAAGTGCAGAGAAAGTCTTGTCGATATTGACTGCTCCTGGGTTGAATGAGTTATTATCAATAGGAACATAGTATGAACCCGTTACATGATAGTTTCTTCCTTCTCTTGTAATCTTGAAGTTCATTGGTGCATTCAACTTTTTCAAATGCTCCAAGTCCATATCAATGTTGACTTCCTGATCACCATAAAGTATATGGTCTTTCAACTTGCCTTCATGTCTGTAATTCACATAAAGTTTCAAGTCATAGACAGCCTGTTGTGCCAGGGTTCTTGACTTCAAGATTTCCATCTCGTTATCAATACCATTGGAGTTTGATATGATACCCAAATTTGTGGCACTCTGGATAGAATTACCACCTCTACGGCTGCCTGAGCCTTCGTCATCCTTGATCAAGAGTTTGGCTGCAGATTGGTATATTGGCGTGGCATAGCGCAAATATATGTGGGCTGCACCCATACAGATGATAAGGGAGAGTACAAACCACTTCCAGTTGAGTATGAGAACGGTGTAGATAGTGGCAAAGTCAAAACTTGACTTCTCCTCGTTCTCCTGGATACTCTCCATTTCTAAGTTCTTGTTTTCTTCCATTATTCAAATGTCGTTTATTATTATATAATATGTATTATCTCTTCTTATACAATTTGCCTATTTAGTAGTGGCCAATTCCATCAAATATTGTCCATAACCATTTTTGAGCATTGGTTTGGCTAATTCCTTGAGTTGTTCTGCGTTAATCCATCCCTGTTTGAATGCAATTTCTTCCAGGCATGCAACTTTCAACCCCTGTCGCTTTTCGATGACCTCAATAAATGTGCTGGCTTCTGAAAGGCTATCATGCGTTCCGGTATCAAGCCATGCAAATCCACGCTGTAAAGTTCTTACCTTTAGTACCTTTTGCTTGAGATATTCTTGGTTCACTGTAGTTATTTCAAGTTCTCCACGAGCACTTGGCTTGATGTTCTTGGCGATTTCTACCACGCTGTTAGGATAGAAATACAGACCCACTACCGCATAGTTGCTCTTAGGTTCAGCAGGTTTTTCTTCAATGCTGAGACAGTTACCATCTTTATCAAATTCGGCAACTCCATATCTTTCTGGGTCGTTCACGTAGTAGCCAAAAACGCTGGCCTGACCATTTTCGGCAGCCTTGACACTATCTTTGAGAAGACCTGTAAATCCGGCACCATAGAAAATGTTGTCTCCTAAAACCAGGCAGACATTATCATTTCCAATAAATTTCTCACCAATGATGAAAGCTTGAGCCAATCCATCAGGTGAAGGTTGTTCTGCATATTCGAAATGAACGCCAAGTTCGCTGCCGTCACCTAATAATCTGCGGAACCCAGGTAAGTCGAATGGGGTGGAGATAATCAGGATTTCCTTGATACCGGCAAGCATCAAGACTGAAACCGGATAGTAAATCATCGGTTTGTCAAAAATAGGAATCAACTGTTTGCTGATACCTTTTGTGATGGGGTAAAGGCGAGTGCCTGATCCACCTGCTAATACAATACCTTTCATATTTTTATGTGATTTTATTAATAAGCATTCTTATCGTGTATGATTATACTCTTGGCTGTCAGGTAGATAATGCGCAAATCCAACCAGAACGACCAATTTTCAATATACCATATATCTCTTTTTATTCTTTCTTCCATCTGCCAAAGCTCTTTGGTCTCACCGCGGAAACCTGTTACTTGTGCCCATCCTGTAATTCCTGGCTTGGAGAAGTGACGTACCATGTATTTGTCGATGATTGAACCGTAGATTTCTGTATGATGCAGCATGTGAGGACGTGGTCCAACGATGCTCATGTCTCCCTTGAGTACATTGAAAAATTGTGGGAATTCATCTATGTTGGATTTTCTCATAAAGTTTCCGAAAGCAAACTTCCTTGGGTCATTTTCGGTAGCTTGAACTGTATCTGCATCCTTATTGACATGCATGGAACGAAACTTCAGACATTGGAATGTATTGCCGTTGAGCCCGGTTCTTGCCTGTCGGAAAAATATCGGTCCAGGACTCTGTATCTTGATGATGATAGCTATGATAGGTAAGAATGGTAAGAAACAAAGACTGATGATGGAACTTACAGCAATATCAAAACTGCGTTAAATAACTCTGTTGCCTAATTTCGCCAAAGGCTCACGTCGATTGGTAAATACACTTTTCCCAAGATAGAGTTGTGGGTCCAGGTGCAAACTGTATTCTCCAAATTGGCGTGGCATATAATAAAAGTGAATAACGTTCTTGTCACAGAACTGCATGATACGTACTATCTCATTGGAGTAATCATGAGATAAGCAACAGAAGAGTTCTTCAATATTACTTGGAATACCATTGATGGTATTATTGATGCTTTCTGCCATCACCTTATTGAGGTGTTGCATATCCCCCAGCCATTTAAACTCTTTAGGAGCATTAGCTATTGGCTCATTTGCATAATATCCGTGTACACGATATCCGGCAGATGGGTCTTCCATCAGCGTATTGTACATTTCTATGACAGCAGGATCGTTTCCGATAAATAAAACTGTTTTGATGTTTCTACCTCTTGATCTGTAATATTTGAGAATGCTTAATTCTATATATCGGGAGAGTATTAAGCAGATGTATGTAGCAACTGCAAAATAGATGCAGAATTTGATTAAGTCGTAGCCACCCTTCAGCAAATAGGACATGGTAATATTGAAGATAAGTATCGTGGCGAAAATCAATTTGAAAGTTCTGCCCAATACCTGTATAAACCTTACCTTACGAACGTGGATAATGGACGCGAAGAGTAGTTCACCTAAGAAAAGTGAAACGTTAGCTACAAAATAACATATCTTGCTTGCATGGAAAAAGACTATTGGAACTGAGATCTTATCCCAGTTGATAGCCAGAAAAAGAACAAAGTTGAGAATGATAAAGTCTGCGACTATTACTAACCATCTCACTAAATCACTACCTTTATAAGCTTCTTTCATGTGAATGTGGTATTTCTTTTATTGATAAGTTAAAAGATGCATCATTTAAACGTGCGCAAAGTTAGCATTTTTTTTTCATATTTTGAAACATTTATGGTTAAAACTTTGTTTTTAGACACAATTATTTCAGATTATTGCAAAAAAGAAGCCTTGAATTTTGATATTTTGCGATTTTATTGTATTTTTGCAGAACAAATTAGTAAATCAATTGAAAATTTAAAAGTTTAAAAGAATAAGAAATGGGAATATTTTCAAAATTATTCGGTCATAAAAATGAAGAAAAGGTTGGAGGAATGGAAGATTACATGACCTTGGTGCGTGTTTATTTCCAGGCAGCCTTGGCTTCTCAATTAGGTATCACCAATTTGGCAATGCTTCCAGACCTCCGTGTTTTCAAAAATACCTTCCATGTTCCTACAGTCAATAATCGTTTAGGTATTGGCGAAAAAGCTCATGTGAAGAAGATGATGAAGGGCGTCTATGGAACTGAAGAGGATTATTTCAAGGAAATAGACCAAAGTATTCGTAAGAATTGCCGCAAATTGCAGGATGTCAATGTTTATCTGATTCAGTTCCAAACATTTACACAGGATTTGATGATGTTGATGGGAAACTTGATGAAGTTTAAGTTACGTTTGCCTTCTTTCATGAAGAAAGCATTATACAACATGACTCAAAAAACGGTAAATGATATTTTCAACAAAAATGATTTCAATGATGCCAGTGTCTTGAAGACTGTGGCACAGTTGAGACAGTTGAACCAACGTTTGGGATTCAGCCAGAAGTGGGTAACTGATTTTACTTACCAAGTAGTCATGTTGGCTAAGAAAGAACCACGCCCTTCTGATGAAGATGTGGAAAAAGCCAAGGCTAAAATGGGTAAGTAATCCCGCTTTTTCATTAAATTTAATAAAAATATAGAGGAATATTTGTTCTTTTCAAATTATTCCTTTATATTTGTAGCCAAAAAAGAAGTGTAATGAGTGCTAATGAGAAAAACATCAATACGTTTGCTACAAGAGTAAGGCAGATGATTCTCCAGTTTGAAGAACTCAAAAAGGAGAATGCTGAACTATACTCTATGGTGGATGAGCGTGATGCAAAAATCAAACAGTTGGAGGATAAGTTATCTCAGTCTGAGCATGATTACAATAGTCTCAAAATGGCTAAGATGATGACGATTTCTGATACGGATATGGAAGCTACGCAAAAACGTATAGCTAAACTTATCAGGGATGTTAACAAATGTATCACGTTATTGAGTGATCAGTAAAACTATAAGCGTTATGGCAGATCAAGGTGAAGAGAAATTATTGATTAGATTACATGTCTATGACACAGACCTCTCTGTGAGAATTCCCAGAGAGGATGAGGAATATTATCGTAAGTCTGGAAAACTGATTGATGATATTGTCAATTCATATAATAAAATTTTCAAGGGAAGAAAAAGCGACAAGGAAATCCTCTATATGGCGCTTATTGATATTGCCTTGAGATATGAAAAAGAGGTTGGGCGCAATGATACTGAACCTTATGATGATCTTCTCAAAAAGCTGACTGCCGAAATAGAAGATGCATTAAAATCATGATGCATGTTAGGTAGAATGTTCTATAAATACATATTAATATAATAATAATGGTAGAAATAATTATCGCCGCTCTTGTGGCTCTTATCTTAGGTGGAGCTGCAGGGTTTTTCATTTTCCGTTATGTTATTAAGGGAAAATATAATGAAATGATAGAAGCAGCCAATAAAGAGGCTGAGGTAGTTAAAGAGAAAAAGCTTCTTGAGGTAAAGGAAAAATTCCTGAATAAGAAGGCTGAGTTGGAGAAGGAAGTACAGCAGCGTAATTCCCGTATCCAGCAGAGTGAAAACAAACTCAAGCAGCGTGAGATTTCTCTCAATCAGCGCCAGGAAGAACTGGGTCGTCGCAAACAGGAAGTGGAGCAGAACCAGCAGCGTATTGACAATGAGAAAAAACTCCTCACCGTCAAGCAGCAGGAACTCGAGAAAATGCAGAAGATGGAGCAGGCTAAACTGGAGGAACTCTCTGGTTTGAGTGCTGAGGAAGCGAAACAGCGACTGGTAGAAAGTCTGAAAGATCAGGCTAAACTGGATGCTGCAAGTTATATCAATGAAATCATGGATGATGCTAAACTGAATGCCAACCAGCAGGCTAAGAAGATTGTAATCCAGACCATCCAGCGTGTGGCTACGGAAACTGCTATAGAGAATTCCGTTAGTGTCTTCCATATTGATAATGATGAGGTGAAGGGACGTATTATCGGTCGTGAAGGTCGTAATATCCGTGCCTTAGAGGCAGCTACTGGTGTTGAAATTGTTGTTGATGATACTCCTGAGGCTATCGTTATTTCAGCTTTCGATCCAATCCGTCGTGAAGTTTGTCGCTTGGCTCTCCACCAGTTGGTAGCTGATGGACGTATTCATCCTGCTCGTATTGAGGAAGTTGTGGCTAAGGTGAAGAAGCAGTTGGAGAATGAGATTATCGAAACAGGTAAACGTACTGCTATCGACCTCGGTATTCATGGCTTGCATCCAGAGTTGATTCGTATTATCGGTAAGATGAAGTATCGTTCTTCATACGGACAGAACCTCTTACAGCATGCGCGTGAAACTGCTAACCTCTGTGCTGTCATGGCTTCAGAGTTGGGATTGAATCCAAAGAAGGCTAAGCGTGCTGGACTCTTACATGATATTGGTAAGGTGCCTGATGAGGAGAGTGAATTGCCACACGCTTTGTATGGTGCCAAGATTGCTGAGAAGTTTAAGGAAAAGCCAGATATCTGCAATGCCATCGGCGCTCACCACGATGAGATGGAGATGAATACGCTCTTGGCTCCTATTGTTCAGGTCTGTGATGCCATCTCTGGTGCCCGTCCTGGTGCCCGTCGTGAGATTGTAGAGGCTTATATCAAGCGTCTGAATGATCTTGAAGCTATCGCAATGAGCTATCCTGGTGTAACCAAGACTTACGCTATTCAGGCTGGTCGAGAACTTCGTGTGATTGTGGGTGCAGACAAGATGTCTGATGACGAGAGCACAAAACTTTCTGATGAGATTGCAACCAAGATTCAGAATGAGATGACATATCCTGGTCAGGTGAAGATTACTGTCATCCGTGAGGTTCGTAGCGTTGCTTATGCTAAATAATAAAAGCTAAGTATATTGAGTAAGATACAAAGCCGCTGTTCTTTTGGGCAGCGGCTTTTTATATCTTAATTGGTCATTTACATCTTATTAAATTTGAAGTTATGAAGGTGGAACGTAAGGTTTTAAAACAGTTCAATAAAGGTTGTGTGGATTATCATCTTCTGGAAGATGGTGATCGCATTCTGATTGCTTTGAGTGGTGGAAAGGATTCTCTGGAACTTGTTCGTTTACTTGCACAACGTTCTCGTATTTTTAAGCCGCATATTGAGGTAGAGGCGGCGCATATCATCATGGATAACATTCCTTACGAAACCGACCGTTCTTATCTCCAGGCATTCTGTGCAGAGAATGGCATCAAGCTCCATATCCTGCATAGTTCCTTCGATGAATCCACCGACCCCCGCAAGACCCGTTGCTTCCTCTGTGCCTGGAACCGCCGCAAGACGCTCTTCGAGTTTGCGGTGAGCCAAGGGTTTAACAAGGTAGCTCTGGGTCATCACATGGATGATATCCTCGTTACCCTGCTGATGAATATCACCTTCGAGGGTTCACATTCCACGATGCAACCAAGTCTTTCTTTAAAGCATTATCCGCTAACTATTATCCGTCCTCTCTGTCTGGTTCATGAAGCTGATATAAGGCTGGTTGCTGAGGAATTACATTTCAGCAAACAGAAAACATTGTGTCCTTACGAAGAGACTACTCGTCGAGCTGATATGCAGGCTATTTTCCAGCAGTTGGAGCAGATGAACCCCGAAGCCCGCTACAGTCTTTGGCGCTCCGTTTTTATGATATAACTATTGTAGAAGAAGCAATAAAAACGAAAGTAGTTTCATGTGCTCATGAAACTACTTTCGTTAGCCAATGAAATAGGCTTCATTTGCCATCGAAGCCTATTGTATTTGTTCCTGGGGTAGATCTAGTAAATGGCAGTTACTAATTTTGGGGAGCTGCCCAGAAACGTGAAGTATCTGTTGTCAGTACTGAATGGTCGGGAAGTTCAAAACCTTTGAATCCAGAAGGAACAAGCACGATATGGCGATTATTGTTTCGATAAGCAGGATTATTATCTTCGCGACCATAGCCTGTTGTCTCTCAAGTATCAAACCTGTATAAGTTTTTTGCCCAATATGCCCTGTAATAAACAAAATCATTATCTGAATTCAAGAGAGGACGGTAAACGATTTCTCTGCCGTCAATATATCGCTCACGCATTTCTGTAAGAGAAAGTGGAGTGCCTTTTTCATCTTCTGCCCAAGCTTTCATATCCGAGTCTAGCATAGCCCATTTCTGTAATTCTGGCAGCCACACCAGGTTAACAACATGGCAGTCGGAATCCTCGGAATCTGCGGGTTGACAAGTTACAAAGCGGTTTACAATACCCTCAGACAGCAATAGTTCGTGTAAGAGGATGGAGTGTAATCGACAGTTGAATGCAGGCTCTATCGATCGAGTGTATTTCCATAGCGCCGGATATGCCCGTCCTCCGTTAAGCGTCCCGGCGGATATGTTATCCGCCGTTAAAAAATGTCCTAACCTCTTTATGCTTTGGGGATATGTTATCCCCAGCCCCCAGGCAGTAGCCGGTAGAGTTTTGATTCGAAGATTCAAAGATATCATATATCTATAAATATAAATATCAACCCCTAATGGATTGATACTTGCTTTTGTTTTTTTAGGTTTACTTATCACATAAGCCCCCCCATCCGGCTTGAGAAGGCAGGATGGGGGATTTCTGTATTTTGAGAATGCTTCGCTTACTTCTTGCGAGGCTGGATCTCGTAGGATGGATTGTTGCGGATCTCCCAGCGGTCGAGCTTAGTGCCGTTGGTCAGGATCAGCTTCTCCTTCTGGTAGGTTACGATGGTCTGGGATGGCAGGCTCACACGGCTGTCGCTCGCAAAGCTGCGGGTTGGCTGAGAGAAGTTGCGCTTCTGGATATCAGCCAGAGTGTATTCTGCCAGCTGCATCTTGCCGTCCTTCTCCATCGATACGAAGAACTTCTCCTTGTCGTCGGTCTTCGAAATGGAACGGATTTTCTCTGTTGCGTTCTGGGTAATCTTGGCTGGCGCATCGTTCTTCTTCTCGATGATGTCCTGTACCTTCCAGGAATAGATGGTACCTGTACGAGGGATGAAACTGTAGAGCGAATCGCCTATCGCTTCCATATCGTAGGATTCTGACTGCGGCTCAAACTTGCTGCCGATGAAATAACTGTCTGTAGCCAGCTTGGCATACACATTGTTGTTGTTGGCAGCACCCAGGTTGATAGCGTTGCGGTCGAATACTCTGATATTGGTCTCCTTAGAGTCTCTTACGAACACCAGACGAGGGGTGGCGCAGACGCATCCTGCCCAGGAAACATTGCTGGCTGGCCAGGAGCCGGTGCCCAGACGGCTGAGATACTTGCCCGTCTTCTTCTCGAAGATCTGCACCTCACGGCTGTCGCCGGCTGCCACGAAGAGGTGGTCGCCCTCGGCATATACATCCCTAGCCAGGGTGCGGTCGCCATTGCTCATGCTGCGCTTCAGACCCAGGGTTTCGGCATCGAATACGTCGATGCATTTGCCGGCAAAGTTGGCTACATACAGCTCTTCGCCATCGCTGAAGAGATTTACGGCATTCAGCTGTCGGCCTCCGATGTCCTCGGATGTGCGCGAGAGATAGCCGTCCAGGTAGAAGTGGTCTGCCACCTTGATGGTATCCACCGGCTGCGACACTACACGGTCTTCTGTAATCTCTCTATATTCTGTCTGGTTGCAGGATGCCATTGCCATCATCATCAGTCCTGCGCTTATCATCATTACGTCTTTTCTCATTTTCTCTTTCCTCCTTACTTTTTGTTGTCCTTGAGTGGGTTCTCGGTGAAGTACTTCACGAGTCGGCTCTTCTTGTAAAAATTATCGATGTTCTTCTGCAATACGGCATCATCCTGGAAAATCTCCATGATGGCGCAGTCACGATACTGCGCATTCTCCGGTTTGTGGAAACCCAGCAGGTTGCGGTCGGTATATGGCAGGTCGCCCTTCTTGCTCAACCACATGTGCAGCTGCCAGATGAACTCTGTCCAACCTACGTTCACGCCTTCCGGAGTCTTTGCCGCATAGGTCATGTTACTGTTGTGACCGTAATCCATGCAGTGCATGAACTCGTGGGTGATCGACTCCCATCCGCTGAAGGATGCATAATGGCCGTAGAAGTTCCAGTCGGTAATGCCCCAGGTGGCACCGCCGCCCAGGCCGCCATAGGCAGGTGAGGTCTGTCCGAGCACGAAGTTCTTCTTAGCCTTGAATCTCTCTATCTCGCTCTGATACTTTTCGGCTGTGAATGGTACCTTTTCGTTGTCGTAGAGGTCGCCGCCCATCACCTTCTTGAAGTTCGCCAACACGTACTTGTACTCTGGGGTGGTCATCATATAGGCATAGTTGGTGAGTATCACCACCCATTCGCGGGCATAGATAGGTCTCATCTCGCGGAAGTTGTGCGATTCACCTACGGTAGGAGTCCATCCGAAATTGGAGAAGCTGCAGTTCCACTGGGCGTCAATCTTCTGGAGCATCTTGAAGTGCTCGTCGTCGCTGGTGAGTCGTGCCTTCATCTGGTTCATATCGAGATATGGACAAAGGAAGCTCACGAAATTTCCGCCTTCCTTCTTCCATACGTTTCTTCTGCCAATGAAGGATGGCTTGAAGGAGAAACGGGAGAAAGCAGGAATGGTTTCGAAAAAAGCCACCGGGATATACTCGTCAGCCTCCGGGATATACATCTCGAGGGTGACGTTGGAGACGGTTTTCGCACTCCAGCTGGTGATGACGAGCGAATCGCCCACTGCCGATTTCTTCACGCTGATCAGGTTGTTGGTCTGGAAGGTGTAGTCTGCCTTGCCTACGATTTCCGTTGAAGGGTCGGATAGATTCAGGATGTGCTTGGCGAACTCAGCCGGCAGCTTGTCGAAAACCACGGTGTCTTTCTTGAAGTCCTGCTGGAATGGCTGCTGGATGTCGTTGTACACAATCTTGTCTTCGTAGTTTGTGGAGCAGGATGCCATCAGGGTCATCGCCGCCACGAGCGTAGTACTAGCTGCCAGAGCCGGAATCTTTCGATGTTTTTTCTGTTTCTTCATTTTGGGTTTTTACTGTATAATCATTTACTATTTCATTAAAACATTTTCTTGCAAAGATACTGAAAATAATTCAAAATTCCAAATATTTAGAAGGATATTTCGTCTAGTCCGTAGCGCCGGATCAGCATATCGATGGGATGGCTGAAGCTACACTCTCAGCGAGAGGTTGAATGCTAAGTACATGATAGTTAGGTGGATAGATTTAAGAAAATGGCCCTTATACTATACCATATATAGTTATATATATACTTTATTATACTTTTTATACTATACGTAAACGCGTGTGAGAAAATTTTTTTTAGTAAAATTGATGGAAAATGTATTTTTTTCCCAAAAAACTCTTAATAAACTGTTAAAAAAATGATTGAACATTCATTCCTGCTCCTTATTTCATTTCATCCGAGTTGAGTATGGTGATGGTCTTGCCCTCAATCCTGATGGCACCCTTCTCCTCGAATTCGGAGAGGCAGCGGAGGAGCGAGAACTTCTGGATACCGAAGATATCCGCCATTTCCTGGCGGCTGACATCCAGTCGGATGGTTCTGCTCTGCTGTTCGGTAGCCATCTTGATGAGGTATTGCGCCACCTTCTCCTTGACGGAGAAAAGGGAGAGCATGCGCATTTTCTGCGAAAGGAAGATATCTATCCTTGACAGGTGCTGGATGAAGTTCCAGCGTATGCGCTCGTTGGTATCTATCAGCAGTTTCAGTTCCGAAGGCCTCATGCGCAGGAGGGTAGTCTTCTTGCTTGTCTCCACGCTTACGGGCATCTCGTTATTATGTGCGAAGATATAGGCAGGGGCTATCAGCATCGATTCTCCCAGTCGCTCTATTTGGGCCTGCTTGCCCGACAATCCCGACATGCGGGCTATCATCTCCCCCTCGACGATGATGTCGGCATATCTGCAGGGCATTCCTGCCAGCACATAGGTTTCCCTGGCAGCAAGCTCCACCATCCGGTAGCTTACCATCGACAGTGCCTCTCTGATTTCCTCTGGAGTAAACCCCTCAAACACTGTGCATTTCTGCAAGGTAACGAATATTGATTCTTTCATACTTTTAAGTTTTATATTCAATAACGCATTTTCCCCCGATTTATTGTTCGCTCAAAAAATAAGGCACTTTGCAACACTATCGAGAATGTTATTGCAAAGTGCCTTTTAAACATGAAAACTTATCTTTTGATTTTTTCCCCGAGTTTTACAGATTCTCCCTTAACTCAGTAGCTGCTGTTCTTATCCTATATATTTTTTGATGTCCTCTTCTACCGTTCCGTTTCCGGCAATGCCAAAGGTATCTACCAGTACCTTCAGTACGGCTGGTGAACAGAAGGCTGGGAGCGTAGGACCCAGATGGATGTTCTTTACGCCTAGATGCAGCAGGGCAAGAAGTACGATGACTGCCTTCTGCTCGTACCAGGCAATATTGAAGAAGATAGGAAGTTCGTTGATGTCGCTGGCTCCAAAGATCTCCTTCAGCTTCAATGCCACAACCGCCCAGGAATAGGAGTCGTTGCACTGACCGGCATCCAGCACACGAGGAATGCCGTTGATGTCGCCCAGATTGAGCTTGTTGTACTTGAACTTGGCACAGCCGCTGGTGAGTATCACTACATCCTGAGGCAGCGCCTTGGCAAACTCCTCATAGTAGTTGCGGCTCTTCATTCTGCCATCGCAGCCACTCATCACCACAAACTTGCGGATGGCTCCGCTCTTCACAGCCTCTACTATCTTGTCTGCCAGGGCAAAGACCTGGGCATGCGCAAAACCGCCGATGATCTCGCCTGTCTCTATCTCCCTAGGTGGCTGGCAGGTCTTGGCAAGTGCAATCACCTCGGAGAAGTCCTTGTGGCCGTCGGCACCCGCCTGGATATGCTTCCAGCCAGGGAAACCGGTAGAGTTGGTGGTGAAGACGCGGTTCCTGTAGCCTGCCGATGGCGATGGCGGTACGATGCAGTTGGTGGTGAAGACTACAGGACCGTTGAAGCTCTCGAATTCCTCCTTCTGTTTCCACCACGCATTGCCGTAGTTGCCCACCAGATGCTTGTACTTCTTGAGCTGCGGATAGTAGTGGGCAGGAAGCATCTCGCCATGGGTATAGACGTCGATGCCCGTGCCTTCGGTCTGGATGAGGAGATCTTCGATATCCTTCAGGTCGTGACCGGAGATGAGAATGCCCGGATTGCTGCCTGTGCCGATGTTCACTCTGGTGAGTTCCGGATTACCGTATGCCTGGGTGTTGGCCTTGTCGAGGAGTGCCATCACATCCACGCCGTACTTTCCTGTTTCGAGCACCACGCCCAGCAGCGTGTTCATATCAGCATCAGGGTTGCTGATGGTGGCGAGAGCACGGCAGATGAAGCTGATAATCTCGCTGTTCTCTTCTCCCAGATGGGCTGCGTGCTCGTAGTATGCTGCCATACCCTTCAGACCGAGCATGGTGAGTTCCTTGAGCGAGCGGATATCTGCATTCTCGTGGCGGAGCACGGATTCACGGGCGCCCTCTGCCTCATAGTCTGTCTTCTCGCCACCCCAGGTTACCTCCTGATAGGCAGGGAGGTGGATATTCATGCTTGCCGCCTTTTGCAGCAGCTGTTTCTTCAGTACGATGCCCTTATCTACCTTTTGCAGGATATCCTGGTCGTTGAAGTTGGCGTTGGTAATGGTGGTGAAGAGTGCATCCGTGAGGAAACGGGTTACCTCTGGTGTCGGCTCTTTGCCTATGCTATGCTGTATGGTTCCTATGCCACGAACCACGCTGAGCAGCAGATCCTGCCACTTGGAAGTTGTTGCCTCCTTACCGCAAACACCCTTGATGGTACAACCTGTACCCTTAGCTGTTTCCTGACACTGGAAACAGAACATCTTGTTTTCTGCCATATTGCTATAAATTAATGAGTTATTTTAATGTTTTCTTCCAGGCGGCAATCTGCCATTCCTGGTTTCCGGCTGCAAAATTACGGCTTTAAAAATATTCCTACGGTAACAATTGTGACCGTAGGATATTAAAAAACATAAAAAGAGTGTGGGGGAACGGATTTCTCCCTTCTTGAAGAGCATGATGATTAGATTGATGTCAACACCATCATATATTTATCCTTAAGGGAAAATAAAATTAGCCTTAAGGGAAAATAAATTTTGCCTTAAGACTAAATATATTCTGTCTTCTGATGGGCTATGCATAAGAGTGCATGCCCGTGAGGAAATAGTTCACACCGAAGTAGGTCATGGCGATACTCAGGAAGGCTAAGGTGATGTAGATGTGATACACCAACGGCTTGCGGAAAACCGGCAGGCTCTGCGTGTGTACCACCACGGCATAAATCATGAAGGTGATGAGTGCCCATGTCTCCTTGCTATCCCAACTCCAATAGTTTCCCCAGCTGACATTCGCCCAGATGGCACCGATGAAAATGCCGAATCCCATGGCTGTAAGGGCAGGGTAGAGGAATATGCGACTCAAAGTCTGTAGTTCCTCAGCATGAGATTGCATGCAGATCCCCATAATGCCACAAATGAAGGTTAGCGACAGAAGGGCGTAGCTCATCATGATGATGCTTACATGAATGCTGAGCAGCGGGCTGTTCAGTACGGGCATCATCTGTCCGATGGCAGGATCCATCTGGTTGATGTGGCTTACCAGCAGGAAGAAACCTGAGAGCAAGAAGCCGAATACCATCACCAGTCGGATTCTGAACTGCATGAAGATGGCTATCAGCATTACAAACCATGCCACGGTGAGCATACTCTCATAGCCATTCGACATCGGTACGTTGCCACTGATAATCCATCTCAATATCAAACCGAAGGTCAGCGCCAAGAATGATACTACCAACAGAATAGGCAAGGCGATGTCCAGGACTTTCACTTCTCTCTTCTTCGTCATGCGATAGATGGTATAGAAGAGGGCGATGAAGCCTAATGTCAGGTTTACCATAAAGAGCACGGTGGCAAAAGGGAAGGCATTGTTGATGCGCTCCGCCTTGTACTGGGTGCTGGATGGCAAGGAGTTGCCGCCGCTTATCTGCTGATACTTCTTCATCTTGTCGAAGAAGATGTTCACTCTGTCTATATTTCCTGCCTTTACGTCGCCATAGAGCAAGGAGAATACGTTGGTGATATAGAGTGCATGCTGTTTTTCTACAGCGTAAGGCAACTTATCTGTTGGTGAGAACCAAGTGGTGGTTCCTGCCTTGATAAATGGATTCTCCTTGGTGGCACGCACGTTCTTTGTGAAAGTATAAGGCAATACCTTGAGTGATACACCGCGGCGCAGATCCATGATGAGCTGTATCTTGCCATCAATGTCTCCTGCCTGATGATGGAATTTATCTTGCGCTCCATTATAATATTCCTGCACGTATTGTCCGATGGTGTAGCCGCCCATATCCTTATTGAAGAACTGGCTGACAGAGCAGTAGTCTGGCAGATTGAGCGTAGATTTCAGTTCGCCGCTCTTCACCCTGATGAATGGTTCTTTTGCCCATTCATCTCCATAGAATATCCAACCGCTCAACACCTGTTCGGCAGTCAAGCCTTTGTAGCTTCTAGCGCCATATATCTTCTTGCAGAAGTCGAGGGCGTAGGTCTGAACGGGACAAATACGGTCGTTATAGAGAATATTTAGCTCTCCAAACTTCTCTGCTGTCTCCTTAGGAAGCACCGCATGATCCAAGGCTCCCGTTTCGGCTGCTTGCAGATTGCCCACGCTCAGAAGCAAGGCTATTCCCAATGCACCTTTCTTCAGTAGAGGACTGGCAAGGAGCTTGCGATAACCGCCCTTAGGATCCAAGAGCATCCAGATGAGCGAGAGGAAGAGTAGGGCATAACCGGTATAGGTAACAGGTATGCCAAATGGATCGGCATTGATGGCGAGCACGCTACCCTTGCCGTCCTCATCGTATGATGACTGGTAGAAACGATAGGAGCGATGTGAATAAATATTGTTCATCGACACCAACCCCTCGCTCTTCTCATTACCATCCACTACCGTAAACTTAGAGGAATAGTCGGCGACCGCCTGAGTACCATCGTGCATCTTTGCCTCAAAGTTCTGTAGGCAGAGCGAGAAAGGTAGTTTCTCCTCCTTCATTCCTTCACCATCTTCGTCAGCCATGAGATAGCTGTCTGTCGGTTGACCGATGCGTAAATGAATCATTCCTCGCTTGGCGGAGATATGCGTGAGCAGTGCGCCTGCGAGTATAATGATAAAGGAGAGGTGGAGTGCAAGTGTAGAGGCACGCTTCACCTTTCGCTTGATGATATAGAATGCTCCGAGGGCAGCTATCACTGCCCACATCAATATAAACCACCATGCGCCGTAGTAGTGGGCATGGACGTAGTCTGTACCCTGGCTTTTTTCCACGATAGTGGCGACAGCCATGCTGATGAGTACAAGGATGTAAAGGGTGAAAATAATCTTTTTGACCATCATTCCTGAATTAATTTTGCTGCAAAGTTACGATAAATAATCGATATGTGTAAGGTCTTTGGGCAATTAATTTCTTTTGACTATGAAAAAAGCTGCCAAGTCTATGGAGGGCTTGGCAGCTTTCTTATTGATAATGCTTTGTAATCAGATATGCAAAGTTGCTATCTATTTCATCTGTAGATTAGATAGAGCGCAAGAACTTCACCACTGCATCACGGTCTGCCTTGGAAGCATGGTAGAAGTGGATGGCTGAAGAGTAAGCATGACTCTGCTTGCTGTAGCAGTGCCACATGATAGCCTCTACCTCGTTGCGAGCACGGCAGTCGTGCAAGCGATCCTCGGCACCTGTGTTGAGCAATGACAAGCCACGACCCCAAAGTGGAGTGGTTCGGCACCAAGAACCATGGATGTCGTTCTTCATATAGAGCTTGTGCTGAATCAAGTCTGAATATGGATAGATAGTCTGGTTCTGATAGCGTGGCAATGGTTTGTCAGCGATATACTTAGAGGTGATGTAGTTGTCGTCGCCTGTCTTCCAAGATGGCTTGTGGCAGTTAGCACAACCCCATTCCATGAAGAGCTTCTTACCCTGTTGAACCTGTGGGTCGTTCAAGTTACGAGCACGAGGGATGGCGAGACCACGATGCCATACCATGAAAGCATAGTAGTCATCCATGTTCTGCTCTGGTGTGAATTTGTGGATGTTGTTGTCGAACTGATTGGTATAAGGATTCAACAGAACTCTTACTGCATTCTTGATACCTTCGTCCGTACCATCTGCGTAGTAAGGAGAACTTGGATCTTTCTTGATGGCTGCAATAACTTCAGGGTCCTCGGACATCTTTTGAGCCCAAGCTTCAGTGGTGTAGAGCAAAGGACGGTCTGGGCGAGTTACGTTGGTGATATTCCAAATAGCATTGGCACCAGGACCGTCTTGCAAAGAACCACGGGTCAAAGCGTATGTATAACGCTTCACTATCTTCTTGTTGAGGTCTGTTGTGTTAGGGTCGAATGGAGTACCATCTGCATGAACACCACCTGTTACATTCTGTGTGCGACTGTCTTTTGTACCATCTGCGCTCTTTTTGGCTGCGTCACGACCGAATGTGGTATAGAATGCACTTGATGCGAAATCATTTGCCTCTGCATCCCACATGCTAGGGTTGATATAGTCTGATACGGTAAGACCAGCCTTCTTGAAGTAAGCAGCCTCTGCGGCATACTGAGCCTTGATGGCCTCGTTAGGGATGGCATCAATCAAACCTGTACCGCCGATACCGATGGTTGACTCCAAGCGGCAAGCTACAGCACCGTTTCCTGTCTCGTATGGGGTAGGAGAGGTACGGAATGCGCCCTTAGGAATAGAAATCTCAGGATAGATAAGGTCGAACTTCTCACCATCAGGGAACTGCATGGCTGGAATCTCGTCTGTTTCCATCTTGCTGATGTGTGGCCATTGAAGGTTAATCATGCTCTCGTCGATAGGAGCTTTGAATGGAGAAGCGGCTTGTGTCTGAGGCATACCTGTTACTTCGGCTACATAGCCACCATCATTGCTGTTGGCACCATCAAGTGGGTGATAAACTACGAGCAAATAACCATTACCATTGCTATAGCGAGTCTCGAATTGCTTCATACGTTTGCCGTGACCATACTCTGGGTGGCAATCGATGCAAGATGTGCGGACGGAAGCAGGACCGAGTCCCTTGAAAGCACCAGTGTTGAGTGTGTATTGACGCTCAAACATCTGTTCACCTTGGAAAAAGGCATCAAATAAATCTTTATGGTTGTCAACATAAGGAGTCTGGTCGCTATAACAGCTCGCTGTTGTATTCTCGGTGGTTCCCAATTTACCACCTGGATACCATTCGTCGGCAGAGAAATTACCAACATCCTGTCCTACGTAGTTAGCATCAGTCTCTACGATTTCAATGTCTTTGTCGTCGGAGCAACTTACAGATGTGAGTGCCATGGCCAAAGCCATAGACATCCATGCATAATTCTTTTTCATAATGTATTTTTGTAATGTACTTTGTAAACGTGACAATACGTAGCCCACCTTTTTCTGTGAAGGAATCAGGAGAGGCTACGTTTTGTATTATATTCTTATTTTCCTAAGATATGGAATGGCTTATTTAGAAGCACGAATCTTACGGAACCAAGCACCTGCCTTGTTCAACTCGTCATCGAGATTGTTGATCTTGTCGATGCAAGTCTTCACACGTGTATAGGCTGCCTCGCTATTGATAGTGCCATTCTTGTATGCTTTTTCTATAGCTGCGATATCAGCAACGAATGAACTGCTGTTCTTGGCAGTCTCCAATGCTGCGATAGCCTCATTGAGGGCAGTGTTGATGTCGTTGTAGCCACTGTAGTTGTACTTCTTCATGATGTTCATCATAGAGTTGGTTACAGGAGTTGTGGCTGTAACGTCACGAGTGCCATAGAGAGAATTCTTAATAGAATAGATGTTGTCCTGGTAGTCGATGTATGAACGCTTGCTGTAAGGAGACTCGATGTAGTCTCTTGACTCCTTCTCACCATCTTCAGTAGTGCCACCCTGACCAGAAGCTACACGGAAAGCCTGACCCAATTTCTGAGTGTAAACCTCTTGGCAGATGTTAGAGCAACCAGCTACGCATGCATTCTCCAATGTTTCCTGCCATGTCTGGAACCAACCGTCTGTGGTGTTGCCCTTGAGCAACCATGCACCATAGCCAATGTTGTCTTTGCAGAGACCATTCTTACCACCTGTTGTTGTTCCTTCCTCTGCGTTGTTCTCGTCCACTTCAAATACCCACTTACAGTTGTTGTTAATCCAAGAGTAATCAGTGTTGTCTTGTGTCCAACCATAGTGGAGCAAAGTTGTCATGTTGTAGATGTCGCCAGATACTGCATCAGCAAAGGCAAGCTCGTCGATACCGGCAACTGATGTCATGCCAGCCTCTGTGTCGTTAGCAGCGAAGTCGGCTGCTGTACGAGCGGCACCATTGCGGAAGAGTACGAACTCAAGTCCGTGGAAACCCAATACAGAGCTGAATTTGCCATTGTTTGTGAAAACATATTGAGAACCTTGACCCTTGATGCCTGACATAACGTTAGCATCAGTCAAAGCCTGTACCAACTGGTCGTGGTCCAAAGGCCATGAGTCGATGTGTGGGTCGATTTCGTGGTCGGTAGCAGCACCATAGAGAAATGCCTCGCTGCGCTCCCACTGAAGACGTGCGTTCTTGAATGCTTCGCAAGCAGCCTCAACATCTGCGTTAGTCAAGTTGCCAGCCTTTGCATTGGTGTAAAGCTTGGCGCAAGCCTCATGCAAGGTCTTGCAGTTGTCACGCAAGGCTTGGTATGTTGGATAAACTACATCGTTCACATAAGTGTTAGCTACAGCAGAAAGTTCTGCTGAAGGGACGATGTCGTTACCTGTTGATGGACCATCATTGTCATCACTACATGAAGCGAAACCCAATGAAAGTGTCATGGTTGCTACGAGCATCATGACGTTTTTGAATGTTTTTTTCATTTTGTGTTTTGATTTTATTGTTCAGTTATAAATGTTTCTTGTTGTTCGATTAGAGGAAGAAACCCTCGTAAGCGATACCGATGTTGATGGCTGGCTCATCGTTGTATTTTGATCTCAAGAAGCGATGGTTGTACTCTGCCTTTACGCTGATTTGCTTCATAGGGTAGTAGTTGATACCAGCTGCGAGAATCTTCTTGTTGGTCCACTTTGATGTAGTGTTGTGTACAGATGAGTCATAGTACTCATAGTGACCGAATACATAGAGCTTCTGGTTGTTCTTTCGTAGAGATGGAATCTGTGAGAACACATTGTATCCTGCCTCTATCATGGTTGCTACAGCATGACTACCGAAGTACTTGTTCTTGCCAGACTCATTTGGTTTTACCAATGCGGTGCCTGGGTAAGTGTGGTCGGAAATCTTGTCTGCATCACTTACGTAGCCATAGTCCACATTACCACGTACAATCCAGTTGTATTTATTATAGGTAAAGTCAAATGCGCCTACATATACATTTCCCTTGATATCTTTATACACAGCATCGTAAGGAGTGGTGTTGCTCATGGCTTGTCCGTAGTAACCGCTCAAACCTAGGCGAAGACCAGGTATGCTATAGTTGTCCACACGTAAGGTTACCGCATATTTGTTGGCTACCTCAAACTCGTAAGGACTCTTGTTACCGCCTTGAATCCAGTTGCTTCGGCTGAACTTATAGGCATTCAAACCTGCCAAGAACTGAGCCTCATAGCGGAAATCGCCTGCTTTACCCCAGAAGCTAACACCTGTTTGGTGCCATGTACAAGGAAGAATGGTGTTCTCGCCCTCTGGACGATAAACAGTGAAGAAGTTCAATGGCTCATGATAAGCATTGGTCAAACCAACAGGCACAACGATATGACCCATCTTGATGTTGGCAAAATGACCGAAAGATTTCTGAATCCAGAACTGCTCCAGTTCAACTTCGCCACCTTTCTCCTGTTCCTGCTCGTACTCAATAGCCTCTTCTGCCTCATATTCGATAGAAGAACCTGTACCACCGTGCTCAAACTCAATCTCAGTACCCATGGTCCAACCCTTACCGAAGTCGTAACCCAAGTAGATGACTGCATGAGGAATGTCGAAACGACCATGTGAAGGAGCGTTCTTGTAAGCATTAGCGTTAGAGTAACGGTTACCTGCGTCGCTATAGAAGTTGCGACTCAGAGCTACCTCTCCATATCCTCCGACGCTAAGTCGTTTACCATTCACGTGCTGCATAACACTGTCAGCAGCAACTGTCTGTGCGTTTGCACTGGTCAAGCCGGCAATCAAGGCAGCAGACATGAATCCAATTCTTAAATTGTTCATTTATTTATTTCTTTTGTTATCTTTATAATCTTTTTCCTTATCATCCTAACCTAATATATAGAGTTGGAACGAAATGAAAAGAAAAGTGCGGTTGTCTGCTTGCGGTCTCGACTTCAAGTGGGTTATCCTTTATATATAGGAACACAGCACTATCCACTCGGGAGTGGCAAGCATCACCGCACTATTCTGATTTCGGGTGCAAAGGTACGGAGTTTTAAAAAAACTTGCAATACCTAAAAATCGGTAAACTTTGGCATCCCCATTTTTAGGTATTGCATGTTTCAGAGATTTTTTGTAACTTTGCAGCCGAATAGCAGAATGAAAGTTTTGCTGTCGGGATACTTGACATTATGAATGTTTTCAAAATAGGTGACAAAGATGAAAAATCAAAAGATGTATGAGGCTGGTGACAAGATGATCAGCATCATTAGAGACAATTATAACATCTTGCAGAGCCTTGGCAGCTTCGGCATCAACTTGGGATTTGGTGACAAGACGGTAGAAGAGGTATGTGCAGAACAAGGAGTGGATACTTATACTTTCTTGGCTGTAGTTAACTACGCTATGAATGGGTATAAGGAATATGATAATGCTGAACGTTTGTCCTTATCAACTTTGTTGCATTATCTCAAGGCTTCTCATGCTTATTACATTGATTTTCAATTACCTTTCATCCGTAAGGAATTGGTTGAGGCTTTGGATGAAAATGACAATTTAGCGCGTCTCATCCTCAAACTTTATGATGAATATGCTCATAGTATCATCAATCACATGAAGTATGAGGAAAAGTCGGTATTCCCTTATGTACAGTCACTTATAGAAGGTAATCCACTTGCAGATTTCAATATAGAGACGTTCTCTAAGCATCATGTTCAAGTGGATCAGAAACTCAAGGAGTTGAAAAACATCATCATCAAGTACCTTCCTTCTGATGGCTTGCATAATAATCAGCTAAGTGCTACGCTTTATGATATATATAATAATGAGGAATGGCTCAAGCATCACTCAGAAGTTGAAGAGGAAATTTTCATTCCAGCAGTAAGAAATGCAGAACGGAAGTTGAAGCAGAATGATGTAAGTGCGAAGATTTCTAATATGATATCCCAGACTCCACAGAACGATGAACAGTTGAGTGATCGTGAGAAGGATGTTATTGTAGCTTTGGTTCAAGGTATGACCAATAAGGAGATAGCTGATCATCTCTATATCTCTATTAATACAGTGATTACGCATCGAAGAAATATAGCACGAAAGCTTCAGATTCATTCTCCAGCAGGTCTTACAATCTATGCGATAGTGAATAATCTCGTGGATATTTCAACGGTCAAACTATAATTCTTTCAATAGAAAGCTCTTGGATAGATTCTTACTATCCCTATTTTTAGGTATTGAAGATACACAATAAAGCCTCCTATCAAAAAAATGATGGGAGGCTTTATTGTCTCTTTTACAGTTGATACCTACTTATAATGATGGCTTATATATGATTGATATCCACAAAACCGTGCATGACAGCATAAATGGTAAGAGCAGATACCGATTTGATACCTAATTTTTCTTGAATATTCTTTCGATGTGTTATCACAGTTGTCAATCCGATACATAGGAGGTCGGCAATTTCTTTGTTAATCTTTCCTTTTGCCACCAATGAAAGTACCTCAATTTCCCGGTCGGTGAGTGTTTTTTCCTGTGTATGTTCCAATGTTTCTGGCAAATACTCTCCATGAGGATGTCCTTTTTTTTGTAAACTGATGAGTTCTTTGATGAGTATTCCTTCTGATACATTGACGCAAAGACAATGGAAATCATTCAGTTGTGACATAGGATCATTGCTGGGAGTGAGGACGATGGTCTTGTGTTTGTAATCTAAAAAGAAATTCCGATTAGCGAGTACAATATGCATAGATACAAAAAAGTGGATGAAATGCTCTGGATTGGAAGCTTGCAATTCACCAAATGTACCAAATGCCTGAATTTGTGCAGAGGGGATGGCAGACTCGAGCAATTGCCTGAGTCCCATTACTGCCAACGTGTTGCTTTCTACTATAGCAAACGCTGGTGCTTGTCTGCCTATTTGTTGTTTCTTCATTTCTTCTTTCATTCTATATCTCTGTTTTTTCTCCTTGTTAGGAATTTATAAAAAAGGTGTCAGCAGTTTGGCTGCAAACCATCCTTTGAATCTTTGCCAGCCTGTTCTCCATTCCCGCCAATTTTTCTCATTGAGCAGGAAACTATCTTTCTTCTCTCCATCGAAGAGTTCAACAAGCTGTTGGGTTGTATGTGAATCTATGATAACTGCATTTTCCTCATAATCCCAACGAAGACTTCTCGCATTGAGGTTGGCGCTGCCCACTGTACAGAATCTGCCATCTACCATGATAATCTTGGTATGATGGAAGCCCGGGGTGTACATCCAGATATTGCAACCTTCTTTCATCAACTTATGGGCATTATAAAATCCACAGTCGGGCGTCAGCGGTATATCACTCCTTGTACTGAGCATAATCTCAACCTTCACTCCTCGTTTTACCGCATTCTTTAATGCTTTCTTCAATTTGCGGCTTAAAGTGAAGTAGGGACTGATGATTTTGATACTGTCTTGGGCATCATTGATGGCATTCACGTAGAAGTATCGGATGATGTCCTTGGAAATATGCGGTTCACGGTTGATGATGCCCACCATCTTATGATAGGCTGTTGCGGTAGTGTCTGGTTTCAGATTCTCTACCAGATATTCCTTTTTGGCTGCCCGATAGTATTCTGCACCATGTATGTTTTGTCCACTTACTTTGTTCCACATCTTGAGAAAGATTTTCTGCAGGGTATTCACTTCACTACCATCGATGCGACAATGCATGTCGTGCCATTCACCCACTACCTTTGTACCTTTTATATAATAGTCGGCAACGTTCATGCCACCTGTATAGGCGATTTGTCCGTCGATGACTACAATCTTTCGGTGATCACGGTTGAACACTCCATGTACCCATGGGAATTTCATCGGTTTATATTCATAAATCTCGATGCCCATATTGCGTATTTTTTTGAGGTGCTTCTTTCTGAGCGGTTGATTGTTGGAAGCATTTCCGAAACCATCATAGAGTGCCCTTACCTTGACACCTTCCTTGACTTTCTCGCCAAGCAGATCAAAAAGAAGTCCGGCAATACTATCATTTCTGAAGTTGAAGTATTCCAAGTGTACGCTATGTTTGGCCTGTCGGATAGCCTGGAACATATCATCAAATTTCTCCTGACCGCTCATCAGAAGTGTAACAGAATTATCGTGAGAAAAGCGGATGCCTTTCCCGCGAAGCTGATTTACGATCAATGAATCGCTTGTCTGTGCGCTGCACAGCGAACAAGACAGCCACAATGTCGCAATGAATAATAAATATCTCATCTTATTAATCAATAACCTCTAAAATCAATAACCCATGAAAGAATCCCTTACAAAAGGAATCCCCGCATAAAAAATCCGTGTAATCTGTGCATAAATCCCTTATACCATACAAGCATAATGATCGACGATTCCCATGAGATGGTTTTCCTGATCTACTACGAGTACAGTATGAACCTTGTACTTGTGCATGATGCGTTGTATCTCGGAGATTTTGGTGTTTGGATTTACCATCTTCGGAGTAGTTGTCATGATGTCGCTCACAGTCTTGTTGAAGAATTCTGCCTGCCATTTCTCCATAGCACGACGGATGTCACCATCGGTAATCAATCCGATGACCTTCTTGTCCTCATCGAGCGATATTCCTAATCCTAACTTGCCCTTACTTACATGGATGATAGCTTCACCGAGATGCATTTCCTTAGGAATAATAGGCAAATCGTCGCTTCGCATGACATCCTCTGCAGTTGTCAGCAATCGTTTTCCTAACTCACCGCCTGGATGGAATTGCGCAAAATCACGAGGTTGGAAATGGCGCACCTGCATCAGCGCAATAGCCAAGGCATCACCCATGGCAAGTGCTGCTGTTGTGCTACTTGTTGGGGCGAGGTTTAATGGGCAGGCTTCCTTCTTTACCTTTACTGTGATATGAAAGTTGGAATATTTTGCCAGCAGTGACTTCGGATTACCTGTCATGGAAATGATTGGGATGTTCATGTGAAGTACCATTGGAATGAATCGGAGCAATTCGTCTGTCTGACCGCTATTACTCAAAGCCAAGACCACGTCCTTATCTGTCATTACACCCAAATCGCCGTGATACACATCGAGTGGGTTGATATAGAAAGCTGGTGTTCCGGTTGATGCAAGTGTAGCTGCTATTTTAGCTCCTACATGTCCACTTTTGCCTACACCGGTTACGATGATTTTTCCCTGGCAGTTGTACATCATGTCAACTGCTTTTTCGAAGTTCTCGTCCAGGAAAGGGATTTGATCAAGAATAGCCTGTGCCTCTTCTCGAAGTGCCTGTTCACCATAGGCACGGACGGTTTTGTCCTCTATATGGTTGTTCTTTTCTGTCATGATTGATGATTCTTAAACTGAAATGTTATGTACTAAGCCAATAGATCGGCGATTAATGCTTCAAGCTTGTCCAATTCCAGCATGTTAGCAGCATCGCTTTTTCCATGGTCTGGGTCTGGGTGTACTTCAAAGAAATAGCCTGTAGCACCGAAAGCTTTAGCTGCTTTAGCCATGGCTGGTACGAATTTACGGTCTCCAACGGTTTTTCCGTCACCAGCACTTGGACGTTGTACGCTATGGGTACAATCCATGATGACATTAGGGACAATCTCCTTCATATCTGGAATGTTACGGAAATCAACAACCAGATTGTTGTATCCGAAACAGTTGCCGCGTTCTGTAAGCCATACTTCCTTGGCACCGCTATCCAGTGCTTTCTCCACAGGATAGCGCATATCTCTACCGCTCAAGAACTGAGCTTTCTTGATGTTTACAATTTTACCGGTCTTTGCTGCAGCCACTAATAGATCGGTCTGGCGGCAGAGGAAAGCTGGAATCTGAAGTACATCACATACTTCACCTGCAGCTTCTGCTTGATAGCTCTCGTGAATATCAGTGAGTACACGTAAGCCGTACTTCTCCTTGATATCGCTGAGCATCTGCAAGCCTTTTTCTATGCCTGGTCCACGGAAAGAGTGGATAGATGTGCGGTTAGCCTTGTCAAATGATGACTTAAATATGATGTCTGTTCCCAACTCCTGGTTGATGCGTACCAACTCCTGGGCTACTGTTTCCAGTAACTCCATGGATTCAATGACGCATGGACCTGCTATAAATGTTGTTGCCATATCTTATTATTTTAAAGTATCTAATTTTAATCTCCTAACTCTTGTTTCTTGACTCCTAATTCCTCTGTCGTTACGTTCTTGATTGTTATTTCACGTTGTGGGAAAGGAATCTCAATATTATGCTCGTTGAGCGTATCGTAAATGCATTCCATGATGATACCATCGTCTGCATACTGTGTGAGTACGTTGACCCATACCAATATTTTAAGCGTGATACAGTTGTCATCAAAACTCTTCAAAACGATGCGTACACCTTTTTCATGATAGATACAATCGAGTTTGTTGAGTGCCTCAATGAGTATTTTCTTAACTTCTTTTACGTTGGTACCGTATGCCACACCTACTTCTAATATGTCCAACTCATAACCATGATTTCGGGTCATATTTTTGTAGTTCTTGGCAAAGAGTTGAGAGTTCTGGAATGCTATGACGGAGCCGTCTGTAGCCTCCAGCATCGTGGAAGTATAGCTGATACTGCTTACGCGTCCACGGGTTCCTTCACAAATGATGTAGTCGCCAACTTTCACGCGACCCATCATGAGGGAAACGCCATAGTAGATGTTCTCCAAGATGTCTTTCGATGCAAAACCCAGACCCGTTGATAAACCTGCGAAGATGGCCAATAACCAGGATTTGCCTACATGGAATATCGTGAGAGCTATCATCAGCCAGATGCCCCAGATCACTACCTGCAGCACATTCTTGAACATCATAATCTTGGAAGCTGCAGACGTCGGATCTGACTTCTCGAAATGATGGCGCATGATATCGGTGGTTGTGATATTCAGATAGTTGAACAGGAAGTAGAGGCATGCTACAAGACTTAAACTGTATAGAGATGCCGAGAAATTCTCACTGTCGATATAATGCTTGTTGAAAATCATCCAGGTTGTGTCGCTCATGTTGAATACCGCTGCCGCCCAGTAGATGGCAATAATAAATGAGAATACACCGGCTACAGGTAAAGCTACCTTATTGATAAAGCGGAAGAACCACTTGTCTGTAATAGGTTTGTGCTTTAAATTCTTGCGCTCTGCATATACCCCCAGCCAGTCTTTGATACAGGTGATACTCAGAATACAGGTAAGCTGCATCATCCACCAGATGATGATCTGTACGGCAAGCAGGGTAAAACCAATCCACGAACAGAATGTACTGACGGTGAATACTGCCAGTGATATCCATGTGTAAATCATGTCCAGACGTGGTACTTTCTTGTTGTGTCTTTGGATGACATTCCACTGCCATAAAGTACAAAGCAACAGAATAGGTGGAAATATGAAGTTGACCAAATCGTTTGGAATCAGGATAATACGGAACGTAATAACGAAGAAGCCTATCAGCATCAATGGAGAATAGATGCGGAAAGCACTCTTGATCTGGTCATTGCCTACACGGAGAAGGAGAGAGATGAGAATAACACCCACCAACCAGGAAAATTCCACCAGCAAATCGCTTGCCATGATGATGAAATTCTGCTTGGTAATCATTCTAATAATCCCTAAAATAGCAGCAAAGGTAACAACGGTCATTGCCATGATGATACATGGACGCTTGGCCATAAAACTCTCCTTGATGCTTTCAAACCATCCTTTCTTGATGAGGAAAGTCATCAGACAACGGATGGTCAGCAAATTGAGGAAGACGGAAATGAGACCATAGAAAATGATGATGCCGAAAAGAATGAAGATGATGCGTACATCCCATTGTGACATCATACCTGGTGCAGGCTTGTATTTCTCGGTGACTGAACTTTTTGCTTCTCTATAGTTGTTGCCTAAGTTGCCTAATATCTTGAAATAGTTTGCTCCTCCATTATTGAAGATGCTGGTTTGTATTTCGGAATATCTGATATTTGCATAGTCGTTGAGAGCTTTCAGTTTTTTGTCGGTTACATCGTATGCCTTGATGTATTCGTTGAGCTGCTGTTGCTTTTCTATCAGCTGTCTTCTAATGTTTACGGCAAGGGTCAGATCCACATTCCTATTCACCTGTGCTTCCTTGCTCATGAATACGGTGTTCATGCCATAGAGATAGTTGATGAGCGAGTCAAACCGTGCCACCTCAATATTATTTTGGTTGATCATATTGCGGAATGGGGCTGCTTTAGACTTAAATTTTCTGAACTGTTCTGTAGCTTCGTTGCAGGCATAGGTCAAGTCAAATATATAACCATTTCTTTGTGAATAGAGCATAATGGAGTTCTGGTCTGCTTGCATCATGATATGAATAAGCTCTTTGATGACAGCTTGCTGCTGAGCCTTCGCCATTCTGTTCTGTTTTTCCAGGTCTATGTGGTATTGTGTCAATTCAGTACGAAGCATGAAGAGTGTCGTGTCGAGGTTAGCTTCCTTCAGCACGGCATGAGTTGGCAATAAACACACAACCAACAATAAAAGGATAAACAGAATTTTCTTTTTCATAACAAATTTCATATTTGAGTGCAAAGTTACTCAAAATCAGAGATAATGCAAAATAATCGATAAACTTTTTCGTCTTTTGTTTGGTAATATTTGTTTCTTTTCTTAATTTTGCATTGAGAAAGTGCCTGATGAATTTAGAATATGGGTGCTTGTCGTATTATTGTAGTAAGTGAAATATTCAAATTAATCATATAAGTATGTTGTATTTGATAGCTGATAGTGGCAGTACAAAAACTGATTGGAACTTGGTGGAAACTGATGGTCGTGTTCTGATAACCTGCCAGTCGCAGGGATTGAATCCTTATCATCTTCATGAGGATGAGATTCTCCGAATTTTGGATGAGGATGTGAAAGCTCCTCTTTCAAATAAAATAGGTGAAGCATTGGCAGGTCCGCTGATGGTCTTTTTCTATGGTAGCGGAATTACTGATGCCATGAAACCGAAGATGGAGGCTTTGCTTCATACTTCTTTTCCTGGAGCAACTTGTATAGCGGAGAGTGATATGCTGGGTGCAGCCCGTGCTTTATTGGGAAGAGAACAAGGTGTGGCTGTCATCTTGGGAACGGGTTCCAACAGTTGTTTCTATGATGGAGTAAATATTGTTCGGGGAGTTCCTCCGTTGGGGTACATCCTAGGTGACGAGGGTAGTGGTACTGCAATTGGAAAGGATTTTCTCAGATTGATATTGCGTGAACCTGTCATGTCTGCGGTGAAGGAAAGATTCTTTGCATGGGCTGGTATGGACTATGCTGGTATTATTGATAGGGTTTATCGACAACCTTTAGCTAATCGTTTCCTGGCTTCCATCTCTACGTTTGTCGGTGAATTACTTCAAGGTAAGGCTGATGCTAAGGTTGGATTAACGGATGAGGAGTATAAACTCTTGAAAGAGATGTTGGTTCAGGTGTTTCGTGATTTTGTTTCTCATATTTTATGTTCTTATTCCTTGGCAGAAAATGCTGTAGGATTTGTAGGCAGTATTGCTTTCTATTTTCAGAAGTTTATCTTGGCTGCAATGGAAGAAACAGGAATGAAAATGGGAGTAATCATGAGGTCTCCTATGGAAGGTTTGATTCGCTATCATTCGTCTAATTCCCCAAAAAGTTGATTACTCAATAGTCGCTTGATTTTCTTGATGGCTTAGGGCTTTTATTTTTGCGTGGGCAAGCAAGAATTTCTGCGTTTGAGTCCCTATTTTTGAGGTGAAGTGTTTTTGCTTGGATTCCTGCATCTTATAGCATAGATTCCTGCATTTTTACTCGGCCTCCTATATCTATATGATGATACTTAACACTTTATAAATAACTTAATAACATATAAAAATTAATGGCAAGTATAAAAGAAAAAATAGCATACGCATTGGGTGATGCTGCTGCTGGTGGTATAGTTTGGAAGGTAATGTCTATTGCTTTCCCTTTGTTTTTTACAAATGTTTTTGGACTTTCATTTGCTGATGCAGCAGTATTGATGCTTGTTGCCCGAATGTTTGATGTTGTGACAGATCCATTGATGGGTAGTCTTGCAGATCGTACTCAGTCTCGATTTGGTACTTATCGTCCATGGCTTATCTTCGGAGCCATTCCTTTTGGACTGATTTTTGCACTGCTACTCTATACTCCAGATTTTGGACCTGTGGGTAAACGAATATATGCATATACTTTATATCTCTTGATGATGGCAGTATATACCATGGTAAATGTTCCTTATGGCTCCTTGTTGGGTGTAATGACCGATAATGACAATGAGACCAACCAGTTTTCATCTTTCCGGATGGTAGGAGCCTATGCAATGGGATTCATCACATTGCTTTCTTTCCCCTATCTGCAGAAGATGGTGGGTGGTACTGATGCGCATCAATATGCTGTGATTGGTGCAGTTCTTGGTGTAGTTGCAGCCGTGATGACTTTGGCTTGTGGTCTTATGACAAAAGAACGTCTGAAACCTAAGCGTGCAGAAAAGTTCTCTTTCCATCAATTTGTAGATTTGGTGCACAATAAAGCCTGGTTGTATATGACGGCCATTGCTGTATGTACCAATTTCTTTAATGGTTTCCGCTATGCTGTAGCCGGCTATATGTTTGATTATTGCTTGCATGGTAATGTGACTGTAGAAGGGCTGATTATCAATTATACCGTTTTTATGGCATTTGGTGAGGTTACCTGTATGATTTTTGGTGGAGTGTCTCCTTGGTTTACTCGCTTGGTTGGTTCTAAGCGTATGGCATTTTTCTGGGCTGCAGCAATTTGCTTGGTACTTTCCATTGGTTTCTTCTTTATCCCAATGGATCCATCTTATATTTGGGTTATGATAGCTTTGGTTGTGCTTACTTCTATTGGAATTGGAATTTATTCACCATTGATGTGGTCTATGTATGCTGATGTGGCTGATTATCATACAGAACACTTCGGGACATCTGCAACCGGACTTATCTTCTCATCTGGTACCATGTCTCAAAAGTTTGGTACAGCCATCTCTGGCTCATTGATAGCATTATTGTTGGGTATGGCTGGAGCTAATATGATAACTGACGCGATGGGTAATACGATGATAGACCCTAAGTCTGTGACAGATTCTGTGCTTACCATGGTATGGTCTCTGTTCTCTCTGTTCCCAGCTGTTATCGCCTTCTTGCTGATGGTATTAAGTTGGTTGTTCCCAATCAAGAAGTAAAAATGATATTAAAACTGAATACCTCTATGGAAAATTTGAAACTGACAATGAAGGATATTCTTGAGAATAATATCCTCAAGCAGGAAAGGGTGCTATCATGAATGCTCGAATTCTATGGGCATTCTCTGCGGCTTATCGTGTATAGAAGAAGCTTGAGTATCTTGAGGCTGCTGATGAAGGCTTACGTTCTGATGGCAGTATGGTTTATGAGCATTGGAAAGATAGTGATAAATATGATTTGCAGCGCCAGTGGTGGGTGCAGTGTGAGAATATTATCGGACATATAGATCTCTACCAATATTTCCATACAGAGGAGTCGCTGGAGACGGCCATCCTATGCTGGAATTATGTAGCAAAGCATTTGCTGGATGGGAAAATGGAGAATGGCATTGGGCTGTTTGGAACTTATTGACCGCGAATATTAATACAACTTTTGTAATAGAATCAAATGTCTGGAGATTTTTATCTTCAGGCATTTTTTTATAATATGCAAAAATAGTATTTGTTTTTTCTATTTTTATCATATTCATCTTTTTGGATAAGTTTATTGGATTGCTGTTAATTGCATGAATATACTTCTATGTAATAACAATGAAATCATAGTTTTTTATATATTTCCAATAAAAATGCTATTATTACAGTTAAATATACTTAATTGTGTATGCGATATCAAGATATATTTGGACTTTTTGAATATTTATACTAACTTTGCATATTGTATAAGAATATATATTGTTACACACTATTTTGTTTTAACTTTTTAAATAAAGAACATCTTTTAAGTATGGATAAGGAATTTGAGGACTATTGGAATTTACATCAGCGGCATTTGATATTAAGTGCACCTGAGAAGCTGCGCTCAGAATATATGGAAGCCGGCCGTTTGGACTCTCCTGCAGATTGGGTATGTTTTATCCTTCCTGTTGGAGTAGGTATATTGCTGCAGCCATTACTGAGATTTACAAGTGAAATTCTATCATGGGCAATAGTTTTAGTCGTCGTTGTTGTCTTGTTTGTTCTCATGCAAATGATAAAGCCATATATATCCAAGAAAAAGACCGAGGCTGAAGCTTTAGAAGAGATTAAGAATTATTATTATGAGCGTTATAAGAAAACAGGAAAATTAGATAAATTGGAACCTTGGAATGATTGATTTCTTGTGGTTCATATGTTTAAATATAGATTTCATAATTGTTTAACACTGTCGCTAAACAATCATGAAATCTCCCATAATGTCGTCTGAAATATAAATTCCTTCTCTTGTCAATGACAAACGATTGTTTTGTTTGTCCATTTTCATGAGTCCTCTTTTTATTTTGTCGTTTGCTTCGTCGAGCAATTTCTCGAGATAGCATTTTCCAAATTCCTTTTCTGTCTTTTTCAGATCAATGCCATCACTTGTTCTTAAGGCTGTCGTTATCAAATCATTATAACGTGTGGCAAGGTCAAGGTATTCTTTTTCGGAAGGTAAGATTCCTTGATGGATACTATTGATATATTGTTGGATATTGTTGACATTCCAACTTCTGGTTACTTCCATGTTTCCAGATTGATTCTGTGCTCTACGATAGGAATGTGCTGCTGCGCCCAGTCCTATGTATGGAGTTTCGTTCCAATAGCTGCTGTTGTGTCGTGAGCGGTAGCCTGGTTTTGCAAAATTACTGATTTCGTAATGCTCATATCCAGAAATAGTAAGCATATCAACCAAGGTGTCGTACATGTTTCTGCTTAATTCTTCATCAATTTCTTCTATCTTTCCTTGTTCCAGCATTTTGTATAATGGAGTTCCTTCTTCATACATGAGACTATAGGCAGATATGTGTTCTACTCCTAATAGTAAAGCCTGTTGAATATCATATTTCCAATCTTCTATGTTCTCTTTTGGAAAACCAAACATGAGATCGATACTGATGTTTTCTATTCCTGTATTTCTCAGAAGAGATACTGCTTCTTTAACTTCAGCAGTATTGTGACGCCTACGAAGAAATTGAAGTCTTTGGTCGGAGAACGTCTGTGCTCCCATGCTGACTCTGTTGACAGGTAGTTTCCCCAGAGTCTTGCAATAGTCGGGTGTAACATCATCTGGATTACATTCCATGGTGATTTCCATGTTCTTGGTAAACAAATCTCCATACGTCTCTTTTAGCATCGTGAAAATCCTTAGCAAATGTTCGTTAGACAGTTGACTTGGTGTGCCACCGCCCAGATAGATGGTTTCAATAGGGTAGTTGTCGCCCAATGCCTGGATTGCTGGCCGCAGTTTCATCTCTTTGCATAGAGCATCTACATAATCATCTTTCCATTTGAGAGATGTAGTACTGTAAAAGTCGCAGTAAATGCATCGACTTTCGCAAAAAGGGATATGTATGTAAATTCCTGCCATGATTTTTATATTTTAAATTTATGATATCATCGTCTTTATGTTCAGACGCGATGCCTCTTATTTGCATTCTGTGTTTCCTTATATAATAAGGTGTAAGCACGAAAAGAGTATTTAATAAGGTGCAAAATTACTAATATGTTTTAAAAATAGAGCATTTTTAGGTCGAAAATTTTGCAAGGGTCAGAAAAAAGTGGTAACTTAGAAAACGAATTCAGGAGAAGATGCCTTGGTGTCCTCTCCTCACTAACAATTATGTATAACCCTTAAAATCTATAAGCGTCATGAGAGTTTATAAGACTAATGAGATTAAAAACATTGCGCTGTTGGGCAGTGCGGGTAGCGGCAAGACTACACTTGCCGAGAGTATGTTGTTTGAAGCAGGCGTTATCAAGCGTAGAGGCTCTGTAGAAGCGAAGAATACGGTGAGCGACTACTTCCCAGTTGAATTGGAATATGGCTATTCTGTGTTCCCTACAGTTTTTCATGTTGAGTGGAACAACAAGAAGCTTAATATCATTGATTGTCCTGGTAGTGATGACTTTGTGGGCGGTGCGATTACTTCTATGAATGTAACCGATCAGGCTGTTATCCTTATTAATGGTCAGTATGGTCCTGAAGTAGGTACTCAGAACAACTTCCGCTATACAGAGAAGTTGGGCAAGCCTGTTATCTTCCTGGTCAATCAGTTGGATTCCGATAAGTGTGATTTCGATAATGTCATCGCTACGATGAAGGAAATCTATGGTTCAAAGTGTGTTCAGATTCAATATCCTATTGAGACAGGTTCTGGCTTTAATGCTCTCATTGACGTACTTCTGATGAAAAAATATTCTTGGAAGCCAGAGGGTGGTGCTCCTATTATTGAGGATATTCCTGAAGAGGAGATGGATAAGGCTTTGGAATTGCATAAAACTTTAGTTGAAGCTGCTGCAGAAAATGACGAGGGCTTGATGGAGAAATTCTTTGAAAGCGAGAGCTTGACTGAAGATGAGATGCGTGAAGGTATCCGCAAGGGTTTGGTTACTCGTAGCATCTTCCCTGTTTTCTGTGTTTGTGCAGGTAAGTCTATGGGCGTTCACCGCTTGATGGAATTCTTGGGTAATGTTGTTCCTTTTGTTGATGACATGCCTAAATTGCATAACACTCGCGGTGAGGAGATTGTTCCTGACTCTAATGGTCCTGAAAGTATTTATTTCTTCAAGACGGGCATGGAACCTCATATCGGTGAAGTAAGTTACTTTAAGGTAATGAGTGGTTGCGTGAAGACGGGTGATGACTTGACAAATGCTGATCGCGGCAGCAAGGAACGCATTGGACAGATCTATGCCTGTGCTGGTGCAAATCGTGTAGCTGTAGAACAGCTGAATGCCGGCGATATAGGTTGTACAGTGAAATTGAAAGATGTGAAGACCGGTAATACACTGAATGGCAAGGATGCTGAATGGCGTTTTGACTTTATCAAATATCCTAATCCTAAATATTCCCGTGCTATCAAGGCTGTTAATGCTCAGGATACAGAAAAACTGATGGCTGCTCTCTTGAAGATGCGTCAGGAGGATCCAACTTGGATTGTTGAGCAGAGCAAGGAATTGCGTCAGGTTATTGTTCGCGGACAGGGTGAATTCCATCTTCGTACTTTGAAATGGCGTTTGGAAAATAATGAGAAACTCAATGTTGTCTTTGAGGAACCTCGTATTCCATATCGGGAGACTATTACCAAAAAAGCCCGTGCTGAATATCGTCATAAAAAGCAGAGTGGTGGTGCTGGTCAGTTCGGTGAGGTTCACCTCATTGTGGAGCCTTATGCAGAAGGTATGCCTGATCCTACCTCATTCACTTTCAATGGTCAGGAGTTCAAGATGAATATCAAGAGCCGTGAGGAAGTTGACTTAGAGTGGGGTGGAAAGTTGGTTTTCCTCAACTCTGTGGTCGGTGGTGCTATTGATGCACGTTTCATGCCAGCCATCTTGAAGGGTATCATGGATTGTATGGAGCATGGTCCGTTGACAGGTAGTTATGCGCGTGATGTACGAGTTATCGTTTACGATGGTAAGATGCACCCGGTAGATAGCAATGAACTTTCATTTATGTTGGCTGCACGACGTGCATTCAGTGATGCATTCAAGCAGGCAGGTCCTAAGATTCTGGAACCAATCTACGACTTGGAAGTTTATGTGCCTGCAGACTTCATGGGTGATGTGATGAGCGACTTGCAAGGCCGTCGCGCTCTTATTATGGGTATGGACAGTGAGGCTGGTTATCAGAAGTTGAGTGCTAAGATTCCTTTGAAGGAACTCTCCAACTATTCGATTTCTCTCAGTTCCTTGACCGGTGGTCGAGCTTCCTTTACTACCAAGTTTGCAAGTTACGAACTTGTTCCTAATGATATCCAGAGCAAGCTGATTGCTGATCATGAGGAGGAATTGGCTAAAGAAGCAGAGTAACAATGATATAAATATGGAGAAAGAGGTGGGCGTATTTCGTTCGCCTCTTTTTTTGTTGCTTTTATATGTATATAGTTGCTTATATTTAATTATAAACATCTAAAAATGTTAATATCGCTGAAAACTTCTGATTTTATTAACGTAAAAGTGTTAACTAATTAAGAAATTTCATATCTTTGCCGCCATGAAGAAAAGAACAATTTGGACTATCGCAATCATTATGGGCTTTTCGTTCCTTGCTTTGCTGTTTCTGCAGTTGAGCTATATTCAGGAAATGGTGAATATGAAAAAGGAACAGTTTGACGAGTCTGTCAACAGAGCCTTATATCAAGCTTCAAGAAATCTGGAGCTTAATGAGACTTTGCGCTATTTGGAAAAAGACGTCAATGAGACGGAGCGTAGAGCCAACAAGAAAGATTCTGTAGGAACTCGTAGTGGAGCGCCTGATGGAACCATTCAGCATTCTCATCAGTATTCGGTAGTAGGAAAGGATGGTACAATCTATTCTTCGTTCGAGTTGAAAACCATAGCCACCAATCCTGGTAATATGCCAAAGGCGATGATATTGAGGAGTGACAAAAACTCCATTGATGAGACGCAGAAATCTTTGCAGGAAATCGTCAAGAATAGATATGTCTATCAGAAAGCCTTGTTGGATGAGGTGGTTTATTCAATCCTTTACTCGGCATCAGATAAACCTTTGAAGGAGCGAATCAACTTCAAGCAGTTGGATCAGGACTTGAAGGCTGAGATGATGAATAATGGCATTGATATTCCTTATCATTTTACGGTAACGACTCAGGATGGTCGTGAAGTTTACAGGTGTCCTGATTATACGGAGGAAGGTGAGGAGTATAGTTATTCTCAATTGCTTTTCCGTAATGATCCGCAATCGAAGATGGGTGTGGTTAAGATTCATTTCCCGGATATGAACAGCTATATCTTCTCCAGTGTGAGATTCATGATTCCAAGTGTCATTTTCACTTTGGTCTTGCTTATTACATTTATCTTCACGATAGTAGTCATTTTCCGTCAGAAGCGATATACGGAGATAAAGAATGATTTCATCAATAATATGACCCACGAGCTGAAAACTCCTATTGCCAGTATCAGTCTGGCGGCTCAGATGCTCAATGATAATTCAGTGAATAAGAGTGAACAGATGATGAAGCATTTGGGAAATGTTATCAATGATGAGTCCAAGCGTTTGAGATTCCTGGTGGAGAAAGTGCTTCAGATGAGTATGTTTGATCGCAAGAAGGCTGTGTTCAAGAAGAAGGAGTTAGATCTTAATGAGATGGTGGAGAATATTGCCAACTCCTTTACACTCAGAGTAGAGCATACAGGTGGAAAGGTCTATACGGATATTGAAGCTATTGATTCGGCTATCTATGTGGATGAGGTTCATTTCCAGAATGTAATATTCAATTTGATGGACAATGCTGTTAAATACAGGAAAACAGATGAGGCTTTGAATATCACAATGAAAACCTGGAATGATGACAAATTCCTCTATCTCTCAATCAAAGATACGGGTATGGGAATGAAGAAAGAGAACTTGAAGAAGATATTTGATAAGTTCTATCGCGTTCATACAGGAAATGTGCATGATGTGAAAGGCTTCGGTCTCGGACTTGCTTATGTCAAGAAAGTCGTTGATTTGCATGATGGTGAAATTAAGGTGGAAAGTGAATTTGGTAAGGGAACGAAGTTTACCATTAAGTTGCCTGTCATTCATGATTAGAAAATAGATAATAAATTAAGAATACTAACAATTAAAAGATAAAGAATATGGAAGAGAAAATAAAGGTTCTTCTCTGTGAAGACGACGAGAATTTGGGTATGTTGCTTCGCGAGTACTTGGAGGCTAAGGATTACGATACCGTACTTTGCCCTGATGGTGAAGCTGGTTATAAGGAGTTCTCAAAGACCAAATTTGATATAGCAGTCCTTGACGTGATGATGCCAAAGAAGGATGGTTTTACCTTGGCACAGGATATTCGTCAGGCTAATGCAGAGATTCCAATTATCTTCTTGACTGCAAAGACATTGAAAGAGGATATCTTGGAAGGTTTCAAGTTGGGTGCTGATGATTACATCACTAAGCCTTTCTCTATGGAAGAACTTGTGTTCCGTGTAGAGGCAATTCTTCGCCGTGTTCGTGGTAAGAAAAATAAGGAATCAACATTGTATCATATCGGTGAGTTTACATTCGATACTCAGAAGCAGCTCTTGTCAATCCGCGACAAGCAGACTAAGTTGACAACCAAGGAGAATGAACTTCTTGCATTGCTTTGCTCTCATACGAATGAGATACTTCAGCGTGATTTCGCATTGAAGACTATCTGGATTGATGATAACTATTTCAATGCACGCTCTATGGATGTTTATATCACTAAGTTGCGTAAGCATTTGAAGGATGATCCACAGATCGAGATTATCAATATCCACGGTAAGGGATATAAGTTGATTGCTCCAGAACAGGAATAATGCTTAATAGAACATTAGTTGGTTGAAAGATAAAAGGATAGATGCTCTAAAACCGCATCTATCCTTTTTTTAATGAATAAACATAACCGAGGCATCCTGCTATGACGAGGAAAAGACCAGTGAGCAGCAATGCGTTGCTTCTGATGCTGAAAACAAACGTAGAAGCGAAAACCAAGATGCCCAAAACCACGAAGGCTATTCCCATAGAAGGAAGTGCCTGAAGTGATGATTGGATTTTCTTTCTTGAAATTTTAGAACCGAATTTCTTCATGACTTGAAAAATTTTAAAATGCAGTAATTATATGGCTGATATTATATAAAATAGGATGGATTATATAGATGAAAGCCACATCTTCTCCCTAAAAATGGTAAAATACTATAAAAGGGAGGTGTTTATAGTGCAAAAGTACAAAAAATATTTGGTTAATTCAAGAAAAAGTCGTAATTTTGCACCGCAATTTGCGAAAATAGGTGTTTTGAATACCTTTTTAGCGAAAAGCAAGAAATTTAATAATAACATTTTAATTAATTAAAGTAGTATGAATCAATACGAAACCGTTTTCATTTTGACTCCCGTTTTGTCTGATGAACAGATGAAGGAAACGGTCGCTAAATTCAAGAAGCTGCTCACCGATAACGGTGCTGAGATTTTGAATGAAGAGGCTTGGGGTTTGAAGAAGTTGGCTTACAACATCGAGAAGAAGACATCAGGCTTCTACAACTTGATTGAGTTCAAGGCTGACCCAACTGTTATCAATACACTCGAAGTAGGCTATCGCCGCGACGAGAAGGTAATTCGTTACATGACTGTTAAACTTGACAAGTATGCTGCCGCTTACGCAGAGAAGCGTCGTGCAAAGCTTGGTAAAAAAGAGGAGGCTTAATCATGGCAGATCAGAAATCAGAAATCCGTTATTTGACCGCTCCTTCTATCGATACAAAGAAGAAGAAGTATTGCCGTTTCAAGAAGAGCGGTATTAAGTATATCGACTATAAGGATCCAGAGTTCTTGAAGAAGTTCTTGAACGAGCAGGGTAAAATCCTTCCACGTCGTATCACAGGTACATCTTTGAAGTATCAGCGCCGTGTAGCACAGGCTGTTAAGCGTGCTCGCCAGATCGCTTTGCTTCCTTACGTAACCGATTTGATGAAGTAATTTAAGGAGGATAAAGACTAATGGAAATTATTTTGAAGCAAGATATTATCGGTCTTGGATACAAGAACGATATCGTGAATGTTAAGAGTGGTTACGGTCGTAACTTCCTTATCCCTACAGGTAAGGCTGTTATCGCATCTCCATCTGCAAAGAAGCAGTTGGCTGAGGATTTGAAGCAGCAGGCTCACAAGCTTGAGGCTATCAAGGCTGAGGCTGTTAAGAAGGGCGAGGCTCTCAATGGCGTCGTTCTTACTATCGCTGCTAAGGTAAGCGCTACAGGTCAGCTTTATGGTTCTGTAAACGCTGCTACTGTTGCTGAGGAACTCGCTAAGAAGGGCATCGAGGTTGATCGCAAGATCATCACTATGAAGGATGCTAAGAAGGTTGGTGAGTACGAGGCTACAGTTCACTATCACAAGGAGGTTGAGGTTAAGGTTCCTGTTGTTGTTGTTGCTGAGAATGCTCCTGTTGCTGCTCCTGCAGCTGAGGAAGCTCCTGCTGCAGCTCCAGCTGAGGAAGAGGCTCCAGCAGCTGAGTAATTATACTCAACTTTCGAGTAGTTTAGCTACTCTGTTTTTAGTACGATAATTTTCGCACTGTAAAGCAAAACAATATAAATCCCTTTTGTCGAAAGACTTAAGGGATTTTTTATTTCCCTATGATTATTTCGGGTTGTTGTTAGTCGAATTATCGAACAATCTCATGGGAAATTAGAACAATATTATCTGAAATGTTAATACAACCATTAATTTTTAATTAATCTCTGCGAAGTCTCGATTTTTTGTTGTATCTTTGCAGCCGAATTGAGTCGATGATGACATCTTCTATTTTAGTATTGAAGATGGTTATGCGACATTTCTGATAGAAAATATTAATATTAAACTTAAAATATAAATAAAATGAAAGCATTTGTTTTCCCTGGTCAGGGTTCACAGTTCGTAGGTATGGGTAAAGATCTCTACGATAACAACGCATTGGCAAAAGAACTTTTCGATAAGGCTGATGAGATTCTCGGCTTCAAGATTACTGATATTATGTTCGCTGGTACAGATGAGCAGTTGAAAGAAACAAAGGTTACTCAGCCTGCTGTATTCCTCCACTCTGTTATTTCTGCACTTTGCTTGGGTGATGAGTTCAATCCAGCAATGGTAGCAGGTCACTCTCTCGGTGAGTTCTCTGCTTTGGTAGCTGCTGGTGCTATGGCTTTCGAGGATGGTTTGAAACTTGTTGCTGCTCGTGCCAATGCTATGCAGAAGGCTTGTGAGGCAAATCCTGGTACAATGGCTGCTATCATCGGTTTGCCAGATGAGAAGGTAGAAGAAATTTGTACTTCTGTAAGCACAGAGGGTAATGTTGTTGTTGCTGCCAACTACAACTGTCCTGGTCAGCTTGTTATCTCAGGTAATGTAGATGCTATCAATGCAGCTTGTGAGCAGTTGAAGGCCGCTGGTGCTAAGCGTGCTTTGCCTTTGAAGGTAGGTGGTGCTTTCCACTCTCCATTGATGCAGCCTGCTAAGGATGAGCTTCAGGCAGCTATTGAGAAGACAACATTCTCTGCTCCTAAGTGTCCTGTATATCAGAATGTAGATGGTAAGCCTCATACTGATCCTGCAGAGATTCAGCAGAATCTTATTGCACAGCTTACAAGTTCTGTACGCTGGACATCTTCTGTTCAGGCTATGATTGCAGATGGTGCTGATGACTTTACTGAGTGCGGTCCAGGTAAGGCTTTACAGGGAATGATTGGTCGCATCGATAAGACTGTTGCAGCTCACGGTATTGCTTAATCGTTTAAAAAAAATAATCCCACGTTTTATCTTCTTGGCAAAGGCGTTGCCGAGAAGATAAATCGTTTCATTTTTAGTAGAACCGCTAAATGAAGGAAAAAATTGTAATTTATCAAGTTCTCCCGAGGCTCTTCGGTAATAAGAATACCACACGAAAGGAGAACGGAACAATTGAGGAGAATGGTTGCGGCAAACTGAATAATTTTACCGATGATGTGCTGGCTCGCATACATGATATGGGTTTCACTCACATTTGGTTTACTGGAGTTATTCGTCACGCTACCCAAACAAACTACTCATCTTATGGTATTCCTACCCAACACGCAGAGGTGGTGAAAGGAAAGGCAGGCTCTCCATACGCTATAACTGACTATTATGATATTGATCCAGATTTAGCGGAGAATGTAAGCTTGCGAATGACTGAATGGGAACGTCTTATAGACAGAACCCACAAGGCTGGTATGAAGGTCATTATGGACTTCGTGCCTAATCATGTGGCCCGTGAGTATCATTCTATTTGCAAACCAGCAGGTGTACGAGATTTAGGAGAAGATGATGATACGAACATGCACTTCTCTACAAAGAATAATTTCTATTATGCCTGGGGGGACTTAGACCTGAATGAAGTCCGTCATTCCAAACCGGCAATGGTTCCTTTTTCCGAAAAGGATTCTAAGATTTTTGAACCATATACAGAAAGTCCGGCTAAGGCTACGGGAAATGATCGTTTTGACAATCGCCCAGGTTGTAATGACTGGTATGAGACCGTGAAACTCAACTATGGTGTCGATTATTGTGATGCAGGAGGTAGAAGTTATCACTATGAGCCAGTACCAAGTACATGGGGCAAGATGACAGATATCCTGCTTTATTGGGCAAGCAAGGGCATCGATGGTTTCCGTTGTGATATGGCAGAAATGGTACCTACTGCATTCTGGTCGTATGCTACTCAGATATTGAAAGCTCGTTATCCTCATATTATTGTGATTGGAGAGGTTTATGATCCAAGTCAGTATCGCAATTATGTGAAGTCTGGTTTTGATTATCTATATGATAAGGTGGGTATGTATGATTGTCTGCGTGGAGTAATTCGTGGTGAGCGTCCTGCTGCCAGTATCACTCATGAATGGCAGGAGGTGGATGATATCCGCGAGCACATGCTCTATTTCCTGGAAAATCATGATGAGCAGCGCATCGCCAGCGATTTCTTCTGTGGTAATGCCATGAAGGCGATTCCTGCAGCAGCCATGAGTCTCTTCTTCCAGAAGAATCCTTTCATGCTTTATAGCGGACAGGAGTTTGGCGAGAAGGGTATGGATAAGGAAGGATTCAGTGGCAGAGATGGTCGCACCACGATATTTGATTATTGGAGTCCTGAGACTTTGACGCATGCTTATCAGGAAAATGCAGAGGACGTATATACCCAAGAACAGAAGTATTTGGCAGCCACTTATCGCCAGCTTCTACGTCTCGCCAATGAGGAGAAAGCGATTCGAGAGGGTGAAACCTTCGATTTGATGTATGTGAATCCGTGGTCTGAAGGCTTCGATCCGCGCACCAACTTTGCTTTCCTTCGCAAGAAGGATGATGAGGTGATGCTCATCGTGCTCAATTTCTCTCAAGAGACTCGTCAGTTGCAGGTTTGCATTCCTGGTCACGCCTTCGATTTCTTCCAAATCAAGGAAGAAGAGGTTCTTGTCACAGAACTGTTCTCTGGTGGTAAGAAGAAGGTAGAACTGAAGAAGGATGGCGTGTTCCCAATATCAATGGATGCCAATGGAGTAAGAATTTATAAATTCAATGTCAAGATGGAGGAAATTGATTTCGTATTGAATGAGCACCACAAGGAGGAGTTCCCTCCTGCTCATACGGCTGAGCATCTGCTCAACCAGTTGATGGTTCGCATGTTTGGTTGCGAGCGTAGTCGCAATGCCCATATTGAGCGTAAGAAGAGTAAGATGACTTTTGTTGTCGATCATAAGCCAACTCGTCAGGAGGAAAAGGCGATAGAAGCGGAAATGAATCGCTTGATAGAGGAAGATATGCCTGTGACCTATGAGTTTGTGGATCGCGACCATATTCCTGCGAATGTTAAGATTGATCGTTTGCCGGATGATGCAAGTGAAACTTTGCGTCTGGTACGCATTGGTGATTACGATGTTTGTCCATGTATTGGCAAGCATGTACGTTCTACGGCGCAGATTGGTAAGTTTGTATTGCTCGGCACCAATTGGGATGAGCATGCCCATTCATTGCGTATTCGTTTCAAGATCGTGCAGTAGTGATAAAATATAGTAACGATATAATAAAGCAGCAATGGCTATACTTTTCAGTAGTAGCTATTGCTGTTTTTTTTTCTTATATAGCAAGATGACTTTTTTCTCTTGATATAAATTGTTTATGCACCAGAGAGAATTCTTCGTTCAGCGTCTTTGAATGTCCGTTCAACGACTTTGAACGGCGGTTCAACGTCTTTGAATGTCGGTTCAACGTCGTTGAATAGAAATTTATCCTATAAGAGAGAAACATTTATTGAGGTATAGATGTTTTTCTATGTCTTTTGATATCTTTGTTAGTGTCAGTCTTATCCTATAAATACGTTTCTTTGTCTGTGCTCGTCTGATGGGCACATACGGACCAACTGATGGGCATCGATGGATCAACAGACGAGCACTCACTGCTCGTCACGTGAGCATTGAGTGCCCATAGTATAGAGTGATTTTTGGGCACTTTGTGCAAAAAGAGCATCAAAAGTACGTCATTTATCAGAAAAAATAGAAAGGAAAAAAATAATCTCTTGAAAGCTTGCCAGTCTCATTCCTTTTTATTATTTTTGTAACCATAAATATCAGTATATTGAAGATAAAGGCTGATATAAAGGGTAAATATCATTATAATGATAGATAAATGAATAGAAGATTATGGCAGATTTATATGAATATTCTACTCCAGAGTTGGTACGCTTGCTGGGAATGAGATTCAAAGAATATAGAATGAGATGCAATCTCACCCAGAAAGAGGTTGCCGAGCTTACGGGGCTTGGCTTGACCACCATCCACAAGTTTGAGAATGGAACAGCGGGCAATCTCTCGCTTTCTACTTTTCTCCTCTTGCTGAAGGTGGTGGGTCAGATTGATGCTATAAATGATGTGTTTCCTGAACTTCCTCCATCACCTTATCTGATGAGAAAGGATGAGAAGAAAGCGCAGAGAATACGTCATACAAAACGATGATAGATGGATCAGTTCCATAGAGTCAGCGATAAATGCTCATCTCGTATCATGGGGGTTGGAGGATACAGACAACAGTTCTGCTTCTTTTGAGATAGATGGCAAAAGTTGTACTGATGTTCGCATAGAGCAGGCTTACAAAGGCAACTTCCATTTGTATGCAAGCATAGATGGGCGAGACTGTAAGTTTATTATCGGAAAGAATAAGCCAGAATATGCTTTGATTCAAGAGTCGGGAGTATCTAATCTTCCGGAGTCGATGCTCAGAGATTTGGTTGCGAAATATCTGGTGAAATAGAAGAGAAGTGATTCTTTTGTTACCTTCTTTCTATGAAAATTCTTGGGATTTGCAAGAAAGTTAATGATTTTCTTGCCAGTCCCATTCCTTTTTATTACCTTTGCACTTGTCTTGCTGTGGATGGCTGGCATTGAGATGCTGGCTAGGAAATGAAAGTCCATGGCTTGGCACTATCATAATAAGAAAGACGTTTGCTTTACGTTTTCTTCTGACTCTTCGAAACGTAGGAAATTTCATAGAGCGTTCAGTGGAAGACAGCGGTGGGCGTCTACCCATCGTGTATATTTACACTATGGCATAGGTGTACCCTTTTCATTTGTATGGAGAGGGTGCATTCTGTGCCGTACGCAATAATATATACCCATTGGCGTAGGCTTCTATTGCTTCTTATCTTTGACGCTAAGGTTTCTTCCTACGTACCTGAAGAGCAAGGATATTGATAGCAATATGATTCCTGCGCCTTTTCTTTGTAAATGATTGTGTGTAAGTGATATAGGAGTAATTGATTCTACTTAGGGAGTCGAGTAGATTAGAAATAAAAATCGACCTAAGTATGATCATCGACAACAAGCAAGATAGAGATCCTAATGACGGAATTAACACCAAGACAGTTTGGGACTACATGAAGTATTATACCGACCCCGAGAAGGATAGGGAAGGTGTACTTGATATAGTGACGGGATTCTTCTCGGTTACAGGATTGGAACTGTTGGGCAAGCACTTCTCGCCCAACAATGAGTATCGTATGGTGCTGTCTCAGATGGTTGCCGACGATCAGTTCCAAGACCATATCCTCGACTTGCTCAATGATGACTGTGGCATAGAGAATGCACTCCATCTGAGTGATGCCGCCAAGAATGCCCTTGAGTTCCTGCGCCGTGACAAGGTATATGTCAAAGCCATCATCAATGCCTTTTGCCATGCCAAACTCTATCTCTTCAAGGACAATCATGACCCTGCCCACAACTATTATGTGCAGGGCAGCAGCAATTTGACTTATGCGGGCTTGGGATATACTCCTTCCTCTAATGTAGAACTGAATCTTGCTGACACAGGCAACTCCGATACCTACCGTTCTCTCCGTTCCTGGTTTGAGGAACAGTGGAAGTCGGTGGCAAAAGAAAAAATGCCAGAGGATAGAGAAAAACCAAAGGGTGCGCAAATAGATGTGAAACAATACTTTATCCAAGAGATAGAGAAAATTTTCCGCAAATATACACCAGAGGAAATCTATTATAAAATACTCTTCGAGTTGTTCAATTCCGATCTCGACTTGGATGGCGGCATTGAACACCGACAGGATATGCAGCTTTTGCAGACCAGTGTGATTTGGAACACGCTTTTCAATTACCAGCAGAAGGGTGTCATCTCTCTGATAAAAATGCTCCGTAAGTATAATGGAGCTATCCTTGCCGATGCTGTGGGTCTTGGTAAAACCTTCTCTGCATTGGCTGTCATCAAATATTTCCAGACTCAGAATTATCTCACAGTCTTGCTCTGTCCGAAGAAGTTGGAGCAAAATTGGGACCAGTATCTCCGTCGTCGCAACTCCCGTTTCGAGAAGGATGAGTTCGACTACATCGTCCGTTTTCATACCGATATGCAGAACGATCGTATGGAGGAGCGATACACCGATGCCAAGTTGAGCTATCTTCAGACGAGAAAGAAGATTCTGGTCGTGATGGACGAGAGCCACAATCTGCGCAATGAGAAATCTGGCAGATATCAGGAACTGATGAAGAAACTTATCCAGAACAAGGAGGGACAGGAAAACCGGGATGTAAAAGTCCTGATGCTCTCAGCTACTCCTATCAACACCGGCTTGAACGATGTGAAGGGACAGTTCAACCTTATCGGTCATGGTAAGGATGATGCCTTCGACAACGATGACTTCGGTGTGGAATCGCTTACCAATCTCTTCAAGGATGCGCAGACCAAATATACCCAGTGGTGCAACAATCCCGACAGAACCATCGGTGGATTCATCGCCACCTTGCCTCCTAAGTTCTTCAATCTGACAGACAAGCTTATCGTGGCTCGTACACGAAAGTTGATTGAGAAAACTTTGGGCGAAGACTTGGGCTTCCCAGACAAGGAGAAGCCTGTCAATATCTATCAGGGCGTGGAGCATCTGGGCAAGCTGCAAACTACGGAAGAAATTTATCAGAAGTTCGATGAACTGAGCCTTACCGCCTATCAGCCAAGTCTTTATCTCGAAGTGAATAAGAAGAAGGCTCGTAAAGGAGCAGCTAAGGATTGGGATGACAACGTAAACCGTGAACGTTTCCTGGTCAAGATGATGGGTGTATTGTTTATGAAGCGTCTGGAGAGTTCCTGGTATTCCTGCATGACTACGGTGAAGAAGGTACTCGATGTGCATGAAAGCACCTTGAAACTTGCCTTGGAGTTCAAGGAGAAGGGTGGCAATGGAGCTATTTCTACTGGTGGAGGAGAAGGTAATGCTGATTTTGATGATGAGGAAATCGATGACCTGATGGACGAGACTTATTCCCTCCGTAAGGGAACCATCAAGCTTTCGGATATGCAGAACTTGGGTGGTTTCATCCGAAATCTGCAGATGGATGTCAATAAATTGAAGGAAATCTACAAGAACTTTGAGGCTTTTGCTGCTGACTATGAGGCTGGCGAGGAGAAAGACTTGAAATTGGAAGAACTTGTGAGAATTCTCAACGAGAAGAAGAAAACCAAAAACAAGAAGGTCGTTATCTTCACCGCCTTTGCCGATACCGCTCAGTTTATCTTCGATGAGTTGAAGAAGCGAGGTTTCTCTCGCATGGCTTCTGCTTCGGGACAGAATGTCTTTACCACAGGTGCCCATAGTACCAAGAACTTCACCGCAGTGCTCGAAAGTTTTGCGCCTTATAGCAAGCTCTACAAGGAGAAAGACTGGAGCGGCATGTATGCTGATGCTCGACTAGATAGAGCCAAATATTATGATGATGAAAAGCAACGTTGGAATGTAAGTTACGAGAAGTGGTTGGAGCTGATTGCGCAATATGATGCCAAGGCCTTAGAACAGGTAAATGACGGCATTGATATTCTGATAGCCACCGACTGTCTGTCGGAAGGTCAGAACCTGCAAGATGCTGATACTCAGGTTAACTTCGACATCCATTGGAATCCTGTTCGTCTCATCCAGCGTTTTGGTCGTATCGACCGTATCGGTTCGCCTAACAAGGTAATCCGTTGTGTCAACTTCTGGCCAGCCAAGTCGTTTGAGGATTACCTTCATTTGGAGACCCGCATACAGAATCGTATGTCGTTGATGAAACTGGTGGATACCGAGACTCAGGAACTTGATGAGAAGTTCAAGAAGATGGTAGAAGACAATCCTCTGCAAGACAAGAATGCCGATCGTTTGCTGGAGGAACTCCAGAACAACAGCATCTCCGACATAGAGTCGCCAAAAACCCTGTCGCTCAAGGATTTCTCCTTTGAGACCTATCGACAGGACTTGCTCGATTTCCTTGATAAGAATCGAGATGTGTTCCGTTGTATGCCGAATGGCATCTTCTCTGGTTTCCGCTTTGACGATACTCTCTTTGAGAAGATACCTGAGAGTCTGGTTGCCGTGGTTGGTTATCCTCGCAGAATGCAGGGTAGCAATAAGCCATATACCGAGCTCTATCTGATGTGTCAGCCAGTGGATACCCATCTTCCTGCCACTTATCAGGAACTGAACAGAGCCGAGATTCTAGAGTTCCTGAGAACCAACAAAAATCAGGAGCGCTATGTGCCAGACTGGATAGAAAGCAATGACAACGAACGAATCGGCAAGCTTTCGGGAATATTGAAGGAGTGGATGAAAAGTAAGGTGCCGCAGCAGGCGACCTCCATCATTCTCGACATCGCTAAGTCGCACAAGGCTGGTGGCTTATTTGCCAACCCGAAGAAGAAAGATGCAAAAGGTAAGTTGTTGGAAGAGAAATTCAAGATAAAGAACTTCGACTTGATAGTTTGGGAATATGTTAGTAAAAAATAAGAAATATGGAAAAAATATTGCGACTCTTTAAAGAGTCTTCATTATATGATGCTTGCTTGCAGATGCTGAACCATCTGCAGGTTTCGGTGAATGAAGTCACCCGTGAACCTATCCCTTTTGTGAATTTGTATCAGGAAGCTTATTCTGTCACCCTGCCTATTGCTTTGAGAGAAGCGGTGGACAAGTTGGCTTCCACCTATTATATAGGTAATATTGATGAGGCTACACTTGCTGGTCACGGCAAGGGAATGAGCATTGATGAGGTGAATGTCGAAACCCAAGAAGGCAAATATGACGGTATGATGGTGTTTGCCGTAGATGTGAAGGAAGGCGTGAAACTTACCCGACAGGAGAGTACCATCTTGACTCGTGGCTTCAACCGCATCGCTTCAGCCCAGCCTGTCATCTTGTTTATCCGTCAGGGAAAATACCTGTCACTTTCTACTTGTGAGCGAATGAAGTATTCGCAGGAGTGGCGCAATGGAGGTAGCGAGAAGTTGGGCAAGGTAAGCATCCTCCGCAATATCAATTGCGAGCATCCACACCGTGGACATCTTGATATCTTGGAGGCTTTGGGTGACGAGGCTTGTACTTCGTTTGAGCAACTGTACAACCATTGGATGAAGGTGTTCTCCAATGAGTTGCTTACCAAGAAATTCTACAGCGAACTGAGCGATTGGTATGCTTGGGCGGTGCAGGTAGCTCGTTTTCCTAATGACTTGTGTACCAATGAGGATGACGAGAGATTCAATCATGAGGCTTGCATCCGATTGATTACCCGTTTGATTTTTGTCTGGTTCTTGAAGCAGAAGCATTTGATACCAGATGAATTCTTTGATGAGGATTATATTCGGGAGCATTTTATAGAGAACTTCGACCCACACGATCGCAAGAGTCTTCTGTATGATACAGAGAAGAGTAAGTATTACAGGTTGATATTGCAGAACCTCTTCTTTGCCATGCTCAATCGTCCGATTGTGGCAGAGGGCAAGGATGAGGCAAACAATCGTCGTTTCCGTGCCAAGGTTGTAAAGAGTGGCAAGAACTGGGATTTTAATGTGAACAATCTGATGCGCTATGAAGGCGACTTTATGCCTGGTGGTGCAGAGGAGTTTTTGCGCCTTGCCAATAGCAACGTGCCTTTCCTGAATGGTGGCTTGTTTGAGTGCTTGGATGACAAGATCAACAGAATATACTATGATGGTTTCTCTGAGAATGAAAGGTCGTTGTCGCAATTGTTTCTGCCTGATTATCTGTTCTTTGGTGATGAGGTGGGTGCGAGCATCGACCTGTCAAAATGGTATGGTGACAAGAAAAAGAAGAATGTTTCAGCGCAGGGCATCATCGACATCTTGCGTCATTATTGCTTTACGGTAGAGGAGAATACGCCTTACGAACAGGAGGTGAGTCTCGATCCTGAGTTGCTGGGTAAGGCTTTCGAGAATTTGTTGGCTGCTTATAATCCGGAGACACAGACTTCAGCTCGTAAGCAGACGGGTTCTTTCTATACTCCTCGTGAGATTGTGCAATATATGGTGAACGAGAGTTTGGTAGCCCATCTCAAGCGAGTTTGTGGAGAACAGGACGAGGCTTTGTATCGCCAGCTCTTGAGCTATTCTACGGAAGATGTTTCTGTGACAGAAGAGCAGAGTCATAACATCATGGATGCACTTTATCATTGTCGTGTACTCGACCCAGCTTGTGGCTCGGGTGCATTTCCTATGGGCATACTTCAGCAGATGGTTCATGTGCTGAAGCGTATTGACCCAACAAATGAGAAGTGGAAGGATTTTATGATAGACCGTGCCATCAGTCAGAGTAAACAAGCCTTTGCCGTAGATAGTGAGACGGAGCGTAGGGAGCGTTTGGCGGACATCGAGAGTGCATTCAATCAGAGTGTAAACGACCCGGATTATGCCCGAAAACTCTATCTCATAGAGCATTGTATCTATGGTGTGGATATTCAGCCGATTGCCACTCAGATAAGTAAGTTGCGTTTCTTCATTTCTTTGGTCGTTGATCAGCGACCAACGGATGATGCTACCCATAACTTTGGTATCCGTCCGTTGCCTAATTTAGAGGCTAAGTTTGTGTCTGCTAATACATTGATACCTGTGGAGTACGATAGTTGTTTGGTGGATAGTGCACCTGATGTTATCAAGTATAAGGAGCTGTTGAAGGAATTGAACCACAAGATCTTTTTGGCTCGTCGCAATATCGATAAACAGAATTTGAAGAAGCAAATCAAGGAAACCCGTAAGGCTTTGGCTGATGCCATCGAAGAGACAGGTTTTGTTTCTCATGGTGCAGCCCAGCAGTTGGCAGATTGGGATATGTTCGACCAAAATACCTCTTCTTATTTCTTTGACCCAGAATGGATGTTCGGGGTTAAGGGAGGTTTTGATATTGTCATTGCTAATCCGCCGTATAAAATAGTTTCTAAAAATGACCCTTTGAAAGGAAAGTATGAAACTCTATTCCAAGTAGCTCATGGTGGCAAGAGAAATCTGTATCATCTTTTTTTTGAAGAAGGTGTTAACTTGAATAAGGAGCATGGTGTATTGTCTTATATAACTCCGGATACTTATTTTTCAGGAAATGATACTCTAGCTTTAAGGGAATTTTTGGTTAAACATGTAACTATTTCAACAATAGTTCATTATACGGAAAAAGATAGAGTTTTTGATAATGTAACTCAGGCTGTTGCTGTAGTTACGATGATAGCAGAAAGAGCGTCGAAAAAATCATCTTTTAAAATAATAGGAAAGAATTGTAAATCAAATATATATTATTCGAACTTGACAAAGGATGTAAAGTTTGTATTCAAAAGCGACAATGCTGTTGTTTCTAGGATGAAGCATGCTTTGTATAAATTTGATGATGTAACAAGAAGTTACAAGGGTGATGTCAATTTAGGATTAAAGAAGGCTTATTTTGTTGGTGTACAAGATACGAATACATTGCCATTAATTAGAGGCGTACAAATATCGCAATATGGTTATACTAAAGGGGAGGAGTATTGCTATAAGGCAGCTTTGACTAAGGACGAATCTGGTTTTGCGCGAATTGTTATGCAAGAAGTTGCAAATATGGGATTAGCACAACGTATAAAGGCAACTATATTGAAAAATGTTATTTGTGGCGATTCATGTAATCTGATCTACTCTATAGATGAAACGATATCAAATTATATAGTTTTGGCAATTTTGAACAGTAAGGTTGTTAATTATTATTTTAAATTTTATAACCAGACAAATCATGTGCCAGTTGGTGAATTACGTAATATTCCTTTTCCTTTGGTTTCTGAAAAAGAAAAAAAACAGTTGGGTAAATTTGTAGAAAATGCTTTTTGTGCACAAGGTAAAAGTGAATTAGAGACACAGATGAGAAAGATAGATTTCATAGTCTATCATCTCTATGGCTTGACCTACGATGAAGTCTTGGTAGTAGATCCAGATACTCCAATCACTCGTGAGGAGTATGAGGCATACAGAGGTGAATAATAAAAGAATGATAATATGAGCAAGATACAAGATTATTATGATTTTATAGATAAGTTCAAGGGCGACTTGAAGCCTCGTTTGCAGACTGAACTTGAACAGTTGGAAGATTCATTGATAGCAGAGGAAATCCTCCCTGCTATCAGCGAGTCGGTGGCTCCTGTGCTTGGTATCCTTCGTCGTCATCTCACCCTCGTCGTGGATTACGACCCAGAGGGAGGCATCACCGTGAAGACCACTCGTGGGAAGGTGGAGGTGGATGAACCAACGGCAAAGAAATATAAAATACCATCAACAAAGAAAGTGGTGAAAGTAGCGGAGGCAAAGCCGGTGAGTGGGGAAGAACCAGAGCCAAACAAGCCTCAGAGAGCCAAGCGCAGACCAAACACAGGCCTCTGTGTATGGTTGTCTAACGGCGAGTTTATCCAAGCCAAGAAGGCAAATCTCACGATGGTTGAGGCTGTGAAATGGGCTGGGGTAGAAACTGTTGCTGCTCTTGGACTCCCTCATGATAGCGACTATCTCGTATCAAAGAAGGAGCATCCGAAATATGCTGGTGCGCAGCAATCTCTGCCCAACGGCTATCTCCTCAATACCCATTCCAGTACAATGACCAAGAAACAGCAGTTAGAGAAAATCTCCAAGGCTTTAAACTTGGGTTGGAAAGTGGAGATTGTCAAGTAAGAAGAAACCTGGGGGGCTTTGCTATTTATAAGTGGGTAATCCGAGGTCTTATTTTATTTTTCTTGCTCAAAAGTTTGTATTATCAATAATTATTCGTATCTTTGCAGCGTCAGTTCCCATCAAGCCTCTCAACGATGCTCAAATGCGTGGGGCTTTTTTTTATAATTTGAGCTTGTCGAAGTACGTGGCTCTAATGTACTTGTTGTCATCGTTCCTATCTGAATCAAAACGATAAATATTCATCCTAAAAGTGCATTATATGTTAGATTCCATTTTTTTGTTGATTTCTTCGACTTCTGCATGCAATTTCTCTCGATTAGCTCTTCTCTGCTCTGGAGTCAAACTTTCCACTCGCTTCATTTCTTTTACGAAGCGTTCAGTGTCTTTACCCACTAGAATTGGGGCTTCTCTTATTGGTCTTGCCATATTCATATCCTCCTATTATTTTGATGTTTGTATATTTCTGTGACCTTCATTAGGTGTATATCGCTTATTGCTTAAACAGGTCATCCATCGTAATCTCGCTCTGTATCATGCCGTATTGGGCATTTTTTTTGCCACACCATAGGTCGTAACGAAGGTGAGGTGCAGAGTCTTGCTGGTATCAGTGGTTTTTAGATAAAAATATGCTTGAACTGCGGTTCTATTTTTGCAGTGATATATTGTTAATAATCAGAAAAATGCTTGTTTTCTGAAATATTATCTGTATCTTTGTACATTAATTATTAAGAGTAAGATTATGGCTTCAAAGAGATATCCTTTGGGAATACAAACGTTCTCCGAAATCGTGAAGGGGAATTACTTCTATGCTGACAAGACGGCTATCGTCTATCAGTTGGCTCATTATGCCAAGTTTCATTTTCTGAGTCGCCCGCGTCGATTCGGAAAATCCTTATTTGTATCTACCCTCCAGGCTTATTTCGAGGGTAAGAAAGAACTGTTCAAGGGCCTTGCCATCGAACAGATGGAGAAGGAATGGACGGCATATCCTGTCATCCACTTGGATCTGAGTTGTGGTAAGTATTATAGTTTGGAGAATGCTAAAATTATATTAGACAATATCCTTAAAGTTGAAGAGCAGAAATATGGAATAGAAGTTCCTGAATCTGGGCGTGAAGGCTATGGTGCTCGCTTTAGGAACATCTTGCTGGCTGCCAAGGCACAGACAGGTAAGCAAGTTGTTGTTCTCATCGATGAATATGATGCTCCGATGCATGATTCTATCAGTGACGAAGAGTTGCAGAAGACCATCCGCAACATCATGCGAGATTTTTTCAGCCCCTTGAAGCAGCAAGAGGGAAACATTCGCTTTGTTTTCATTACAGGTATCTCCAAGTTTAGCCAACTCAGCATCTTTAGCGAGTTGAACAATCTCAAGATTCTCACGTTGAAAGATGAATACAGTAGCTGTTGTGGTATTACCAAGAGAGAATTGACTCAATATTTCCGTGAGGGTATCGAGGAGATGGCTGAGCATAATGGACTCACTTATGAGGAGACCTTGCAGCAACTCAAGCAGCATTATGATGGCTACCATTTCAGTATCAATAGCGAGGATATCTTCAATCCTTATAGTATTATCAATGCCTTGGACGATAGGGAGTTTAATAGCTATTGGTTTACATCTGGTACGCCTACGTTTCTGATAGAGCTGATGCAGCAGAAGAATTTGGATATGCTCAATCTGGACGATCTGTGGATACAGGCATCACGTTTTGATACACCTACGGAAAGGCTTGCTGATCCTATTCCTGTCCTTTTCCAAAGTGGCTACCTTACCATTAAAGGATATGAGAAGAAAGGCAAGTTGTATCATCTCTGTTTCCCAAATCAAGAAGTAAGGCAAGGTTTCTCGGAAAGTCTCGTCAGGTATTATTCTGCGCAAGACATGAACAGATATGATGCCATCGTGTATGCTTATTCCAAGAATGTGCTTATTAATGACGACATGGGAGCTTTTATGTCTCATTTGAAGGCATTCTATGATAAGTTCCCATATACGATTATCAACAATAATGAGCGTCACTATCAAGCCGTGATATTCACCATTTTCACCATGCTTGGCGAAGATGTGAAGGTGGAGCATACCACTTCGGATGGAAGAATAGACCTTGTTCTCAAGACGGATAAGAGTATCTTTATCTTTGAGCTAAAATATAAGAAGTCTGCCAATATCGCCATGGCGCAAATCAGCGACAAGGACTATGCCAAGGCTTTTGCCGATGATGAGCGGAAGGTTGTGAAAGTGGGTATTAACTTCTCGGAAAACCAGCGAAGTATAGAGGATTGGGTGATAGAATAAATGAAATAGAAGAAAGTTGGTGACCTTCATCAGGTGTATGTCACCACACTATATAGATAAAAATATGTCTGAACAGGGACGGTAACTCGATTTTTTAGGCGGTTACCGCCCCTATTCAGACATGTTTTGTTCTTTTTTCAGATGCAGAACTTAGATAATCACCGCCGTTCCGCTGCAAGTTACCATCAGCATGGAGCAGCTGTTACCAACGGTTTCGTAATCCAGGTCGATGCCCACGATGGCGTTGCAGCCTAAGGATGCAGCACGCTGGCTCATCTCCCTGAGTGCAGTATCTTTAGCTTCGCGGAGGGTACTTTCGTAAGAACCGCTTCTTCCGCCAATCACATCACGAATACTGGCAAAGAAATCTTTCACAAAGTTGGTACCAATGATGGTTTCGCCTGTCACAATGCCACGATATTCACGGATAGGGTGACCTTCTATGGTTGGAGTTGTGCTCAAAATCATAATTTTTTCCTTTCTTTTTATGTTATTACTCATGTTATCTTATAACTTAGACGATGAAGTAATAGAAAAGGTTACATGGAATTTTAAATTAACTTTTTTATTAATATCATTAAATGTTTTAAAAAGACCATAGAAATCTAAATGTAATTCAATAAATTTTCTATTTGCGTATAAAAATACAGGAAAAACTGACAAAATACGTGCAAAATACAAAAAATAGTAATAAAATGTTTTGCTCGTTTAACTTTATTTGCTATCTTTGTGCCAATTATTAATTTAAAACAAAAGGGACTATGAATTCTAAGAGAAAAAACTACACCATGGTCTTGAATACATCTCTTTTGTGCTTTGCTCTTGCCTCTGGACAAGCAGTCTTTGCTCAAAACAATGTAAACACAAGCCAAAAGGGAGCTGTTCAAGCTCGCCGTACTGCAGTTATTGCCAAAGGTGTCGTCACCGATGACAGCCAGGATCCCCTGCCTGGTGTAAGTGTAAGAGTGAGAGGTACCAAATTGGCAACCGTTACTGACATCAATGGTAAATTCAGTCTTACCATGCCTGAAATGGAGCCAGGAAAGGCATATTACCTGGAGTTCACTTACCTTGGAATGGAAAAGAAGGTGGTACGTTACCACAATAGCAATTCCATCAATGTGAGTATGATTCCTGCTGCAACAAGTCAATTGAAGGAAGTTGAAGTTGTGGAGACTGGTTATGGCCGTTTGCCTCGTAAGGATATGGTTGGTGCCTTCACCACTTTGAAAGGTGAAGATGTGCTGATGCCTGCCTACCAGACTATCGACCAGATGTTGCAGGGTAAGGTGGCAGGATTGATGGTAGTCAATTCTTCTTCCCGTGTGGGATCTGCTCCTAAGCTTACCATTCGTGGAAGGCAACTATTCTTGGAAATACCGACCCTCTTTGGGTTGTTGATGGAGTCATCCAGGAAGACCCTATTTCTATCGATGCTACAGCAGCGATGACTACTGATATGAAGGAATTGATAGGTAATCAGGTGTCCTGGCTCAACCCTCAGGATATAGAAAATATTACTGTGTTGAAGGATGCTTCGGCTACTGCCATCTATGGTTCTAAGGCTTCTAATGGTGTGATTGTCATCACGACCAAGAAGGGTTCTGCAGAACGTACCAGTATCCGCTATTCAGCAAACTTCTCTGTCCGTCAACGTCCTAACTATGACTTATTTGATTTTATGAATTCGCAAGAGCGTATTCAGTTCAGTAAGGAGGCGTATGATGCGGGTGTGCGCTATCAGGGTGATCCGCTTCCTCAGATTTATACTTATGAGGGATTGATGGCTATGTTTAACAAGCACATGATTTCCGAGGCCGACTTTATGAAGCAGATGGAAAGATTGGAAACTGTGAATACTGACTGGCTTGATCTCTTGACCCGTAATTCTTTCAGTCATAGTCATAATCTCAGCGTATCTGGTGGTACTCAGAGAGTAACTTATAATGCTTCTTTTGGCTACTCTAATTCTGAAGGTACAGAAATTGGTAATAGTCAAAATCAATTTACAACTCGTCTGAATGTAGGTGTGCAATTCAGTAAGCGAATCCGTGCTTCCTTTAATATTAGCGGTAGTTCACGAAATTCTTACGGCTATAGCGGTGTAAGTCCTCAGTCGTATGCTCTTAATACCAGCCGTGCCGTACCTGCTTTCGAGGAAAATGGTGAACGAGCTTTCTATAAACAATATTATACTTATCAGTTGAACAAGTCCCTTGGTTCCAACAATACTTATGGCTACAATGTCCTCAATGAGATGGATAACAGTTATAGTAAGAACCGCGGTAATACCTTCAATGTGTCTGCAAATATTGATTTCCAGCTTCTTCCTTGGCTTAATTATCAGTTGGTGGGTTCTATGGCTCATAGTTCCAACGATTCTGAAAGTTATAAGGGTGAAAGGACTTCCTACATTGAAACCAACTATCGTGGTTATGGAGTAGGTGAGGCTGAACCTGGTTCTGCTTTGTATAAAGCAGCCCTGTTGCCATTTGGCGGTCAGTTGACCAATAATAATTCCAATATGACTTCGCTTGATATGCAGCATAAGCTGGTAGCAAGCAAGACTTTCAATGAGATTCATCGTGTCAATGGTATGTTTGGTTTTGAGATGCGTTCTTCCAAAACATATGGTAAGGGTACGAATGTCTGGGGTTATGTGCCAGAGCGTGGTGAGAGTTTGATCTCTCCTTCGCTTCCAGAGGATATTGTGCCTATCGGAGGTACACAGTCTATAGGTTGGGGTGCTCTTAGAGGTCTCTTTGAGGGTGGATGGAGTAGTATCAACAATACTTCCAATTACGTATCCTTCTTTGGTACAGCTGCTTACTCTCTGAAGAATCGTTATGTTATGAATATGAATATCCGTTCAGATGCTTCCAACCGTTTCGGACAGGATAAGCGTAAGCAGTTTGATCCTACTTATTCGTTCGGTTTCTCTTGGAAGATAGCAGAAGAGAAGTTTATCAAAGACAACGTGAAGTGGCTTGACCAGCTTAACCTCCGTGCAACATATGGTATTCAGGGAAATGTAGTCAATTCCATCAGTCCGGAATTGATAGCTTCTTATGGTGGTTTGCTTCCTGGTTATAATGAATACTATACCAGCATCGCAAGTCTTCCTAACCCTTATCTGAAGTGGGAACGTACCAAGACTTGGAACCTCGGTCTCGATATGCAGATTTTCAGAGCCGTAACGATGAGTCTTGAGTATTACGGAAGACGTTCTAATGCGATTATCGAGCAAGATGTACCAGAGGAATATGGTATGGGAACATTGAAGCTCAATGGTGGTATCATCGTCAACCATGGTCTCGAGTGGACAATGAATATCACTCCTATCAAGACCAAGGACTTAGTAGTAAGTGTTGGATTTAATGCTTCCAAGAACTGGAACAAGACTGAGACAGATGATCGCACAGCCCGTGTTGACCAGTTGACTCATCGTGATTTCGTAGCCGGCAACAGTCAGCGCCCTTTGCGTAAGGGTTATTCTCTCTATTCTTTCTGGGCTTATGATTTTACAGGTCTTGACCATGAGACTGGTCTTCCTACCTTTAGAGGTACTCAGGTAGAGGAGTTTGAAAATCCGGATAAGACAATAGATCCATTGTCATTCTTGGTTTATGCAGGTGAATCAGAGCCTTTCTTTACTGGAGGTATCAATCCTCATGTGCGCTGGAAGGATCTTCAGGTAAGTGCGAGCTTTGCCCTGATTTTGGGTTCAAAGAAACGCCTTCCTAACCCATATTCTACCTTTACTTATGGCAAGATGCCAAGTCCGCTGTCCAACCTCAGCAAGGAATTGTTGAATCGATGGAAGCAGCCTGGTGATGAGCTGCATACCAACATACCTGGTCTCTATACTTCGGTAGCGGATATTCTCAATCTCTATACACCAGATGGCTATTTTACCAATCGTTATGAAATGTGGGCAAATTCAACAGCACGTCTTGTGAGCGGTTCTTTCTTCCGCTGCAATCAGTTGTCTGTGTCTTATTATCTGCCTAAGAAAATCTGTCAGAAGATTCATGCTACAAGCATCTCTTTGAGTGGTAGTACAAACAACCTCTTCGTCATTGCCAGCAAGAAATGGAATGGCTTTGATCCTGAGTTGGGTAACAGTATCCAGCCACGCATTTTCTCTTTCGGACTTAGTGCTTCATTCTAAAAAATGACAATCATGAAAAAAGTTAAATTATATACAATGGTACTCTTGGGAGGCATGCTGATGCTCAATAGTTGCGGTGACTTCCTGGAGCCTAAATCCACAAGTGAGTTTGTCCCAAAGGATGTGCGCTCACTTAATGAAATCTTGTTGGGCGAGGCTTATCCTCGTAACGACATAGGTGGCTTTAATTATTTTCTTACTTTGATGGATGACGACTTAACTGCAACTCTCTATCAGTTACCTGAAGATAATTTCAATTACGATATATTGTTGGCTTCCTATACATGGCAGCCGGATATGTTTAATATGATGAAAGAGGCTGGTAGAACCTCTATGGATATGTATTATACATATTATCGTAAACTGAAGGGTGTGAATGCTGTCATTGATTATATTGATACTGTGACAGGTTCAGAAGAAGATATCCATTATGTCCTGGGACAGGCTTATGCGCTCCGTGGCTTTTACTATCTGAACTTAGTGAATATATTTGGTCAGCCATACAATGAGAATCCTGATGCTTTAGGTGTTCCTCTGAAATTAACAAGTGGTGTAGAGGAAAAACCGATGGCTCGCAGTACCGTGAAGGCAGTCTATGACCAAATTGTCAAAGACTTGCTGGAGGCAGAAAGTCAGTTTAAACTTGTTTCTGAGGCAAGACAATGGAAGAAGGATTACCGTGCAAGTCTGCCAATGGTACAACTGCTGCTCTCTCGTACCTATCTTTATATGGAGAACTGGGAAGAGGCTGCCAAGTATGCGAAGTTGGTGATGAACGATTCGCGGTTCAAGTTGCTTGATCTCAATACAGTAGAAACGGAAAAGAATGAATATGGTCAGGTGGCACGTATCTATACCAATTATCATTCTTATGATGAATCTTCTGAGGTCATCTTCCCTTATGGTAAAGTATCGGATTGGGCAGGATGGGTTGAAGAATATTCTACGGAAGACCCAACGACAGGTTTGCCTCGTAAACCTTATTTCCGTGCTTCTGATGAACTGCTCAACAGTTTTGAGGATGGTGACCTTCGTAAGCAGCGTTATATCGTAAGGAAAGAATTCTCTGGTGAACTGCTGCCTTTGGCTATCGGTAAATTGAAGGTCAATAATAGTTATCGACCTACTGGTGGTACAGGTGTATTTGGTAGAAGTCTTCGTCTTTCTGAGGCATATCTCAATTATATGGAAGCAGAAGCAATGCTCGCCAAGGCTGGAGTGGATGCTAATGGAAGTCAGGAAGCACTTCAAGCTTTGGTAGAATTACGTAGTAAGAGATTTGCTGATAACTATGCTCCAAAGGCAGAGGATGTTGCAGATATTGATAAGTTGGTGGAGTATATACATCAGGAACGTCGTCGCGAACTTTGTTTCGAGAGTCATCGTTGGTATGATTTGCGCCGTTGGGGTATGCCTGAAATCAAGCACGTTTGGTATTCTACACCAACTACCAAGACAACCTATACCCTTCAGGCAAAGGATCCACTTTATACAGTCCCTATACCTGATGTAGCACGAGAATTGAACAATCAGCTGGAGCAGAATCCACTTTGTGCAAAGCGCATAGGTGAGACTTCTGAGTTCACAGTTGATAATACTAACCCGGATAATAACACAGAAGAATGAAAAGATTTATATATATCACAGTTGCGAGCCTCATCACAATGACGGCTTGCACTCCATCCGAAGATCCTATCACTCCATCGGGTAACTACTCCGTTCTTCGTATGGAATTTCCTCAAGGTAACAATTCTTGGGATGAAGATATTAAAGAAATACATGATAAATATGGTGTTTATCTGCTGTATAAGGATATTACTCCTGCCGACTTGAACAGAAAATGGACGGGTATAGGTACGGGAAAACTCTATTATGGTGATGATGTGCCAGGTACAGAAGTGCCTTATTATGTTGATTTCTTTAAGAACAATGTATTCCCTTACGCTTCTACCGAGATGATTCAGAAGAATTTTCCTGTAAAGATTTACTTGCAGAAAGACTTTAGGGGTGTAGATCCTAATCTTGGAGGAGATGATTCTGGTACTGGTGGCACAGGCGGTACAGGTACTGGTGGTGCAGGCACAGGTGGTACAGGCACAGGTACAGGTGGCACAGGTACAGGCGGTACAGGTGGCACTGGCACAGGAACAGGCGCTGGCACAGGTGGTACTGGTACAGGCGCTGGCACAGGTACAGGTGGTACAGGTACGGGTACAGGTGGTACAGGCACTGGCACGGGTGGTACAGGCACTGGCACAGGTGGTACAGGCACGGGAACAGGCACCGGTAGTACAGAAATTTATATCCCTGATGTAGCAGGCTTCACCCCAACTAAATTCGATGGCTTTGACTATTGGGCAATTAGTTTTTCCAATACGGAATTATATTGGTTGCAGAAACGCGCAGAACTTAAGGATAAAGAGAATAAGACTGATGTAGAGAAGGCGGAATTAGCGAAAGCTAATGAAGCAATGGCTGTAAAGCGATTCAGTTTTATCAATCAGTTCCTTACATCTCAGCGAATGGACAATACCTTGCCAGAGCCTGAAGGATTGAGAGATGGAATGGATTTCGTTTCAAGTCTGAATAGAAGCAATCCTAACCACAAAAACTATGTGTTTAATCGTGGTCTTATCAGATGGGTAGATGATAATGGCGTAGAAGAGGAATCTCTATGGAGTATTGCTACTACCTATTATAAGCAGCCAAATTATAATTCAAGTGGTATGTACAGAGATTTCTTCTCACTCTATATCAGAGCAGCTATGCGATTCTCTCCAGAAGAGTTCTATGAAAAATATCCGAAGGAGAAGTATCCGCTCATTAGTGAAAAATATGAGCTTGTTGTCAGATACATGAAGGATAAATATGGTATCGATCTCCCTGGTATTGCCAAGGGATCAGGTACAACAACTGAAAAATAATGAAAAGTAACATACAAATATCATGCAACAGATACAAATACTGTTGCGTGGTATTTGTTCTACTTTTGAAAATGATCTTTAATCGTAATTGTATGAAGAAGAAAATTATATTTCTGATATTCTCTTTATTTAATATCCTGTTGCCTATAATGGCTCAGGATTCAATCAGTAATAGAGGAATTCTTTTTGAAGATATTTCTTTTAAGGAAGCTTTGGCAAAGGCGAAAGCTGAAGGAAAGAAAGTTTTTATCGATTGCTATACTCAAACATGTGGTCCTTGCAAGTATATGATGAAGAATATCTTTCCTTTGCAGGAGTGTGGTGATTATTTCAATCCTAAATTCGTTTCTCTGACAAGGGATATGGATGTTGGTGAAGGACCGGAATTGGGCAAGAAATATAAGGTGGGTATTTATCCTACTTTCCTCATCATTAATCCCGATGGAACTCTGTTCTGCAAGGAGATGGGGGCGATAAGACTCAACTCCAATATTACTTTCGTAGAAAAAATAGAAAATGCGATTCAGCGTGCCACAGAGATTAATGAACTGGAAAAGAAATATAACTCCGGTGAAAAGAATACAGTATTGGTACGCAAATTAGTTGACTTGCTGAAGGTAAGTGATTTCCAAAAGGCAGATACCGTACTCAATCAATACCTTAGTTCGCTAAGCATAGAGGAATTGTGTAAGGATGACACATGGAATATGTTTTCATCTGAAATCAATTCTCCTGATTCTCCTGTCTTTCGCAAACTCCTTGCCAACCGTGCTCATTTTGAAAAACTGTTGGGAAAGGATAGGGTAGAGGGAAAGATTATTTCTACCTATCAGAACGAGTTTAATATGTGTAAAATGTTGGATATGCATTTTGACCAGCGAATTGCAGATTTGAAGGACTTAGAGAAGAATGGTTATTCACAAGCGCTCGCATTACGTGAGAGTATGACGCTTCGTTGGATTATCAATGAAAAGCAGGTAAATCGTATCGGAGAAATCCTGTCAATACTTCAGAAACTGAAATCTCTTCCTTCTGATGCAGAGCGCATGGCTGTTATCAAAGAATTGAATAGCTTTGAGCGGGTAGCTAATATAGCGCAAAGGAATAAAGCTTGTACAGAACTGCGAAATATTCAAAAGTTAATGGATGAAAAGAGTGCCAGAGCGATAGAGCGCTTTATCACTCGCATTTTACCTAAGAAATAAATAAAAGCTCCATTCGGTCATCATGATTCGATTGGAGCTTTTATTTATTGTTCTATGCATGAGAAAACCCATTTGGTTTCAGTAACTATTTTGTTTCCTGTTCTTCCTGCATATCCAGATACTGGTTGTCCTTATCGTAGAATTCATACTGAAGGAATGCCAGTTTCTGTGAAGCAATCACATTAAATCCGAAACCATACTTGAACTGCCATTTGCGCTTCAAAGAAATGAAGCCCTTATTGATAAAGGCAGCTACATAAGGATTCACATACAAAGTAAATTTCTTGACGCCAATCTTGTTGACTAAGCGGTCAATCTTTCTTTCCAATTGGTCGGTGAAGAGGATGCTGGACTTGATTTTGCCCGATCCAAAACAGGTAGGGCAAGTTTCCTCTACGTTTACGTCCATAGCTGGTCGTACACGCTGACGGGTAATCTGCATCAGTCCGAATTTGCTTAATGGAAGGATATTGTGCTTTGCACGGTCCTTCTGCATGTTCTTGCACATGCGTTCATAAAGCAATTGTCGGTCTTCTGCCAGATGCATATCAATGAAATCGACAACGATGATACCTCCCATATCGCGGAGTCTCAACTGTCGTGCCAACTCATCGGCAGCACCCAGGTTCACATCGAGAGCATTTGCTTCCTGACCTTTCTCACGAGTGCGGTTGCCACTGTTTACATCAACTACATGCAGAGCTTCTGTGTGCTCAATGATGAGATAAGCACCATGTTTGTAGTTGACAACTCGTCCAAATCCAGCCTTAATCTGTTTGGTAATGCTGAAATTGTCAAAGATAGGCACCTTACCAGTATAGAGTTTAACTATGCCCGCCTTTTCAGGGGCTATTAGAGAAACATAGTTTTTCACCTCGTTCATCACATCTTCGTTGTTAACGTAGATGTTCTCGTAAGATGGGTTAAACAAGTCACGCAGGAGAGCGACGGCTCTTCCGGTTTCCTCGAATGCCAGTTGCGGGCGTTGTTGTGTTTTCTGTACCTTGGCGATAGCATCCTCCCATCGCTTCACCAGGACTTTAAGCTCAGCATCGAGTTCTGCGACACGTTTTCCCTCAGCTACAGTACGTACGATTACGCCACAATTTTTTGGTTTGATACTGTGGATGAGTTGTTTGAGTCGTGAACGTTCTTCACCGCTTTTGATTTTCGACGAAACAGAAACTTTTTCTCCAAATGGCATGAGCACCAAGTATCGACCTGCAAATGAGATTTCACCTGTCAGTCGAGGTCCCTTGGTTGAGATGGGTTCTTTTACGATTTGCACCAACACTTCCTGTCCAGTCTTCAAGACATTCTGTATACTACCTTCCTTTTCGAGGTCAGGTAATTTGGTGGCTTTAGAGAATGGGAAAAGTTTCTTTCTGTCGCTCTGTACTTGTTTAAGATACTTTTGGTAGGAATTAAATTGACTTCCTAGATCAAGATAATGAAGAAAGGCGTCGCGTTCATAACCTACATCCACAAAACAAGCATTAAGTCCCGGCATGAGTTTCTTAACCTTGGCGATGTAGATGTTGCCCACAGAAAAGGAAGCCTCGCGTGGCTCATTTTGATATTCTACTAATTGTTTATCCTCCATGAGCGCGATGGAGATGTCTTTCTGTTGGACGTCAATTACAACTTCGCTTGTCATTTTCTTCAAAAAATCTTTTAAATTAGTACTTACAGAAAAGGGGCATGTCAACACTTAAGAGCTGACATACCCCCTCAGTCACGAACTGACTGGGAGCAAAATAGGCTATAAAAGCTTACTTGCTCTTATGTCTGTTCTTACGTAATCTCTTTTTACGCTTGTGAGTAGCCATCTTGTGGCCCTTCTTTTTCTTTCCGTTTGGCATGATTTTAAAATTTTAAAATATTGTTATTTATAAATGTTATGTCCAAAGACTTAATTAATCCTCATTTTCTACAGCTTGACCCAGCATCAAATCTACAAAACTCTTTGCTGGTTTGAAATTTGGATAGTCGTGAGCAGGAATGGTGAGAGTGATGTTCTTGGAAATGTTACGTGCTGTCTTTGCTGCTCTATGCTTGATATTAAAGCTTCCAAATCCGCGAAGGTAAACATTCTCTTTTCTCTCGACAAGGCTGGTCTTAACCTGATCCATAAATGCTTCTATTACTACGCCAACATCTTTCTTTGGTACGCCTGTTGCTATAGACACCTCGTTGATGATATCTGCTTTAGTCATGTTATTCTTACTATAATTATTTATTTATTAATCTAAATCGGTGTGCAAAGATACAAGTTTTTTGCGACATAACAAAAAAGTTAGCGATATTTTTGCAAAAATAATGCCCTAAGTATTTGCATATAAGGTTTTTATTGTGTATTTTTGTACCAAAATTGGAAAAATAATGAGATTTAAGCGTTTTTTTATATTGCTCTTGGTTATTGTTTCGGTGGTATCTTCTTCATTTGCTCATCGCGAGTGGAGTGCAGAGAATGTGCCGATTCCATATCTCAAGGATTCTACACAATATGTTTCTGATCCAGATGGTTATCTATCTAAGGAACAGAAGGATTCTGCTAATTTTTATCTTCAGAAATTAAATCTGGAATGTGGCGTTCAGAATGTCTTGGTCATTGTAGGGCATGTAAAGGATCAGGATGCATTCCGTATGTCACAGGATATCGGTGAAAAGTATGGTATTGGTTACAAGAAAACTCGAAGGGGACTTGTCATGGTGATTGCCGTGGAGGATCATAAGTACTTTATTGCACCCGGTATGGGACTGGAAGGAGAATTGACTGATGTGGATTGTGATGATATTGCCAGAGCATGTATCGTGAAGTATATGCGGCTGAATCAGCCGGGGATGGCAGTTGTTACCGTTAGCCGCTCTATATATAGTAAGGTGAAGAGTGGTAGGACAGGTATTCCGGATGTGGATGATGGCCCTATAGGTGAGGATGAATGGGGATTTATTATCTTTTTTCTTATCATCTGTTTCGGCATTCCCCTATATTTATTAATAAGGTATATATTGGAGGAATGCGGCGTTATCAAGAAAAAGCCATCTTCCGGTAAATCCTCTCGTCAGCATAAAAGGCATGATGATGATTGGTTTCCTCCGTTCTTTCTGGGTGGCGGAGGTGGATTCTCGGGAGGCAGTTCTTCTGGTGGCGGCTTCTCTGGAGGTTCTTTCGGTGGCGGTTCATTTGGCGGAGGTGGCTCCGGCGGTGGATGGTAAATCAAGGTTGTAGGGAAAGAAAATATTTTCAGGTGAAATAAATATAGTATTAATTATAATATAAAATTTTGAAAGTTATGAAAAAAACAGGATGGATTATCTTGGGTGTCGTAGTACTTTTGGTACTATGGGGTTTAAGTTCTTATAATGGCATCATTGGTGTACAGGAGCAGGCTACTACTGAACTGGCTAATGTGCAGACACAATATCAGCGCCGTGCAGACATGATGCCTCAGTTGGTTAAAATCGTGAAGGCTTATGCTAAACATGAGAAGGAAACGTTTGAAGCCGTGACCAAGGCACGTGCAGCAGTTGGCCAGGTGAAACTTGATGCAAACAACCTGACTCCTGAAAAGTTGAAGGCTTATTCTGATGCTCAGGGTGAATTGGCGAATGCTTTCTCCAAATTGATGGTGGTAGCGGAAAAGTATCCGGATCTGAAGGCGGTTGATAATTTTAGGTCTCTTCAGATACAGGAGGAAGGTACAGAAAACCGAATCAGCGAGGCACGTCGCAAGTATAATGATGCTGTGCAACAGTATAATATGAAAGTACGTAAGATGCCTACTGCCATCATCGCAAATCTATTCGGTTTTCAGACTATGCCTAAGTTTGAGGCTGCTGCTGGTGCAGAAAAGGCTCCCGACTTGGATATTTAAAAACGAGATAAATTGCAATTCGTAATTTCAGTTATCAGAATCAGGTTAAAATTTTGTTTAGACCCGCTCAAAGCAATACTTCTGGAATGATATTGGAAGTTTCTCAATAAAAAAACAAAAAAAAATCTTTTTAATTTTGTATTGTCTTGCTTTTGCAGTATCTTTGCAGTCAAATTGCAGAGAGCGTGTCTTTCTAGAGGAAAATTTGAGAACAAGAATAAGGTAATAAAGGATATGAAACAAACAAAAATCGTCGCTTCAATCAGTGATCGTCGTTGTGATCAGGATTTCATCCGCAAATTGTTTTTTGCAGGCATGAACGTCGTTCGTATGAATACTGCACATGCTACAGAAGAAGGTATTCGCACAATTGTCAAGAATGTAAGAGCCGTGTCTCCTCACATTGGTATTATGATTGATACCAAAGGACCAGAGGTGCGTACCACAGGTGTAGCAGAGCCTATTCATTATAATGTGGGTGATGTAGTCAAGATTTTTGGTCGTCCAGAGATGGAAACTTCTCATGACATTATCAATCTGAGCTATCCAGATATCGCTGCTGATGTGAAAGTGGGTGATGATTTGCTCTTTGATGATGGTGAACTTGATATGAAGGTCATTGATAATCAGGGCCCGATGCTCGTAGCTGAAGTTCAGAACGAGGGTTTCTTAGGTTCACATAAGAGCGTGAATGTACCAGGCGAACATATTGATTTGCCTGCGTTGACAGAAAAGGACCGTAAGAATATCCTCCTTGCCATTGAATTGGATATTGATTTTATCGCTCACTCTTTCGTACGTAATGCTGCAGATGTAAAGGCTGTTCAGGATATCTTGGATGAACATCACAGTGATATCAAGATTATTTCCAAGATAGAAAACCAGGAGGGTGTAGATAACATCGATGAGATTATCGAAGCTTCATATGGTATCATGGTTGCTCGTGGTGACTTGGGCATCGAGGTGCCAATCGAGAGAATTCCTGGCATCCAGCGCCGCATCATCTCTAAGTGTGTGAAGGCGCAGAAACCGGTAATCGTGGCTACACAGATGTTGCATACCATGATTAAGAATCCACGTCCTACCCGTGCTGAGGTAACCGATATTGCCAATGCAATCTTTTATCGCACCGATGCGCTGATGCTTTCTGGTGAGACAGCAAGCGGTAAGTATCCTGTAGAAGCTGTGCAGACCATGGCACGTATTGCTGAGCAGGCAGAGAAGGATAAGTCTCCACTGAATGATATTGATCCAATGGAAGATGGTATGATTGACCAGAAGCTCTTCCTGGCTCATGCTGCCATTGAGGCTACTAAGAAGTTGGGTGTTGCTGGTATTATTACCGATGGCGAGACTGGTCAGACTGCACGCAACCTGGCAGCCTTTCGTGGCCCAAATCCGGTATTGGCAATCTGCTATAAGGAGAAACTTCAGCGCTGGTTGAATCTGAGCTATGGTATTATTCCAATTCATCAGAAGGATCAGGTTTCTACCAAGGCTATGTTTACTGCTGCTGTACGTATGTTGCGTCAGAAAGGCTACTTAGGTGAGGAGGATAAGATTGCTTATCTGAGCGGTAGCTTTGGAGAGGGTGGAGGTACTACCTTCGTAGAAATTAATAAGGTGAAGAAGATTTTTGATAACAGTTATAGCTTCAATTTGCCATCTAACGGCATTGAGGAATAATTGTCTGGCAAATATATTGTAGTCAGCAAATGTTTTTAACTTAAATCATTAATTTTTGCTATAAACATTTGCTGATATTAAAAAAAAACATTATTTTTGCACCCAAATTTCAAAAATAAATTGTCAACGATGAAAAAACTATTATTTGCAGTCGTAGTCGCAATGACTATGGTTTTAGCGCTGAGCAGTTGCGGAAGTGCTAAACAGGTGGCTTATTTTCAAAATGCCGATTCCGTTAATTTAGCTGCGTCTAAAGTGTTGTATGATGCTAAGATTATGCCGAAAGATCAGTTGACCATCACAGTTGTTACTACTGACCCAAAGGCTGCCGCACCTTTCAATATCTCTGTAGGTGGTTCGGTTGGTAATGATGGTAGCTTGAGTTCAAGCGCCGGTTCTCTGCAAGGATATCTGGTTGACAATCATGGTGATATTGATTTCCCTGTTCTTGGTAAGTTACATGTTGTAGGTCTTACTAAGGGTGAATGTGAGGAAATGATTAAGGTTCGTGTTAAGAAATTTCTGGCTGAGAATGAGAATCCTATCGTAACAGTCCGTATGGCAAGTTACCGTGTGGTTGTTACTGGTGAGGTGGCTTCTCCTGGTGTTGTTACTGTGCCTTATGAGAAGATGAGTGTTTTGGAAGCAATTGCTAAGAGTGGCGACTTGACTCTTTATGGTAAGCGTAAGAACGTGATGCTGATCCGTGAGGATGCTTCTGGTCAGAAGAGTATTCATCGTTTGGACTTGACAGATGCCAATCTCATCAATTCTCCTTATTTCTATCTTCAGCAGAATGATATTGTATATGTAGAACCAAATAAGGCTAAGAAAGGTGGAGCTGGTTTGAGTAGCAATACTTCTTTCTGGATTTCGCTGACAAGTTCTGTTATCTCAATTGCTTCTTTGGTTGTTAATATTTTACGTTAAAATTATATGTGTGGTATTGTAGGGTATTTAGGAAAACAAGATGCTTATCCTGTTTTGATCAAAGGATTGAAACGCTTGGAGTATCGAGGTTATGATTCTGCAGGTGTAGCTCTCATCAATGATGATGGCGCACTGAATGTTTATAAGACAAAAGGTAAGGTTGCAGATTTGGAGAATTTCTGCTCCGATAAGAATATAACAGGCTCTGTTGGTATAGCACATACCCGATGGGCAACTCATGGAGAACCTTCTTCTGTGAATGCTCACCCACATTATTCTTCATCCAAGAATTTGGCGATTATTCATAATGGCATCATTGAAAACTATGCTGCCATTAAGAAGAATCTGATAGCGAAGGGTGTGACTTTCCGCAGTGATACTGATACTGAAGTATTGGTTCAGTTGATAGAATATATTCAGATTAAGAAAAATCTTGACCTGCTTACTGCTGTTCAGGTGGCTCTCCGCCAGGTAATTGGTGCTTATGCTATTGCTTTGCTTGATAAGCGTAATCCTAATCAGATTATCGCTGCCCGCAAGCAAAGTCCATTGGTAGTGGGCATCGGTAAGGAAGGTGATTTTTATCTTGGTTCTGATGCCAGCCCTATCATCGAATATACCGACAAGGTGGTTTATCTGGAAGATGGTAACATTGCTGTAATGCGCCTTGGAGAAGAACTTCAGGTGGTTAATATCCAGAATGTAAAACTAAATCCTGAGGTTCAGACTGTGGATATCGACCTCGGTCAGATAGAGAAGGGTGGTTTCCCTCACTTTATGTTGAAGGAAATCTTCGAACAGCCTGAATGCCTGCGTAATTGTATGCGTGGACGTGTCGTAAGTCGTACGGTTGAAACCCGTGTGATGACAGACGATAATGAAGCTACCTCTGATACTAAGACTGAAATGGGTGTAGTGTTGAGTTCTATCACCGATCACCGTCAGCAACTTCTCAATGCCAAACGTTTCATCATTGTTGCTTGTGGAACCTCTTGGCATGCCGGACTTATCGGCAAGCAGATGATTGAGAATTACTGCCGTATTCCTGTAGAAGTGGAATATGCTTCTGAGTTCCGTTATCGCAATCCTGTAGTTACGAAGGATGATGTCGTGATTGCTATTTCCCAGAGTGGTGAAACTGCTGATACCTTGGCTGCTATTAAGTTGGCTAAGGAGAATGGTGCATTCATCTATGGTATCTGTAATTCTATCGGCAGCAGTATTGCACGTGAAACCAATACAGGTACTTATATCCATGTTGGTCCTGAAATCGGTGTGGCTTCTACCAAGGCATTTACCGGTCAGGTAACCGTTCTCGTTCTTCTGGCTCTTGCTATCGGAAAGGAGAAGGGTACTATCAGTGATGCTGATTATCAGAAAATTACAGAACAGCTTTGGAACATCCCTTCAAAGATGAAGGAGGTTTTGAAGTTGAACAATAAGATTGCTGATTTGAGCCGTACTTTCACTTATGCCCGTAATTTCATCTACTTGGGTAGAGGTTTCCAATATCCAGTAGCCTTGGAAGGTGCATTGAAGTTGAAGGAAATCAGTTATATTCATGCAGAGGGTTATCCTGCTGCGGAGATGAAGCATGGACCTATTGCTCTCATTGACAGTGATATGCCGGTGGTTGTTATTGCCACCCATAACTTCATGTATGAGAAGGTCTTGTCTAATATCCAGGAGATCAAGGCTCGTAAAGGTCGTGTCATTGCTATTGTTAGCAAGGGTGATGAAACTATCTCTAAGATAGCTGACGAAGTGATTGAACTTCCAGAGACATTGGAGTGCCTGGAGCCATTATTGGCTACCATTCCTTTGCAGTTATTAGCTTATCATGTTGCTGTATGTAAGGGTAAGGATGTTGACCAACCAAGAAACTTGGCCAAGTCTGTTACCGTTGAATAATATATAGAGGGAATCGTCATTTTTTGACGTTTCCCTTTTTTTAGAGGGGGACCCTAAAATGGATTTATTTCCTAAGTCCTCATAAATGAATATTCAAATTTAACTAATAAGATAAAGGATAATAGAGAGATGGAACCTTTAAAACATGAATGTGGTGTGGCCATGATCAGGCTACTCAAACCGTTGGAATATTACCAGCAGAAGTATGGCACTTGGATGTATGCCCTCAACAAACTCTATCTGATGATGGAGAAGCAGCACAACCGTGGCCAGGAAGGTGCTGGTATGGCTTGTGTCAAGCTTGGTGGCAAACCTGGACATGAGTATATGTTCCGTGAGCGTGCTGAAGGTAAGAATGCTGTTACCGAGATTTTTGGTAATGCAAATGCCAACTTCAAGAATCTGACTCCCGAGCAGTTGGCTGATGCCAAGTTCGCTAAGGAAGAACTTCCTTTTGCCGGCGAACTCTATATGGGACATCTGCGCTACAGTACTACTGGCAAGAGTGGTATTCAGTATGTTCATCCTTTCCTTCGCCGTAACAATTGGAAGGCGAAGAACCTCTGCCTCTGTGGAAACTTCAACATGACCAACGTAGATGAAATCTTCGAGGAACTGACCAAGCAGGGGCAGAGTCCACGTATCTATAGCGATACCTACATTATGCTTGAACTGATGGGACACCGTCTGGATAGAGAAGTGGAGCGCAACTTTGTGGCTGCAAAGGCGATGGAGATGGAAAATACCGACATTACCAACTATATCGAGGATCATGTGAAGATGAGCAACGTGCTCAAAACCACGATGAAGGACTTCGATGGCGGTTATGTGGTTTGCGGTATTACCGGTTCGGGAGAGATGTTCTCCATGCGCGACCCTTGGGGCATCCGTCCTGCTTTCTACTACAAGAACGATGAGATTGTGGTAGTGGCAAGTGAGCGTCCAGTGCTTCAGACAACTTTCGATTTGGAAGCTGAGGAAGTACAGGAACTCATGCCTGGTATGGCACTTCTCGTGAAGAAGAATGGTGAGTGCAGCATCGAGCGCATCATGGAACAGAAGGGTGATTCTGCCTGCTCATTCGAGCGCATCTACTTCAGTCGTGGTTCCGATAAGGATATCTACCAGGAGCGCAAGCAGTTGGGCGAGCAGTTGACACAGCCTATCCTGAAGGCAGTGGATTACGATGTAGATCACACCGTGTTCAGTTATATTCCGAACACAGCTGAGGTGGCTTACTATGGAATGTTGAGCGGTTTCAAAAAGTATCTCAACGAGACCAAGATAGAGCAGATTGCTAATCTCGATCACATCCCTTCGAAAGAAGAATTGTATGATATACTTGGCGACTTTGTGCGTTCTGAAAAGATAGCATGGAAGGATATCAAGCTCCGTACCTTTATTACCGAAGGAAATAGCCGCAATGATTTGGCGAGTCACGTATATGATGTGACCTATGGTAGCATTGAAGTTGGAGTGGATAATCTTGTGATTATCGATGACAGTATCGTGCGTGGTACTACTCTGAAAGAGAGTATCCTCCGCATCCTCGACCGTCTGCATCCTAAGAAGATTGTTGTAGTATCCAGTGCTCCTCAGATTCGTTATCCGGATTATTATGGTATCGATATGGCGAGACTGGAAGAATTCTGTGTGTTCCGTGCGGCTATCCAGCTTCTCAAAGAGCGCAATATGGAAAGTCTCATCGACCAGACTTATGAGGCTTGTAAGGCTGAACTTCAGAAACCGAAGGAAGAACAGATCAATCCTGTGCGTGCCATTTATAAGCCATTTTCTATTGAGGAAATCAATGAGAAGATTGTAGAGATGCTCAGACCGGAAGGCATGACAACTCCTATCCAACTTGTGTTCCAGAGTATCGAAGGTTTGCGCAAGGCGATTCCCAATCACAAGGGAGACTGGTATTTCACCGGTCATTATCCAACTCCTGGTGGTACTAAGCTTTGCAACCAGTCTTTCGTGAACTACATTGAGAATGTGTATCATAAATAAGTGAAAAAAAGAAGAATGAAGAATTCGTTTGTTCTTATTAGTATGAAATAAAGAAATTATGTCAGATATGAAAAATGTAACCTTAGTTTTGAGCGATGGAACCAAGTTCCATGGTAAATCTTTCGGATACGATGCTCCTGTAGCGGGCGAGGTTGTGTTCAATACAGCCATGATGGGGTATCCTGAGAGTTTGACCGACCCTTCTTATGCCGGTCAGTTGATGACCCTTACTTTCCCTCTTGTAGGTAACTATGGTGTGCCTCCATTTACTTTCGAAGCAAATGGTTTGCCTACCTTTATGGAGAGTGACAAAATTTATGCTTCTGCCATCATCGTGAATGATTACAGTGAGCAGTACAGCCACTGGAATGCAGTGGAGAGTCTTGCTGACTGGTTGAAGCGTGAAAAGGTGCCAGGAATCACAGGCATCGATACCCGTGAGTTGACTAAGGTGCTCCGTGAGCATGGCGTGATGATGGGTAAGATTCTCTTTGATGATGAGCCTGATAACATCCCTGAGGCAAACTATGAGGGTGTAAACTTCGTTGACCAGGTGAGCTGCAAGGAGATTATCCGCTACAATGAGGGTGCCGGTAAGAAGGTGGTGCTCGTTGACTGTGGTGTGAAGGCTAACATCATCCGTTGCCTCATCAACAGAGGTGTTGAGGTAATTCGTGTGCCTTGGAATTACGATTACACCGATATGGATTTCGATGGCTTGTTCCTGGCAAATGGTCCTGGTGACCCAGATATGTGCGAGGATGCTGTGAATATTATCCGCAAGCAGATCAACCAGAGCCGCAAGCCTATCTGCGGTATCTGTATGGGTAACCAGTTGCTTTCTAAGGCTGCCGGTGCTACCATCTACAAGTTGAAGTATGGTCACCGTTCACACAACCAGCCAGTGCGCATGGTAGGAACCAACAATTGCTACATCACCTCTCAGAACCACGGTTATGCCGTTGACGCCAAGACGTTGGGCAACGATTGGGAGGAACTCTTTGTCAACATGAATGATGGCTCTAACGAGGGTATCCGCCACAAGGTGAACCCTTGGTTCTCAAGTCAGTTCCACCCAGAGGCTTGCTCTGGCCCTGTGGATACTGAGTTCATGTTTGATAAGTTTGTAGAAACACTCAAGTAAGTGAAGAGTGAAGAATTCGATTGATTTTATTGTAATTTAGGAAAATAATGAAAGACGAAAATATAAAGAAGGTGCTCCTCTTAGGTTCTGGAGCCTTGAAGATCGGTGAAGCAGGTGAGTTCGACTACTCAGGTTCGCAAGCCCTGAAGGCATTGCGCGAGGAAGGTATCGAGACTGTGCTCATCAACCCGAATATCGCAACCGTACAGACATCAGAAGGCGTTGCCGACCAGATTTACTTCCTGCCAGTGCAGCCATACTTCGTTGAGCGTGTCATCCAGAAGGAGAAGCCAGACGGAATCCTCCTCAGCTTCGGTGGTCAGACTGCCCTCAACTGTGGTGTGGAACTCTATCGCCAGGGTATCTTGGAGAAATATAATGTCAAGGTATTGGGTACTCCAGTACAGGCTATCATGGATACTGAGGACCGTGAGCTCTTCGTAGAGAAGCTGGATGAAATCAACGTGAAGACCATCAAGAGCGAGGCTTGCGAGAATATCGAGCAGACCCGCAAGGCTGCTGCTGAGCTCGGTTATCCTGTTATCATCCGTGCTGCTTACGCCTTGGGTGGACTCGGTTCTGGTTTCGCAGACAATGAGGAGGAGCTGAACAAGCTCGCTGAGAAGGCCTTCTCATTCTCTCCACAGGTATTGGTAGAGAAGAGCTTGAAGGGCTGGAAAGAGATTGAGTATGAGGTGGTTCGCGACCGTTACGACAACTGTATCACCGTTTGTAACATGGAGAACTTCGACCCATTAGGCATCCATACTGGTGAGAGTATCGTTATCGCTCCATCTCAGACCCTGAGCAATGCTGAGTATCATAAGCTCCGTGCCCTCGCCATCAAGATTATCCGTCACATCGGAATCGTGGGTGAGTGTAACGTGCAGTATGCCTTCGACCCTAAGAGCGAGGACTATCGCGTGATTGAGGTGAATGCCCGCTTGAGCCGTTCATCAGCCTTGGCTTCTAAGGCTACTGGTTATCCATTGGCCTTCGTCGCAGCCAAGCTCGGCATGGGTTATGGTCTGTTCGAGTTGAAGAACTCTGTAACCAAGACCACATCAGCTTTCTTCGAGCCAGCATTGGACTACGTGGTTTGTAAGATTCCTCGTTGGGACTTGTCTAAGTTCCGTGGCGTAGATAAGGAGTTGGGTTCATCTATGAAGTCAGTAGGTGAGGTAATGGCCATCGGCCGCAACTTCGAGGAGGCCATCCAGAAGGGTCTTCGTATGATTGGTCAGGGCATGCACGGTTTCGTAGAGAACAAGGAGCTTGAAATCGATGATATCGATGCAGCTTTGCGCGAGCCAACAGATAAGCGTGTGTTCGTGATTTCAAAGGCTATGCACAAGGGCTATACCGTAGATCAGATTCACGACTTGACCAAGATTGACAAGTGGTTCCTGGAGAAGTTGAAGCACATCATCGATATCGATGAGGCGATGAAGAAGTGCAATATCAATACTATTGATAAGGATTTGCTCCGCACCGCTAAGGTTTACGGTTTCACCGACTTCCAGGTTGCTCGTGCCGTGGGCTTGGAGCAGGAGTTGGGCAACATGCATAAGGCGGCCCTCCTGGTTCGCAACAAGCGTAAGAGCTATGGTATCCTTCCTGTAGTAAAGCAGATTGATACCCTGGCAGCTGAGTATCCTGCTCAGACCAACTACCTCTATGTTACATACGCAGGAGTAAAGAGCGACATCACTTTCGAGAACGATCATCGTTCTATCATTGTACTCGGTTCGGGTGCTTACCGCATCGGTTCTTCCGTAGAGTTCGACTGGTGTGGCGTTCAGGCATTGAACACCATCCGCAAGGAAGGCTGGCGCTCAGTGATGATCAACTACAACCCAGAGACCGTATCTACCGACTACGATATGTGCGACCGTCTCTACTTCGACGAGTTGACCTTCGAGCGTGTGATGGATATCATCGAGATGGAGCAGCCTCATGGCGTCATCGTATCTACCGGTGGTCAGATTCCAAACAACCTGGCTATGCACCTGGATGCTCAGAATGTGCCAATCTTAGGTACTGCTGCCAAGGACATCGATAATGCTGAGGACCGTGCCAAGTTCTCTCAGATGTTGACCAACAACGGCATCAACCAGCCAGAGTGGAGCGCTCTGACCTCTATGGAGGACATCGACAACTTCATTGAGCGTGTAGGTTTCCCAGTATTGGTTCGTCCAAGTTACGTGCTTTCTGGTGCTGCGATGAACGTATGTTCTAACGAGGAAGAGTTGAAGCGATTCCTGCAGTTGGCTGCCAACGTAAGTGAGGATCACCCAGTGGTAGTAAGTAAGTTTATCGAACATGCCAAGGAGATTGAGATGGATGCTGTGGCAAAGAATGGCGAGGTGATTGCCTATGCGATTTCTGAGCACATCGAGTTTGCCGGTGTTCACTCAGGCGATGCTACCATCCAGTTCCCTCCTCAGAAGTTGTATGTAGAGACAGTTCGTCGTGTGAAGCGAGTAGGTCGTCAGATTGCCAAGGAGTTGCATATCAACGGTCCATTCAACATTCAGTTTATGGCTCGTGACAATGATATTCTCGTTATCGAGTGTAACTTGCGTGCCAGCCGTTCGTTCCCATTCGTGAGCAAGGTATTGAAAATCAACCTCATCGAGTTGGCTACCCGCGTGATGCTCGGTTTGCCTGTAGAGAAGCCACACAAGAACCTCTTCGATCTCGACTATGTAGGTATCAAGGCATCTCAGTTCAGCTTCAACCGTCTGCAGAAGGCGGACCCAGTATTGGGTGTGGATATGAGTTCTACCGGTGAGGTAGGTTGCTTGGGCGACGATACATCTACCGCACTTCTGAAGAGTATGCTTTCTGTGGGTCATCGCATTCCAGCCAAGAACATCCTGCTTTCTACTGGTTCTGCCAAGCAGAAGGTAGATTTGCTCGATGCAGCCCAGATGCTGGTTAAGCATGGCTACAAGTTGTATGCAACTGGTGGTAGTAGCAAGTTCCTCACCGAGAACGGCATTGAGAACACCCGTGTACTCTGGCCATCAGAGGAGGCAGAAGGCGGTGCACCAAAGGCTTTGGAGATGCTTCACAACCACGAGATTGATATGGTAGTGAATATTCCGAAGAACTTGACCAGCAGCGAGTTGAGCAATGGTTACAAGATTCGTCGTGCCGCCATCGACCTGAACGTGCCATTGATTACCAACAGCCGTCTGGCGAGTGCATTCATCTATGCATTCTGCACCACCAAGCTCGAGGATATCGACATCAAGGCTTGGGGAGAGTATAAATAATGTTTAGTGATTATTTATTAGTGATTAAGAATTGACAGTTAAGTCATTCTTGATGATTCCCAATAGAAAAATCCCTGCTGTAGGAAAGGCTTCCTATGGCAGGGATTTCTTATTTGAAAAAAGCCGTGATAACTTTGGTTGTTTCACAATTAAATCGTAAATTTGCAGCAAAAACTATAATAATGAAGAGTTATGGAAGAAAAATTATCGACTATATATTTAAGAGATGGGCGGAACGCCCTGCAATATAGGCACTGAGATGGCGGCTGCGCAGAGTGAATTGTCATCACTCGTAAGCTAACTTACAGGCGATGAGTAGCCATCGAGACTATCAGCGAACAACTGAGAAGAGAACTGCCAGAATTGCGTGGCTTTTCACCTGCAAGCATAAAGAAAATGCGTATTTTCTATGAGCAGTGGAGTAAATTAATAAATCGTTCGCCAATGGCGAACGATTTGCAAACGTCTGAAAAACAAGATGTACTGTAGGAAAGGCTTCCTATGGCAGGGATTTTTTAGATAATAGGCGTCTTACTCTTCGCAATATTCAAGTTTATTGTTTGTTGTAGGTTTTATCACAAAACAACTTGACAAAATGCTTTCAGCCTTTGCAGGATATTTTTGTGTAATAGACTTTTTCATCTTGAAGTTTTTCATTGAACCTTAACCTTGTTGATGGTAGCGAGTCGAGTTACGTGTCCTTTCGGAAGTGGAGACATTGTAATTTCGCTATGAGCAGGAAAAAAATTGTCGATGTCTTTGTAGTCTATAGTATGAACTTGTATCTTCTTGGCTTTTGTTTCCATATAGCTTTCCTTTCTTTTATTATTGTAGCAAAGATACGCTGAATATTCGAAACAGTCAAACTTTTCTTGTAATTTTTGTGATTTATAATCAAATGCTAAGGTGGCATAATATAATCCCCCCAAGCGTCATCTTTGAATATGCGGTTGTTGGGATTGTAAAAAGCAAAAGTCCCACCCTGGTTCGCTGTGCAAATGGGAAGCGTGGTGGGAACAGTCGCTGCAAAGGTATGCATATTTTTTGAAACAGCAAACCTTTAGCTAATAAATTTTTGTAAAGTCCCCTGCTTTTGAACGAAGATTACACGTTGTTGGTGTAAATTTGGCTCGTTTAACCATCAACTTCTTCAGACGGTTTAGTGTTACTGTCAGTTGATTTACTGTAGATTCTCCTGTAGATCCTCAGACTGTTACATTTCCAAAAACACTGATGCTTGCGTCAAGCGGAGTGTAATAGACCATTTGTCTGTTGTTTTTCTGTTGTCATTTGGACAGTTTTGCTACAAAAACACTTTTTTCGCCTAAAAAACTGCTAATAAATAGCTTATTCTCATTTATTTTTTGTACTTTTGTGCAGTGCATTCGCAATAAATGCGTTTGTAGACATAATAAAGGGCGTCAACAACGCTTTGTACATTGGCAATTCTAAACTTCCACAATCAGAATCACCTGTCGATGGCATAGCAGAGAAGATGTCACGGGTAAGTTGTATCTGCTACTCCCGTAGTGTGCCGAGGATTTTTATATCCTAAAGGCACACTTTTGGGGTAATTATAACTTTCAGCGTGAAACTCTATCTGCTCGTCAACAGGTAAGGCTGTGGAAGGCCAAGAATTGCGGACGAGTATGAGGCGAGTTTCACGCTTTTGCTTCATAACTTAAATATATTCATTATGTTTTAAGGAATTATCTCATTGGCATTAGTTGTGTTGAGCAGATATTTACATCAAAGATAATGGTGTCGTTTATAGTTATGCTGCTAATATAGTTAATGATAAGTTAAATTAAAAGTATAGAATAATGAAATATAAATCAGATATTTTAAAGTATATAGCTGCCATTATAGGCTGTGTTTTAGGTGCTTACCTATTTGTTAGCAACAATGGTGTCGATAACGATAATCTCAATTCCGCCATAGGATTAATAGTTATGGTAGTTTGTCCAATCTATATATTAGGACATAGTATAAATTCATACCTTGATGCAAGTGAGAAACGTCGTGCAGAAAGACTTGCAGAAAAGGAAAGATACCAAGAGCAAAAGCGGCAGGAACTTAAAGAGAAGGAAGATAAGTATAATGCTTTTAGAAATGAATTGATAGCAAGGAATGGAGAGCCAGGTAGAGTTGTTCTTATCCACGAAAGCCGTTTTGATCAATTCAATATGGACAATGAACTTATTGTGTTTGACAAGGTAAAGAAACTATGGCTTTGTGGTCATGAAATTGCAATAGGGGATATAAACAGTTTTATGGTCGATGATGAGTCTACAATTCTAAAGGGAGACATTAAGGCTGTCACATCCACTAATACAGGTAGTTTGGCTGGACGCTCTATTGCAGGTGCTTTAATTGGGGGTGAAGCTGGAGCTATTATTGGTGGTGCTACGGCAAAAAAAGAAACTATCTTTCGTCAAGAAAATGATAAGGTAATCCATGACTATGCACTTGTTGTAAATGTGTGTGACTTGAACAATCCTATGCTCTTGATAAAGATTGGTAGAGACAAGAAAAAAGCAATGGAAATAAATGCACTTATGCAAGTTATTATGTCTATGAAATAAAATTGTAAAGATATATAAAAGTATGAAAAAAGCTTCATTTATATTAGTTTCTATAATCCTATTGTCATGTAATGGGAATAATTCTGTGAGAAATCAAGAATATGCAGATGTTGATTCTGCTGTTATTGACACAATGGATGTCCAACCTTTGAAGGACGAAAGTCCTAAAAAGTTAGCAAAGAACAAGACAGAAGACCCTATTGTAGGAACATATTATTGCTATCGCACTCAAGATACATATGTGTTTCAATCAGGCAAGATAGGCTATTTTACAGTTCAAGGAGGAAGTCCTTCTGTTTTTACTTGGGAACGCTCTGGTAAGAATGTCACTATTGTGTATGAAGTATTTGGTAAACAAAAACTAAAATTTGATTCACAAGCACAGACACTGACAGAAGAGTCAAAGTCATTAGGCACATTGGTATTTGACAAGCAGTAGTATGTAAGTTTTATGTATATAAATATTACGAGTATGAAAATATCATTATCATATTTAGCAATAGTTGCTTTCTGCATAGGGTGTGTTTTTTCTTCATGCCAATCAAAAGTAAACAAACCATCCCATAACGAGTTGGATTCGACAAACACTTCTGTAGAAGAAGTTGATAGTGCAGCTATCATTGCCGAGCAAAAAAGAATCGAGGCAGAGAAAGCGGCAGAGGCAGAAAGAGTTCAAAAGAAAAAAGAGGATTTGGAAAGATTGGCAAAGAACTTTAAGCAGTACAAAGATGAATTTAGCAATAAAACTTGGATTTTCCCTAAGGACAAACCGAAATATCGAAACAGAAACGCAACGTATTGCTACTTCATGAAACAAAACAATGAGGTGCAAAATTTCAGATTCGTTTTTCAGTATGTTGCTAGTGATTGGTTATTTATCAAGGACTTGATATTCAATATTGATGGCAAAATATATGAGTATAGAAGATTGGATTTCAATACGGACTGTGGAGGTGAACAAATATGGGAATGGTGTGATTTTCAACTTAGCGATACAGACCTTATCCGAGCACTTGAAAAAGCGAAGAGTATTAAAATCAAGATGAATGGAGACAAATACTATAATACTCGAACGCTAAAACCAGCCACCATTACGTCGATTCAAAATACGATAAAGTATTATAAGGCTCTTGGTGGTAGGTTTTATTAATGGCTAATGATAGCAAATAGATATAACTCTTCTAACGTGACAATTATTATGAAGCAAAAGAAAATGTTTTTATGCATAGCATTGCCAATAGCAATCTTATGTGTTGTCGCCTTTGGCTATAAGTATTACTGTTGTGATATGGTTACAGAATATTTTCAAGTAACCTACTATCCTCAAATAGTAAAACTTTACAGTGTAAATTGGGGATATGGTAGAGAGTATTATGATCCTGAAGTAAAAGTGTCAATTAAGAATTATGAAAATGACAGTATTGCATTCTCTACAGAATATGGTAAGGCTAAAGAATATTATGAGTCCTTAAGAGAATTTAGTGAGGATAATTTCTTGAAATTTGTGAATGATGATATGAGTCCCAATTCCCAACATTATGGTGAAGCGATGTTCTATAATAAAGAAATACAGAAGGAAATATTTCTTATCAAGTTTGAACATACAAGAATGTATGATGTAAAAAAGCTTTTGGGTGATATTAAAAAAATCGGAATCGATAGTTCCAAATTGGAAGAGTATATGAAAAAGAACAAAATCAAATATGACTTCACTCCAGTATGGACTCCTGATTTGGAAGACACTCCAATCTCTTTGACATATGGAGGAAGAAGAAATCGGCTCTAATTCATAAACATTGAAAAGTGAATACCCAGAAAAAGAATCAACCTCTTATTATGTGCAAAGTCTTTTTATCTGTGATAGCTATAATATTATTATGTAGCTGTAGTCAAGTTAAGACTAATCCTGTTAGAGTAAATCAAACTCCCTCAGATTCAGATGCGTTTGCAATTCAAGCTAGTAGGGATGGCAGATATTATGTCTATATTCCGAATGAAACAGACAGATTGAAAACTACTCTCTTGCGGAATTCTAAGTCGCCGACAGAAGATTCTGTTTGGGAAGTGAAACTGGCTGATATAAGAAACAACATTGACATATACAAGAAAGCAACAAAACGCCATGAGATAAATCTGAAAATAGAAACAGACCCTAATGTAGAATATCCTTATGTGAAAAGTTTAATGGGCTATTTGTAGAATATAGGTTATTCGCATTGGAATATGACAACAAAAAGATAATAGCTTTGTGGTAGAGGTATGTATAAATTGTACGGAAATGACATCACAGATTTTGTAACCTATTATGGAATGAGATAAAATTTGGCACGACTTATAACAATTATTATATTATGCTTGTGTTATATACAGGCATTTTCTGAGGAACATTTAAAGTTTCTTGGATTTCCAATTGATGGCAGCGTTAACGAGTATGCTTCAAAACTAAAGTCCAAGGGCTTTTATGTATCACCAGATAATAAGTATGCAAGTGTGGGGCTTCGTGTTATGGAAGGTCCTTTCCTTGGAAATATAGAACATTTTGGTTTGCATTATGATCCTGATACGAAAAGAATGTGGTCAGTAACATTCATCCATAGTTTTTTCAAAGAAGATGATGCGAAAGTGTTGTATGATGAACTAGAAACGTTACTTCGAGAGAAACATTATGATGCAACATATAAGTCTCCTTTGGCGTTTTTTTTTGTGTCATCTTGTTCTTTTCAAAGTAAGAAGGGAATTATAACATTGGTTGTTATAGAACAAGATTATGATTATCAAGTAAAAATGTCGTATACAGATAGAATTAATTACATACCAGTATATAAGAAAAATCATCAGAAGAATCTTGATGATATGTAAATTTCATTAGATGTACATCGTTATGATGTTATATAGTAAAAAACTAAGCATGTAAAATATGGATTTCAAAAAAATATGGTTTAGGTTTTGTTCTTATGTTCTTAAATCAAAGCGAGAATCTGAGATTATCTCTGATAAGGAATTTCTGTTTAGAGATAGTATAGTTGAGTATCTTAATCTTGAATTGGGTTGGGATAAACATTTTATTGAAACAGAATATATTGTTCCGTCTGGAAGTTCTGATAAAAGATGTGACATCATGGTGTTTGACAATAATGAGGAAGCTTTTCTTGTAGAATGTAAGCGCCCTAATAATAAGCAATCAATACGTAACCGCAAGCAATTAGACTCGTACATAGCAACAACAAGAATTGGTATAGGTATATATTTTGGAGAATTTATAGAAGTGTTCTATGATGAAAGATCAGACAAGGATTTTGCCTTGCCTGTGTTAAGAATAGAATATAAACCAGAAAATAATCCAAATGGGGAGAAATTTGTAGAATTATTCCATAAAGAATCTTTTAATAAGGATACATTGATGGCATTTTGTAAGGAACGTTATCTGTCAATTTCATACTTGAATAGCGAACTGACAAATTCTGAATCTTATATTAAAAAGCTCATCGAGAAAGACCTTTCAAATAGATTTGGATATGTTGATGAGGCTTTAATTAAAGATGTTATGTCAAGATATTCGGTTTCTGTTTCTGATAAAATTTGTGCTAAGTCCCATAAAACAGCCCCAAAAGAGGATGCGGAATTTATAATACAAAATGTAGATGAGCAAACAAAAGTAAATGTAAGCACTGTGGTTATAGCTACAAGTTCTTTGGCTGGAAAAAAGAAGTTGTGTTTACAGCAAGAAATAAAACAAGCACTATCTCTAATGGATAGACTTTATGGTTCTGAAGAAAAGATACGAATCATCATTCCTATTTCTGATGGATATTTTGAAAAAATCAAATTGTTCAAATTAGATACAGGGATTATACAAAAAGATACGGTTCTTTATGCATTTTATAAGTATGTTAATTCAGATGGAAACGATAATAATTTAAATATGCATTTAAAGTATCATCAATTAGTGCAAGGACATCAGAAAAATGGAATAAAAATAGAAATGCCAGTATCGCTATGGAAAAAAGCCTTGGAGTTATTTGGGGCAAAAGTTACCAAAAAGCAGATAGCAGCAGAAGCTGTTTGCTGCTTTCTTGATAATGTTTATTCTGCATAATAGTTAGATCCTTAATTCCGCAACACTATAGTTTAACATTATTTATAAGTGCCTGAGCAACAAAAAGTTGCCCAGGATTTTGCCATGTCAGAATTTTCACTTACCTTAGTGTTGCGAAAAGAAGACAAGCAAAACTCTAATATGACATGGCAAAAGTACAAATAAAATCTGAGAAACTCACTCCTTTTGGAGGAATTTTTTCTATTATGGAGCAATTTGATGCTCTTTTAGCTCAAACCATAGATTCCACCTTGGGATTGAGATGCACTATGTTTGGTTATCAATATAGCGAAATTCTACGCTCTCTGATGTGCGTATATCTTTGTGGCGGCTCATGTATTGAGGATGTTACAACTCACCTGATGAAACATTTGTCTCTTCATCCAACTCTTCGCACTTGCAGCGCAGACACCATATTGCGTGCTATCGAAGAACTGACTTGTAAGAACATCACCTATAAATCT
>NZ_SGVY01000029.1 GCF_004535825.1 Segatella hominis | reverse complement strand
AGTTTTGCTTGTCTTCTTTTCGCAACACTAAGGTAAGTGAAAATTCTGACATGGCAAAATCCTGGGCAACTTTTTGTTGCTCAGGCACTTATAAATAATGTTAAACTATAGTGTTGCGGAATTAAGGAACAAATTGCGAATTTTTGAGTTATTATAAAAGAAACAAAACAAAATTAATAGTGAAATGAAGAAATTAATCATCTTTTCGCTCATGCTTTTCATGGTCTCATCAGTAGCCATGGCTCAATCTTCCAGCATGACCGACGACCAAGTGATGCAATTTGTGGTAAAGGAGCACGGCTCTGGAACCTCGAATGCACAAATCGTCACCAAGTTGATGCAACGCGGTGTTGATATTTCACAGATTCGACGTGTACGCACTCGCTATGAAAAGGAAGCCAAACAAGGCGGCCTTGCCAGCGCTACAGGAAAAGTCTCATCAAACGGCTCGCGCCTACGTACCAACAATGGTAAAACCCGTGAAGATTATGGGAAAGAGGCAGATAAAGAGGCCAGCAACTATAGCAACTATAGAATCAAAGGCCAGCGCGACTACTCCTATAATCATACATACGACAATCATGATGAAGAGTACATGGATATGCAGAATGAAATGTATGGCATCTATCCTGACTCTACACAGATGCTCCGCCATTTGCTGGCTGAACAGAAGTACAATCGCAAGAAGGTCTTCGGTCGCGACATCTTTAATAATAAGGAGTTGAGCTTTGAGCCTAATATGAATATCGCAACCCCACAGAACTATCGCTTGGGTCCTGGTGATGCTGTCATCATCGACATCTATGGTGCATCCCAGAAAACCATCGAGAGTACTGTTTCTCCAGATGGAACTGTTACCATCGAGGGGTATGGTCCGGTGAATGTCAGCGGCCTCACCGTTGCTCAGGCTAATGCAAGATTGCGCGGTACATTAGGTAGCAGATATTCTTCCAGCCATATCAAGTTGACAGTAGGCCAGACCAAGACCATTATGGTCAATGTGATGGGTGAGGTAAAGGCTCCTGGAACCTATACCCTCTCAGCCTTCGCTACCGTTTTCCATGCCCTCTACATGGCTGGAGGAACCAACGATCTGGGTACACTCCGTAATATTAAGGTATATAGAAACAACAGGTTGGTTACTGTAGTTGATATCTACGACTACATCCTCAATGGTAAGTTGACAGGCAATGTACGACTTGCAGACAATGATGTGATCGTAGTGGGTCCATACGACTGTCTGGTCAACATTACGGGTAAGGTAAAACGCCCGATGTTCTATGAGATGAAAAAGAACGAGAGCATCAATTCCCTGCTCAAGTATGCCGGCAATTTCACTGGTGATGCTTATAAGAAATCGGTACGTGTGAACAGAAAAACAGGAAGAGAATATGCTGTATTCAATGTTGACGAATTCGACTTTGTCAGTTTCCACATTGCTGATGGCGATTCTGTAAGCGTTGACTCCATCTTGCCAAGATATGCCAATACGGTAGAAATAAAGGGTGCTGTATTCCGTCCTGGTATGTACAATATCGGCGAACAGATCAACAGCGTTCGTTCTCTGGTAGAACATGCAGAGGGTCTTACTGAAGATGCATTCACCAATAGAGCGGTCATGCACAGAATGAAACCAGACCGTACATTGGAAGTTATCAGTATGGATATCGCAGGTATCATGAGCGGAAAGGTGGCAGATATTCCTTTGAAGGAAAATGATGTGCTCTTCATCCCTACCCGACAGGATAAACTGATAGAGCGAACCATCACAATCCGCGGCGAGGTACAGTATCCAGGAACCTACAAATATGCCGATAATGAAACCATTGAAGACTTCGTTCTTCAGGCTGGTGGTCTGACCGACAAGGCATCCACCGTGAATGTCAACGTAAGCCGCCGTGTTTCTGATGCCAAGGCATTGCAACCAGACAGTTTGATTGCCCAGACATTCACCCTCTCCCTGAAGGACGGTTTTGTCATTGATGGAACTCCTGGCTTTGTTCTGATGCCTTTCGACGAAGTTTCCATCCGCAAGAGTCCTGCATACAACGAACAGGAAAATGTGAGCATCGAGGGTGAGGTTATGTTTGCTGGTGCTTACACACTCACCAAGCGTAATTCCCGCATCAGCGACCTGTTCTACAAGGCAGGTGGAGCTACCAATGAGGCATATATCAAGGGAGCTCGCTTGATTCGTAGAGCCAACAGTGCAGAGAAAGCCCGTATGGAAGCGGTTCTGAAGATGCAGCGTGAGCAACAGCAGAAGAATCTCCTCCAGTTGGCAGCAAGCAGTAACAGCGGCAATCTCCAACAGGTTGCTGAAGGAGCCAAGAATGCAGAATTGGAGAAATTCAATGTTCCAGATGAATATCCTGTAGGAATCGACCTGGCTGCTGCGCTCAAGAATCCTGGTTGCGATGATGACCTGGTACTGCGTGAAGGAGACCGACTGGTCGTTCCACAATATACAGGAACCGTAAAAATCAATGGTGCTGTAATGTATGCCAATACTGTTGCCTATGAAAAGGGCAAACGAGCAAGCTACTACATAGACCAGGCTGGCGGTTTTGCTTCTGATGCCATCAAGAGTAAGTCGTACATCATCTATATGAATGGTAAGGTTGCCAAGGTTGGCCATGGTGCTAAAGTTCAACCTGGTTGCGAAATTGTTGTTCCTGCCAAGTTGAAGCGCAAGATGAGTATTGCAGAAACGATGAGCCTCGGTACAAGTATGTCGAGCATCGCAGCCATGATTGCCACAATTGCTAATTTGAGCAAGTAATATTCCAATGCAAATAACACCATCTATTGAAAAATAGCACCGCTTATTTGTTTGAAATTATTTAATTTATATTTAATAAAACTCCCCAGATTCGTCAGGAATCTGGGGAGTTTCTTTTTTATAATTATGTATGAATCTTATTCTGCAAAATCATTTTGCAAAGAGCAATAAAAAGGCGAGAAGTCAGGAGACCTCTCGCCGGAAATATAAAAATCTACTAATTAATCCAAGTTCAAGCTCTTCTTGATAGCCTCGATCTTCTCCATAGCAGCTGCTGTACAACGGTTATAGCAACCTGCGCACTTGAATGAAGGATCCTTTACCTCGATATAGAACTTAATCTTAGGCTCTGTACCAGAAGGGCGAACACTCACCTTGGTGTTATCATCACAGAACCACTGGAGTACATTGCTTGTTGTTGGCATGTCAAGTTTCTCTACACTGCCATCAGCATGCTTAGCCTCCAAGCTCTGGTAGTCCTTCCAAGTTACTATCTTGCTGCCACCCAACTCCTGTGGAGGGTTAGCACGGAAATCAGTCATCATCTGCTTGATTTCATCAGCACCCGTTTTACCAGGACGAACTACGTTTACAGTGAATTCCTTGCTGAAACCATACTCTGCATAGATCTGCATCAAGAGATCGTAGAGAGTCTTGCCCTGATCCTTAGCCCAAGCAGCGATTTCGCAAATGAGGCAGATAGAAGCAGGAGCATCCTTATCACGTACCTTATCGTATGGCAAGAAACCGAAACTCTCCTCACCACCACCGATATACTGCTGCTTGCCCTCAGAGATAGCAATCTCGCGTGCAATCCACTTGAAACCAGTGTAGCAGTCACGCAACTCTACGTTGTTCTTCTTAGCAATCTCAGCAATTACCTCTGTTGTAACGATGGTCTTCACGAGGAAGTCTGTTGGCTTCAACTTGCCCAACTTCTTCTTGTTCTCAATGATATAGTAGCAGAACATCATGGCGGTCTGGTTACCATTGATGATCATCCATTCGCCCTTGTCATCGCGGCAAACGATAGCAAGACGGTCAGCATCTGGGTCGGTAGCTACTACGAGGTCAGCATTCAACTTAGTACCGAGCTTCATACCAAGGGTCATAGCCTCAGCATTTTCTGGGTTAGGAGAAACAACGGTTGGGAAATTGCCATCTACAACCATCTGCTCAGGAACTACATTGATATTCTGGAAGCCCCATGAACGCAAGCAGAGAGGAACGATGACACGACCAGTACCATGCATAGCTGAGTAAACAATGTCGAGGTCCTTCTGACGATTGATGACATCCTGGTCGATCATGGCAGAATGAACAGCAGTCATATAGTCATAATCCATCTCACCACCGATAATCTTAATCAAATCCCAGTTAGCCTCAAACTTCACCTGATCGATAGTAACCTTGTTCACCTCCTCAATGATACCCGTATCATGTGGAGCCAAAACCTGAGCACCATCACTCCAGTAAGCTTTGTAACCATTGTACTCCTTAGGATTGTGAGAAGCAGTTACGTTCACACCAGCCTTAGCACCGAGCTCGCGGATAGCGAAAGAAATCTCTGGTGTAGGACGGAGGCTTTCAAAGAGATAAGCCTTGATACCGTTGGCAGAGAAGATAGCTGCAACAGTCTCTGCAAAGAGACGAGAATTGTTACGGCAGTCGTGACCTACCACTACAGAGAGGTTCTCCTCACCTGGGAAAGCCTTGAGGATGTAGTTGGCAAAGCCTTGAGTAGCCATACCTACAATATACTTGTTCATACGGTTGGTTCCTGCGCCCATGATACCGCGCAAACCACCTGTACCAAACTCCAAGTTCTGATAGAAAGCATCTACAAGAGCTGATTTGTCTTCAGCCTCGAGCATTGCCTTTACTTCATTACGTGTTTCTTCATCAAAAGCGGGAGTGAGCCACTGCTGTGCTCTTTCTTCACACTGCTTGATTAATTCTGCGTTATTAGCCATAGTCTGATTATATATATGTTATTAATAATTTGAGTACAAAGATATATAAATTATTTCATAAACCCAACAAGTTTGGAGTTTTTTTTGTATTTTTGCACTTTGAAACGGAAATGAAAATAGAATAAGGCTGATATTTTGCAATATTGTATTAGTTTTATGGTAATAATTTAAGATTAAAAAAATATGGAAATATATTATACGGGCGTTATCATCGCCATTTCCACCTTTGTAATAATAGGTATCTTTCATCCTATCGTGATGAAGACGGAATATTATACGGGCATCCGGTTCTGGTGGATATTCCTCGTTGCCGGCATTCTCTGCATCGGTGCAGCCTTTCTGATTGCCGATGTACTCTTCTCTGCCATTTTAGGCGTGATAGGTGCCTCCTGTCTGTGGAGCATCGGTGAACTCTTCGAACAGAGAGAGCGATGCGAGAAAGGCTGGTTCCCGAAAAATCCGAAACGGATTGGAAAGGGATATTACAGGGACGAGGAGAAAGTGAGGAGGAAAGAGTGAAGAATGAAGAGTGAAGAATAAAGAACGATCATGAAGACAGAACTGATATTGGTCGGAAAGACCGTAAACAAGCATTTTATTGCGGGCATCAAGGACTATGCTGAGCGCATCACCCACTATATGCCCTTCAATATTACAACTATTCCTGAGCTCAAGAATACGAAAAGCCTCAGCGAACAGCAACAGAAGGAAAAAGAGGGGGAAATGATTCTAAAACTCCTGCAGCCTTCAGATACCGTTGTATTGATGGACGAACATGGTCAGGAATTCCGCAGCATCGAATTTGCTAAGTGGATAGAACGTAAGCAGGCTACTGCCAGAAGACTTGTCTTCATCATTGGTGGTCCTTATGGTTTCTCGCAGGCTGTTTATGACCGTGCAAACGAGAAGATTTCCCTCTCCAAGATGACTTTCTCGCATCAGATGGTGCGCCTCATCTTCACGGAAGCGCTCTATCGTGCCTGTACTATTATAAAAGGTGAACCTTATCATCATGAGTAAAGGTAAAAAAGTAAAAAGGTAAAAAGGTAAAAAGTAAAAAATGGCAAAAGATAAATATATTGAGATAAAAGGAGCCAGGGCTAACAATCTCAAAAACATAAATGTCAAGATACCTCAAGGTAAATTTGTTGCCATCACGGGTGTCTCTGGTTCTGGTAAGTCATCGTTGGCTTTCGACACACTCTATGCCGAAGGTCAGCGCCGTTATGTGGAATCTCTATCTTCATACGCCCGACAGTTTTTGGGTCGAATGAGCAAACCAGAATGTGACTTCATCAAGGGATTGCCACCAGCCATCGCCATCGAACAGAAAGTTATTTCCCGTAACCCACGTTCCACCGTGGGCACCAGTACTGAAATTTACGAATATCTCAGATTGCTCTATGCACGCATAGGAAAAACTATCTCTCCTATCAGCGGACAGGAGGTAAAACGCCATACCACAGAAGATATCTTATCTTGTACCCGACAATATTCCAAGGGAACCAAGTTTGTTATCCTTTCCCCTCTTCACATCGCTGAGGGACGGAGCCTCAGCAAGCAGTTGGAGATGTATATCCAGGAAGGATATGCACGCATCTTGGTGAGAAACGAGTTCGAACGCATCGAAGACTTTCTGGATAAAGCCAATAGCGGCGAAATGCTTTCGCCTGAAGTAAGCATGAAGGATCTTCTTGAAGCCTCTGACGAAAAACTCAAGAAGCTGATGACTGAAACGGGGATGGAAATCTTTCTCGTGATAGACCGTTCTTCCGTAAGTGAAGAAAAAGATGATATCAGCCGTCTCATGGATTCTGCGGAAACGGCATTCTACGAGGGAGATGGCGCCTGCCGCCTCCTGTTCTTGCCAAGCAAGATTGCCTATGATTTTTCTACCCGTTTCGAAGCTGATGGTATGACCTTCGAGGAACCGTCAGACAATATGTTTTCCTTCAATTCTCCCTTAGGTGCCTGTCCTACCTGCGAGGGTTACGGAAGTGTAATCGGAATCGACGAAAAACTCGTCATCCCTAATACTTCCCTGAGTGTTTATGATGGTTGTGTAGTTTGCTGGCGAGGCGAGAAGATGGGTATGTGGCTCAAGGAATTTATCCGCAGAGCAGAACCCTATAATTTTCCTATCTTCAAACCATACTTCGAACTCTCTCAAAAAGAGAAAGATTGGCTGTGGCATGGTCTTCCTTCCGAGAAGGATCGTGAGCCACACGACAGGGTGAGCATTGACGAATTCTTCAGAATGGTGAAGGAAAACCAATATAAGATACAGTACCGCGTGATGCTCAGCAGATTCCGCGGCAAGACGATTTGTCCAGATTGCCACGGCACTCGCTTAAAGAAAGAAGCCAACTACGTGAAGATTGGCGGCAAAAGTATTACTGAACTCGTGGAGATGTCTATCACCAATCTCAAGATCTGGTTTACCAAACTGGAACTGACCGAACACGAGAAATGCGTGAGCAAAAGACTTTTTGCCGAGATTACCAACCGTCTGCAGTTCCTGCTGGATGTGGGACTCGGTTATCTCACGCTCAATCGTCTTTCCAACTCCCTTTCAGGAGGTGAAAGCCAGCGCATCAACCTGACCACCAACTTAGGTTCTTCACTTGTAGGAAGTGTCTATATTCTCGACGAGCCAAGCATCGGTCTTCACAGCAGAGATACAGCACGACTCATCAAGGTGCTGAGAGAATTGCAGCAATTAGGAAATACGGTAGTCGTCGTAGAGCATGACGAGGAAATCATGCGGGCTGCCGACTACCTGATAGATATCGGTCCGGATGCTGGTCGTCTGGGCGGTCAACTGGTTTATGCAGGTCCTGCTTCTGAGTATTCTACTACCGACAAGGAAGCCCAGCAGAAGCTCTTGGAGAAATACCCTGATAGTTACACCATCAAGTATCTCACCCATCATGAAAAGATAGAAACACCAACAAGCCATCGTGCCTGGAACCGTTTCATCGAAATCAAGGGTGCCAGAATGAATAACCTGAGAGGCATCGACGTCAAGTTGCCACTCAATGTTTTTACGGTGGTGACAGGTGTCTCTGGTTCCGGCAAGAGTTCACTCATCAAGGGAATCCTCTTCCCTGCCATGCGCCGCCATTTAGACTTGGTGGCAGATGCACCAGGTGAGCACTTAGGCTTAGAAGGCGATGTCAACGCCATCAAGCATGTGGAGTTTGTGGATCAGAACCCTATCGGTAAAAGTTCCCGCAGCAACCCTGCCACCTATCTGAAGGCATACGATGCCATCCGTTCGCTCTTTGCCAACCAACCGTTGTCAAAACAGATGGGATTCACTCCTGCCTATTTCTCCTTCAATGCTGAGGGAGGAAGATGTGAAGAGTGCAAGGGAGCAGGTTATGTAACAATCGAAATGCAATTCATGGCAGACCTGGTTTTGCAATGCGAAGCATGCAAAGGCAAACGATTCAAGCACGATATCCTTGAGGTACAATACGGAGGTAAGAATATTAATGATGTGCTCAACATGACCGTGAACGAAGCTATCGAATTCTTTGCAGACGAGAAGAACCAGCACAATAATGGTGACTTCGATTCCTGCCGCGTCATCGTCAGCCGTTTACGCCCTCTGCAGGAAGTCGGATTAGGCTATATCAAGCTCGGACAGAATTCAAGTACGCTTTCTGGTGGAGAAAACCAGCGTGTCAAACTTGCCTTCTTCATCGGTAAGGAAGATCAGGAACCTACCCTCTTCATCTTCGACGAGCCTACCACCGGTCTGCACTTCCATGATATCAAGCGACTGCTTCATGCTTTCAATGCACTCATTGAGAGAGGGCACTCACTGGTTGTCATCGAGCATAATCTTGATGTCATCAAATGCGCCGACTATATCATCGACCTCGGTCCTGAAGGAGGTGACAAGGGTGGCAACCTGGTTGTTGCCGGTACGCCAGAGGAAGTGATGCAATGCAAGAAGAGTCTTACAGGACAATTTCTGGCTCAATTGCTTGATAAAGAATAGAATATCGCATGATTAAGTATAAAATATTGTAAAAAAGTAGCAGAATACTAAACTTTATGCGTAACTTTGCATCCAAATATGCAAATAAAAAGTTGAATATAAATAAAATCAAAGATATGAAAAGATTTATCTTAGCGCTGACAATGCTTGTTGCCATGGTAGCAACAGCAAGCGCACAGGCAGAAATCAAGTTTGATAAAGTGGTACACAACTTTGGCAACTTCAGCGAGAAGTCTCCTGTACAGAAGACTACTTTCACTTTCACAAACGTAGGCAATAAGCCATTGATTATCAATCAGGCCATCGCCAGTTGCGGCTGCACTATTCCAGCCTATACCAAGCAGCCTATCGCACCAGGTCATAAAGGTCAGATTACTGTAACATACAATGGCAAGGGTATGTTCCCTGGTCATTTCAAGAAGTCTATCACCGTTCGCAGCAATGGCAACGTTGAGATGACACGCCTTTACATCGAGGGTGTCATGGTGGAAGAACAGAAATAAATCTGATTGCACTGAAACTAAAAAATGATATTTTATTTTTCTGGTACAGGAAATACCCGCTGGGCTGCCATCAAATTGGCAACAGCTACACATGAGCGACTGATTGATATTGCCGAAGAAATGAGGCTCATCAAAAAATCAGGCGCCCAATATACTGAGCCGTTCATCTTAGAAAAAGATGAACGGCTTGGTTTCGTTTTCCCCGTTCATGGTTGGAGGGTTCCAAGACTTGTCAGGGAATTTATAGCTAAACTTCAGGTCAATCTACCAACTGAAGAAGTACACCCCAACCATGAATCGCCAGTTCCAAGCCCCGTTTACGCCTATGCTGTCTGTACGGCTGGTGACAGTATCGGACTGACCATAGAGAATCTCAACGAAACGATTGCCTCCAATTCTTCCTTATCGAATATCGGAGTGCATGAGGTAGCCTCTTCCTTCTCTCTCATCATGCCTGAGTCATACGTAGGATTACCTTTCATGGATGTCGATCCGAAGGAAAAGGAGATTCGGAAAAAGGAGAAGTCAGCATTGGAACTGGAAGAAATCAGCGAGGAGATTTTCAATCGTAAGGAAGGTATCTGCAGATTGGTAAAAGGTCCTATTCCATGGTTTTTCACCAAGGTTGTGGGTGGTTTCTTTGAAAAAGTTCTCATTACAGACAAGCGCTTTCACGTCACAGCAGACAAATGTGTGAAATGTGGCATCTGCGCCCATGTCTGTCCCGTTGGAGATATTGATGGCGGTAAAGGGAAAATGCCTGTATGGCTGCATCATGACGACTGCCTCACATGTTTCAATTGTTACCACCATTGTCCGCACCATGCCATCGAGTTTGGTCACCAGACCCAGAAGAAGGGACAATATTATTTCAAATAAAGAATTCTATCAAACAAATAAAGTTATCATTTAGCATTCAAATAAAGCATCAATCAAACGAAATTAGCATTAATAATTAAAAATCATTATATGAAGAAGATTTTACTTAGCATTGCATTTGCTCTGATGGGCATCGCAAGCGGCTTTGCTGCAAAAGCATACTCTGGCATTATCACTGTTACCCAAAGCGACGGAACAGAATTGAACGTCAGAATATATGGTGACGAACATTTCAATTGGCTCACCACAGAGGACGGAGTTCTTCTTGTACAAGAAGGAAACAACTACTATATTGCAGAAACTACCTCATACGGCACATTGAAAGCTACAAAATTTATTGCCCACAATGCTAACAAACGTGTGCCTGCCGAAATCAAAGCCATCAAAAAGCAAAACCATTCCCGCTTTAGAAGTTATGCCATTGAACAAGCATCAACAGCAAAAGCGATGGGCACAGGAAACAACGGAGTGAAGTATTTTCCACACAGTGGCAGTCCAAAGGCATTGGTTATTTTGGTTGAGTTTTCTGACACACCCTTCCAAAGTGGAGAGAAAGCCAAGAATGTATTTGAGCACTTCCTCAAAGGCAATGTTGAGGACGACTTACCCGATGGATATGAAGCATATACAGGTTCATACAAGAATAAGAACTTACGCAACAAAGGAAGTGTTTCTGACTATTTTTACGACATGAGTAAGGGCTCATACACTCCACAGTTTGATGTCGTAGGTCCTTATAAACTCAATCATTCTTCTCTTTACTATGGACAAGGTGACAAAGACAACACCTATGCCCTTGTCAGCGATGCCTGTAAAGCAGCCGATAAAGATGTTGACTTTTCACGATATGATGCAGACGGTGACGGAATGGTAGATCTCGTGTATATCATATACGCAGGCTATCCTGCCAGCATGTCGGGCAATCCAAATGACATTTGGCCAAAGTCTGGACCTGGTGATGGCGGTTTCGGAACCTATGACGGCAAAAAGGTCTGCAGATATGGAGTTCATGCAGAACTCAACTTTGGACGGGAATTGAACCAAAAGAACGGTTTCTTACTTAGCGGAATCGGACTGTTCTGCCATGAATTCTCTCACACGCTCGGTCTGCCCGATCTTTACCCTACTGTTGACGCATCAAAAGTAGATAACCAAAACCCAGAAATGTGGGATTTGATGGACGGAGGAGAATATACTTTTAATGGCGGCTACTGCCCTACTCCTTATTCACCTTGGGAAATGGATGCCATGGGATGGGCTACACCTGTAGAATTAGGAGATGAAGCCAAACAGGTTACATTAAATTCCTACTATAAAGAGAGAACTGCTTACAAGATTAATGGAGAAAATGACGAATACCTTCTTATCCAAAATATCCAAAAAGGCGGATGGTGGTATGGGATTGCACATGTTTACAACACAGGTATGCTGATTTGGCGAATTGACTATGGCACTAAAGATGTCAACCTTTTTGACAATCCCAATAACAACATAGGCAAACCAAAAGTCATGATTGTTCCTGCTGATGGTTATGTAATCTCTGACTACAACCATGGTGATGGCAAAAAATGGACAGACGCTCAATACAAGGCAAGTCTCCAAGCCGATCCATTCCCAGGTACTAAAAATGTGACTGAACTTTTGAGTGTCGAACTCAACAACAGCACATTGAAAAAGCCTTTCTACAACATCAAGGAGACCGACGGCGTCATTACCTTCGATTATCTCAAGGACTTTGCTACAGGTATCGACAGCCCTGTCATCCAGCAGAATCAGGAGAAGGATACACGTATCTTCACCCTCGATGGTCGCTACTTGGGCACAGATGTTAGTCAGCTCACCAAGGGAGTTTACATCATCGGAAAGAAGAAGGTTATCATCAAGTAAGACACATAATTCTTTACAATACATTTCAAATGCGAATTCGCTATCCAGCGAATTCGCATTTTTTGTTTACCCCACTTTCATTTTTCCCTGCCCACGGAAAAATTTGCGCTTGGGCAAGGAGAAATTTTTCCTTGCCCAAACTCTATTTCCTCACTCAGTTTATAAGAAGGCAAATCTGCAGAAAGCCTACGAATTATTTTAACAGAGTTTATTTTTCATTCCTATACACAAAAACTTTCTACTGAAAAAAAATAGCAGAATCTTTTGGCTACTTGCTCAAATTATATTATCTTTGCATTCAATATGAGAATAGATATTATCACTGTATTACCGGAAATGCTGGAGGGATTCTTCAATGAGTCTATCCTGGCACGTGCACAGAAGAAGGGTCTCGCAGAGATTCATCTCCATAACTTGCGTGATTATACATTAGATAAATGGAAACGAGTAGATGACTATCCATACGGAGGAAGTGCCGGCATGGTGATGCAATGCGAACCTATCGACCGCTGCATTACAGCCCTGAAGGCAGAACGCGAATATGATGACGTCATCTATGTTTCTCCAGACGGAGAGACTTTCAACCAGAAGATTGCCAATGAGATGTCGATGCAAGGCAACCTCATCATCCTCTGCGGTCACTACAAGGGAATTGACCAAAGAGTGAGAGACCATCTCATCACCCGTGAGATTTCTGTAGGCGACTACGTATTGACAGGTGGCGAACTTGCTGCAGCCATTATCTCTGATGCAGTAATCCGTTTGGTTCCAGGAGTCATCAGCGATGAACAAAGCGCTCTCTCCGACTGTTTTCAGGACGACATTCTTGCAGCCCCTATCTATACCCGACCAGCAGACTATAAGGGTTGGAAAGTTCCTGAGATACTGCTGAGCGGAAATGAGGCTAAAATTCGCCAATGGGAATTCGACCAGGCCATGGAAAGAACCAGACGCCTGCGCCCTGATTTATTGGAAGAATAAAGATGCATTGGAATAAATCATAAAGTTGAGTCTTTGAGATAAAAAACAAATAAGTCATTTAGCATGACTGTCTGAAAGAGACAGCATGACTAAATGACTTATTTTTATTTGAAATTCTGGCAGAATCTCTCTCCCAAAGTGAAGCCTTCTTCGTATAACCGTTCCAATTTGAGAGTATCTTTCTCAATACGTCCCACCTCAAGCGGACGAAGCGGGCGAATACATGTGATCTTACCCGCAGCCTCCAGGTCATCTACAAGTTGGATCTGTTCATTATATACCTTATGACGATGACTCAGAGCAACACGAAGACGAGGATAGTTCGTATATAAATAAGGTATCTTGCGATCCTTCCCATAATCACGCCACCCTTTGTTGCGGGTCAGTATCACCACATTATGCTCATATCCCATATCGATGGCGTGCTGAACAGGAATACTGTCGGCAATACCACCATCCAGCATTGGGATACCATCCACATTCACAATCTTGCTGACATAAGGCAAGCTGCTTGAAGCTCTGACGACATCCAGAGCACGCTGCTTATCATGAGTTTCAGAAAGATACATGGCATGCCCCGTCAGACAATTGGTCGTTACCATCTCAAAACCTTCCGCATGCTGGAAAAAAGTATCAAAATCGAAAGGCAACAACTGGTTGGGAAATTTATCATAAAGCAACCGGCGGTCGAAGATGCAACCTTGAGTAACCAGATGCCGAAGACCGATATATTCATACCGATCCAAGTAATCGATATTGGAAATACGGGCACGACGGGGTTGGCGACTGATATACGACATACCATTGCAAGCACCTGCAGAAACAGCCACCGTATATGGGAAATACAAATCGTGTTTCATGAAGGCATCCAGTACCCCGCTTGTAAACACACCTCTCATTCCGCCTCCTTCCAAGACCAGTCCCGTTTTTCTTTCCATCTTCATACCATTTACCTGTTTTTTTATTCATTTTTGCACAAAAAGCGGGCTTTTATTATTAATTATTTATAAATTCTCACTTTTTATACGATTTTGCTTGCAAAGATAAGCATTTTTTGGGAAATAATCACTAACTTTGCACCAAAATATAACAAAAAACTAAAAATATGTTTAGTAAGGACACTTACATTCAGCGCCGCCAAGAGCTTAAGAAGCTTGTAGGTGAAGGCGTAATTTTGATTTTCGGAAATAACAATTCACCTTGTAATTTCCCTAACAATGGATACTATCCATTCCGTCAAGACTCTACTTTCCTCTATTATTTCGGACAGCAGCGCGATGGTCTGGTAGGTGTAATCGACATTGACAACGACATCGAGACATTGATCGGTGACGATATAGATATTGAAGATATCGTATGGTATGGCAGCGTGGAAAGCGTACACGACTTGGCAGAACAGGTTGGTGTCCACAACTCTGCACCTATGAAATCTCTGAAGACTATCTGCAATGATGCCATGTCTAAGAAGCGCAAGATTCATTTCCTGCCTCCTTACCGCTTTGACATCAAGCTCCAGATATTCGATCTCCTCGGCATCCATCCTAACCAGCAAAAGGAAGAGGCCTCTATGGATCTCATCAAGGCTGTGATAAAGATGCGCTCTACCAAGACTCCTGAGGAAATCGAGGAACTGGAACGTGCTGCAGTTATTGGTTACAAGATGCATACCACTGCCATGAAGTTGACTCGTCCAGGAGTAACAGAGAAATTTGTAGGCGGACAAGTTGACGGAATTGCCAACTCTTATGGAGCAATGGTCAGTTTCCCTACTATCTTCAGTCAGCATGGTGAGATTATGCACGGCAATCCTTCCATGAGCATTCTGGAAGCTGGCAGACTGGCTCTTTGCGATGCCGGTGCCGAGACCATCAACAACTATTGCTCTGACAATACACGTACCATGCCTGTAAGCGGCAAGTTTACCCAGCGCCAGTTGGAAATCTACTCTATCGTTGAGGCTTGCCACGACTATGCACTCGAAGTTGCCAAGCCTGGTGTGAAATACGCAGATGTTCACTTTGCAGTATGCCGTCTGATGTTTGACAAGCTCAAGGAGTTAGGACTTGCCAAGGGTGATACAGAAGAGGCTGTCAAGGCTGGTGCTCATGCCATGTTCCTGCCTCACGGATTAGGTCACATGATGGGAATGGACGTACACGATATGGAGAATTTCGACCAGATCAATGTAGGATTCGATGAGGAAGTTCGTCCTAACCTGGAACAGTTCGGTACCAACTGCCTGCGCATGGGTCGCCGTCTCGAAGAAGGTTTCGTCGTAACAGATGAACCGGGAATCTACTTTATCCCTGCCCTCATCGACGACTGGAAGGCTTCAGGTCATTGCGCAGAGTTTCTCAACTTCGACAAGTTGGAAACCTACAAGGACTTCGGAGGTATCCGTATCGAGGACGATTTACTCATCACCAAAGACGGTTGCAGATTCTTGGGCAAAGACCGCATCCCTTATCATCCAAAGGATGTAGAGGACTACATGGCAGCCAACAGATAAGCAATTCCCTTGAAGAGAGATAAAAGAAAGAACAACATTATTAATATAAAGAGAAATTTTAATGAAGAAAACATTGATCGCAGCAGCATTGATGGCATTGGTTGCCACAGGTGCAAGCGCAAAGACCGCTACTGATTCAGCAGCTATCGCAAAGAACAAGCCAGTATTTACAGTGGTAAAGGAAAACCCTATCACCAGCATCAAGGATCAGAACCGCAGTGGTACGTGCTGGGCTTATTCTACTCTCAGCTATTTTGAGAGCGAGATTTTGAAGAAGACAGGCAAGACATACGACTTGAGCGAGATGTTCGTTGCCAACAAAACATACATGGACCGCGCCACAATGGCTGTCAGAATGCACGGTGACGTGAGCTTCTCACAGGGTGGTAGCGCATACGATGTACTGTATGCTTTGAAGCACTATGGTATCGTACCAGAGAATGCAATGCCAGCACCAGGTACATTGACAGGTGACTCACTTGCCAACTTCGGTGAGTTCTTCGATGTAATGACACCATACGTAGAAGCTGTTGCCAAGAGCAATGCTAAGAAAATTTCTTCTGCTTGGAAGAGCGGTCTTCAGGGCATCATCGACTCTTACATCGGTAAGACTCCAGAGAAGTTTACCTATCAGGGCAAGCAATATACTCCACAGTCATTCTGCGAGAGCCTCGGTTTGAATCTCGATGACTATGTTACCATCACCAGCTATACCCACCACCCAATGTGGAGTCAGTTTGCTGTTGAGGTACAGGACAACTGGCGCTGGCCTATGAGCTACAACGTTCCAATGGAAGACATCTGCAAGATTATCGACAACGCAGTCAACAACGGTTATACTATAGCTTGGGGTGGCGACGTAACAGAGGATGGTTTCACTCGCAAAGGTCTCGGTATCGCTTACGATGTAAAGAAGGTTCGTTCTATGGCAGGCACCGATGCAGACCACTGGTTCAAGCTTTCAAAAGACGAGAAGAAAGAGAAGTTCGACTCACTGGGTGTCAACGCTCCTGAGGTTGTACCAACACAGCAGATGCGTCAGGAAGCTTTCGATAACTGGGAGACTACCGATGACCACGGTATGCACATCTATGGTATCGCAAAGGACCAGAATGGTAAGGAGTACTACATGGTGAAGAACTCATGGGGTGAGTATGGCGATTACAAGGGAACCTGGTACATGACCAAGGCATTCGTAGCATACAAGACTATGGACTTCATGGTAAACAAGAATGCCATCCCTAAGGATATCCGCAAAAAACTCGGAATCTAAGGATAACAGGAAGAAAAGAAACTTAGATAAATATTTTAAAAAAGGCAGCAATCCATCAGGTTTGCTGCCTTTTTTTGCATAATTCATGCTTTTTCTGCTATTTTCAAGTTAAAACATTTCTATTTGTCGTTTTATTTTTGTAACTTTGACGGCAGAAATAAAAAATAATTAAGATGCATTTTAAATGGAATTATGAAGCACCTACACCAGAGCAAGAAAAAGCAGCAAAGGAACTGGGCGAAAAGCTAAGCATCAGCCCAATCTTAGGACAGCTTCTCATCCAAAGAGGCATTACGACAGAATCGGCAGCCAAACGGTTTTTCAGACCCCAGCTTGCCGACCTGATCAATCCATTCCTCATGAAGGATATGGACATAGCCGTTGACCGCCTCAATGATGCGATGGGACGCAAGGAGCGCATCCTTGTCTATGGCGATTACGACGTAGATGGATGCACTGCCGTAGCTTTGGTCTATAAGTTCCTGCAGCAATTCTATTCCAACATCGATTACTATATCCCCGACAGATATGACGAGGGATACGGAGTCAGCAAAAAAGGAATAGACTTTGCCAACAAGACAGGTGTAAAACTAATCATCATCCTTGACTGTGGCATCAAAGCCATCAAGGAAATAGAATATGCCAAGTCTCTTGGCATAGATTTCATCATTTGTGATCACCACGTACCAGACGAGGTGATGCCTCCTGCTGTGGCTATTCTCAACCCTAAACGTCCTGACGATACCTTTCCGTTCAAGCACCTTTGCGGATGTGGCGTAGGCTTTAAATTCATGCAGGCTTTCGCCAAGAACAACAACATTCCGTTCTCCAGACTCATCCCGCTGCTCGACTTCTGTGCCGTAAGCATCGCAGCCGACATCGTACCTGTTGAGGAAGAAAACCGTATCCTCGCGTTCCATGGTCTCAAGCTGCTCAATACCAATCCAAGTATCGGCTTGCGTTCCATCATTGATATCTGCGGACTCAATGGTAGAGAAATCTCAATGAGCGACATCGTATTCAAGATCGGTCCACGCATCAATGCTTCAGGAAGAATGGAAAACGGCAAATTGAGCGTTGACCTGCTGGTAGAAAGAGATTTTGCTACTGCCATCCGCATGGCAAAACACATCAATGAATACAACGAACAACGTAAGGACATCGACAAGCAGATGACGGAGGAAGCCAATGGCATTGTGTCAAGACTTGAAAGCCAGAAGCACAACTCCAGTATTGTGCTCTACGATGAGGGATGGAAAAAAGGAGTCATCGGCATTGTTGCCTCAAGACTCACGGAAATCTATTTCCGCCCTACCGTCGTTCTGACCAAAGATGGTGACATGGCAACAGGCTCCGCACGCAGTGTAACGGGCTTTGATGTCTATTCTGCCATCAAGAGTTGCCGCGATATTCTCATGAATTTCGGTGGACATACATACGCTGCCGGACTTACCCTCAAATGGGATAAGGTAAAAGAATTCAGAGAAAGATTCCAGAAATATGTAGAGGAGCATATCGCTCCTGAACAGACAGAAGCCTTGCTTCATATTGATGCGGAGATTGATTTCAAAGACATCACCAAACACCTGTACAGCGACCTGAAACGGTTTGCACCTTTTGGACCAGGCAATCAAAAACCGATATTCTGCACAACCAAAGTGTATGACTATGGTACAAGCAAAGTGGTAGGAAGGGAACAGGAGCACATCAAGCTGGAACTTGTGGACTCAAAGTCGAGCAGCGTGGTCAACGGCATTGCCTTCGGACAAAGTGCTGCAGCACGATACATCAAGAGCAAACGGAGTTTCGACATTGTATATACCATAGAAGACAATATCTTCAAGAAGAACCAGGTACAACTGCAAATTGAGGATATCCGTCCGAACAACAGTGAGAAATAGGAAAACTCCTGATTTCTGACTCCATCAGACCCAAATGACTAAATGACAGATAAATTTCAAGAGATATTGCGAACATACTGGGGGTATCCTGACTTCCGTGGCATACAGAGAGACATTATCGAAAGTATATCACAGGGTAAGGATACCCTCGGTCTTATGCCTACAGGTGGTGGTAAATCTATCACTTTTCAGGTTCCTGCACTTGCCCAGGATGGCGTTTGCATCGTGATTACGCCCCTCATAGCCCTCATGAAAGACCAGGTTACCCACCTCAAGGAACGCGGTATCCTGGCAGATGCTATCTATGCCGACAAATCCAGAAGAGAAATCATACAGACACTTGAGAATTGTATCTTTGGCGGTGTCAAGATTCTGTATGTCTCTCCGGAAAGACTTTCTACGGATATTTTCCAGACCAAATTACGCCATATCAAAGTAAGCTTTATCACAGTGGATGAAGCCCACTGCATCAGTCAGTGGGGATATGATTTCCGTCCTTCTTATCTGAAGATTTCAGATATCAGAAAGTTGAAACCGGGAACACCTATCCTGGCACTTACTGCCACGGCTACCCCAGAAGTCGTAGATGATATCCAGAACCAACTCCAGTTTTCTGAAAAGAATGTGTTCAAAATGAGTTTCGAACGCAAGAACCTGGCATATATTGTACGCATTACGACCGACAAGCATGGCGAAATGGTTCATATCCTGAAATGTGTACAGGGTTCTGCCATCATCTATGTTAGAAGCCGCCGCCGTACGAAGGAAATAGCAGAAATCCTCAATAAGAACGGCATCCCTGCCACTTTCTATCATGCCGGACTTGACCCTGCCGTAAAGGATGAACGACAGAGAGAGTGGCAGGAAGATCAGATAAGAGTGATGGTTGCTACCAATGCCTTTGGTATGGGTATCGACAAACCCGATGTAAGGATGGTCATTCATATAGATTGCCCAGACTCTCTGGAAGCTTATTTCCAGGAGGCTGGTCGTGCGGGTAGAGATGGCAACAAATCATACGCAGTACTACTCTATGATGCCAGCGATGAACGCAAACTGACCAAACGCATCAACGATACCTTTCCAGAGAAAGAACTGATCAGGGATATCTACGAACACCTCGCCTATTTCTTTCAAATAGGTGTGGGGAGCGGTTGTGGAAAAACTTTCGAATTCAACATAGAGAAATTCAGCTATATCTATAAGTATTACCCAACAAAAGTAGATGCAGCTTTGAGAATACTGGAACAGTGTGGTTACATTCATTACGAAGACAATCCCGACGGGAAAGCCCGCCTCATGTTCAACCTGAACAGAAGCGACCTTTATCTTCTGGATAATCTGTCTGAAAATGAAGACCAGGTTGTCACGGCTCTCTTACGCATTTACGGAGGACTCTTCACTGATTTCGTATATATCGATGAATCCCTGATAGCCCAACAAGCAGAGTTGAGTATCCAGCAGGTATATTTCGCATTGAAATGCCTTGCCACCAAACATATCATCACTTTCGTTCCTCGTAGAAAAATCCCGTTTATCACCTATACCCGGGATAGAATTGATGGAGATAAGGTCGTCATCACCCAAGAAGCATACGAAAACAGAAAAGAGCAATTCGTAAAACGTATCAGCAGTATGATAGCATATGCACAAACAGACTTTATCTGCCGTTCACGACAACTCTTAAGGTATTTCGGAGAAGAAACCAAGGAAGATTGCAAGCAATGCGATGTCTGTCTGGAACATAAAGATAACGATTCTGTAGCCAAACAGATGTTTGAAAAGGCGAAAGAAAGTATTCTCCAGATATTAGGTGATCAAAAGAAACACCACATTACAGAATTGAGAGAAATACAAGTACCGAGCCAGCAGTTAGAAAATGCTTTAGAAATGCTGGTATCAGAAAACCAGATACATATAGACGGCAGTTATATCTATCTGTAAAGCTAACAAAAAAGGATAAACAACAAAAAGAGATAAACAACAAAAAGGGAACGACCCCTCGCGGACCATTCCCTTTCCAACATTATGTACGAGAAAAAAATTAGTTATTTTCAGGACGAAGTTTACGAACTGTAACACCAGCCTGCCACATTTCCTTGTTGCGCATAGCCTCGAGTTCAGCGTTCAACTTCTCACGGTAATCAGCCTGAGAGTTCTTGTCGATAGAAATCTGAGCCTCATTACCAGTCTTAACAGAGTAATACAACCACTCCATAACAGGCTTGATAGCCTCACGGAAACGAGGAGCCCAGTCAAGAGCACCACGCTGTGCAGTTGTAGAACAGTTAGCATACATCCAATCCATACCCTTCTCACCGAAGAGAGGGCCAAGGCTCTGAGTCAGTTCCTCAACAGTCTCGTTGAAAGCCTCAGATGGAGAGTGACCGTTCTCACGAAGTACATCGTACTGAGCCTCCAAAAGACCCTCGATAGCACCCATCAAAGAACCACGCTCACCAGTAAGGTCAGAAGTAGCCTCACGCTGGAATGTAGTCTTGAACAAATATCCTGCACCGATACCGATACCGAATGCAATAGTCTTTTCCTCTGCTTTACCAGATGCATCCTGATATACAGCGTAAGAGCAGTTCAAACCACGACCCTCGCAGAACATTGTGCGGAGAGAAGTACCAGAACCCTTAGGTGCAACCATGATAACATCAATATCCTTAGGTGGAACTACGCCTGTGCGATCGCTCCAGTTGATAGCGAAACCATGTGAATAATACAAAGTCTTACCTGCTGTGAGGTGTGGCTTAATTTTTGGCCAGCAAGCAATCTGACCGGCATCAGAAAGCAACATACAGATGATAGTACCCTTTTCTGCAGCTTCCTCGATAGAGAACAAAGTCTTACCAGGAACCCAACCATCCTTCAGACACTTCTCATAGGTTTTACCCTGACGCTGTCCAACGATGACATTGAAACCATTATCGCGAAGGTTACAAGCCTGACCAGGACCCTGGATACCATAACCGATAACTGCGATAGTTTCGTTCTTCAATACTTCACGTGCTTTCTCCAATGAAAATTCATGACTGGTGACAACAGTTTCCATTACGCCACCGAAATTCATTTCTGCCATAATTATTTTTGTTTTGTGCGGCTTGCCGTTGTGGAGCCGCGGGTTTAACTTGTCCATACGGATGCGAGCTAATTCTTATCCAAAGAATGCCTGTTTGATCCGTCCACCCCCTATCCAAGAGGGCGGCTCTGGGTTTATTTTCTTATCTGGGTGCAAAGGTAATAAATCAATATGAAACTACCAAATTTTTCTTTCATTTTTTTATAAATTTCGCTTTACTTCTTACAACTTCGACTTCTTTTGCGTCATTTTTGCAGATTTTTGTTATCTTTATGCAATATTCTCCCTCATTTACTTCCTCCTCGTAGAAATTAAGACGGTCGCCCTGATGACTCTCTGCCACGTATGCAATTTCAAATCTCTGCAAAAAATGGGTCTTGTAGTAATCCAAGTCGAATAAATCAAGAATATGTTCGATATATTTCACTGAATTGATATGTCCATTGACATCTACATCATTATAATAGGTGTCGATACTGCGCACAAACTTGGCATCGGCAGACATCTTGACACGAGAACTGGCTGCTATAGGACATTCTTTCTCTTCCTCGAGATACTCCTTGATAAGTCCATCATGGATGGAGAATATATCTACCGGCTGTCTGGTCTCAGTATCTATCATCGCCCACACACTCTTGCCATAGCCATATACCTTCTCCTCTTCTTCATCAGCAGCTGGCTTACCACATATCTTGAAATCACGGGCTGTAAAATACTTCATGGCATTCTCCACCCAGGTCTCAACATAGAACTTGTCATACGACTTAGGCATCTCGGTCATCTCTATGGCCAAGCGACTAAGCACCCAAGTCTTATGTCGTGGCATGAGATAGTTCATGCCATAACCACGGTCGTTGCTATGAAAATCGGCTGCATTCAACAAATGATTGCCCAAATGCCCCATAAACAGGTGACTGGAAAAGTCACAATGAAAAGGTTCCGAAAGGAACTCGTATCTTCCTACTTTACTTAATAATTCCATATCTTATACGAAAAAATGCCTTCTTGTTTTTAAATTCTTTGCAAATCTACAATTTTTTATTGAGAATGCCAAAGAAAAAATCGAGAATTTCTTCTGCTAACGGCGTTCATAAAAACAAACGAGCTACAACCGTAGAACAACTGTCTTACGATCGTAGCCCGCTTATCCCTATATTTCTCTATCTCTGTTATTCCTCCGCACTCTGCTTCAGATAATCAGAGATAGGCTCATCGAAACTTCTTGTTACTGCAATACGGCCTGAGCGAGTATATTGCAAGAGACAATCAAAACTGTTCAACTTATGGAACAAGTCTGCAATATCCTCTGTCAAACCAGCCAAGAGTACCGTACTGTAAGTTGGATTAACCTCCATCATACGAGCATCATGCTTACGGATCGTACGGGAAACCTCAGGGTTTTCCAGCAGAACAGGAGTTGAAATCTTGAAGAGAGCCACCTCATGGATGAAAATCTGATCATCCGCATAGTAATCACTCTTCACGACATCGATTTTCTTCTCTATCGCCTTGTTGATTTTCTCTATCTGCTCAGGATCACTCCATACCGTAATGGTATATTTGTGGATATTCTTGATGCTGCTGGCCGATACGTTCAGGCTCTCGATATTTACTTGTCTGCGGGTGAATACTGCGGTAATCTGATTCAGGATACCCGCAATGTTCTCTGAATAAACAAGCAATGTATATAATTTCTTGTCACTATTATTGTCCATCTTATTTTTCCTTTCTAAAATGTCTGTTACACTTTACTTTGAAAATGCCGGTTACACCTTATTATATATATATGAATCGAGAACTTTAGTAATGAAGTTCCAACTGCATTTCATCAACACTCTTGCCAGGCAAGGTCATCGGAACGATGTCCTCATCTTCCTTGATGGCGCACTCCAGAAGGTAAGGCCCCTTGGTAGCAATCATCTTCTCCACTTTCGCCTTCAGATCCTTGCGGTCGATGACCACATCGTAAGGAATGCCGTAAGCCTTGGCTATTTCCTCATAACGAGGGTTCAGCATGTGGGTAAAGGAGCGACGGCCTTCAAACATCAGGTCTTGCCACTGACGTACATTGCCAAGATAATTGTTGTTCAGGAGAATCATCTTCACAGGTGCCTGCTGCTCCATGATCGTACCCAATTCCTGGATATTCATCTGGAAACCGCCATCACCGAAGAAACAGCAGATGGTTCTGTCTGGAGCACCAAAGGTTGCACCGATAGCAGCAGGAAGACCGAATCCCATTGTTCCAAATCCACCACTGGTAACAATACTCAGTTTCTTGGTGAACTTGAAGTAGCGGCTACTGATCATCTGGTTCTGACCTACGTCGTTCACGAGAACAGCCTCATTATGGGTAGCTTCCGTCACCACATTGGTCACCTCGCCCATCAGCAGAGGACCCTCTGTAGGATGGATATCCTTCTCGATTACCTTCTCCTGCTCCTGCTGGCGATAAACCTCGAATGAATCTCTCCACTCACGGTGAACATTCTTATTCAGCAAACGGGTAATTGCCGGCAAAGTCTGCTTACAGTCACCTATCACAGCAACATCCGTCTTGATGACCTTGTCAATTTCAGCCTTGTCTATATCCAGATGGATGATTTTAGCCTGCTTAGCATATTTAGAAGGAACACCAGTAATACGGTCGCTGAAACGCATACCAATAGCTATCAGCACATCACACTCCTGAGTCTTCATGTTGGTAGCATACGAACCGTGCATACCGAGCATACCCATATTCAACGGATGATTGCTTGGTAAAGCAGAAAGGCCGAGCAGTGTACGACCTGCAGGAATATCAGCCTTCTCCAGGAATTCAATCAACTCATTGTGAGCACCGCCCAATTCCACGCCATGACCTACCAGTGCAAATGGACGCTTGGCATTATTGATCAATTCGGCAGCCTCCTCTACAGCCTTGGCATCTATGGCAGGATAAGGATTGTAAGAGGTAACCTTCTCACATTTCACAGGTTCCCACTCACAAGTAGCAATCTGGGCATTCTTGGTAAAGTCGAGAACGACAGGACCCGGACGACCACTGCGGGCAATATAGAAAGCACGGCTCACAGCCCAAGCTACATCCTCAGGACGACGAATCTGATAAGCCCATTTAGAGATAGGTTGGGTAACACCCACCAGGTCAACCTCCTGGAACGCATCCGTTCCCAAGGCACCCACGCCTACCTGACCAGCAATAACCACGATAGGTGTAGAATCCATCATGGCATCAGCAATACCAGTCAAAGTATTTGTTGCTCCAGGACCACTGGTCACGAGTGTTACGCCCACTTCGCCACTGACTCGAGCATAGCCCTGTGCAGCATGAGCAGCAGCCTGCTCGTGACGTACCAAGATGTGATCAAACACCTTATTTTCTCCTCTCGTGTAACCATACAGTGAATCAAACACTGGCATGATGCTTCCCCCCGGATAACCGAAAATGGTCTTTACACCCTCAGCTTTCAGGGAGCGCATCAACGCTTCTGCTCCTGTTATTACTTCTTTTGCCATTATTATTATATTTATTTCAAAGGAATGGGAAAATTCCACGCTATATCCAAGCAGAATATCCCATTACCTTTCTACTGAAAAGTTCAAAAACTATATATTTTCATCTTAATCGATAATTCTTACACCGCCCTTGTCTGCAGAACTTACACTCTGAGCGTATGCACGCAAAGCCTTGCTTACCACACGGTTACGCTTCAAAGGCTGCTGAGGACGGGCTGCCAATTCTTCATCAGACAACTTCACGTTGATAGAACGGCTTGGAATATCAATGACAATGATATCACCATCCTTGATCTTACCGATATTACCACCTGCAGCTGCTTCTGGAGAAATATGCCCGATACTCAAACCGGATGTACCACCAGAGAAACGACCATCAGTAATCAGGGCACACTCCTTGCCCAAATGGCGACTCTTGATGTATGAAGTAGGATAAAGCATCTCCTGCATACCAGGACCACCCTTAGGACCCTCATGAGTGATAACCACACAGTCACCAGAGTTTACCTTTCCATCAAGAATCCCCTCACAAGCATCCTCCTGAGAATCGAAGCAAACAGCAGGACCCTCAAAGTGCCAAAGTACAGGATCCACACCCGCAGTCTTCACTACGCAACCATTCTGGGCGATATTACCGAAGAGAACAGCCAGACCACCATCCTTGGTGTAAGCATGTTCCAAGTCACGGATACATCCATTCTCGCGGTCTGTATCAAGACTCTCCCACTGAGCATCCTGACTACCCATTTGAGTAGAGAATTTTCTGCCAGGTGCAGAATGATAGATTCTATCTGCCTCTGGATCAAGCTCAGAACCAGTGATATCATATTTCTTCATCTGCTCATCGAGTGTCTTTCCATCAACACGCTTTACGCTACCATTGATCAAGCCACCCTTGTTCAACTCATTCAGGATACCCATGATACCACCCGCACGATTGCACTCCTGAACACTATATTTCTGAGTATTTGGAGCCAACTTGCAGAGACAAGGAACCTTACGGCTCAACTGGTCGATATCCTCCATCTTGAAGTCAGTACCAGCTTCCTGAGCAACAGCCAAAAGATGAAGCACCGTATTGGTACTACCACCCATTGCGATATCGAGAGTCATTGCATTGAGGAAAGCATCACGTGTTGCAATATTACGTGGCAATACGCTCTCATCACCATCCTCATAATAAGCATAAGCATTCTTCACTACCTGACGAGCAGCATCCTTGAAGAGTTGGATACGATTCTTGTGGGTTGCCAAGATTGTACCATTTCCTGGGAGACTCAAACCAATAGCCTCAGTCAGTGAGTTCATAGAATTTGCAGTGAACATACCCGAACAGCTACCACAACCAGGACAAGCACATTGCTCAATCTGCTTCATTTCCTCATCAGAAACACTGGTATCAGCACCCTTAATCATAGCAGTAATCAAGTCAGCATTCTCACCCTTCCAACGACCAGCTTCCATAGGGCCACCAGAGCAGAATACAGTAGGAATGTTCAAGCGCATAGATGCCATGAGCATACCAGGAGTCACCTTATCACAATTAGAGATGCAGATCATGGCATCAGCCTTATGAGCATTGACCATATACTCTACAGAATCTGCGATAATGTCACGGCTTGGCAAAGAGTAAAGCATTCCGTCATGACCCATAGCAATACCATCATCTACAGCGATGGTATTAAATTCGGCTGCATAGCAACCCATTGCCTCTATTTCCTTCTTGACAATCTGACCGATTTCATGAAGATGAGTATGACCAGGCACAAACTGTGTAAAGCTATTCACAATAGCAATAATTGGTTTGCCAAACTGCTCATGTTTCATACCTGCAGCTACCCAAAGTGCACGGGCACCTGCCATTCTTCTGCCTTCAGTACAGACGCTACTTCTTAATGGATGTTTCATATTGTTTTTATATTTTCAATTTTGACTGCAAAGATACTGAGAATTTATGTAATAACCAACAAATTTCACATAAACTTTCATTTTATTGCGAATTTCGTAACATAAATCAACGATTTGCTTTCGATTTATCACAGAAACTACACATTTTCGTTAGAATTGAGCATTCAAATAAACTAAAAACACAAAAACTATAACCTAAATCTTCTATATTATTTCACTCCTCCTTGGTTTGTACCTCACATCAATTATGAACATACGATCACAGGAATAGAAATAACATCCGATGGAGCACAAAAAAATCCTCAAGGCAAAAAACCTTGAGGATTTATATGTTTGATAGAAAAAATTCTAATCAATGCGTTTATTACTCAGCAGCGCTGTTGTCGTTGAAAGTAGAAACGCGGTTAAACTCAACCTGCTTGAAGAGCTTGTCTGTTGCGCCCATACCCTTAGTTGTCAAACGATTAGCAGCAATCTTGTACTTCTTAACCAATACATTCTTAACTGCATCAGCACGCTTCTCTGAAAGCTTCTGGTTCAACTCCTTAGGACCCTCTGGAGAAGCATAACCCTTGATCTCAACGTTAGCCTCTGGATGATTCGTCATATACTGAGCGATCAACTCGATGTTAGGCATCTGGCTCTTCTCTACGTTAGACTTGCCCTGCTGGAACAATACAGTAGGCTGCAAGTTTGTAGCTGTAGCTGGCTTTACATACTTAGGCTTCTTGTTGCACTCGTCAAGAGCGTTCTGAAGATCCTTGATCTGCTTGTCCTTAGCTGAGAGCTGAGAATCCTTGTTATTCAAATCGTTGCGGAGGTTGTTGATCTGGCTGTTCAAACCATCGATCTCAGACTGATCACGGAGCTGAGCGATTGTGAAGTTGTGAGAACCGTTAGAGTTCTTGAACTTGTAGATGAAACCAGCGTTCAACTGGAAGCCAGACTTGTTGATGTTATAAGCAACACCCTCATAACCATCACCATTCAAAGCCCAGTTCATAGATGGCTCTACATAGAACTGCCATGCCTTGTCAGCACCGAAGTTAACTGCGAAATCGATACCAGCCTTAGAAGTCAAAGCATTCCAGTTATCTGTTGTACCGAAAGAGTGTGCCCAACCAAGACCATAAACAGGGATAACCTCGAATGTACGTGGCTGACCCTTGTAACCAGCAAACCAGTTGCTCAAGTTTACAGTACCAATCAAGCTTGTGTTCATATAACGAACTTTAGTCTTTGATGGATATGCGTTGTGATCGTTGAAGTAAACATTGCTCTCAGCAGCCAAACCGAATACTGGAGTAAACCAACGACCGATACGAAGACCAGCATTTGAGTTGAGGTTGTTCAACCAACTGTGATTTGTAGTCTTTGTCATTACACCGCCATTAACGCCGATGTAGAAGTTGTCAAAAGTCTTGCTTTCAGTAACAGTCTGAGCTGATACTGATACTGCCATAGCTGCGGCAGCAAACAATAAAACTAACTTTTTCATGTCTCTCTAAAATTTATTAAATAAAATTATTAAATATCACTATAATTCTTCATGCAAATACTGCACAAATACTTATTTCGAGTGCAAAGTAATAAAAAAAAACTTTAACTACCAAATATTTTCCACTAAATTTTGCATTTCAACCTATAAAACATGCAAAAAAGCCAATATTCATTCCTTTTTCGGACAATCCTATCAGTTTTCTTGCATATTCTATATCGGTTTTATGAGATATATGCACATCTCATGAAAGGTATCCTTTCAGAAAAAAATCTACAAGGCCCAGACATTCGATTGGCGAGGACCTATTTCGATTTCCTTTTGAGTCAAACCGGACAGTTTCAGCTTCAGTGTTCGCGGCAAAGCATTGACAATTTTCAGCCATACCTTTCCCGACTTACTGTCTTTCACGACACTGACGCCCACATAGCGTTTCAAGACCTCCGGCAACTGCAAATCAGAAGCGATATAAACGTCACCACTATGTACGGAGAACATCTTCTGCACCTGATAGCTTTCTGTCGCGCGTACCTTATTATTATTAAAGTACATCATATCCGGATTCCAGTTGGCATAACCATCCTTGCAAAGCAGAGGTGCATAAGAGGTCATTTCCACCACATCGCCATTACGTTCCACACTACAGAGATGAATACCTTCTGCCAAGGCACGGTCCACCTCATTATTTCCATTGGCTGCATATTCACCGAGATATACCTTAGGCATACTACGGTCATAATGGTCGTAATAGTCCTGATGATTGATAAACCAACCTGGCTTTTCGTAATAATGCTCATCTACCGCATCAATATACTGTCGGTTTTCCTTAGCAATCTTCCAGCCTTCCACATAATCTGAAGAAGGATAATGGAAAGGTCCTACCGTTCCCACCACCTCGATATCAGGATATTTCTGCTTCAATGCCTTGCATATCATCAGATAACGCTCCTTGAATGTCGTAGAAATCAGGTCTTCGTTTCCGATTCCAATCATCTTCAGATTGAAAGGAGCCGGATGTCCTGCATCAGCACGCATCTTGGCCCATGAAGAAGTGGCAGGATCTCCATTCGCCCACTCCACCAGGTCGAGTACATCCTGTACATACTGTGGCATCTGGTCCATCGGAATACCTCCCTGCTGTCCGCAGAGTCCTTGCGCATTAGACTGTGAATTCTGACAAGGTACACCCGCTGCCAATACCGGCAATGGCTCTGCACCCATATCCTCGCACCATTGGAAATACTCATAGAAACCGAGTTGTCTGGTCTGATGATAATTCCAGATATTTCTGGCTGGTTTGCGATCCTTCAAGGGTCCTACCGTTTCCTTCCAATGATAGATATTGTCCAGACCCTGTCCATGCAACATACAACCGCCAGGGAAACGAACAAACTTCGGTTTGAGTTCTGCGATTTTCTCTGCCAGATCCTTGCGGAGTCCGTGACCTTTATAAGTATCATGAGGTTTCAGACTCACGAGATCAATACCCACCTGAGTCTCTCCCTTTGGAATAAGGGCCAAGCGGATGCCTTTACCCTCTTCGAGATTTCCCTGATATTTATCAGTAATGACCAGTTGCGCCTTATATTCAGACCACTCATTGCCAACAACCTTCACCTTAGCCTGTGATATAACATCCCCCGCTTCATCAACCAAAGCTACCATGAGTTGCTTATTCTTTCCATTCAGGCAACGAGCATACAAACTCACGTCATAATAAGAAGCAGCATGCTTTCCTTCCTTCTTCGCATCACGAGCACCTCGCAGGATAGAAATGCCATCCCATCCTATATTATAAATAGGTGTAGCACCCAACACCGCATAGTGAGGATTATTTTTGCTCACTCCGTTTTCTACGGAAACAGAAGACAAGTCCACTCCCTGCCAAGCAGTCGTTGCATTCCACGAATGCTTTCTATCATCCTTGTTGTATTCAAAATCACCGTTTTGAAGAAGTTCGGCACACAATCCGCCATCAGCAGCCCGACTGATATCTTCAAAGAAAATACCAATCAACTTATCTGAGATACGCTTCGTTTGTTTTCCGTCAACCACCAACTTCGCCTCTATCCTGTCGCTCTCATCCATCTGAGTAAGAACAGCCTTTTCACCATGCATGGCAACCTGTCTGTCATTATATTCCTTGACAAGCGCAGCCAGTTCCTGATTTGTTTTTGGAATCTGACGGTTATTTTCCCGATTCTCCTCATCCAAGGCCTTAAACCAAGCACGGATATAATTCAGGTGAACAGCAGGTATTTCAAACTCATCACCCTTCTGCATTTTACCATTGATCAGTACCGAATCCTTATCCCATAGGATTTCATCGGCAGAAGCTTCCAAGGAATCTTCCACAAAAGTACGGAAATCCTGAGAAGCCTGCACGTAGCGTTTTCCCTTTGCCGTCTTGATATAGATATCAAAATTACCATTTTCCATCTGGTAAGCAACAGGAGATTTCACTCCTTTCTCGGCTACAATGGGATAATCCTGCGGGCGCCATGTCACTAAATCTTCGGAATAAGCCACTGCAAACTGCGGAAATAATTCTCCCACACTCCACAAGGCACGCCAAGTTCCATCATTGGCCTGTACAACAGAGGGACTGTACATCTTCTTACCCGATCCCCAAGGACCATAATCAGAAGCACAAAGTTGTCCTACATCGATCCATTTTTCATTATCTGTCAGATACGCCAAATGTAATCCCTGGGTAGGATCAGGAGAATACAGGAACACCTGACAGGTCGTATCCTTACCCATCACGGAATAGGCAGGAGCATTCTGCTCATCCCAGAAGGCAGGATTACCCTTAGGATTCAACTTGCCACTCGCCATCAACGAGGTAAAGGAAAGTATAGCTGTAGAAGCCAATAAAATTTTATGGTTCATCTTCATTGATTTATGTTTTTAATAAGAGATATATCTACAAAAAAAGGGGCCGAGTGCATCACTGCGCCCTGCCCCGACCAAATTAGAGAGTTATAAAAAATCAAGTATTTGTTAAGCTTACTTGTTTCGCTTACAAGTATAAGTTGTTTGATACTTGTATTTTTTTTAGCATGGGGCTGCCTTGTCTGTAATAGCTATCAGACTCAGACCTCACCCCTACTTATAATATTCTTTTTTGCCAGCAGCGAGGGTATTCTTCATCAAAGAACAGATCGTCATCGGTCCTACACCACCAGGAACCGGTGTGATGAAAGAACATTTCTCTGCTACTTCATCAAACTTCACATCACCATTGAGACGGAAACCGCTTTTTTTAGTTGCATCAGGTACACGCGTTGTACCCACATCGATCACAACAGCACCCGGCTTCACCATATCAGCCGTTACGAAATCCGGTCTGCCGATAGCAGCGATGATAATATCAGCCTCACGACATTCCTCCTTCAGGTTCTTGGAATGAGAATGACAGACCGTTACCGTAGCATCACCATACTGCTTTTGCATCATCAGTTGAGCCATAGGCTTGCCAACGATATTGCTACGTCCGAGCACCACGCATTTCTTGCCACTGGTCTCGATATGATAATGCAGCAACAAGGTAAGAATACCCAATGGAGTGGCAGAAATGAAACAAGGAAGACCGATTGCCATTCTACCCACATTGACAGGATGGAAACCATCCACATCCTTGCGATAGTCTATCGCCATCGTCACCTTCTGCTCATCAATATGCTTAGGCAAAGGCAACTGTACGATGAATCCATCCACATCATCATCCTGATTGAGTCTGTCAACGCAAGCCAGAAGTTCCTCTTCTGTTACGTCATCTTCAAATCGGATCAGCGTAGATTTAAATCCACACTTTTCACAAGCCAAGACCTTGTTTTTCACATAGGTCTCACTACCTCCGTCGTGCCCCACGAGCACGGCCGCGAGATGAGGTTGCTTGCCACCTTGCGCTACTATCTGCTTCACCTCCTCGGCTATCTGTTCCTTGATGGCGGCTGCTGTCGCCTTTCCGTCGATTAGCTGCATTTGATTCAATATTAAATGTTAAGTATTTAATCACATTCCCGGCATCTTAGGCATACCTGGCATACCCTTCATGCGGCTCATCATCTGTGCCATCTTGTTGCCAGTCATCATCTGCATCATCTTGCGGGTCTGATCGAACTGCTTGATGAGCTTGTTCACATCCTGGATATTGGTACCAGAACCCTTGGCGATACGCTGACGGCGGCTGGTATTCAGAATACCAGGATTTGAGCGCTCCTTAGGAGTCATACTCTGGATGATAGCCTCAACCCCCTTGAAAGCATCCTCAGGGATATCAACATCGCGGATAGCCTTGCCGACTCCAGGAATCATGCTGGCCAAATCCTTGATGTTACCCATCTTCTTGATTTGCTGAATCTGAGCATAGAAGTCATTGAAGTCGAACTGGTTCTTGCGAATCTTCTTCTCCAACTTCTTAGCCTCCTCTAAGTCAAACTGCTCCTGAGCACGTTCTACGAGTGAAACCACGTCACCCATACCGAGGATACGGTCTGCCATACGAGCTGGATGGAATACGTCGATGGCTTCCATCTTTTCACCAGTACCGATAAACTTGATAGGCTTGGTTACCACTGTACGGATACTGAGTGCAGCACCACCACGGGTATCACCATCAAGCTTGGTAAGTACAACGCCATTGAAATCCAAGCGATCATTAAACTCCTTCGCTGTATTGACAGCATCCTGACCAGTCATGGAGTCAACAACAAACAAGGTTTCATCCGGGTGCAAATGATTCTTCAGATTACTGATCTCATTCATCATCTGCTCATCGATGGCAAGACGGCCGGCAGTATCGACGATGACCACATCATTGCCATTGGTCTTAGCCTGCTGGATGGCATGATCAGCAATCACGCATACATCCTTGTTGTCAGGCTCAGCATATACAGGAACTCCCACTTGCTCACCTACCACCTTCAACTGGTCGATAGCAGCAGGACGATATACGTCGCACGCTACGAGCAATGGTTTCTTTCCCTTCTTGGTCTTCAGCATATTAGCGAGCTTACCACTAAAGGTAGTCTTACCAGAACCCTGCAAACCACTCATCAGGATAATAGCAGGATGGCCTTCGAGCTTCAAAGGAGCCTCTTCGCCTCCCATCAACTCAGCCAACTCATCGTGTACCAACTTCACCATCAACTGTCCTGGCTTCACGGCAGTAAGCACGTTCATACCCAGCGCCTTTTCCTTCACAGAGTTGGTAAACTCCTTGGCAACCTTAAAGTTCACATCGGCATCCAAAAGTGCACGACGTACATCCTTCATGGTTTCAGCCACGTTGATTTCAGTTATCTTACCTTCACCTTTCAATATTTTGAAAGAGCGCTCTAATCTATCACTTAAATTTTCAAACATGTTTAATTCTTCTTTATATTTTGGCTACAAAATTACAACTTTTTTCCGAATTTCCATGTATAATTTATCATAAAAAATACCAATTCAAGAACATCATGCCTTGTTTTTTGGGCAATCGAGTATATTATAGCCATTTTATCACCTCTATTTCAGGGATTTCCCATCATTTTCCTCCAATTCCGGGACACTTTCCTCTTCTTTTTTCATACCGGGAGGAGAAAGCTGTATCTGCTTGCCCGTAGCCTGTTCATAGGCAGAGACTATCGGGTCTTTCTTGTCATATTCACCCAATATTTTCCGGGCATTCCGCAGATGTTTCTGGTCGCGACGACCACGACTGTCCAACATATTCCCCAAGTCAATACCGATACCAGTAGTTCCAGAGCCTATCATACTTGCAGCCTGCTGCACCTGGTCTTCCATATCCTTGACATGCTGCTGGTCTTTACCCCAGACTTCCACAGTTCCCAACTGCGTACTCTCAGGAATCAGAAAAACCGTATCAGGCAGTTCCTTCAGATAAACCGTTGTCTTCAAAAAGCCCGACTTAGAAACCGTAGCACTATCAAACTGATACTTCATAGACCAGTATCCCCGATAGTCCGTACGCGCCCAATGGTTATTGTTGGTATGGATAAGAGCCTCCCTGATAGGCACATGATCCTCCGCATTGGCAACAACACACGTCTTCTGCGCCATCACCTCCACGAACATCACGAATGCCATCAAGACCCATATAATCAATCTCTTCATAATCGTAACATTTAGTTATCACAAAAGTACATAATTACTTGAAAACGACCAAACATAAACACAGAAGTTTAAAAAGTTTAAGGAGAATTAAGGGAGAACACACAAACAAAAAAAAGAGCAAGGTCATCAAAACGCCTTGCTCTTATATACGATTCTATCAATCACAATATGATAGAGAATTCCTTATTCATTTTCAGCCCCAGTAGTACCACTCTTCTCAATACGCTTAGCCTCCTCAAGCAACTTGATGGCATCCACATACTGAGCAATACCCTGAGCCACTTCCTTGGCAGCCTTCATGGCTAAGACCACAGTCTGAGGACGGTGAACCACATCACCACCGGCAAAGACACCACGACGGGTAGTCATACCAAACGGACGATCAACAACCTTAACATAGCCCTTCTCATCCACCTCAATACCAGCTGTAGTAGAAACGATACGGTTTGCAGGACGAGAGCCGATAGCCAGATAGATTCTATCAAATTTCTCTACCTTCTCCCCATCAGGCGTGTTCAGCACACAACTGCCCAAGCGTCCGTTCTTACCTTTCAGGAAAGCCTCAACAGTAGTTTTCCACTCAAACTTCACACCTTCTTTCACAGCATCCTCATATTCGCTCTGAATGGCAGGCATCTCCTCCTGAGTCTTACGATAAAGCACTGTCACATCAGCACCCAGACGAATAGCCGTACGGGCGGCATCCATGGCCACATTACCACCACCGATCACACCCACTTTCTCGCCATCACGCAAAGGCACCATATCTCGTGTCAGGGCACCCTCATTGTAAGCATTCACATTATGGAGGAAATAAGTACTCTGACTTACACCATGCAACTTGCTTCCAGGAGTAGAATCCATATTCTGAGGCACACTCGTACCCGTTCCCATAAAGATCGCATCATATCCTGCACGGAAAAGACTGTCGATAGTTACATTGTTCTCGCCTACCATACAATTGGTAATAAACTGAACGCCCAATGCCTCGATCTTGCTCACCTCATCGCGCACCACACTCTTTGGCAGACGATACTCAGGAATACCATACATCAAGACACCACCCGGTTCAGCCTGACCTTCAAAGATGGTTACATTGAAGCCCTGACGAGCCAAATCACCGGCAACCGTCAAGCCAGCCGGACCTGAACCGATGACAGCCACACGACCACGAGTTTTCTGAGGAAGTTTCTCACGAGACAACTTCATCTTCGTATCGAAATCAGCAATAAACTGCTCCAGTTTACCAATCTGTACCGGTTTACCCTTCTTGCCCAAGACACAATGACCCTGGCATTGCTTCTCATGAGGGCAAACACGTCCGCAGATAGCAGGCAAGTTACTCTTTTCATTGATGATAGACATGGCAGCTCCCATATTACCCATCGACAACTCGTGTACGAAATCAGGAATGTCATTTTCTATCGGACATCCTTTACGGCACTGTGGGACCTTACAATGAAGACAACGCTTAGCCTCCTCGATCGCCTCACGGGTAGAAAAGCCCTCGTTTACAACCTGGAAAGCAGCTGCTGGCTCATTGGCAGCAGAAACAGGAGCATCCGTAGCCTTGTTATTCTGTTGTTCAATCTGTTCACTCATAATATTTTTCTTTTTTTTGATATTGAACTTCACTACTCTTCATTTAGATAGTTTGCGGGTGCAAAGTTACGAATCATCAATGCTCCTTGATTTCAATATCCTCCCTTACATGGTTACGAATCTTCGTCAGGAAGAGCTTCATGCGTTTGGCATCCTTGTGATCGATGATATCTATCAACTCTGCCAACTCTTCACGTATCTGAGAAACCTGTCCCGAAGTATAAGGATTGAAAAGGATTTCCTGCAAGAGATAATCATCCTCATTCAACACACCCTTGGCTATCTGCATGTGGCGCTTAAAGGTAGTACCAGGTGCATCTTGATGCTTCATCACAGCCGCAAAGGCAAAGGTGCTGACAAAAGGAATACTCAGCGAATATGCCACCGTCTGGTCGTGCTCATCAAAAGTATATTCATGCAGACTCAATCCCAACTTCTGATACAAGTCCTTAAAGAAGATCTTGCCCATGTAGTCACCCTCCTTGATGATGACCGCATTCTCCTCTGAAAGTTGATTCAGATTGGCAAACGTAGGACCAAACATCGGGTGCGTACTGACATAGCGGAATCCGCTCTTCTCATAAAACTCCTGTAAACCCGTCTTCACGGAAGCTATATCACTGATGATACAATCCTTCGACAAATGAGGCAACACCTCTTCGAAAGCAGACAAAGTATATTTCACCGTCACCGCATTGATGACCAGTTCCGGACGAAACATCTCTACTTCCTCCATCTTGGTAAAACGGTAACAGTTGTAGGTAAAACGAAGGCGCTTAGCATCCTTCTCATACACTGCCACCTCATGATCGAAGCTGAGCAGGTCGATGAAAAAACTTCCCATCTTACCTGCTCCCATGATTAATATTCTCATTTTAATTCTTCACTCTTCGTTCTTCACTCTTCACTTAAATATTACTTCTGATTCAAAATTTCCAACTGCTGGCGAACACTTTCCTCATGGATATGCTCGAAGATCTGGGCAGCAAACTCAGAGCTCATACCACAAAGGGCAGCCTGTGCACCGCGCTTGTCCAGAATTTCATTGTAACGGTTGGTCTGTACGATGGTCATATTGTGCTCCTTCTTGTAAGTACCAATCTCACGGCAAACACGCATACGCTTAGCCAAGAGATCCATCAGCTGGTTGTCCAACTCATCAATCTGACCACGCAACTGATGCAGACCTTCAGTAGAATAATGCTCATCACGAACCACCAAGAGACTCAGGATGTAATCCAGAACCTCAGGAGTAACCTGCTGCTTAGCATCACTCCAAGCATCATCAGGCTGGCAGTGACTCTCCACGATCAAGCCATCAAACCCAAGGTCCATTGCCTGCTGACAAAGTGGAGCGATCAAATCACGACGACCACCGATATGGCTTGGGTCACAGATGATAGGCAACTGTGGAATGCGGCGATGCAACTCAATAGGAATCTGCCACATAGGAAGATTTCTATAAATCTTTTTATCAAAGCTGGAGAAACCACGATGGATAGCACCCAACTTCTTGATACCAGCCTGATTGATACGCTGGAGAGCACCAATCCACAGCTCCAAATCAGGGTTTACAGGGTTTTTCACCAATACCGGTACATCCACGCCTTTCAAACTGTCAGCAAGAGACTGCATCGCAAAAGGATTGGCAGAAGTACGTGCACCGATCCATAGAATATCGATACCATACTTCAAGGCCAGCTCCACATGCTCAGGTGTAGCCACCTCAGTAGCAGTCAGCATACCGGTTTCCTCCTTCACCTGCTTCATCCAAGGCAAAGCAACCTCACCATTTCCCTCAAAACCGCCTGGTTTGGTGCGAGGCTTCCATACACCAGCTCTAAACATATGGCAACCCTTGGCAGCCAACTGTCTTGCTGTTGTCATAACCTGCTCTTCTGTCTCTGCAGAACATGGACCTGCAATCACACAAGGGCGTTCCTGATCACTAGGAAAATTCAATGGTTCTAATTCTAATTCCATAGTCGTATATTTTTATTGTTTTTATTTCTTTTCAAACACACTCTTGATTCTTTCAAGCGCCTCCTTCATTTTCTCATCCTTAGCACACAAGCTGATACGAACATAACGCTTTCCGTTGCTTCCAAAGATGAAACCAGGGGTGATAAACACACGGGCTTCATGGAGCACCTTCTCCGTCAAATCCTCTACATCTGCATACTTTTCCGGAATTTTTCCCCAGAGGAACATACCCACCTGATTCGGATCGAACTTGCAATCGAGCACCTTCATGATTTCTTCTGCGATATCACGGCGACGGCGATAGTTCACGATATTATACTCATGATGCCATTCATCGCTATTCGTATTGAAAGCCTCCGCAGCAGCCAACTGAATACCACGGAACGAACCGTTGTCGATATTACTCTTCACTTTCAGGATCCAGGAGATGAAAGTCTTGTTGCTGGAGATCATCGCCACACGCCATCCCGGCATATTATGGCTCTTGCTCATAGAATTAAACTCGATGCAACAATCCTTTGCACCAGGCACCTGCATGATACTCATCGGATGCTCATTCAGCACAAGCGAATAAGGATTGTCATTCACCACCACGATATCATGCTTCTTGGCAAATTCCACCAATCTTTCGTAAGTTTCCATGCGGGCATTTCCACCCGTTGGCATGTTCGGATAGTTGGTCCACATCAGCTTCACGCGACTCAAGTCCATCTTCTCCAAGGCTTCAAAGTCCGGTTGCCACCCATTGTCCTCACGCAGATCATAATAAGTAATCTTGGTTCCAAGAATCTTGTTGATGGCAGTATAGGTAGGATAACCCGGGTTTGGAATCAGCACCTCATCGCCCACATTGCAGAAGGCAAGCGTTACGTGCAAAATACCCTCTTTGCTACCGATAAGCGGCTGGATTTCCGTAGCCCAGTCAAGATCTACATTATACCATCGCTTATAGAAACCCGCCATCGCCTTACGCAACTCAGGTATGCCCACGGTAGGCTGATAACCATGTGCATCAGGGCGCTGTGCTACCTCACACAATTTATCAATGGTCTGCTTAGAAGGAGGCATATCCGGACTTCCAATAGCAAGACTGATAATATCCATTCCTTCGGCATTCAACTTAGCCACTTCCTTCAGTTTTCTACTGAAGTAGTATTCTTGAATTTCCGTTACTCTATTCGCTGGCTGTATCATTTTATCTAATGTTTATTTTTAATGTTCAATGTTTCATGTTAAATTGCAAGAGCATACGAATTTTTCACTCTTTCTCCTCATATTCCCCTAACACCTTGATTTTCTTCACCAGAGGAGTAATTGCATCAATACTCTGGCGGTATCGGGTAAGGTTGTCGAAAGTCAAATCGACATAGAAGAGATACTCCCATTCGTGTCCGATATTAGGCAAAGACTGAATCTTCGTCAGATTGATATCATAGAAACTCAAGATGGTGAGCACTTTGGAGAGAGAACCCTTATCGTGAGAGAGGCTGAACACGATGCTCGCCTTGTTGGCTTTCTCTATCGGACGAAGCAATGCAGCCTTCTGCGGATTGCAAACCACGAGAAAACGGGTAAAATTGTGCGGATTATCGTGGATGCCTTCCTGCAGCACCTTCATGCCATACATCTGAGCAGCATAAGAAGAGCAGATAGCCGCCCACCCTCTCACATGGTGTTTAGCAATATAAGCTGCCGAACCCGCCGTATCCTCAGCCTCCACCGCCTTCAAGTCGGGATGGTTGGCAAGAAACTTACCGCACTGCATCAAAGCTACAGGATGAGAGTGAACCTCTTGGAGTGTACTCCAATCATCCTCGGGAAGACAACAGATACTATGTTCGATGTGCAGCCTATGCTCACCCACCACAGTAGTACCACTCTGTCGTAGCAACTCATAATTGTGAAGCAAACTGCCAGCAATGGTATTTTCGATGGCAGTGATGCCGATGACAGTAGGATCACGCTTGATGTTCTCAAACACCTCTTCGAAGGTAGCACAACAAATCAACTCTATCTGCTCGCCCTCGAAATACTCATGTGCAGTAATGTCATGAAATGATCCTAACTCACCTTGTATTGCTATTCTCTTCATTGCCTCTTTTTCTTTTATTAGTTTGAATATCCTCAAGACTCATCCAGAAGAAGACTCTTACGAAAAACGGTCCTGCTCCATATAGAGCGGGACCGTTTCGATAGATTTCTTAATCTTATATCCTAAGTTGAAATTTACACGCAACTTCCCGCTTTACAATTGCTTGCAAAGTAAAAGTAAAAGCTAAAATAGTACGCATTAAACTTCATATTCTTTCTTGTTTTAATTGTTTGATATTATACGCTTGCAAAAGTAGTGTTTTTTTCTGATACCACCAAACAAATTGATAGTTTTTTCTACATTTTGCTTATATTTTTCGATAAATCCCCTACTTTCAACCGATTTTTATCATAAAAATACGTTTTTTATCTACAAAACTTGTATTTTATCTGCAATGTTCCTTACCTTCGGCTTTAAATTCCCCCGTCACAGCATCCGCCTCCTGAGGATTCATTTCCAGGTAACTCTGCATATCTTTCTCCGCATTCACCTTGTCACCCTTCGCCAGATAGATTGCACCACGCTCTTTGAAAGCGATGGCAGAGAATGGGTTCACGTCTATTACCTTATTATAATAGGAGATAGCATCATCCATCTTTCCCTGAGCCAGCAGAATACGAGCCTCCAGGAGAAGCACCTCCTCTACAGGCTCCTCCAACTGTTCAAGAAGCCAGGCAGCATCTTCCTCTGCACCCTTCACATCACCCAACTTCAAAAGCGTTTCGCCACGCAGCAATCTGGATTGTACCGCCTGCGCCAAACCCTCCTGCTGTTTTTCAGCCAAAAGAATACTCTTCGTCAGCATGGCAATGGTATTGATCACATCACCCTGTCCCAAGCAAGCCTTGGCATACAGGAATAGCAGGTGAGCATCATCCTTGTCGATGAGCATCCCCTTCTCACAGGCATGTGACATCGCCCCATAATCCTCCATCATATAAGTCACCTCAGCCATACGAACAAAAATCTGCTTGTTATCCGGCTGAGCCTCCGACAACTTGCGAAGCTGATCATAAGCCTGCGCGAGTTCACCTTTCTGGATAAGAGCCAGAGAAAGAAAATCACGCACCTCCAAAACATCCTGATCCTCTTTGGAAGCATCCCCCTCTTCATCTACCTGTTTAGCCTGCAACGCATTGGTCAGACACTTGATGGCATAATCCATCTGTCCCTGATGCATCGCCCGCACACCATCATATTTCAGCACCTCGAAATCCTTGGCAGACTGATCTTCCTTCTTATCTTCAGACGACTCACTTTTGCCGCCAAAAAAACGCTTAAAAAATCCCATAAAGTCTATGTTTAAGTCAATGATTATTTTAATAAAAAACACGTTTAAATTCCAATTCTACTGGAAAAACCCTTGCAAAAGTAATGTTTTTCCACGATTATTCCAAATTTTTACATCAATACTTTGTCGTTTTAAATAATATTCATACCTTTGCAGTCGAAAAAGAAAGAAGAAAATTAATTTTAATTTATATAATTTTTCAAAACAAAGAATAATACGACGACATGAAAAGTTTATTTTTGATGATTGCCACCTTGTTGGTTAGCGGATTCGCAAAGGCACAAACCAACGCACAGGTCCTGTATGATTTCGGTTCTGACCGTAAGTTCGTAACCCTCACCCTTGAAATGTTCAAGCAGGACAAATGGGGTAACACCTATTTCTTCGTGGATCATGATTTCAATCTGAATCAGATGACAGACCCAAATACGGGCAACAAGTACGCACACAACATGTCACAAGGTGGTACTTATACCGAGATTTCTCGCGCCCTCAACTTTTGGCAGAACTCTAAATTGAAGAATTTGAGTCTCCATGCCGAGTATAATGGTGGTATTTATAAGGATTATCCTATCAACAATGCATGGCTTTTCGGTGTAGAGTATTTCATGCACGACAAGAGTTTCAAAAACACATTGACTTTGCAGGCACTCTATAAGACGATTCGCAAAACAGAGCAGAATGTCCCAATGCAGTTTACTGCAGTATGGGGTTGCAAGGACATCTTTGGCGTAAAAGGTTTGAACTTTAGCGGTTTTGCAGATTTCTGGTGGGAGAACCACAGTTCATTCAAGGACAAGCATGGCAATTTGAAGTTTAACGATGAGGGCGAAGTAGCTTACACCGCCGAGCATACCGTCTTCACATCAGAGCCACAGCTTTGGTATAATGTAGGTCAGCACTTCGGTTGCAACAATCTCAGCGTAGGTGGCGAGGTAGAGATCAGCAATAATTTCGGTTCCAATGCCGGTTTCATGGTTCGACCATGCTTAGGCGCCAAGTGGGAATTCTAACACACAAAAGAAATTTTGATATAAAAAAACCATGAAGCCTGCCAGATTTGCTCTGGCAGGCTTTCCGTTCTCATCCAGACCACCCTCGTAGCAGATGCCGATTCTCATTCTTGTTCTTCTTCAAATTGATCTGAATCATTTTCTATTAATTTAATTTTAGTAACCAGATGCAATGAGGGCTACCGCGGATTCACCATCTGTTGCATCGCCAACCGTTCTGATTGACAATGCAAAGGTACGAAATAAAAAATCCCCAATGTCGTTTAATGTCACTTAATGTCGTTTAATGTCATTTAATGTCACGATAAAGTTGATTTTTTTTCAAAATTGCGGTTCTCCGAGGTGTTTCTTTTTATCCAACGTGTCAATCGACGCAGCTCAGAAACAAGTCATTTTCGACCTGCAAACAAGTTATTTCCGATCTACAAACAAGTCATTTCCAATTCGTAAATAAGTCATTTCCGACCTCTAAATAAGTTATTTGCGACCCTCCCCTTTTGAACGTTCATCCGCACATTTCTTTCCGATAGCCAAGCGCTTTCTGTAGGCCTCGGTAAAGCCCTTGATAGAAGTATCCAGGGTGATGTAAGACTCGATCTGAGGAAGATCATTGATCGGACAGCTCATTTTAGAGTTGAGCGACTGAAAAAATGATGGACGATGAAGGGCGTCCATTCCCTTTTGATTAACTTTCATTTTGTAGGTTTTAATTATTTTGTTAAAAATTTTGCGCCTCCTTTCTAAGTGCCATTAGAGTGAACCTTAGGTGAAGCTTTGGTGAATAGTGAGGCTTTTACCCTACTTTTTATACGAAATAAGGTATAAATAAGGGTATTATAACTATCTGATTATCATTTCTTTATATCTTTATATACGCGCTGTCTATATATATTAAAAAAGAAAGGGTTCACCACTTGCCCGAAAAAGTGAACCCTGTAAAAAAGGGTTCACACCTCTAAAAGGCATTTTTTTGAGGGTGGAGACCTGCCGTTTATGGTTATTGTTTTTGTATTCATTTTTTATTTTAATTTTAAAACGTGCAGCAAAAGTAGGTAGAAATGATTTTTTTGGCGAGAAAACGGCAGAACAGATGAAAGCCGAATATAGGGAAGTTATTAGTTTGCTCCGCAAGGGGTATTTCATTCGAGATGTTGCAAAGTTGAGTGGTAAAGGGGCGTGAGTACGGTACAACGAGTGAAGCGATTAATAAAAGTACAATCATCGCAATAATACTATTGATTTTACGTTCTTTTCAAAGAAAGGGGTTGTGTGAGAGTTGTTTAAAGGCTAAAAGCATTACCTTTGTAAATAATATCAAAACAGAGTATAATGGAAGAATGCCTTTGAGGTCACCCCTCAACTTGACTCTCTTTCTTCACTTAAAGAGACGGAAGGTCTGAAATACGTCATACTTCCAAACAGTGAAAAGGAAATGAGGCTTGACTCTGATTTTATAAAGGGAATGCCTGCTCTATCCAAGGAGTTTTGGTCTGGAGGGTTGAAGGCAGGGCGTTACTTCACGGAAATTGGTTACAACAATCAAGTTGAGAAATTAAAAGAGAAAGTGATGTCAAGAGTTTGCGATATTGATGCTTACTTCGAGAAATGGCATGGATGCCATTGTCCGAACCTTGTAAAATGGGATGGGGAATTGATTGAAAGAAGATAAAGTTGTACTTCCTGCGGATTGCAAGTCCGCAGAGACTAAAAAGAACATCAAATGAGATACATTGATTTTAGCTCAGTAAAGGAAACAATAGGGAAGATTTACTTTGGTATTTGTATTTGTGTTTTTGCTTATACCGTTATTGGTGTACCTATACTATTAGGTATGCTGAAAAAGCATGGTGTGAAAACAGAAGCCGTCATTACACCTAATACTTCGTCTTGGCTCCATCGCTATACTACGAACTGTTATCTGTATGAGTTTCAAGTCGGAGATAAAACTTATGATGGAAATTCGCTTGTGGAGGAAGGTGATTATCGCAAGATTGGCACCAGGGTACAAGTGCTATACTTGGATTGGTATCCTTCTTTCAACAGACCTACGTATTATTGGGATGATTAATCGCTTTCTGCGGATTGCAAGTCCGCAAGGCTCAAATAAACACAATTATGGAAGAAAAGATAAAGCTAAGAGATAAACTTGCAGATATTGCTTTGCAATGGCAAGCAATTTTTGGAGTTGCACCGTCTATTACAAGTTCCATTTCTGAATATGATGCAGCAATGTTGGTTGGTATGTCAGAAAAAGAATACTCTGATTACATGAGAGATAAAACTTCTGTTGCCAAAGGGACGGATTTCATTTATAGAAATATAAGGTATCAAGTAAAAGCCAATCGCCCAAGCGGTAAAAAAGGAAGTAAAGTAACGATGGTTCCCAAAGCCTCGAACTACGAATGGGACAGGTTAATTTGGATATTATATGACAAGGACTATGTAATGCAAGAAGCATGGGAATGGTATATGAAAGACTATAAAATGGCGTTTGAAAACAAAAAAAGATTATCTCCCGAAGACTACAGAAAAGGGCACTGCCTGTATCATAGATAACAGAAAATCGTGGATTCAAAAAACCACAAAAACGAATAGCTTTATGATAGAAAAAATAATGTCTAAACTTGGAATGGTCGTTTTATGGTGCATTGTCATCATATATGGCATAGGTGTCATCACTCATATCTGCTCAGATATTATCGGTGTTGTCGTGCTTGTCATTTTGGCTGTTATATCGATTGCTTTTGTTCTCTTTGCCAAAAGATACAAAATATGGTTCAAGAGGCGAGTCAAGATGCTTAGTACGGTTTGTGAGAAGTCGCCCGATGATTCTTACATCATGCCCGAAGAAAAGTTTACCGAATCTTTTGATTCTGCCAACTTCTTCATACAGTACAAGCCTGAGACGAAGGAGTTCTTTTTCAGCAGCTACTATTACCTTATTTTTCCTGATTACGTTAAGACTTGGAGCAAGGCGGTTAAGGAGATCCAAGCACTTGTTTCTAAGGAAGCGCCTAAAACAAAAGTCGAAGTAAATTCTGTAGGTCAGATTGGCAAGGACTTCACGCTGATAATGTCTCCAAAGGATGCCAAGAAAAGTTTTTTGTTGTCCTTGGCTCATTTGTGCATCCGTCTGAGAAAACAACTTCCATGCAACAATAGAATATTGATATACAAGTTCTATTTCAAGATAAAGGTGTTCGACACGGTTTGCTATGGCGAGTTTGATTGCGTGAGAGTATCAAGGGCTATTACAATTTCTGCGGATGGCAACTATTGCGTAGCTAATGTCGAAATAGATGGTTGCTTTCCAGAAGATTTCATCAAACACAATCCTCCGATGTCCATCATCCTGCAATATGACTTGTATTCGATAGAAACCAATATGTTGGTTAGCAAAGAGGAATTCGATGCCTATTGGGAGAAATGCAAGGATTTATGCGAATCATAATCATTGGAGAACGGTGAGGAGCTATTTTATTTGAAAGATTCCGGGGCAACTGTTTGTTCTCTACGAGTTAAAAAACTTCTTATAAGTAACACTATCTCAAATGTCTCTTTTGAAGACTTGGATAAAGGGTGTAGTCTATACAAGAGTAAAATGTCACATGACAGGTCAATAACATCATCCCCAAGCGTTACAGTTGACAGTTTCCAAAAACGATTTTTTTTGCTGTACAGATAACAAATAACAGATAACAGATAACAGTTTCCATAAACCATTTTTCGTTTCAAGCGTTAAATATTACTATTTGCACGGATAAATAAGTTAAAAAATGTGTTTTTTTCTGGATAGCAAAGAAAAAAAAATAGTATTTTTGTGATATTAAGTCAAACCGTAAAATAACATGAGTATGAAAAGACTATTTTTTATGTTTCTTGCCCTCTTGTTGTGTGTAATGGTACAAGCACAGGACAATGTTGAAATTACCTTAAACAACGGAAATGTGGTTAAGGGAGTCACAAAAACTTTATTTATGCTTGATGATGGTGATGTCGTTGTTACTAAAGATTCCAACTCTAAAGAAAAGAAAGAATACAAATCTACAGAGATAAAGAGCATTAAGTACTACGATTCAAAATCTAAAAAGTGGATAAAGTTCGTTCCGCTTATGGCGCAAAAATCATTGCCAAGCGTTTGGAACAAAAATCCAAAACCATACAAAACTCCGATATTCCTCAAACCTGTGTATGAAGGGGAAAATGTGTCTGCCTATATACACTATATCTCAACAATAACAAATACCAAAACATTACATTTGGAAGGCACAAACTATGTTTTCTATTTTAAGGTAAAGAATGAAGATGTGGCAAAGGGTTATTGTATGGGAAGTAGTATTGGTGCGAAAATGTTGCTTAAAATTGTATTTAAGCCATATCCTGTGATGAAAGAAACTGTGTCTAATTTAGATACGAAAGAATTTTATAAAGATCCTATTTCGTTAATAAGGACTTTTGATAGTCTGTTGAAATAGAATATCTGTTTTAAGTATTCTAACTGTGTATAATTGTCATAAGGCAAAGTGATTTTTCCTTATGACAATTATTTTCATCCTTGAAAAGAAATATACTATAAGAGTTCATATCTCTACATGTTAAATTATTAATTGCTGATAACTATGAGACTGAAGCCAAAACTCCTCAATGCAATAATATTAGGATTGACAATGTTCCTTTCAATGCAAACCACTTGTGCTGCTTGCAACCCATCAATGGCCATTCAGCAAAAGAAAGTGGCAACTGTTGGCAAAAAGAGGGTTGCCATTAGCAAAAAGAGAGTTGTCAAGAGCAAGAAGAGAACCTATCGCAAGGCTTCGGCGCGTAAATATTCGCATAGGGAACTGAACGCCATTATGCGGATACTTGAGCGGAAGTTCCTGTCGGAAGA
>NZ_SGVY01000028.1 GCF_004535825.1 Segatella hominis | reverse complement strand
ACTAAAGTTTCCCACCCTTGTTTATAGGGCATTTTTGAGTCCTTAATGTTCCATCAATCCCTATAAACAGGGCATTTTAACGGTTACCTAAAAAGTGTTTCATGCCACTTCTTTCCCATTTTCCCTATTTTCTAGAGCTTTAGCCATGACGAGATAAGCAGATGCAGCTTCTTCGTCGTTGATAAGAGACTCTGTCATTTCATCAACTGTCACGCCAAGATGCTCACCAAGCACCTCCAAAAGTCTCTTGATGCATGTTAGTACTCTCTTCCATAAGGTCAATGCCATGAGGTCTTCCTCCATGTCTGTGAAAAGTTCTCCCATGGTCTCATATTCAGAGAATCGTTTCTCCAAAGCCATGGTTATATATGTGAGAAAGCAGAGGGTGCAGTCGGCAATCTGCTCGTCAAAATCTCTTCCAAGGCATTTGCCTAGTCCGAGATACTGTTTACATTCTTTGTTCAAGACTTCTATGTTCCAACGGATTTGGTAAACTTCGAAAGCTTTCACAAAAGTCATAGACAAATCTGTGCTTATCAAAACGTTCCATCTTTGGTTCCTTCCATATCGAATCAGGAATATGCGTAAAGGTTGCTCCCCCAGCTTACCTTGCAAAGATATATAATGGCATTTATATTGGCGACAGTTATGAGAACGCTCTCTTTCATATAGAGCTATCAATTCCAAGGCATTGTGTAATTTGCCATGAACAAGATACTTGGCATTTCCCATTTTCGCCAATCCTACAAGATGCAAGGCTCCTTTGCCAAGCTTTCTAACTTCGCCGATGAGATATTCACAAGTAAACCAGCTGTCACAAAGAACATACTTGGCTCGCAGGCACTTATGACTCCAGGCTCTCTTTATCATATCAACGGCAACCTTCAGTTTCGATTCCGTAGACTCATTAAAGCGGATGGCGTTTGGATTCTCGGCATTACGCTGTTTGGCAAAACGCTTTTTTCGTTGCTTGGAGGTTAGTCCAAAGTCCTTCTTCTTTCCTTTTTCACAGTGCAGCGAAAGGTCTATAGGAATAGTACTCTTCCCATCAAAAAATGCACAAACCAACAGTTTGTACCCCAACACACATTTGCCTTGGACATGGTCGAATACTCTACTGATCTGTTCCATGCTGAAACCTGTCTTTTCCAAGGTGGTATCGTCCAGGATATAGCTCTCCATTCCAGTGGAGACTTCTGCATGCTCTTTGCGGATGATAGCTAGAAAGCGGAGGGACATACCAAGGAGGAGCTTACGCCAATCCATGGAAGCTCTCGTCATCATTCGATAATAGCAGTTCTTGCCAGTACTCAACAAGTCGTAATATGATTTCTTGTACATAGAGTGAATACTTTCACTTGCTATGCGAAACAGACACAAAGACAGGATTAGTTGAACGGCAGGAATACCAGCTTCTTTCTCCAATGATAGCTTGCAGAGGAGATGACCTAGACCAAAACGGGTAAAAAGCGCCATTAAATTGGTTCGCAATGAACTTTTAACACTTAATATGTTTGATAACTCAGAAAAATTGCTTAATTTTGCATTCATAACAGTTACTCTTTAAATCGTTGTTTTTTTGTTCTTTAGCGATTACAAAGATACAACTTTTTATCGAGAAACTGTTATTTTTACCCTACTATTTTGGGGTGGGAAACTTTAGAATATAATCTTCCTTTTGGAATTAGCTTCCATGCAGATCATGCCTGGACCTGGTATGAACCATCACAACGTTATGATAGAAACGGTGACAAGATGGGGGTAAGCTATGATGGTACATTGACCAAAGCTGACGGCAAGGGAAAATGGTGGGAAGGATATGATCCTCAGGATTTATATGCACAGAATCACCCTATGAGTAAAGGAAGTTGGGCAGATGGTATGATCCATCGTCAATGGGCATGGGGGAATGGTGCCGCAATTCCTTCTCAGAAATTCTGTACCAATTTTTACAATAGAACTGTTGATGCTATCAACAGGTATAATCCTGATTTGATTTACTTTGATGTAACAGCGGTACCTTTTTATCCTGTTAGTGATGCTGGTCTGAAGATTGCTGCTCATTTCTATAATCACAATATGGCTACTCATAAAGGCAAGCTGGAAGCTGTGATGTTTGGTAAGATTTTGGATGAAAATCAACGCAAGGGACTGGTTTGGGATGTAGAACGAGGTGCTCCGAATAAGATACAGGAAACTCCATGGCAATCATGTTCTTGCATTGGCGGATGGCATTACAATACATCAATCTATGAGAACAATGGCTATAAGTCGGCTGCTTCAGTAGTCAAGCTACTGGTAGATATTGTTAGCAAGAATGGAAATTTATTGCTCAGTGTTCCTCTTAAGGCAGATGGCAGCTTTGATGAGAAAGAAGAAAAGATCTTGAATGAGTTTGGTGCATGGATGGACATCAACAAAGAAGCTATCTATGAGACGCAACCTTGGAAGGTCTTTGGAGAAGGTCCTATCGCAGAGTCTGACATAAAAATTAATGCACAGGGTTTCAATGAAGGTTCTTATACCCATGCTACTTCAGAGGAAAAACGTTTCACGCAAACTTCCAAGGCTCTGTATGTAACTATGCTGGCATGGCCTTCAGAGCAAAAGGTTATCGTCAAGTCATTGGCTCTGAATAGTAATCTTTTTCCAAAAAAGATTAATAGGGTAGAGTTGTTGGGCTATGGCAAAATACCTTTTACCCGTACTGTAGAAGGACTTATCTTAACTCTTCCTTCCAAAAGGTTGAACGATATAGCTCCTGTCATCAGAATCAAGAAGTGATGATTCAAATCATATTATTGAGTTAATCTGTAATAGATATCTATGCCTGCTTTCTTCCGCATGGCATTCTCCAAGGGCTACAAACAGCTCTACTGCATCGCCTTGGGATACCCAGATGAATCGCCGGAGGCAAAGCCACGACGCCAGGACATGCTTAAGTTCATGGATTAAGATCATAAGATAAATGGAGGTTGACGTCCTAAAACAGGACGTCAACGTCTGAAGATAGATATGCATCTTTTTGAAACATATAGGCAAAATATGAAATATCTTCTTCAAGTTCTTTTTTATACAACTTTAAGTTAAAAAAAAGTTGCTTGTTTGAGAAACTTTGGCTATTTTTGCTCAAAAAAGGACAGATATGAAAAAGAAATTCGATAATACGGATAATATTCTGGGTGGCATAGTGAAAAAAGTTCGTCAGGAAAAAGGGCTATCGCAAGAGGCTCTTGGAAAATATGTGGGGTTGGGCAAAAGCAGCATCAGTAAGATTGAGAGTGGCAAGACCAATATTTCTATAGATGATGCTTCCGTCCTCCTGGAAGCTATGGGTGAGAAACTGAGTGTACATATAGACAGTCAGTATCCGTCAGCAGAGACTATGATGAAGACAACAATCTTTGTCACAGTTGCAGCTTGCTGGTTTGCAGAGGACAAGAAAATTACCAAACAGAAAGCTTTCAATTTCCTCCAAAAGAATCAAGGCATCAGATTTTTGGAGGAGAATTGGGAAATAGAGCAGACTCTGCCAAGGGAACAGATCATAGAGGATTTGACTCGTATTTGCAATAACCATATTGCAAAAGCTAAGAAAAAGGAAAGGAGGATAATGGCGTCATGAGATTGCTGCATGGAAATAATACAGAGATTCTTACTCCTGATCTCTCCAAATGCAAAGGGAAAAACGATTTTGGCAAAGGATTCTATCTCACTCCCAATTGGAAAAGAGCTTGGCAAATGGGCAAACGCAGCACTTTTCTTCATGGAGGAAAAATTACAGTCAATGCGTTCCTGTTTTATCCTAAAATAGGTGAGGAAAAAGGGCTTCAATTAAAATCTTTTAAGGATTCACAACTGAATGGGCAAAGTTCATTCTCCAGAACAGGGAAGAAAACGGATTCAAGCATGACTACGATATTGTTATTGGACCCGTAGCAGATGCTTTCATTGATCAGAAATAAAAAACTATATACGCCTATGTGGGGAAGCTTATCTTGATGAAAGCAACTTGAGTATTCTGGTTTCCAGAATATCCCAATTTGGACTTAGCTATATACAATATTGCTTTTGTACACAAAAGGCTATTAATGAACTCATTAAAGATTGAGAATATGGGAAATAAGTATAATTATGAAAATGTATTAGGTGAAATTGCTTGTTATATAGCAAAAGAATGTAACCTTACTCCAAGCGAAGCTGTAGGTGTGGTAATGAATGATGATTGCACAGACGCTGTCATTGAAGAAATTCAAAAATCAGACAAGATAGACATAGAAGCTTTGGCCTCTCGTTATTTGACAGAGGAACTTTGTTAGCAGACTGCCTTTGTGCATTTTAGGTATGTTGAACCCTATTGAATGGGGTATACCGCATTCTCTTCCATAACCCAACAAAAAAGCATGGCGCAAATCACTGCGCTATGCCCCAATAAAAAAAAACTTATAGTCAAAATAAAAATTAGCTATTCTTCTTTAGTACTTTGCAATCTGAGGATCAAAGTTGGTCCAACCGCTCATCCAGTTGGTGCTGCCATCGAAGCTAAGAACATAGGTTTTGGCACTATTCTTTCTCTGTTGAGAAGCATCGGATTCCTGCAGGAAGCAGAGAAACTCTTGCCGCCACTGCCAATGCTGCCTAGCCAAGTGAAGAAAATGAATGAAAAGAAGGAAAGGGTAAGACATGAAAGATAATGTTGTGCAGGTGAATCTCTGCCTGACCATTGGGGAAATGTGGTCTTCCAGAAATGGATGGAAGCCAATCATCTATTTTAAGGAAGAATAAGAAAGAATACGAAAAGATAATCCGAAACAGAAGCATAGGCAGCTATCTGTTTCGGATTTTTTTGCAATGATTAATTTCCTGCGCAGTTCTTCCTCAACCACATCCCGAAGAAGCGGTCGTAGATGATATAGCTGCCGTTGTACTTGTAGATGAATTCTCTATTGATCAGTGTCTTGAGAGCAAGACTCACGCTGCTGGCGGCAGGCAAGTTGTGGCGGCTGATGAAATCCTGCGAAAGAATGGAGGTGACAGCCTTATCCTGGGCAATGGCAGATAGAAGGGCTGCCTGATTGTCAGTAAGGGAATCGTAGTAATTCACGAATGCCACTTCCTGCTCGTTCACCAATTCCAGGGTTACATCATCTATTTCCGCTGTCGTTATCTCCTTTCCGTTCTGATAGAGTCGGTTCAGAATATCCTGGATATACCAGGTTTGACCATCTACCTTATTATATAAATAGGCAAAGGTGTCATGATTCATAGTCAGATTACGGGTTCCCATCCATCTGTTGGCAAAACGATGATACTCATCCAGGTTGATGAGGGGAAGATTGAGAATTTGCGAACTCTGATAGAATGGGCGCTTTGCCGACAGGAACATGTCGGTCATCATGTGCTGCTTACTGCCTGCAAAGATGAAATATACATTCGGCAAAAACTGGATGTAGGAGCGCAGCAGGGCCTCTGTGCCATCTTCAGGATATTCGGCTATCTGCTGAAACTCGTCTATGGCAATATAGATTCGTTTCTCCGATTGTTTCAGATACTCGAAGATATGTTTGAGAGAATCTTCGCTCTGGCTTGGTGAAACCGTAATCGAGAACGTAGGGATTCCCGTCATCTCATCAAACGACATCGTAGGCTTGTAGCCGGCAAAGAAAGTGGTAATCTTGCGCATGGCAGTTTGCGAGAAAGTATCAACCTTCCCGATAACCGTTTTTGCCAATAATTGGATGAATTGGCTCAGATTTCTCGTGGCATTGATGTCGAGATAGAAACAATGCGTCTCTGGCTCCTGCTTGCTGATGTTCTCAAAGACATGGTGTATGAGTCCCGTCTTTCCGATGCGTCGAGGAGAGATGAGGACGATGTTGCGCTCATTCTGCAAAGCCTTCATGATGAGATCCGTCTCTTTCTTGCGGTCGCAGAAGTATTCTGTTCCCTTATATCCGTAGATAACAAATGGGTTATTCAGCTGTTCCATAACGTTTTATATCTATTCCATGTTTTATGTTACATATTTTATGAAATGCAAAGATACGATTTTTTATGTAACTATCATCATTCTTTTCCTAATAATTTTTAAAACTTTCATTTTCCGTGTTTCAACTTTCTCATAGAGAGCATCGTCGATGAGGTATCTACGACGGTCAAATGACTGTGTTTTTAGAAGAGATTTGTAAGCTCATTTTGTGATATTTCTAAACAGAATATTGCATTTGGACGTTATTTTGTCGTGAAAAATATCTATCTGATATAAAAAACCGCAAAAATAAGAAATATTGCTTGGCTTTTTGCTGGAATTGTTATACCTTTGCATCTAAATACATATTTTATGAAATCTTTTATAAAATATTGCAGTATGACATATAAATGTAGCATATTATAAAACAGGCTAAGTGGATATATTATAACAAGGCTTATATATTATGGTATATCAGATGCTGTATATATTGATGTGTTTTAAGATTATGTGAGGATAATAAATATAAGAAGTGATAGATAATATGAGAATGAAGATTTTATTTGCTTCCCTGTTGCTGGCTGCTTCGGGGCAAGTGCTGGCACAGTCTTCCGGACAGATTGGAGGACAGGTCTTCGATGAGAATGGAGATCCCGTAGTGGGTGCCCAGATTTTGGTAAAAAGTTCTAAGACAGGAACTGTGACCGACATTGACGGTAAGTTCAGTCTGCCAAGTGTAAAACAGGGCGAGACAATCGTGATCAGTTATCTCGGTATGGACTCCCAGACCGTGAAGGCTGCTCCGGGCATGAAGGTGAACATGCACTCGCAAGACCGCCAGCTCGATGAAGTCATTGTCGTGGCTTATGGTGAGCAGAAGAAATCCTCTTTCACGGGTTCTGCAGGAGTATTGGATGCCGATAAAATAGCCGTGCGTCCTGTAAATAATGTAGCTGATGCCTTGGAAGGTCAGGTTGCTGGTGTGCAGATGTACAAGTCTTCAGGTGATCCTTCTGCCACTCCTTCTTTCTTGATTCGTGGTATCAGTTCTATCAATGCCAACCAGGAACCATTGATTATCCTGGATGGTGCACCATTCTCTGGTTCATGGAATGATATCAACCCAAACGATGTGGCTTCCATGACCGTATTGAAGGATGCTGCATCCAATGCTCTTTATGGAGCCCGTGGTGCCAATGGCGTCATCATGATTACTACTAAGAATCCGCAGAAGGGCAAAACCGTGGTTACGCTGGATGCCAAGTGGGGCAGCACGAGCCGTGCCACCCAGGATTATGATATGATTTCCGACCCAGGACAATATTATGAGTTGCAGTATGGTGCTGTCTATCGCAATAATATCGCCAATGGCATGACTCCTTATGCTGCCCATGCCGCAGCCAACAAATCTATTATCAGCAGCGATACTTCCAATGGCGGTTTGGGTTATCTCTGTTATGCAGTGCCAGACGGCCAGTATCTCATCGGTGATAATGGCAGGTTGAATCCGAATGCTACTCTTGGCAATCGTGTATATTATAAGGGTAAGGTATATACAGTCACTCCAGACAACTGGTTGGACGAGTCTATGCGTCACACCTTGCGTCAGGAATACAACGTGAGCGTGAATGGTGGTAACGATGCGGCTCAGATGTATGCTTCCTTGGGTTATCTCAACGAGCCTGGTATCGCCTACGGCTCAGGTATCAAGCGCTATACCGCCCATCTGAAGTCAACCTTGAAGGCTAACGAATGGTTGAAGGTGGGTGGCAATGTGAACTATGCACATACCAATACCGACCAGGCTGGTTCTAACTCTGGCTATAATGTCTTCTATGCAGCGAGCCGTATAGCTCCGATTTATCCTCTTTATATACGTGATGGCGAGGGCAATATCATTACCGACCAGAATGGTAAGATGTGTGACTATGGTGATGGTGCAGTCAACGGACTTGTGCGTAGCGTAGTAGCAAAGCAGATCAATTCGTTGAAGGACGACCAGTTGCAGACCAATAATTCAGTGGCTAATTCCTTCTCTTTGGCTGGTTTTGCCGACATCACTCCTACATTTGTCAAGGGATTGAAGTTGACTCTCAATGGCACGGTGAGTGATTATGAGTATCGCTATACCTCCACTTATCAGCCTTTCTATGGTTGGGGTGCAATGTCTTATCCGGAGGGACAGGTGAGCAAGAGCCATAGTCGTACGTATGCAACCAACTTCCAGCAACTCATCAATTATGCCCATAGCTTTGGCAATCACAATATGACTTTGCTCTTCGGTCATGAGAATTCTACTTCTACAGACGAGGGCGTAAGTGCTACGCGTTCTGGTATGTTCTCTTATTTCGACAACCAGGAATTGAGCGGTGCCATCAAGGTTCAGGATGGCAATTCAAACCAGTCAAAATATAATACCGAGGGCTATTTCTTCCGTGGTATGTATGATTATGACGGCAAGTATTTTGCACAGGCTTCCTATCGCTGTGATGCATCTTCCAACTTTGCTCCTGGTCATCGCTGGGGTAGTTTCTATTCCTTCGGTGGTGCTTGGATTCTCACCAAGGAGAAATGGATGGAGAGCAGCAAGGGATGGCTCGACATGCTGAAAGTGAAGGCTTCCTTCGGTCAGCAGGGTAATGATGGTATCGGCAGCAACCTCTACCGCGACCTCTATGTGGTGCGCAACAATAATGGCGAGGTGGCTGTTACTGTCAGTTCCAAGGGTAATCCTAACATCACTTGGGAGACCAATACCAATGTCAATGCAGGTGTGGAGTTCGGTATGTTCAATAATCGCCTGACTGGTAGCTTGGAATATTTCTATCGCAAGACCACCGATATGCTCTGCTATGTCTATTATCCTAAGTCATACGGCTATGATGGTATCTATGACAATGTAGGCGATATGGTAAACAAGGGTGTGGAACTTTCCCTCTCTTATGATGCCATCCGTACCAAGGACCTGGTGTGGAACATCAATCTCAATGCCACCCATTATCGCAATAAAATCGTCTCTCTGAATCCAGACAATATCAACAGTACATTGGAGGGTCATGGCGGATATGTAAGTGAATTCTACTTCTATGGTGAGGGACTTCCGATGTACACCTGGCGTATGCCAAAGTATGCAGGTGTGGCAGAGGATGGACAGTCTATGTGGTATGTGACCGACGAACAGGGTAATACTACGACCACCACCACTTATAATGATGCGACAGACTATAACTGTGGCAATCCAACTCCTGATATCTATGGTGGTTTTGGTACCAGTGTGAATTTCAAGGGATTCGACTTGGCGTTCAATTTCTCCTATTCCATCGGTGGCAAGGTGCTTGATGAGGGATACAGAAACCTGATGGGCAGCCCTACATCCACCAGTCTGGGTTACAATTTCCATAAGGATGTGCTCAAGGCATGGTCTGAGGATAATACCTCTTCCAATATACCTCGTTTCCAGTTTGGTGATGACTATTCCAACTCTACTTCCGACCGATTCCTGACCAATGGTAGCTGGTTGAGCCTGAACAACATCAACCTGGGCTATACATTCCCTAAGGTATGGTCGAGCAAGTTGGGCTTCAGCAAGATGCGTGTCTATGCCTCTGCAGATAATGTCTGTCTCTGGACCAAGCGCAAGGGTCTTGATCCTCGAACCAGTTCTGCAGGTTCTCCTGGTACAGAGAACTATTCGTTCACACGTACCATTTCGGCTGGTGTAACACTCCAATTCTAACTCTCAAACAAAAGGACGATTATGATGATGAACAAGAAAATAATGAAGATGGCTGTGATGCCATTCATGATATTGGCTGCTTCTTCCTTGATGCAGAGTTGTATAGAGGAAGAGTTTCCTACTGATTATGCGACAGGTGAGCAGATGCAAACTGCCAAGAACCCTGGCAAGATATTACTCAACGGCTTGAATGCCAAAATGGTGGAGCAGTTCTCTTATAACGGAGCACAGGTAGCATACGACTGGGGTTATCCAAGTCAGATGCTGATACGTGACATCCTGGGTGGCGATGAGCCTGTTAGCAATGTCACCAATGATTACTTGGCATGGATAGCCGACGGCACCTCGCTCAATATGTTCTCGCTCTATACCTATTCTTATTATTATGACCTGGTGAGCAATGCCAACAACATGGTGGAGAAGTTCGGTTCTGATGATTCTGACCAGAAGGCATACGCCGGTGCGGCTCGTGCCTACAGAGCATTGGCTTATCTCGACATGACCCGTATGTTTGAGTACAAGACCACGGGCTTCAGCAGTTTGGATGCTCAGGCAGAGAAAAGCAAGGTGGCTGGACTCACCGTGCCTATCGTGACAGAGAAGACAACCGCCAAGGAGTCTAAGAATAATCCTCGTGCTCCATTCTATACCATGTATCGTTTCATCCTGAACGACCTGAAGTTGGCGGAATCAGAGATGAAGGGTTTTGAACGTGCCAACAAGACACAGCCAGATGAGAGCGTGGTCTATGGACTGGAGGCTCGTCTGTGGCTGGAGATGGCTACCCGTTTTGAGAAGAATCCAGAAGACTTGGCTACCCAGCTCGCTCATGAGGAAGATGCTGATGGCTACGCTAAGTTGGGTGTGACCACCGCTGATGAGTGCTATGCCAAGGCTGCAGAATATGCACAGAAGGCGATGGCGCTCGATGGCTATGCTCCGCTGAGCAGCGACGAGTGGCACAATGAGAAGACGGGCTTCAATCTTGCTACAGGTGCCTGGATGTGGTCTGCTTCTATGCAGGACAAGGATATGTTGACCTACTATTGGTATTCATGGTTGTGCTGGATGGGTTCTGAGGCTCCTAATCTCACATGGGGTGGTATGGGCACATATCGCTGCATCGACAAGTCTCTCTATGAGAAGATGCCTGATGCCGACTGGCGCAAGACTACATGGGTGGATCCTTCTGATGTGAATGCCACAGCGGTTCCTTCTAAGTATAAATCCATCCTCAAGTCAGACCAGTGGCAGGATCTCCCAGCTTATGCCGGCATGAAGTTCCGCATGAGCTCTGGCAATCAGACCGATTACAATGTAGCGATGCTTTTCGATATACCTCTGATGCGTGTAGAGGAAATGTACTTTATCCTGGCTGAGGCTAAGGCACACACACAGAACGTGGAGGCAGGCAAGATGGTCTTGACTGATTTCATGAACACCTATCGTTATACCGATGGTTCATACCAGTGTGCTGCTACCGATATGGATGCTTTCATCCAGGAACTGATGGTGCAGAAACGCATCGAGTTCTGGGGTGAGGGACTTGTCTATTTCGACCGCAAGCGTCTCGGTATGCGCATCCAGCGTTATTATGATGGCAGCAATTATCCAGCCTCTGCCCAGCTCAATTCCAAGGAAGGCAAGGTGGCTCCATGGCTCAACTATTACATCTACGACTATGAGCGTGACCAGAATACAGCCGTGGTGCTCAATCCAGACCCAACGAATGCTGCGACCTCTCAGACGGATTATTGATTTCGGATTCATTTATAAAAGGATTTAGATTAGAAATTATGAAAAAGTTCATATATCAGATATTGATGGTGCTGGCTATAGGTGCAGGATTCACAGCCTGTGATAGCGATGACGACTACCAGCCTGGAGCGCCAACCCCTGCCAACAGTATGCAGGTGTATTTCGATGCCGACAATACTGCCGACTATGTTTGTGGTCCTGGCGAACAGCCAGAGATAGAATTGAAGGTATCTCGTGTGAATGACAGCGAGGCTGCCGAGGTGCCTATCGTCTGCAAATCGGCAAGTGAGGGACTCACCATCCCGTCATCGGTGAAGTTTGAAGCTGGTCAGAAGACGGCATCTCTCACCATCGGGGTGGGAGAAATGGAGGAGGATAAGAAGTATTCCTTCGACCTTGCCATTGATGAGGCTTACGCTGATCACTATAGCAGTCAGTTCAAGGGTACTTCCCATTTTAGCGGTTATGCACTGCAGGCTTCCTGGAAAACATACGTCAAGGATGCGGACATGACCTGGACCATCAACGGAAACCAGCAGAAGTGGACTGTGGATATCGAGCGCCTGGGTAGCACCAACCGCTATCGCATCAAGGATTTCGTAGGTTCCGGTCTGGACATGGTGTTCCTGGTAGGTGGTGTGGCATCGGGAGCAACTTCCTACAACAAGATACTGCCATATACCAATTATTACAGTTATAATGACGAAACCGTAGATGGCTATTACCTCTATGATTCCAGTAAGGGTGAATGGCCTTCATGGACGGTGGGCGACAAGACCGTGTCTTGCCTCTGCATCATGAACTCTTATATCGGTTATGGTGATTATTCCTATGTCTCCTTCAAATTGGGTTATTGTGTATTCGCTACTTATTCCACAGATTATACCGATGGAACTTCTGAAGGCTACAACTATATCGAAGTGATGTGGAATCCATAGGAGTGAAATGAGGAGTCATGAGCAATCTATAATTTCATGAACAAAATGGAATTTCATGAACAGAAGAAAATAAAATAACATTAAAATAGCAATAGAATGAAAAAGATATATAGCATATTATTCCTCCTCATTGCCGTTAGCCTGGGCTTCAGCTCATGTAGCGATGATGATGTCGTAAAGACACAGTTGGAGGCTCCCGCTATCTCATCGGATATCACGAAGGCCACCTCGCTGTCTTTCAACTGGCAGCCTGTGGCTGGTGCTACCCAGTATGCATACGAATTGTATGATGCCAATGACAACCGGGTGCTGGGAGATATGACAAGTGGTACAACCCTGATAGCCACGGGTCTGGAGCCTACCACCACCTACACCCTGAAGGTATGGGCATACGCAGCATTGACTGGCGATAAGAGTACATCACCTATCGCCACCCTTACCGCTACTACCACAGCCCAAACTCCTTTGGCTAACCCTGTACCTTCGGCAAGTTCTGCTAACGGCGGTGTAACCATCACCTGGCCTGAGGTGGAGAATGCCACCGGTTATTCTTACCACTATCAAGATGCAGACGGCAAGGAGGTGAGCGGACAGACGGAGACCAACAGTGTGCTTCTTACTGGTCTGGCTATCGGTGAATACACCATCTATATCACGGCTACAAGTTCTGACCCGGAATATGCCGATTCAGAGCCTATCGCACTGAAATTTGAGCGCACCAAGGCTGAGGTATGGCGCCATACGGGAACTTACACATCTGCAGCCCTTGGCGAGTCGTTTACCGCTACCCTCGTTCATTATGATGATGGTAGTTATACTTTGGAGAATCCGTTGGGTGAGGAAGGTTATAGCATCAACTTCACCGTTCCTGAGGGTTCTACCGAGATAACTCCTTCCACTACAGCCGACGACTATGGTTATTATTCCATCTATCTGAGCAGCAAGTATTATGTGAGCATCTATCCGTCAGGAGGCTATTCCCAGTTTACAGGCGATGAGTATGCTGGCGAGGTTTGGTTCTGTTCATATCTTTATGATTATGATGGCAATCAGATAGGTGATACTTATGGCTATGACGACTTCACCTGGAGCGATGGGGATGAGATTCCAGAGGGCTGCAAGGCGGAAGTGCCAGCCATGCTTACTACCACTTGGGGACAGTATGCGCCATTTTGGAACGATACACCAACCAAAGATGGCAAGCAGTGCCTTACGGGTTGTGTGGCTACATCCCTGGCTCAGATCTTGAATTATTACAAGTATCCAGCTCAGCTCTCTGATGGTACGGTGATCGATTGGGACAACATGCTTCCTTCTTATGAGGAAGGCAAATATACCGATGCTCAGGCTGCTGCCGTAGCTCTCCTGATGGCTCGTTGCGGCGAGGTTGTCAATATGCAGTATGGCACGGATGTGAGCACCAGTCAGGTATCTGATATTGAGAACTACGGTTTTGCAAAGAAGTTCGGCTATATCGTGAAATATTACGGTTATCGCGACTATCCTAACCAGCAGGATGCTAAGCTCTGGAAGGAAGTTATCTTCAAGGAGTTGAGTGCCGGTCGTCCAGTACTTTATGGCGGAACATCCTATAAGAATGGAGAAAATAACTATTTCTCTCATTCCTTCGTGATAGATGGTTACAACAGCAAGGGCCTCGTGCATGTGAACTATGGTTTCAATGGAGCCGGTGATGCCTGGGTGCCTATCGACAAGATGCCGCTGAAGACAGGTGGCTGGGATGAGACTTTCGATACCTATCAGACTCTGGTAGTCATCCATCGTCCTCAGGATGGTGAAATCAATTATGAGCTTCAGCCACAGTAACGTAGAATTCTTATGGTTTGGGAAGAAATCCGTAATTAAGTAAACGATTTCATACAATTATAATAAGGAATTGCGTGGTTATTGCTTTTCTTTTTGTACCTTTGCATCCGTTTGGCAAAAATACTTACCAAATCATGAAGGAAAGAAAATTCATTTTGAATATCAGTTAATATCTAATAATAAATAAAAAGTAATGGCTACACTTACAATTTCTATTATTGTCGTTTTCGTGCTCGGCTATGCGCTCATAGCTACCGAAAGCTTGACAAAGGTAAACAAAGCTGCGATTGCCCTGTTGATGTTGGTAGGTTGTTGGACCCTCTACATGGTGGATCCGATGCAGTATCTCCAGTTGATGCACCCTGATTATACAGGTGGCGCTGCAGGTATGGTAGAGAAGGTGACCGGAATCATTCAGGAACATCTGGGCGATACCGCTACTACACTTTTCTTCCTGATGGGGGCGATGACCATCGTGGAAATCGTAGACCAGAATGGCGGTTTCAACTGGGTTCGCAAGGTGATGAAGACCAAGTCTAAGCGTGCGCTCCTCTGGCGTATTGCTATTCTCACTTTCTTCCTCTCTGCCATCCTTGACAACCTGACTACCAGTATCGTGATGATCATGATTCTCCGCAAGCTCGTCACCGATCACAAGGACCGCATGGTTTATGCATCCCTTGTCATCATTGCGGCTAACTCGGGTGGTGCTTTCTCACCAATCGGCGACGTAACCACCATCATGCTCTGGAACAAGGGACTGATTACTGCTGCCGGTGTTATCGCTGAAATCTTCATCCCATCTGTAGTTTCTATGGTGATTCCTGCTCTCATCCTTCAGACCATGTTGAAGGGCGAACTCGTCATGCCTGAGGCTTCTGCCCAGCAGAATGCATCTGTGAGCGATTTCACTGAGGGTCAGCGCAAGGCTGTGTTCTGGCTCGGAGTAGGCGGTCTGATCTTTGTTCCTATCTTCAAGAGTATCACCCACTTGCCTCCATTCGTAGGAATCCTCCTGGTATTGGGCGTTCTCTGGACTGCTACCGAAATTTTCTATCGTGGTTTGCATCGCGGACAGGATGCAGAAGGAACTCAGAAGCGTGTTACCAAGTTGCTTTCTCGTGTAGATATGAGTACCATTCTCTTCTTCCTCGGTATCCTGATGGCGGTATCTTGCTTGGCTGAGATTGGCGTATTGACTGCTTTGGGTCAGGGTTTGAACGTCGTATTTGATGGCAACCACTACCTCGTAACTGGTATCATCGGTGTGCTTTCAAGTATCGTGGACAATGTGCCTCTGGTGGCTGGATGTATGGGAATGTATCCTGTGGCTGCTGCTGGCGATATGGCTGTGGATGGTGTCTTCTGGCAGTTGCTGGCCTACTGTGCCGGTGTAGGTGGTTCAATGCTGATTATCGGTAGTGCTGCTGGTGTGGTAGTAATGGGCTTGGAGAAGATTACCTTCGGCTGGTATATGAAGCATATCTCCTGGATTGCTTTTGTAGGTTACATCGCAGGTATCGTTTGCTACTGGTTCATCCGCACCTTCCTTTATGCTATCTAAGGGATAAGCATTTCCAGGTATAAATCCCACATGCTCTGAAAGGGCAGAAGCTTTCTCGCTTACGTGGAAAAGTTTTTGAAAGAAAAGTCTCATAGCCTCATTTTTCAGTTGAAAATATTGGCTTAAAGACTTGACAGATGATAAGATAAAAAGAATGAGACTTCTCGGTTCTGATGCCGGGAAGTCTCATTTATTTATGATGGAATATCTGGTTAAAGGTTATTCTTGTTGATGATTGATTTGGCAATCATTATTATGTTGCCCAAATTCGGGTTCTTAGTTTGGGCACTTGTTGCCCGCCTCGTGAGCAACGGTTGCTCGTCTCATGTTCACCGATTCCCCATCACGTGATCCCCGAGGGACCGCTTGGTGAGCATGGTAGGAACTTCTGGAGGGGCTTCTCCAGCTTTTACCTTTTCTTTTGGAATCAATAGTCATACGGATTTTTCTTAACTCTCCGTCTAAGTAAACGCCTTGAAAGGATCTTCTTTTAAGGAATCTTTGAATTTGCCAAAATCTTGTTTCATGGACTTATAGCGTTTAGCTAAGTCCTTTAACTCCTTTTCAAAATGAGGAGTTGTTTCAATATTATATCTCATCGAAAAGTTCGTCTGCGGATTTTGCTTTCAATTTACCCTTCTTTATCATTTTTACTTCACGTAGTCCTTGACAAATTCCTTCGGTTCTGTCAATTGACTGCTGAGGAATTATTTCAAACAAAATAATTGCTGAGGCTTCTGTTGTCTCTTTTAGCATTGCTCTTTAGAATATTGAGCAAATCCGTATCTATTCTTATAGAAGCGGAAGATTTTGTTTTTATTGTTGTACTCATATTACTTACATTTTAACTATATGTGTGCAAATTATTATAACTTCTAAAGTTTTTGGGATTTTTTTATTGAATTAAACTTTTGTTTTTTTTCTTTAGCTTATTCTTTTGAGATCCATGTATATGTTGCTGCATCCAAAAAGCGTAGAATCCTGCCGGCATCACTGCCTGCAGGATTCTACGCTTTCCCTATTATTCTTAATATGTCGTCTGCAAATAGAATTCTATTGAACTCTACAGAACTCTCTTGTGATTTCTTATTCAGCATTTGTTTGCTGTTCAGTCTCTGTAGCCTCCTGCTGAGTAGTCTCCTGCTGAGTAGTCTCCTCAGTAGTAGCCTGTGGCTGGATAGGAGTGCCAACTTCTGTTTAATGTTACTTACTTTCTTTCTGGATTCATTGTCGAACCCGCTAATCATAGTCACAATCAGTGTGCAAAAAAGAAGAGTGAAAATGACATGAATTGATAATCAGGTGTTTATGTTTTGTGTACCAAAAGTAGATGGCATGGAAAATGAGGAAAGTATGTGGAAACATTCCCCAAAATCTAAAGTTGCTAGCCAAGTAAGACTTCTTCTTCTCATTTGTGTCCCCTCAAACAACTTTTTTGCTGAAAATTTGGTAGATTCGATAATAATTGTTACTTTTGCGGTGTCATATCCTTACTGGAAGCTCCAACTGGGCGAAGGTGGGATGGACATATATACATAAAAGGCGTATCTGTACGCTTTGGTTTTGACGCTATTAGAACTTCGCAACTTCCAAATGTCTGTCAAGAACAAAGCAACGGGGACGCCCCTTGGGATGTATTATATATACAGCCCTTGTCGGCTCATAGCATTTGGCAATGAGTTGATAGGTGGTACTATATACTTACATCGGCGTGGGGCTTCCAGCGTTGTTCGTTTCGACAGACAGGGCAATGCGAAGGCCTTAATAGCGTGGAACGAGCAGCAGACTGGCTCCGCGCTTCTTTGTATATATACCTTAATAATAATTTGGCAGGTTGGGAGCCTCTGTCATTAAATAGGAAAGGCATGAGGCAGTCTGAACGTGCAAGTATAATGAGAATAGTTTCTGATTTGATAGAGGCTGATGGTATCATTGATGCAAGAGAGATTATCTTTCTTGATTCTTTGCGTGAGAAATATGGAATCAAGAAGGAAGATGAAGTGGCTGCAGCCTCCTATACTTTTGCTGCAGCTTTGAATGAACTTCTTTTGGCTGATGATAGTCTTAAGCATGATTTGATTGGTGATTTCAATCAAACGGCAATGTCTGACAATTATTGTGCAAGGGAAGAGGCTTTGCTGATTCTAGCTTTACGTTGTTGTATGACTATCAATATGGGAAGTTCGGTAACTGTACTTTCCATTGATACATCTGAAATAAAATTTGAAGATACTCAAATTCTTTATGTTGAAAGTGAATTTGATAAGAAAATCAATGAGCAAATCCAAAATAGTTACCGGGAAATCTGTTCGGAGATACGATTAGCGGGTTTTGATTTTGTCTATTTGCCAAAAATAGCGGAGCATTATCAAAGTATTTCTGAAACGGATTTGTATCAGATTGCTGATTTCTTATATCCTAAGGTAAGCTATGAACGACTGCAAGTTATTATTAAGCAGTTGCGTAGCTTGTCAACAGAACGTTTTTGTAAAGACCTATTGGCTGCGAAATTGAATGTGAAAGAGTTTGGACTAGTAAATCCTTCTTTCATGATAAAGATAGGGGAATCTTTTGTTAATGATAGAATGGTGTCGAATTTCTTGCTTGTAGAAATAGAGGATGATGCTCTTGGTACTATTCGTAAAATATTGGATTTGTTGGCAGAAAACTACCATAATCTAAGACTGAATTATTTGCAGGAAGAAACCGGACGTTTTATTTTCCGTGGTTTTTATAAGCAGATCTTTGATATTCTAATGCTTCGTAAGGGTGTGAAGAGTTCTGTTGTCATAGATACGTTAAAAGAGCAAATTTACTTTCCTGAGGCAGATGTCAAGTTGGAGAAAATCCACAGAAGAGAGAAGGCATTGTATGCTTTGTTTTTGTTAGAGTCTATGAGTGGAGGTATCAACTTTAATAAGCCTGTAACAGCCAAACAACTTGAAAGATATCAAAAAAGAATGACTGCTATTATGAAGAAATATCAAATCATCTATAAGAAGTTTGGCGGTGAGGCTGATAAAGCTCCTAATATCTTGGATTATGCAACTCGTGCGCCAATGATTGCATTATTGAAAAAACAGATATTGAAATTGAATGATGTTTTGTTCCATGCAGAAGACTATATAATACAGCGTAATATGTATGGTAACTATGGAGTCAGAATCTCGGCAGATTTGATGACTTATCAGGAAGGTATAGATGAGGGTATAAAACAATTAAAGGATTCTGATGAATGGCAGAGAATCTCAGCCTTGTAAGGTTGCAACTTGTTTATTAGACTTTTTACTCTTGCTAGCTTGCAACGTTTGCATATTTAATAAGGTGTGGAGAAAAATGATTAGCTTTGCACCATCAAACAGATAATAATAACAATTTAAATATTTGAGAATATGATCAATCTTGAAAAAGGACAGCGCATTAGTATGGATAAGGGGCTGTCATTAGTAGGTGTAGGACTCGGTTGGGATCCAAATGAAGGTTCTGGTTATGATTTCGACTTGGATGCTTCTGCATTCATGTTGGGTGAGAATGGTCAGATTCCACAACAGGAATTCTTTGTGTTCTATGGAAATCAGAAAGCTCCAGATGGTTCTGTGGAATCAACAGGCGATGATCTGACTGGTGGAAATAGTGATGGTGGTGATGATGAAACCCTGAATGTTGACTTGACAAAGGTTAGTCAAAATATTAAAGAGATAATCTTTACTGCAACTATTTATAAAGCTGATGAACGTCGCCAGAATTTTGGTCAAGTACGAAATTCTTATATTCGTATCTATGATGCAAAGACAAATACAGAGATAGCTCGTTATGATTTGGATGAGGACTTTTCTATAGAGACAGCTGTAGAGTTTGGTCGTCTGTATCGTCATAATGGAGAATGGAAGTTTGAGGCTATTGGTAATGGTAATAAAGGTGGTCTGCAGGCTCTCGTAAACAAATATGCTAAACAATTTGCATAATCGCTTATGGCTATTAATTTGATTAAAGGTCAACGAGTTGAAATCGAATCTGGTTTGACTCGTTTGAAGGTAGAGATGGGATGGAAGGTGAATCCAAATGCAGACCCTGCATATGATTTGGATGCATCTACTTTCCTGTTGGGTAGCAATGGGCAGATAGAAAACGAATATGATTTTGTTTTCTATGGTTCTGGTAATCAGACTCAGGCTTTAGATGATAATGGAAAACCAATCTTTGATGAAAGTGGCAAACCTGTTATGCGTCCAATATCTTTAGATAAAAGCGTCTTAGGATCTATTGATGATTTAGGTGATGATGACGATGATACTGGAGAGGGAAATGAGGAAATAGAAGTGGATTTGACAAAAACTTCGGCTAAGGTGCAAGAAATCCTTTTTACAGCAAGTATCTATTGGAGTCCATCAGATGCAAATGACCCTGTGAATGCTCCACGAATGAAGTATAATTTTGGTCAGGTCCGTAATGCATATATTCAGATAAAGAATGCAATAAATGGAGAGGTTATTTGCCGTTATGATTTGGATGAAGACTTCTCTACCGATAAAGGTGTTGAATTTGGTCGTTTATATCGTCGTGGTTCTGAATGGAAATTCCAGGCAGTAGGTGAGGCTCATAAAGATGGACTAGAACCTATTTGCAGAAAGTATGCTTCTAAATTTATGTAATTATGGCAATCATTCTAGAAAAGAGCGGTGATACTCATCGCATTAATTTGGAAAAGCCTACAGCGGGCAAGCCTTTTGCTGGTGAGATAGTTATCAATCTTGACTGGAGTAAAGGGGGATTTTTCAAAAATCTCTTTGGCAATGCCATTGATCTGGATTTAGGCTGTTATTATGAGTTGCGTAATGGTAAGAAGATGCTGATAGATGGTTTGCAATTCTCTCATGGTAGAGGAGGCGACCGTCATCATGTGACTCGACAAGGCTGCTATGATATGGTTCCTTATATATGGCATCAAGGCGATGACCGTGGAGGTGGTGCTTCTTCTGGAGAAACCATTCTTGTGAATCCTGTAGGTATCAATGAAATTAAGCGTATTATAGTTTATACCTTTATTTATGAAGGCGTAGCTAAATGGTCGGAGACGAATGCTGTTGTAAAAGTCAAAGTTCCAGGCAATCAAGATGTCATCGTGAAAATGGGGCAACAGTACAGTGACAAAAAGTTCTGTGCGATAGCCCAGCTAGATTTTGCTGGTGATAATTCTATTACAGTGAAGAAACTGGTAACATTTCATGATGGACATCGTGATTGTGACAAGCAATATGGCTGGGGATTCAATTACAGTCCCGGCAGTAAAGATTAATTTTTAAAACTTGATAATTATGGCAATAAAACTTGAAAAAGGACAACGCATCAATCTTGAAAAAGAGACTGGTGCGAAATTGACCAACTTCTGTGTTGGTTGTAACTGGGGAGCTATCATCAAGAAAACTTTCTTTGGTTTGTCTACCTCTGTTGTAGATGTAGATTTGGATCTTAGTTGTATGATGTTTGATGCTAATGGTAATGTGGTTGACCATATTTGGTCTCCTTTATATCAATTCAATGGCAAACTACCTCAAGGTAAGTTGGATTCAAATGATCGTGCTCTTCATCATACAGGTGATGACCTAACAGGTGATCAAAATGGAGATGATGGTCTTGACAATGAGATTATTACTGTTGATTTGAATCGTGTCAGCTATAATGTGAACTCTATCGTGTTCTTTTTGAACATATATAATAATAATGAATATAGTGGTGATTTCTCAGGAATTCCATATGCTTCTATTCGTATGTTTGAGGGTACACCTGAAAGACCACCTAAGCAAGTGTTTGCTCAATATAATGTAGCGACTAAGACAGAATGTGTAGGTAAGCGTGCTCTTGTAATGGGTAAGTTGTACCGACGCAATGGTGAATGGAAATTTGCAGCAATCGGTGATGCGTTTGAAGATAGAACTATCGGACAAACCATTGTTCGTGTGGCAAGAGATTATTCAAAGTAAAATGTTTATAAAATGAGAAGATTACCTGTATATCTACTCCTCGACACTTCGGGTTCTATGTATGGTGAACCTATCGAGGCAGTGAAAAATGGCGTTCAAACGCTTATCTCCACGTTGAGAAGTGATCCGTATGCGTTGGAAACAGCGTATATCAGTATTATCACTTTTAATACATCTGCACAGCAGGTTTCACCTCTTACAGAGTTGGCGGCGTTCCAACAGCCAAACATTGATGCAAGTGGTTGCACAGCATTAGGTGGTGCGTTGGAACTACTATCGCAAAAGATAGATAGTGAGATTACAAAGACCACAGCTGAGGTAAAGGGAGATTGGCGACCATTGGTTTTCATTATGACAGATGGTGAACCGACCGACTCTATTACAAAGGGACTTGAGGAATTCAAGAAGCGTAAGTGTGGTATGGTTGTAGCTTGTGCTGCTGGTCAAGGTGCTAATACCAATACGTTGAAGCAAATCACAGAAAATGTGGTTCAGCTAGATACTGCCGATAGTGCGACTATCAAGGCTTTCTTCAAATGGGTCTCAGCTTCAATCAGTACAAGTAGTAAATCTGTTGAGGATACTGCTTGCGAAGCTACAACAATGAGTGAGTTGCCACCTCCACCACCAGAGGTTAATATCGTAGTATAAATTTTATTAAGGATGGTGCTCTTTAGTAAGAGCATCATCTATAATTTAATCTTTAAACAAATTATGAGTAGAAGATTACCTGTTTATATATTGATAGATACTTCTGGTTCCATGAAAGGTGAACCTATAGAGTCTGTGAAGGTGGGACTGTCGGATATGATAGCATCTTTGCGATTGGATCCATACGCTTTGGAAACGGCTTGTATCAGTATTATAACATACGATAAGGATGTCAAGCAAATTCTTCCTTTGACCGAATTGGAGAACCTTCAATTGCCGGAGATTGTTTGTCCTGAAGCTGGACCAACTCACATGGGAGCTGCTTTGGAATTGTTGTGTCAACGATATGATGTAGAGGTGAATATGGGATCTAAAGAGCAAAAAGGTGATTGGATGCCATTATTGTTTATCTTGACAGATGGAAAACCTTCGGATTTGTTGGCATACGATAATGTGATACCAAAGGTCAAAGCACATCAGTTCACAAATATTGTGGCTTGTGCTGCTGGACCTAAGGCAAAAACTGAACCTTTGAAGAAGCTTACTGACAATGTGTTTACACTTGATACAATGGATAGTAATACATTCAAGAAGTTCTTCCAATGGGTATCAATTAATATCATAGGAGGTGGTAAGACGATGGGAGTTACAGACCAGCTAGAACTGCCTGCACCTCCAACAGAAGTAAATTTAGTGGTATAAAGTGATATGAATTGCAAGATAGTAGGATATGAGTATAAGACTCTTGAAGTGACATTGTCACCAGGAGAATCGTTTTATGCAGAGCGTGGAAGTATTGTCTATGTTGATGAGGCTTTGCAACGTGATGTGGAGTTTAATGGAAGTGGCTCTAGCAATGGTGGATTAGGTAGCCTCTTGGGAGGAGTCTTGAAATCTGCGTTGGCAGGTGAATCTATTTTGATAATCCGTTTCTATAATCCTACAAATACGGAGAGAAAAATGGTACTTTCTGGTAGTTGTTGTGCTCTCGTTCCTATTAGATTGCAAGGAGAAAACTTAATCTGTCGTCGTGGACATTATGTTGCATCCACGAATAAGATAAACTTGAACCTTAATATAAGTCTTCAAGGATTATTGGGTGGAGTAGGACTTTTCCAAAAGATAGATGGTAATGCTACTGTTTTTCTTGATTCCCTTGGTTCCCCAATAGAAAAGATTCTGGGCAATGGGGAAACGATAGAAATTGATGAAAATCATATCGTAGCTTTCAAAGGTTTCTCTCCTTCACAGATTCAGGCAGGTTGGTCTGTTGGTAATGTCTTTCGAGGAGAGGGATTGAGTTTAATGAAGGTGACAGGACCTGGTAAGGTCTATCTGAGTCCTCTACCGATGATAGTCTATAAAAATAACTAACAATAACAAAACAATGAGAAGATTACCTATATATTTCCTCGTTGACGTATCAGAGTCAATGGTAGGAGAGCCAATCCAGCAAGTGCAGGATGGTATGAGAATGATAGTTCAAGAATTGCGTACCGATCCGTATGCTCTTGAAACAGCATATATATCAGTGATAGCTTTTGCTGGTAAAGCAAAAAGTGTAACACCTTTGACGGAATTGTATAAATTCTATCCTCCAACGTTTCCTATTGGTGGAGGTACGTCTTTAGGTGCTGCTCTTAACTTTTTGATGGATGATATGGACAAGTCGTTAGTGAAGACAACCTTGGAGAAAAAAGGTGATTGGAAACCAATCATTTTCCTCTTTACAGATGGAACTCCTACAGATGATCCAACTCCAGCTTTCACTCGTTGGAATCAGAAGTATCGTCATTCAGCTAATATTGTAGCAATATCTATCGGTGATAATGCGAATACGCAGTTGCTGGGACAAATATCAGATAATGTGCTTCGTTTGAATAATACTGATGAAATTTCGTTCAAGTCATTCTTCAAATGGGTTACTGCTTCCATCAAGGCAACAAGCGTTTCTGTGACGGACATGGGTGATGATGAAGTAAAGTTGGCACCTACATCTGGTATAAATCTTGAAAAGGTAGATACTTCTAAGCCTTGTATCATAGATGAGAATTTTGTAGTGTTGGTAGGCAAATGCTCCAATACCAAGAAAACTTATCTCGTAAAATATGCAAAACGAATGGCAGAGTACAAGGACATGGATTACGGAAACCTTGGCTTATTGAAGAATGAGTTTAAGTTGGTTGGTGCTTATCCTATAGATGAAGAAACATATAATAGCTTGTCTGATGGAAGTTCTAACCAGAGTATCAATACAACAGCTTTGCGTGGTGTACCAACCTGTCCTTGTTGTGGCGCCCAATTAGGTGTAGTGGTCTGTGAATGTGGTAATATTATGTGTTCAGACGGAAATACGACAGCTTGCCCTTGGTGTGGTATGGAAGGTTCTTTGGGTGAAATTGCTGCAGGTGGAGCTGATATAACAAGAGGAAGAGGATAAAGCTATGAATGTAGAAAAGATAATAGATATAGTTTGTCAAGGGAAGAACGACGAGAAGGTGGAAGACTTCTTGAAGTTCCTTTCAGACAAATTGTGGAATCAATATAAAGAACATCTGATGGACAATATTTTAGTTGCAGAAAATAAAGTAAAGTCTTTAGCATTTTCGATACCGAATGCTAAAGAAGGAAAGGAATATTCACAGACAGTGAACGTTCCTGATGAAAATATGGTGCTTGTTGAAGTAAGCGGCATATCAGAAGAAATGCATGGCTTAACAATAACTGTGGCAGAGGATGGACATAGTTTTACTATTAGTGGTTTACCAACTTTAGAGCCATTACGTAATGGTGGTACAGCAACGGCAGAATCAACATTTGAACTGACGCTATGCTATAAATATAAAGGTATATTTTTGCCAGAAGATAGACCCGTCTTAGAACGTAAGATACCTTTTGTCATCAATCAAGACCCACGTAAATTGTGGAAGAATTTACCTGTGGATTGGGAAAATATGCCTGAACCACTTTATCAGAATGAAGATGTACAATGTGAATATGTGAAGGTTGAGGCTCTGGATGACGGTGCTCCTCAAAAGGATATTGTAGCTGCCAGCAAGCGTGGCCGTTCGCATGCCCAAGAAGCAAAACCTCGTGATGACCATTTCAAAATGGCTCATCTTGAAAATGGATGGTATATTATGGCTGTTGCTGATGGAGCTGGTTCTGCTCCCTTTTCTCGTGAAGGTTCTCGAATAGCTTGTGAAACGGCAGTCGATTATTGCAAGGAGCAATTGTTGGATAGTAAGAAATTTGAAGAAGAGATAGATACATATGACCAGTTTAAGGAAGACAGCGAAAGCGAGGCTCGTAAAATGGTTGGGGATTATATCTACAAGATTGTTGGTACGGCTGCCTTTCGTGCTCAAAAAGCAATTTATGCTGAGGCTGCTGCACATAATCAACCAACAAAGATTTATGCTACGACTTTATTGTTGACGATTTGCAAGAAGTTTAGTTATGGCTGGTTTGTTGCATCTTTTTGGGTTGGCGATGGTGCAATATGTCTCTATGACAAAGAGATGCATACCGTAAAATTACTTGGTGTACCTGATGAGGGAGAGTTTGCTGGTCAAACTCGATTTTTGACAATGCCAGAGATATTCAAGGATGCGACAGCTTTATACCAGCGTCTTCGCTTTTATATAGTTCCAGATTTTACTGCATTGTTCTTGATGACAGATGGCGTAAGTGACCCAAAGTTTGAAACAGACGCAAACTTGAATAATCCTGATAAATGGGATGCACTTTGGAATGATTTAAAGGAAAATGGGGTGGATTTGTCTGATGATAATGAAGCTGCCAAAGAACAACTTCTTAAATGGTTAGACTTCTGGTCACCAGGTAACCATGATGATAGAACTATTGCAATATTGTATTAGAAAAGTATATTATGGCAAACAAAGTAATATTAAAGGCATCTGATGGCACAACCGTTGAGTTTTATGATGAAATCAAAGCTCAAGGTGGTGTCAAGGATGTTTATTTTTCAATAGACAAGACATACGTTGTCGCTTTTTATCGAAAGACTCTTTCACCAAGTGATAAAAATCGTTTGGAAAATATTGTAGGCCCTTACCATAAACGAATATTTGAGACTGTAGAGGGTAAATATTGGAAAGACTATTTAATTATGCCAGATCGACTTGTTGAATGGAATGGAAAGATCGGTGTGGTCTTACCCTTTTATCCAAGTAAGTATTTCTTTAAAGGTGGGCCCTTTGATGGTAAGGAAAAAGAAGGTAAATGGTTTGCATCTGCAAAATTGAGAAATCGTTTTGTCCCAGCAGACCAAAAGGGTACTTGGCTTTCTGATTTACACATGTGTTTAAAACTAGCTCGTGCTGTCAGAAGGTTGCATGCTGCCGGTCTTGCTCATTCTGATTTATCGTATAAAAATGTGCTTGTAGATCCTATTTCTGGTAATTCTTGTATTATTGATGCTGATGAATTGGTTGTTCCTGGAAAATATGATGCAGGAGTTTTAGGTACACCTGATTTTATAGCACCTGAGGTTATGGAAACCAAAGGCTTGAAGATTGGCGATCCTAATAAAAAACTTCCGAGTATCGCAACAGACCGTCATGCTTTAGCTGTGCTCATATATATGTACTTGCTAAATCGTCATCCTCTGCGAGGTGGCAAAGTATGGGATATAGATCCTGCAAAAGATGAAGAGTTGTCGATGGGAGAAAAGGCTTTATTTATAGAGCATCCGACAGATAAGACAAATCGTGTAAAACCTCAAGATCTAGATAAGAGTCAGTTGCCACAAGGTGACCCTACAAAACTACCATATACAATTTGTGGTCCGTATTTGAAAAAGTTATTTGATAGAGCTTTTATAGATGGACTTCATAATCCTTCTGCTCGTCCAAGTGCTGCCGAATGGGAAGATGCTTTGGTTAAAACTTGTGATCTGGTTCAACCTTGTCAAAATCCGAAATGTGAGGCGCATTGGTATGTCTTTGACAATACTACCAAGCCAAGATGTCCTTTCTGTGGAACAGAATATAAAGGGCAATTGCCTATTCTCAATTTCTATTATGCACCTTCTCACGGAAAGTATATGTCTGAGAATTACAGATTGATGGTGTATGATAAGCAGACTTTGTATAAGTGGCATTCTAATCGTCTGGTTTCTGCAAATGAGAAAACGACAGATGAGGATAAAAAGCCTGTAGGAGACTTCCATTTCTTTAATAATCAATGGATTCTCATCAATCGCCGTTTGCCAGATATGTATGATGCGACGGATAAAAAGCCTATAGGTATTGGGGAATATGTGCCTTTGACAGATGGTAGGCAGATTTTGCTTGATAAAAGTCAAGGAGGTAGATTAATAGTTGTTCAACTTGTAAATAATTAAAATTATGGCTATAGATTTGAATAAAACAGAAGAAACAGTAGAATGTCGATTGAAGATAACTGAAGAAATGAAAGAAAATCTTCTGAAAGCAACCAAATGGATAAAATTTATAAACATAGTAGGTTGTATCTCTATGGGCTTTTTAGCCATTGTTGGTTTTATAGCTATCTTTTGGGGATTTATGGATGGCTATCGAGGAACAGGAAGTAGTATTCCTATGGGTATAATTTATATAATATTAGCTGCTATTTATTATCCTGTTTTAAAGAGAATTTTTTCTTTCATCAATCAAGCTCGTTCAGCTTGCAGGTATGATGATAACAAAGAATTAAACGATATGTTTGATAGTCTGAGATATGTTTCGAAATATTTTGGAATAATTTGTCTTGTCTTTTTGGGAATTTATGCATTTGCTATTATTGTTGCAATAATGGCTACAGTATTCTGATGATATATGAATATTTACGTAATCCGCAACAATCATCGCTTTGGTCCATACGATGAGAAAACTTTACTTTCGTATGTGAACAATGGACAGGTGCTAAAACAAGACAAGGCTATTGCTGATAGTGATAGCTTTGAACGGACAGTTGGCTTTTATTTGAAACGAGCTAACTTGAAGAGTCATGTCCAAAACAAAGGAAATGTATTAGCACAGTTGTCTGCGATAGGTTCGGAGTTAATATTCCCGAAAGCCAAGTTGTTTTCCAAGCAATTCCTTTCAGATCAGCGATTCTTAATCTTGGCTTTAGTGGGATTGTTGCCAATGATTATCATGACCATACCATTAGGAGGATTTTTCATTTTTTATGAGGTCTCATTGTACTTCTCAATAATTTGGGGCTTGTTCTTCTATGCTTGTTTCAAAACTCATCAGGTCAAGTTGAAGACAACTTTGAATGTATTCTTTTTGACTCAACTTTGTGTGTTTGTTGCATGGGATTTGTTAGGATTACCTAAAGTCAATCCTTTCTATGCTTTTACAGGTGTGCATTTTCCTTTTAATCTTCTTGGGTACGTCTTTGGAGTTGGACTTACGGAAGAATTCGGAAAGATGATACCGCTCCTTATTATATTAAGGAAGGCAAAGGAACCGTTAATACCTCAAACGATGGTGTTTTATGGCTTGATGGCAGGAATCTCTTTTGGAGTTTTTGAAGGAGTTCAATATCAGATGACGGTAAATGCTGAGCAGACGTATGATGTTTCGTTCTTCCTGAACATTGCAAGATTGACAAGCTTGCCGTTCCTTCATGCATGTTGGTGCGGTATTGCAGGTTATTTCTTGTCGTTTGCTCATCTCTATCCAAAGTATAGACGAGGATTATATGTTCTTGCAATCAGTATTCCTGCTATAGTTCATGGGTTATATGATTCCTTTGCTGATTTAGGGGCTATTTCGCTTGTTATGGTGTTCTTGGGTTTGATGCTTTTGATGATGTATTTGAAGCAAAGCGTTGATTATCAGTCGAAATTAAGGCAATAAAGAATGACTTATAACCTTGCATGCAAATGTTAGTGTCAAAGAGTGTATAGTGAGTGTAACGTTAGGGGTTCTCGGTCTTGTTGAAAGAAAAGCAATACCTTTGCACCAGAAAATAAAAATAATAACAATTAAAAAATCAAGATTATGGGTATCTTTAATATCTTTAACAAGAAAAGTGATAACGAGAGCGCAGCTACAGTTTCACTTCCAGTAGTAGAACCTTCTGAAGCAAAGGAGGTGGTTGAGAGTGTTGCACCAGTAAAGGAAGAGGCTTCAAGAGAGAATAAGCCTTTGACTGTTTCTTATGCAACAGGTTGGCCTATAGATGTTATCTATGGTTATCTTCATAAGAATTATGAGGATAAGGGCTTTGCTGATGCTATGGTCAAGAGTGACTTGGCTTTCCGTGATTTAAATATGAGTCTCATTCGTAATAAGATACTCATGGTGTTCAGAGAAATCAACCTCAACTATGATGTAATGAAGCAAGACTTGCAGGTACGTATTGACAATTGCAATGCTGCTGGTTTGTTGACCACCGTTGCTGAAATCGAAAAGACCATGTCGCTGATAAATGCTCACAAAGAAGAGTTGAGTCAACTTGAGTTAGATTTTCGTAATAATGCAAATGAGGCTTCCATTCCATTACAATCCTATGATTGTGGATTCTTGAGAGGTATTGCAACAATTGCGATGAGTGGTGCTAAAGGTACGCCGATTTCACATATGCAGAATGTGAACAATATAGCATCTAAGCAAGCTATTGCATAGTTATAGTTGAACTTTAAAAACGAATGTCTTATGAACTGGTGGATTAAATTTGGTTGCAAATTGACAGGTTGGAGTTCAAGTGTTTTGGCTCAGTGCTCTGAGGCAAGTAAAACACAGTTAAGCAAATATACCTCTGCTTTGCTCATCTTGATGATTGTATGGAGTATTACAGGCTTTTGTTTCGCTCAAAGGTATATTGGACTTCCTGTTTGGGGATGCATTTTAGTTTCATTGGTATTCATTACCATAGTGATTATGATTGAACGCCAAATTCTCTTGGCCTTGCACCCAACAAAAAAGTTAGTTGCTTTCAGGTTTGTAATAGCTATTATTATGGCAATTGTTGGCTCGACAATCTTTGACCAGACAATGTTTGGAAAAGATATAGACAAGCAGATGGCTACCACGATAGAACACCAAACACAGACTCTTACGCAGAAGAGAGTAAGTAACATCGATAGTAAGTTGCTGGCATTCCAAGAGGAAAAGGATTCCTTGGATAAGGTCAATTCGGAATTGCAAGCAGACATTAATGCTCATCCTTGGATTGTTCAAAAATCAGTGACCAACAGCCAAGATAGACTTGTTGTCAATGGAAAAATTAAGGTGGTAAACAATCCATCTGTGACAACCAACCAGGTCGCAAATCCAAAACAATCAGTAGTTTCTACTAATAATGAAAAGATAAAGCAAATTGTTTTGCAAGAGATGGATTTGAACAAGAAAAGACTGACTGTAGAGGAAGATACGAGAAAGGAATGTCAGGCAAATGTAGGATTTCTGGAGGAATTAGAGGCAATGGTGTCTATAGTGACGACTCGTAAGGTCGCAGGAGCGTTTTATCTGATTTTCTTTATGTTGTTGATGAGTTTGGAGCTTTTCGTTGTCACAAGTAAAATGGGAGACCAAGAATGTGATTATGAAATGGCAATAAAAGGAGCTGAAAAAGTAAAAATGGCTCAGTTTAATATGGCTTTTAATAGAGTGCAAGCCAAATAATATTCAAATTAATATATTTGAAATGTAATCTTGCAATCAATATATTCATTGATGATGATAATAGGGTGTAACGTTTTAGAAATTGAGCAAAATATCAAAAATGTAGATACCTTTGCATCAGAAAAATAAAGTGTAACAACAAATTAAAAGTAATAATTATGAAAAAGTTTATAGTAGCATTGGTTGCAATGATTGCAACATCAACTGTATCTTTTGGTCAGTCTTATAACTACAATAGTCGTAGAAATGCAACGTATTCTTATGGTGTGAACACTAATACGACAACAGTTAGTGGCTATACTCGTAGTAATGGAACTTATGTAAATGATTATACTCGTACTCAACGCAATAGTACCAATCACGATAACTACTCTACATATGGTAATCACAATCCATATACCGGTACAATAGGAAGTCGTGCTAGAGATTATTCTACACAGTCTTATAACTATGGCTCTGGATATACTGTTCAGACTGGTAGCCGTGGAGGACAGTATTATGTGAATAGCCGTGGCAATAAGGTTTATGTGCCCAAGAGATATTAAAAAGTTTCGGTAGTGTTGAGTAAATATAGTTCTCGGACAAAGTAATATAGATATGGCTATAAATTTAGATAAGAAAGAAAAGAAGAATAGTTGCCTAATGCCATTTTTGGTTGTTTTGGTAATTATTGCCGCTTTAGTTGCAGGTATTGGCTTGTTATGGGGAGTAACTGGTTATATATGGTTCTTGAGAATTTTAGGAGTCATATTTGCTTTTGTCGCTTTCTGTGGATTAAGTTCCGCAAGTGGAGTTGGGTGTTTGATAACTATAATATGTGGTATATTTGCTGCATTATGCTTTTGGGGAGGCAATACAATAGAAAAAAACTATGCAGAGTCTATGCCGTCTGTGAGTACTTCATCTTCCTATGGCTCTGATGTTAGTTCGCAAACTCCAACGTATGAGAACGAAGTTTCTTCACAAGTAGAGGAAGATAGTCCTTACATAGATAATCGTTTGCAAACTGGAGATAGTCCTTATAAAAATATAAGATTATCTGGTAATGAATCGACTATCGAGGTTAAGACATCGGCAGGTGATGAGAACGATGTTGTAGTTATTATTAAGCATAATGGTAAAATTGTAAGAAATGCTTACATACAGGGAGGTGACTCTTATCAATTCTCTGTACCAAACGGAACTTATCAAGTGTTCTTCTATGGAGGAAAAGGATGGAATCCAGACAAGAAAATGGCTGGTGGCTATACAGGAGGTTTTATTACTAATGAGTCCTTCTCGAAAGATAATGCCGTTACTTTGGATTACCAAGGTCTTAACTATGAGTTAATACCACAGCGTAATGGTAACTTTAATACAGAACTGAGTAGTGAAACGGAAATGTTTTAGTGTGATATAAATATGGATTATGAATCATGTCGTGATTTTCTAAAAAGATTGGCCTATGTAATATTAATATGCGTTGCCTTTCATTTTAAATTAGATAATTTTGCATTTATGATAGCATTTATTTTAGTAGTAATAGCGTTGCTCTGCTTTTCCTATTATAAGGCAAAGCAGCAAAAGGCAGATCAAGAAATGGATCGTATTATGAATGCGCCAAGTGGAACTGTGAGCGCAGAAGTTTTACCTTTAAACAATAATTATATGGAAGAAAATCATAAATTAAGTACACGAGACCTTTGTGCCGAAGTCTTGCGTAAGTTAAACTGTGATGTTCAGTTTGATGATGAAAATGAGTATAATATGCATTTCTCATATCAAGGAGAAAATTTTAGCGTGGAAACTTGGGAAGATGGTCTCATGATAACAATTTGGGATACATGGTGGGGAACTGTTGACTTGGATAACCTCGATGATGTTAGCCGTGTACGTAAAGCTATAAATACTATCAATGTTAGACAAGGTTTTACATTGATGTATTCTATAGACGAGAAGAGTCAAAAGTTTGCTGTTCATACCAAACGACAATGCTTGCTTATTCCTCAAATCCCTCAGATAGAAAACTATATGGTTGCAATGCTTACTGGCTTCTTTGATGCTCAACGTAGCTTTAAAGAGGAGTATGATAGACTGAGATTAGAAGAAGAGGCAAATGCTAAAGTTTGATTTAAACGTTCCTGGGGTAAATTGGGAAAGACAGAGATAGGCAATACGAAGAAAGTGTTATGTATTACACTTAAGCAAAAAATCAAATAAATACAATTATATTATGGAACAAAAACATCATTATACAGGCTTGACCGAAGCCCTAGTGCTCGAAAGCAGTAGTAAACATGGTGCCAATATTTTGACGCCACCAGAGAAAGAACCTCTATGGAAACAATTCCTGGAGAAGTTTGGTGCCCCTCTCATTATCATTTTGTTGATAGCAGGAGAGTAGCTAATGAGTCTTTCTCAAAATATAATGCCGTTACTTTGGATTACCAAGGTCTTAACTATGAGCTAATTTCTCTGCGTAATGGTAATTTCAATACGGAGCAAAGTAGTAAACAAGAAATGTTCTAACAATGTAATATAAAAATTATGAGTATAGATTTAGAGAAGAAAGATGGCGCAATATTGCTTAGTGATAATGTGCGCAACATGAATATAGAACTTGATGAAGAGGAAGAGATAACGAGTGAATCTTTGTTGGAAACAACAAGAATTCATGGTTGGCTTTCTTTCTTTTTGTTTTCCATCATTGTAGGTGGTTTAGTAAGTGCAATATATCCAATAATTACATTTAATATAGAGGATTATAGTGGAAGTTATGTTTTGGGAATGACAGATATAGCTAGTGGTGTTATTTTGTTTGCTCTTGCTATATATACTCTTGTGGCTTTTTGTAAAAGAAAGCCTAATGCGGTATTTTTAGGAAAAACTTATGTGGTCTTATGCTTTGCTTCAAATTTTTTGACTCTATTAAATGGTGAGTTCGATGAAAATGGTTTGGGAAGTTTTAAGCATGTGTTTCGTGGAGTGATTTGGGGAGTTGTCTGGTTTGCGTATTTGTTAAATTCAAGTCAGGTTGCAGAAGTAATACCCAATGACTTTAGGAAAATATTACGGCGGGATTATTATATCATCCCTACGATGATATTGGCTCCTATAGTATTCTTGATGTGGGGGATGCTTGACGTACATCGTGTTATTGACAATAAAAGCAAGGATTTCATGACTGAAATGAAGACCAATCTAAAAGAAGGTGAGTTTTCTGATGGTAGAGTGATATTTACAAGACCAATGGGGTTTAAATGCTCAGAGAAAGAGGAACAAGAACTTACAATTTTCAATCTTGAAAGTGAGTCTGTCGGTAACATTATAGTTTGTAGTGATTTTGATGCAGATAATTCTCTGCAAAATGTAAACTCATATTGGAATAATTGGGAAAATCAAGAGATTGCTGAATATCCAGGTTCTATGGTAGAGAATGATTCTCGTGAGATTAATGGGCATCTCTGTTTTGTAAAGGTGAAAAAATATGACGTGAACGGAAAGGAACTTTATTGGCGATTTATAATGATGTTTGACTCTGGTTCGGGAAAAGTTTGTCTTGTTTCTGCTTATGATGGAGGCACTGATGATTATCTTGGAGAATTATTAAGTTCTATCCGATTTAATCCTTACCATGAAGGAGATGATGGAGTCTACTTGGATGGTTTAATGAATTCTGTCCGTAAGTAACTGTTTTATAAAAATAAAGAATAAATATTATGAGACAATTTATCTTATCAATCTTAGTGTTGTGTTCTTCTGCAATATTTGCGGACAACATCAAACGACCTGATAGCTATAATTATAGTCGGGGTGTAGAAGCTATCAATAACAATAATGCAGAGGAAGCTCTCGATTACCTGAACAAGGAAATCAATGAACATCCTGACAATGGGTACGCCTTTGCATGGATAGCTTTGGTGAAAAATTATAACGAAGAGTTTGGTCGAGCTTTGACTGCGGCAAATGTTGCAGTCAAGAAGATTCCTGTAAAGGATAAAGAGTTTAGGGCTTTTGCTTATGCAACCAGAGCAAAAGTGTATCTGAATCTAGAAGATACGGTTCAAGCTTTAAAGGATTGTGGTTTTGCAATCAATGCGATGCCTAATGATACTCGTTATTATGAAGCTAGAGCTCAACTTTATTATGAGCTGGCGAAATATGATTTGTCAGATAGGGATTACCAAAAGATGATTTCCTTGAAGGAAGGGGATGTGATGGGATATATGGGCATAGGTAGAAATGCTAATGCCCAGAAACGTTATGGGGATGCCATCAAACAGTTTGATTATGTCGTAAAATTAGACCAAAATTATTCTTCTGCTTACTCTTTCCGTGCAGAAAGTTACATGGGACAGAAAAAATATAATGAGGCTATAGATGATGTGATAACTGCATTATATATTGATAATGATGATAAGGCTTTTTATGAATTGCAGGAATTGGCAGATTCTGCATTTGAGCAGACTATAGCAAAATTAAAAGTCCAAAATATTAAAGATGCAAATGATAATTCTTGGACTTATTATTTAGGTGTAGCTTTTGAAAAAACTGCAAGATATACTAAGGCTATAGCATATTATAAAGAGGCTTTGGAGAAGGAATCCAATATCATAACAGCTAATCGTATATCTCAATGTTATAATAAATTGGGTGATTATGATAAGGCTTTAGAGTATTGTAATCAAGCGATAGCTTTAGATTCTGTAAAAGCTAATTATTTGTATGAAAAGGCAAATATTCTAGATAATGCAGGACGTACTCAGGAAGCAATAAAGACCATGAGTGATTATATAGCAAATACCCCAGATGAGCCTGCTGGATATTATCAAAGAGGTTGGTTTAAGGATCATTCTGGTGATATTGAAGGGGCCTTGGAAGATTATACCATGGCAATTACCTTGCAGCCAAATGAGGCTTATGCGTATTTGAATAGGGGTGTTCTATATCGTTTGAAAGGTGAAAATGATAAGGCTGAGTCTGATTTCAAGCAAGTTGTTCGTTTGGATTCTATACCAGAAGAAGCTGAATGCTCTTTTTATGCTTATTATTACTTGGGACAGAAAGATAAGGCTATAGAGATTTTGAATACAATACTTGATAAAGATAAAAAGGGTAATTGTTATGATGCTGCATGTCTTTACTCTGTAATGGGAGAGAAAGAAAAAGCTCTTTCGTATCTTCGTCAGTCTTTGGAGGATGGTTATAGACGCTTTGCTCACATCAAGCGTGACCGAGATTTGAATAATATACGTAATACTGAAGAATTTAAGGTCTTACTGAAAGAGTATGAAGAAAAGCACCTGCAGGAGATAGCCGCTGATGCAGATGGGGATGATTCTGCATGCGAATTGAAAGTAGAAGAGATTCCATTTACAAAAGAGGGTGGTGTTTGCAAGGTGAAGTGTGCTATCAACGGCTTGCCTTTGCATTTCATCTTTGATACTGGTGCTACTGATGTTTCTATTTCTTCTGTTGAGGCCACGTTTATGGCAAAGAACGACTTCTTGTCTTCTTCAGATATTATCGGGAAACAGAATTATCAGACTGCTGATGGAAACATAACTGAAGGTACGGTTATCAATTTGAAAGATGTAAAACTCGGTTCTTTACATCTGAATAACATCAAGGCATCTGTTGTTCGCAATCAGGCTGCCCCTTTGCTTCTAGGACAAAGTGTTCTGAGTAAATTGGGAAAGATAGAAATAGACAATACGAAGAAAGTGTTGCGTATTACACATAAGCAAAAAATCAATTAAATACAATTATATTATGGAACAAAAACATCATTACACAGGCTTGACCGATGCCCAAGTGCTCGAAAGCCGTAGTAAACATGGTGCCAATATCTTGACACCACCAGAGAAAGAACCTCTATGGAAACAATTCCTAGAGAAGTTTGGCGACCCTCTGATTATCATTTTGCTGATAGCCGGAGTGTTGTCTATCGGCATTTCTTGCTATGAGTTTTGGGGATTGCATGAAGGTGCAGAGACTTTCTTTGAGCCAGTTGGTATTTTTGTGGCTATCTTGCTTGCCACTGGTATCGCCTTTATCTTTGAGTTAAAGGCTGATAAGCAGTTCTCGGTTCTCAACCAAGTTAATGACGACGAAATGGTAGAGGTAATCCGAAATGGAAACACAACTTCTATCAAGAAGAAAGATGTCGTTGTCGGTGATATCGTAGTATTGAATACAGGTGAGGAGATTCCTGCTGATGGAGAACTTTTAGAGGCGATTACCTTGAATGTTGATGAGTCTTCTTTGACTGGTGAGCCTATTTGCCATAAAACAATTCATGAACAGGAGTTTGATAAGGATGCAACATTCCCTTCTAACCATGTGATGCGTGGTACAAAGGTGATGGAAGGTCATGGTATTTTAAAAGTCTTGGCAGTTGGTGCCAAAACGGAAAATGGTAAAGTCTTTGAGGCTGCCCAGATAGATGATAGCGTTCGCACCCCATTAAATGAACAGTTGGATGGATTGGCAGACTTGATAACCAAGTTGAGTTATATCTTTGCAGCCCTTATCATTGTTCTCAAGCTGATGGTGTTCTTTGATTGGAGTCCTATTGTTTTGACATTGGCGGTTCCTACAGCTATATTTTTCTGGATGGTTATTAAAAAGTTTGACGACTGGAGTTGGAAAGCTGTTGTTCCATCAATCATTGGCTATTTTGTGATATTGATGGGTATGGTAGTTTATTTCCATGATACTTTGATGCCGGGTGAGCAAATAGCTAAGTTGATTACATATACGTTGGATACCTTGATGATTGCAGTAACACTTGTGGTTGTTGCGGTACCAGAAGGTTTGCCAATGGCTGTTACTCTTAGCTTGGCTTATAGTATGACTCGAATGATGAAGACCAACAACTTAGTTCGTAAAATGCATGCTTGTGAGACGATGGGTGCTACGACTGTTATCTGTACCGATAAGACTGGTACTTTGACTCAGAATCAGATGCAAGTGTATGATACTAATTTCTATGGTCTATCAGCTCAGACGTTGGGTAATGATAAGGATAGTCTGTTGATTGAGGAAGGTATCGCTGTCAATTCAACTGCTTCTTTGGATTATTCAGTTGCTGAGGCTGTAAAAGTATTGGGCAATCCTACGGAGGGCGCTTTGCTTCTTTGGCTCAAGAAGGCTGGCGTTGATTATCTGAATCTACGTGAGTCTGCTGAGGTTTTGGAGGAGTTGCCTTTCTCTACGGAGCGTAAGTATATGGCAACAATTGTTAAGTCTTCCTTGTTTGAAGGCAAGACAATTCTCTATGTCAAGGGTGCTCCTGAAATTGTAAGTGGTTTGTGCAAGAACATCGAGAACAATGTTTCTAAAACTGATATTGAGAATCAGTTGGTTGAATATCAGAACCAAGCTATGCGTACCCTCGGCTTCGCTTATCAAATAATTGATAGTAAGGCTGACGTATTCAAGGATGGTAAGATTGTGGCTGATAATTTAACCTTTATGGGTGTTGTGGCTATCAGCGACCCTGTTCGTCTGGATGTTCCTGCAGCCGTTGCAGAATGTATGAATGCCGGTATCAATGTGAAGATTGTTACTGGTGATACTCCTGGTACAGCTAAGGAAATCGGTCGCCAAATTGGTCTGTGGACAGCAAAGGATGGTGATAAGAATATTATTACTGGTCCAGAGTTTGCTGCTCTTTCTGACGAAGAGTTGGATACGAGAGTCTTAGATTTGAAGATAATCTCTCGTGCTCGTCCGATGGATAAAAAACGATTGGTTGAGGCTTTGCAAAGAAAGAACCAAGTCGTTGCTGTTACTGGTGACGGAACCAACGATGCCCCTGCTTTGAAGGCTGCTCATGTTGGCTTGTCTATGGGTGATGGTACTTCTGTAGCAAAGGAGGCATCTGATATTACCATTATCGATAACTCATTTAGTAGTATAGGTAAGGCGGTGATGTGGGGACGTTCACTCTATCAGAATATCCAACGTTTCTTGCTCTTCCAGTTGACTGTGAATGTGGCTGCTTGCTTTATCGTTCTTTTTGGCGCATTTATGGGCGAGGAAAGTCCGCTTACCGTAACTCAGATGCTTTGGGTAAACTTGATTATGGATACTTTTGCTGCAATGGCATTGGCATCTTTGCCTCCATCAGAGAGCGTGATGAAAGATAAGCCAAGAGATAGAAATGCCTTTATCCTGAATAAGGCGATGTATCAGAACATCTTGGGCGTTGGTGGATTCTTCTTTGTGTTGCTGCTTGTATTACTTTATGTCTTTGAGCATTCGGATATTACGCAGTTAACAGATTTACTCAACGTTCAGTTAGGTGCATCTGATGGTCTTACTCCTTACGAGTTGACCTTATTCTTCACCATCTTCGTGATGACTCACTTCTTCTATCTCTTCTGTGCAAGAGCATTTGAGACAGGTAAGAGTGCGCTTCATTTCAAGGGATGCAAGGGCTTGTTGATTATTGCAACTATCATTTTGGCTGGTCAGATTGCTATGGTAGAGATTCCTGGTTTGCAGAATTTCTTCAATGTAACTGGTTTGAAGTTTGAGGATTGGGTAATCATCATCGTAGGTTCTTCACTTGTGCTTTGGATTCGTGAAATCTGGAGTTTGCTAAAGAAAATCTAAAATAAAATAGAAGGAGTTGCGTTATTCTTTAAGATAGAAGGCGCAACTCTTTTTTATCAATTTCTAAAATATATAAAGATATGTCTAAGTTTAAAATACCAGGAGTGTCATTCTCCTTAAATCGGGCTTTAGGTATCACGCAAGCAAAACAAAAGTTTGCTCGTGAGACTGGTATTCCAACCTCAAAGGCTGGATTGGAAAGAAAAATTGGTAAGATGGTTCTGAAGGCATTGTTTGGAAAATAATATGAGTAATAACAATAATAAACAGTTAGGTGAAGCTCCTTGGCTTCATGTAATTATTTCCACAGGATTAGGCACTGGTTTTGTACCTAAAGCACCTGGTACAGCAGGTGCTTTCCTGGCTTTGCTCATTTGGATAGGTCTTTATTATGTCCTTTCTCCGATAGGGTTGATGGTGGCTACAATTTTATTGGTTGTTAGTTCTTTGTTGATTGGAGTTTGGACTGATAATGTGATGGAGAAATATTGGGGTGAAGACCCAAGGGCTGTCGTAATTGATGAGTTCTTTGGTACGTGGGTTGCTGCTTTAGCAGCTGTTTGTGTAGATGGTCCAGCTTATGTCTCAATATCCCTTGCAACAATAGGTTTTGTGTTGTTTCGAGTGATAGATATAACTAAACCGCTTGGTTGCAGATGGATAGACCGGAATATTCATGGTGGATGGGGCTGTATGCTTGACGATGCATTGGCTGGCTTCTATGCATTTATTGTAACATTAATAATCCGATATTTCCATCTAGTAGAAAATATTCATGGGACATATAACTTGTAAAACTGTACCTACAACTGGTATCATTGGAGCTATCGCTGGCGATTGCTTCGGGGCTGCGTATGAATTTCATCCGGTAAAGCATGGGGACTTCGATATATACAAAGAACCTCGTTTTACGGATGATACGGTTATGACCTTGGCTGTTGCGAAATGGCTGGCGAGTGTTCCTGAATCTATCATCTCATATCTTGAAGCTGATAGTTATACTTCTGCTATCCGTAATGCATTTCTTTTGGTGGTGATGCTGACACGATGGCGTGTATAGCTGGAGAAATAGCTGTTGTCGTTAAAAAAGTGGAGCTGTGTAATCGGTACAGCACTATTGCCAGATATGGATGACTTTACGATTTGTTGAATGTATAAACAATAAAATATGGAAAATGAACTATAAAAGAAAGATTCCTCGGTACCATCTTTGGGCAAGCTGTAGGAGATGCCTTGGGACTGAGCACGGAGTTTATGTCCAAGCAAGAGGTGGATCGTTTTTATCCTAATGGGATAGAGGACTATTCACAAATCGTGCAGGATAATCATCGTTGACGATGGCAAAGAGGCGACTGGACTGATGATACCGACATGATGTTGTGCATCTCTGAAGATTGTTTTATCAGGAGGAGATGCGGATACCAATGCAGCAGTAGCAGGAGCTATCCTGGGTGCTAAATTTGGAATATGCCATATTCCTGACGAATGGAGAAATGGTCTTCTCTATGCTTCTATGCTCCATAACAAGGTGCAGGAATTCTACGCAATGTATCGATAAAAACATATAAAAAGTACGAAATCTTTTGTGAGTTTCATGCTTTTTTTTATCTTTGCACCAAATAGACTGCATTCGGCAATTTTAAAGCTGACTTTCATATTGTTCGTTTGCATAATTACTAGCTAAAAGAAAGGATTCGATAATGAATGTGATGCAATTGAATACTGATATTTATAATAGCTTGGGCGTACTTTCTAATGACGAGAGCTATTTGGAAAAAGCTGCACGTTATCTTAAAAAATTGGCGCAAGCTAAAAGAGATGAGGAGAATGCAAAGGCTAAGGAAAAAGCCCTTGCTAGTATCAATCAGGCCTTTACGGAATTGAAGCTTCATCGCGAAGGAAAAATGGATTTTATTCCTGCGGAGGATTTGCTTAATGAGTTATAGGATAGAGGTTGCACCTGAGTTTGCCCGTAGATTGAAGAAATTAAGTTAGCGCTATAAGTCTATTAAGCAAGATTACGAAGATTTTTTGCATTCTCTTCAATCTAATCCTCTTCAAGGGGTAGATTTGGGTAAAGGGTTAAGAAAAATAAGAAAGAGTATTGCTTCTAAAGGTAAAGGAAAAAGTGGTGGTGAAGGGTGAGAGCTTGATTTCTGCAGTCAAGCGTCCGTAGAGTCCTCCTTTGCTTCTTGATAGATTACTGAGAATCCAGGAAGTAGCACTACCGCAAACCACAAGCATGATATTGTCCCTACCACTACACCAGCCATTTCTGAAGTTCTCGAAGGCTGGGAGAAATCTAAAACGAGGGGTATCCATCCATGGAAGTTCGTCAATGAATATGACTTGCCGTTCGCCCTTGTCTTGGCCTTGTAGCAACTGTTCAAGCAAGAAGAACGCTTCCATCCAGGACTTTGGCATCTTATAACCTTCCAATTTATATTCTGCCGCAATTATGCTTTTTAATACTTTATCGGCAAGATATAGACTATTAATTCTCTTTACGAAGTTTTTTTGGCAATATTGCCACATTTTCTTCGCAGCATACGAAATTTGTGGTTATTTATAGCAGCTCTCTTGCTATCCAGGCACAGGCTTCGGCATCTGCCAAGGCATTGTGGTGCATGGTGAGGTCGTAACCGCAATAGGCGGCTACGGTCTGGAGCTGATGGTTGGGGAGGAGAGAACCCAGCTTTCTTCGTGAGGCACGGCAGGTGCAATGGAATTCATAGCCGGGGTATTCCATCTGATACGTCTGGAATACTGCCTTCAGGCAGCCTTCGTCGAAGGAGGCATTGTGGGCTACCAGGGGCAGACCTTCTATCTTAGGTACAATCTCTGCCCAGACTTTCGGGAAGACAACCGCATTCATCGTGTCTTCAAGAGTTAACCCGTGAACCCGGGTGTTCCAATAAGAGTAATACTCCGGTTCGGGCTTGATGAGGCTGTAGTAACTGTCTGCAATCTCGCCATCCCTCACTATCACAATGCCCACCGAGCAGACGCTTGTACGCTGCTGGTTGGCCGTTTCGAAATCTATCGCAGCAAAATCTTTCATTCCCTTATCCTCTTTTCCAATACCTTCTGCAGATTATCAGAAGGATTCATCCCCAGCTTCTTTCGAATATTGCCACGCTGGGTGGTGATATTGGATTCTGTCTTATTGAGCAGGATACCGATTTCACTCAACTTCTTATTCTGCAGGATGAGATAACAGATTTCCCTCTCAGATGAACTCAATTCCGGAAAAACACGCTCCAGATTCTGCTTGCTCAATTCCCGGGTCTGAATATACTGCAATACATTATCTATCACATTCTTCTGCGATGCCTCACCCAGCAAATCCAGCAAATGCTCGGTCTGCTTCACATCATGCCGCTCCTTGGCCAATGCCACGTATGCCTTAATCTGCTTCTTGTTGATTCTCAACACCTGGAGCAGTTCCTCCTCTTCTCGCTGCAATATTTTATTGGCATTTACCAGATACTCGCCATTTCGGGCAATGCCCAGACTCAGCACACTGATAAACAGCAGTATCAACAGCATCATAAAGAAATAATTACGCAGCGATTCATTGCCCGTAACTATCACACAGACTAGATAAACTCCCAAGGCTATGCCTACCAGCCAGCGGGTAAGACGAGCCTGATAAGCTGCCAGCGAGAAAAACATGTTGCCGGCAAGAATGAGCATGTTGATGAGAATTACCATCGTATTATCTTTCAATGTAGGCACGAAGGCACTATACAGAATATCCATGCCTATGAAAACCTGGGTTGCTACTGCAAGGAAGGTTATCCCTTTCACCACCCCTATCTTACCCAAGAGATAGGCAGCGAACGAGGACACCACAACTACCAGAAAGACGATGTTAGATGCTGTAAAAAATGGATCGAAGGCTCCCGACAACCCCAGGATATTAGACAGGATGCCTAGATAAAGCATCACGGCAAAACATACCAGAAGCCACTGGCGCTGGCGATCGAGGTAATTGGATTCCCTCTTCAGCAAGGAGAATTCCAACCTGCGTAACTTGGTTCTTATTGAGTTCTTTGCTTTCATACTCCGTAGGGATATATTCATTATTGATAGATGAATTGCTTAGCATACCCTTGCATTGCTTAGCTTTGCTTGGCATTGCTTTATTATTGTGCAAAGATAATAAAAATCTGTGATTTTGACGGTTTTTGAGGTTATTTTTTCCCGTTTTCCTAAAAAATCAGTATTTTTCAGGTTATTTTTTCCCATATCGAACCTTATTTTCCATTACTTTTGCATCGAAAAATAAAATGAATCATTCATCTCTTAAATATCACTAATTATGAAAAGAAACAATACTTTCAACAGCAAGCGCATTCAGTGGCTAATGTTTGCATGCTTAACTTTCTGCTTTACCTTCTTCATGGTTATGGTGTCTTCGTGCAGCGATGATGACCCTGAAGAAGTATACAACCAGGCTCACTATCAGGACGTACCGGCCAGCCTGCTGACCGATGCCAAGAAACTGGAGATGGTAAGGTCTATCCAGGACTTGAAAGACGGAAGATTCTTCTATCTTGACTATACGGAGGATTATAAACTCCCTACCATATCAGGATTCAATCTCACCGACAACACCCATCTGATTGGTGCCGTATTGAAAACCCTCTGCGACAAGACGCCATCCTGGCTCAAGGCAAGGGTTAAGCTGGATGCAGGCTGCAGTGCCTTTGCCGTGACGACACCCGATACGGGCGATTATCTGATGGGGCGCAACTTTGATTACTCCCATGATAACGAACCGATAGCAGCTGCCCTGGTTCGTACGGCACCCAAAGGCGGACTGAAATCCATCAGTATGGTGGATGCCTACTGGATAGGTTACCGACAGGATCTCTGGCATTACATCCTATATAACAAGGCTGAGTTTGAGAAGAATAAGACGCAAGACCTATCCTATATCATGGCATTCCCATATCTCCTGATGGACGGTATGAACGAGGCTGGCTTTGCCGTTTCCGTGCTCCATCTCGACGGCAAACCGACCCAGCAGGCTAGTACGGGAAAGAAATTGACTACAACCGTTGCCTTGCGCATGATGTTGGATCATGCCAGAACTGTGGATGAAGCTCTCAAGATTCTGGACGGATATGACCTCTGGATACCGGATAACGACGGCAACTATCATTTCTACATGGCAGATGCCACGGGCCGTTATGCCATCGTAGAATTCGTGTATGACAAGGATCATCAGAGCAAGATTTACATAGACGATGAATATACGGGTGAGGATGGCAAGACTTATTTTAAATATCCTGACATTTTACCAAACACCCGCGAGGTGATAGAAAAGCGCTATGCCAGCAACTTCTATGTATCTGAAACTATGGCATGTTCTGATAAAGGTCCGAAGCTCTCGAACCACGGCAAGACCCGCTATGACATGATGGAATTCGTCATCAAGCAGAACAACAATCAGTTGTCTGAGGAAGGAGCCATGAATCTGCTCAATGGCGTGAGTCAGGCAGAAACTCCGGGCAATCCTACGAGCCATACCCAGTGGTCGGTGGTGTATAATCTTTCTCAGCGCAAGGCTACGGTCTGTGTGAATCGAGACTATAAGAATAAATTTACGTTCAACTTAAAATAGGCAGAAAATCTTGATAAGGCTGCCAGTGAATTCTTTAACCATTTAATTCTTTAAAATATGAACTATAATATAAGAATGAAAATGAAGTTTTTTGTAAAGTCCGTGTTGTGTTTGGTAATGTTGACTTCGTTATGTTGCTCATGTTCTGATGATAGCGAATCTTGGGAAGAACTTGACGCACCAATAGGAGAAGTCCTGCCAAAGACCGATCAACTTTCCGTTAAGCTCAATTTGCCAACGGCAGTGTTGGGTAACAATTTTAAGGAAGCAGGTTCTGCTCTTGTAAACCGCCTGACAAAGAACGTGTCAATAAATGACAATAGCGTGAGGGTGGTGGTTCTCGACAACGAAACCGCCTTGACCATTGATGGCGATATGTTGGAGAAAGTGAAACAGGTTTATGACAAAGGAGGCGTAATAGCCATAACTGAACCGTCGAAGGCCACAATGGAACGACTAAAAAAATATAAACTGGGAGATGCGCTTATGCACGACTATGACGACGATGATGGCAATGGGCACTTCAATGATATTTATGCTTTCAATAAGAAGGGAGGAGAAATGCATCTCGAAGATCTGAACGACTCAGATGAGGCTCAAATATCGTCAGTGGTAATCACAGAGGACGGTGATACCACAAGGACAGAGCTTGCAGAAGCCAATCTTTCCCAAGAGCACACGCCTTACACATATGGTTTATTTGCAGATGCCGTAGCCACATGGATAGAAAAACAAGCTGTTGTAAGCGAGCCCAATATCAACGGTGGCTCAAACGATATTCATTCCATGACAAAGGCGCAGACAATTACGTACATATATTACCCGACGTATCCAGGGCATGACAAGGCTAAAGGTCGCTCCGCATTGTACCAAGTAACATATACCATATATGCAGTGTACTCTTTTGATCAAAACATGGATTACTATATGGTACATCAAGAAATCCTTGGAAACAATTCGACGATGATGCTTTCTGATAAATGGAAGGAAAACAAGGGTACATGCTATGGTTTTTACTTGGGAGAGATTGACAATGACCACGAAATCTTTAAACCAAACGGTGGAAGCTTCTCACCAACTGAAGTCTTTGTGCATGATCCTAGACCTGCGACTTCTGAAGGTTCGTATAGTACAACTTCGGGATATAGTGTTGATTTTGGAGGTAATATCGGGCTTGATACTTCTGGACCAAGTGCTGGATTTAGTGCAGGAGGCTCAATATCCGAAAGCTATACAATGAATGTTTCTGATGTGACTATAACAAACAAATCCTTGGATGGTGGAAGTGGAAGAGCACGGTGGAATTATGATGTGGCGGATGCTCCGGTGACATCAAACGGGTTCAAGGCTAAGATGCATGAGGCTCCATTGGTGTCTCGTAACACAATCAACCTACACAACTGTTGGTATTGGACAGTGAAGAATCCTGCTGCATATTCTGGACAATTCAGGGTTAAAGCAGTCAACAGGGTATTTTTCGAATATTCTTGGTTGCGAAATAAGGTTTTCAGTTATTCTTGGTGTCACTATCTGAGAGGTATGCGATATACTCAGAATATCTGGCTGAAAGCACCCAACAGAACGAAGAAGTGACCTCATAGAGGTCACTTCCAAACTTTCTTTTGGTTCAACTCTGTTTCTCCCATCAGCCTCTTATGGCATTGATTCTCTTGATACCGTTGTAATCGGCAGTAGGGTCTTCATCAAGTGTAAGATCGTTCCACGGTTTTCTGGTCTATTTTTCTTCCGTCGGCAGTCATGATGTTGGCTATGCGCTTGGTGGATAGGATGTTGCCGATATTGTCTGCTCACTTTGATAAGAGACTTGTCTTTGAAAGCAATCAGCTTATTGAGATATTCCGTTCTTTCTATTCGTTTCATATCATTTCATTGTTCTTTGATTATATATTTGCTGCGAAGATACTACTAAAGTTTCCCACCCTTGTTTATAGGGCATTTTTGAGTCCTTAATGTTCCATCAATCCCTATAAACAGGGCATTTTAACGGTTACCTAAAAAGTGTTTCATGCCACTTCTTTCCCATTTTCCCTATTTTCTAGAGCTTTAGCCATGACGAGATAAGCAGATGCAGCTTCTTCGTCGTTGATAAGAGACTCTGTCATTTCATCAACTGTCACGCCAAGATGCTCACCAAGCACCTCCAAAAGTCTCTTGATGCATGTTAGTACTCTCTTCCATAAGGTCAATGCCATGAGGTCTTCCTCCATGTCTGTGAAAAGTTCTCCCATGGTCTCATATTCAGAGAATCGTTTCTCCAAAGCCATGGTTATATATGTGAGAAAGCAGAGGGTGCAGTCGGCAATCTGCTCGTCAAAATCTCTTCCAAGGCATTTGCCTAGTCCGAGATACTGTTTACATTCTTTGTTCAAGACTTCTATGTTCCAACGGATTTGGTAAACTTCGAAAGCTTTCACAAAAGTCATAGACAAATCTGTGCTTATCAAAACGTTCCATCTTTGGTTCCTTCCATATCGAATCAGGAATATGCGTAAAGGTTGCTCCCCCAGCTTACCTTGCAAAGATATATAATGGCATTTATATTGGCGACAGTTATGAGAACGCTCTCTTTCATATAGAGCTATCAATTCCAAGGCATTGTGTAATTTGCCATGAACAAGATACTTGGCATTTCCCATTTTCGCCAATCCTACAAGATGCAAGGCTCCTTTGCCAAGCTTTCTAACTTCGCCGATGAGATATTCACAAGTAAACCAGCTGTCACAAAGAACATACTTGGCTCGCAGGCACTTATGACTCCAGGCTCTCTTTATCATATCAACGGCAACCTTCAGTTTCGATTCCGTAGACTCATTAAAGCGGATGGCGTTTGGATTCTCGGCATTACGCTGTTTGGCAAAACGCTTTTTTCGTTGCTTGGAGGTTAGTCCAAAGTCCTTCTTCTTTCCTTTTTCACAGTGCAGCGAAAGGTCTATAGGAATAGTACTCTTCCCATCAAAAAATGCACAAACCAACAGTTTGTACCCCAACACACATTTGCCTTGGACATGGTCGAATACTCTACTGATCTGTTCCATGCTGAAACCTGTCTTTTCCAAGGTGGTATCGTCCAGGATATAGCTCTCCATTCCAGTGGAGACTTCTGCATGCTCTTTGCGGATGATAGCTAGAAAGCGGAGGGACATACCAAGGAGGAGCTTACGCCAATCCATGGAAGCTCTCGTCATCATTCGATAATAGCAGTTCTTGCCAGTACTCAACAAGTCGTAATATGATTTCTTGTACATAGAGTGAATACTTTCACTTGCTATGCGAAACAGACACAAAGACAGGATTAGTTGAACGGCAGGAATACCAGCTTCTTTCTCCAATGATAGCTTGCAGAGGAGATGACCTAGACCAAAACGGGTAAAAAGCGCCATTAAATTGGTTCGCAATGAACTTTTAACACTTAATATGTTTGATAACTCAGAAAAATTGCTTAATTTTGCATTCATAACAGTTACTCTTTAAATCGTTGTTTTTTTGTTCTTTAGCGATTACAAAGATACAACTTTTTATCGAGAAACTGTTATTTTTACCCTACTATTTTGGGGTGGGAAACTTTAG
>NZ_SGVY01000027.1 GCF_004535825.1 Segatella hominis | reverse complement strand
GTTTACCCGAATCATCGGGAAAATCAGCGCATTTACAGTCTTGCAATATATTAATTATGTAAACAACAGACCGGTTGGCAGGGTTAAGTATGCGCTAAATTAATTCCGCCAACGGGTAACTTTATCTAAATTGTCTATCCAGCAGTTCTCTCCTAACCAGCATTCATCACCAACAACCAAATTCCAAGGTGATTTGATTCTTACCTCGTTTTTAATCACCAGACCTTTACCAATCTTTGCTCCGAACAAACGAAGCATAGCAATCTTGATACCCATAAATGGATTCCATGAAGCCCTAACTATCAGAGCGTTCACAAAATACCATAAGGTAGCCTTTATAAATCCAGCACCTTTATCAAAGCCAGAGCCATCAAAAGCTGCTAATTTCACATCAACCATAATGTTTATACAGTAATTACATCCCAAATATTATTTATTTCATCACTTTCTTGATAGTGCTCTTTTGCAATTGCAACACACAAGAAATAACGAGGACGACTCATCGCAACATAAGCCATTTTCAAAGCTTTCCTAACAACGGAATCAGATTTTCTCCTTTGATAAGGCATCCCTAAAAATTGATTCCACAACATTTTACCTTCACAACCAGTCTGATAAAAAGTCTCCATATATAACGTCGCAACGTGAGTTTCTCCCTTGACAGAATGAACAGTACCAACTTCTATATCAATACCAGAATCATGATAAATGTTGATATCAGAAATATCTTTCTTTCCTGAAGTACCAGAAGATTCTTTGTGCTTACAAAAAAATGACACAAGAGTTTGATTATATTCGAAAACTTTCAGAAATTCTTTTTTTAGATATTTATTAATTGTATTTTCACAGTTTATAAATTTCTTTTCTATTAGATAAGATGCACATTTAGAAAGAGTATTTTTAAAACCATCAATAGCCCCTTCATGCTTTTCTAATTCATCTAACAAAGAATTTCTGGTAAAATACCGATTATCCTCTCCCTTAATATGAGCAAAACGCATAAACTCTAAAAAGACTTCATAAAGTATTTTTATGGCATCTTGATAGGTATTTATTCTTTTAGACAAAATATCTTCTAACGTACAAGATTTTTCAACCACATCTTTTTTCTTTCTATAATATTCTGGAAAATAAGACTGAATCTTAATTTTTCCATCATTCTTATCCGAACCAGACCAACCTACAGCTTTAATATTTATCCTATGCAAAGAATCTTTATTTCTCAACTTCAATGAATAATCTTTTATTGAATAGTTTTCTCCACCAACATCTATCATGGTATTCTCCAACAAATAGGCAAAAGATGGCAAGACTTTTAATGGATCATCATACACAAGCATAACCGGCTTTATCGAATTTATATTTTCATTTCCTTTTATCGAACAGGAATTATTCAATCTAAAAGGATTAATTACTTTTGCTATTTCTTCTCCAAATCGTTTACTTGTTCTTATTAATAAAGGTGCAGTAGGTTTCCAAATACATTCTTCATTCGTACCATCTTGAAAAATCGATTGATCTACATCCCCAAAATATTGAATTTTGATTTTAGATTTATCAAAAGCACTTTTAAGAAATGCCATTTCTGTCTCACCTGTATCTTGCATTTCATCAACAAACAGATATTCAAAACGTTCAGACAATTCATTCTTTATATCTGGAAATTCAGAGATTAATCGTAAAGCGAGATTAAACGAATCAAAGAACTTTAGATTACCTTTTTTTAATTGTTGTCTCTTAACATCAACAAATTCCTGAACTGTAGGTGATTGAAATGATTTGAATTTCAGAATTTCAGTTATCAAATGCTCATTGAGAAAGTCAACTTTCGAAGATACTATAAACTTGACATAATCTTCTGCATTCTTTTTATTGAGAGAGTGAGAGATTCGCTTTGCAATATTTAAAAGCTTTGGTATAACTTCGCTCCGAAGAGAAGTTTTATGATTAAGAACTTCCTTCTTTTTCCAAAGGAACTGATATTTATTCTTTCTTCCGTCCTTTTTTATGGCTTTGATACTTAATAAATAGTCAACACCTCCACAGCTATCTATTTCTTCTTGAGTCAAAATAGATTGAGAACCATAATTATACCCATAGAGAAATCTATCTAATTGACAATATCCTTTTGCCCTATAAGCTTTTAATAATTCATCATTTGCCTTTTCATCATCAATCAAAGAGATTCGGGAGCCATAATAATATTGCAATGCTGCACTTGCAAAAAAATCATCCACAAAAGATTGAATTGTACCGAAAAAATTAGGATATGAGAAAAGTATATCAGCTTTATGTCCTAGTTTTGACTTGATTTCATCAATAGCCACATTAGTATATGTTAACACACAGATACCCTTTCCGTTTTTAAGAGGCATCTGTTCTGCCAACAGAACCAGCTTGGCTAACAATGTAGTCGTTTTACCACTACCCGGACAAGCTTGAATATGTGCAGATTCTGTACAATTTATAACCTTCTGCTTATCCTCATCAAAGATACCATCCTTCCCAGTTAGAAGTTTGAATACTTTCCGCAAGCTATCTTCATTTGCAAATTCACTCATAACCCTATTTTTTTGTCACATGTTTTATAGCATCTATAATATATTGTAGATACGGTTCATGCTCCAATATATATTTTATTGTATTTTCAGAATTGTCTCCTATCTCTTTCTGATGCTGCTTACTTAGCAAATCTGCAAGATATTGTGCCGTAGCAGCTTTTGAAGCTTTTTTATCATTTAATTTAGAAAAGATATCGTAAGCTCTTTGCTTGGCATCCTCTTTTGTTTTTCCCCCATACTGTTTTGCCCACTCTTTATCAGCCTCAGACAAAGCTTCCTCATATTGAAAAGTCTTATTCCCTTCATGTTCTGCAACATAAATTGCACAGAATAAATACTTTTGAAGTTTACTACAAGCTATTTCATACTCCAAAGTCCACTGATTAGGCAAATAGATATGGATTTTCCCTTCATTATTTGCATCTTCAATCGCTTTCTTTTTATCGGCTCTAACTTTTTCCAAATCACTTGCATCAGCTATTTCATCTGGATAATCTTTACCTTTTGTTGTATAGTACTCCAAAGCCCTTACATCCAAATCTGATATAATAGAAACAGGCACACCAAAATCAGAACCGTCCTTTCGTTTGAATATATCAGCATAACGTTTGAAAGCAGTACTTCCTACATTTACGATAGAGACTCCATATCTATGCAAGGGCCTCCCAATAATTTCAGCGATGGTAGGTATTAAAAGATTCTCAGCATCACCTTCAACAATGATTACACCCTTTGCAAAGAACAAATTCGCTCGGGTTGCCTCCATAAATCTCTCAAGAAACTGATAAGAAGAAAAAGAAAGCTTTGTATGCTCACTCCCCATCGGGAATACATAATTGTCCTTTACAACAATTAGCTTATCCAGAGGAATCGTTGAGCCTAAAACGGTACTATGCGTAGTCAATATAAACTGCCCCATACCCGTTTGCTCTTTAATATAGTTGATGAGACTCAACTGGTACTGAGGATGCAGATGAGCTTCCAACTCCTCAATAAGAGTTAGTTTCAAACCATGATGTTGATGCTCTTTATATAGCAGCAATTCAGCAGCAATACACAATAAATTCAAAGAACCGAGACCAGACTTATTTGCTTCCAATACCAAGTCTAGCTGGCGTAGAATTTCAGGTAGCTCACTTCCTGTCAATTGTATATTTGCTTGACGATTTTCCCCTTCTCTCAAGAAATGCCCAGTCAGAATTTCATTCAAATCCTTCAATATGCTTGCACCATCTTCTGTAGTTTTAGAGAAATAACTATCTACTTCAGCTTTCAACCTTTCGTAATCCTCTTCTAGCTTATGTCTATCGCCGCCTTTTTTATTGACTCGAAAAGCAGGCAAAGCACTCAATATTTGAGCCAACCTAGATTTGTACCCATGAGTCATGTCGGTCAATGCATCACGTAATGGTTTCAGATAAACTACCTGAAGTTTCTCTCTTGCCTCCCAATCCATTTGATAAGAAGCATTTTCACCAACTCCAAACCGTTGAATGATACGGCCATCAACTCTCTTTGCATACAAACGAACCTGAAGATATTGTTTGTGTGTATCTCTACGATAATCACACCACTCCAAAAAAGTACCAGCTTCCGCTTCTGATAGATTTTCAAATTCACATTCTATCTTCAGTTCTGTCGTTCGCTTGGAGCCTGCCTCGCTGGACTTAAAAAAATCTTTTTCATCCAAGGTAAAATACTCTGCACTTTGTGTACGAAGAACATATCTGATGGCATCAACGATGGCTGTTTTACCAGTATCATTTTCACCAACCAATACATTAAGCCCATCTTTAAAGCATACTTCTACACCTGGTAGTGCTGATTCAAAAGATTCTCCAACCATAGAAAAACGGCGGAAATTCCAAATACGTAATTTTGATAAATACATAGCAAAAATTATTATTCTGTTGGTATATATCCCTCCAGATTCCAGTTCTTCCAAAACATAGCATAAGGGCACAAGTAAGTATCCTTTACACGGCTCCAAGGTTCCATGTAGCAACGCTCATCTACATTTACTTTGGGAGATTTTTCACACCAAGGAATCATATCACATATAGTATGCCCCATTGCCAGACATTTATAAACTTCTCCCATAGCAGGAAAGTAATCAATCCAATAATCTGCCAAAGATTTTCCAAATGGCGGAACTAACCAATATTCATCATTACAATCTTTGATAATTGGTGTATCAACAGACGCAATATACCTTTTCATAAGAGGATTATCCAACACATAACCTTTACGAACAATATCAAGCATAAAATAGCGATTCTTGATTCGTTCATTCATACCAAAGCCAAGTAACTTGTGAATCACATTATGAAAAGGCTTAAAATCTTTCCCCTTTAAATAAAGCTTCAACCTATTCCCAACTATCATACCCATAGATATTAATCCTTGAGCCATACTAACAGATTTACCTATTTGAATACAAGGAGTAGAATAGAAATGGTCTATCACTTGATTTGCATTATCCGGTATAAACTTCAGTGATTTAAATACTTCCAAAGTCTGAACAAAAATTTTGCCTGGTTCAGAGAACTGCATACATGCGTCACATAAGGCTATAATGTTCAATTTATCCTTTCCAAATTCTGGATAAATATTATCCACTACCATTTCTGCTGCATTATATGGATAATCTGGTGCTGGCACACTTCCACGTGTTATCATTCTCTCCATCATATAAGCCATACTCTCCATAATAGCTCTGGAACCAAATACCACCTTATCTCCTTTTGCGGACTTTAAAATGACATTGGTCAGTTCCTTTACCAAATCATTTTGGAAAGGAACTTTCTTCTGCTTCTTCTCAATCTTAACTAAGAAAAACTCATTCATCTCCCCCAATGTACCCCAACCTTCAGTATTGACAAATTGGTTTAGTTCTACATTTGCATAATTACGAGGCATAGATACAGGAACAGACAGATTCCCTTTAGGGTGCTGATATATACAATTTACCAATCCATGAACATGCTCACTATAAACATAAGCGTTATTTAATCCCACATAAGTAGATATATCCTGTAGGAAATGAATATACTTATGCGTGAAAATAGAAATCCACTTCTCGTCAAAAGGCGCTTTCAAATTCTCTGAAGAAAAAGGAAATGAAACTCCCATCCGAAAGAAAGCTGGCATATAACTACCCAGTGTTGTATTAAGTTTGTTCATAGCTAAAAAAAAATTAAACTATTGATTGATACACTTCCATCATTTCCTCTGCCATAACCTTAGCCGAGTATTTGGTTTCAATGAGTTTCCGGCCATTACGACCCATAGTTTCCAATTCCTCATCAGAAAATAAGAGAAATCTTCTCAATGTTTCTACTAATGGCTGAGTACCTATTTCTATCCACGCACCAGCATGGGATGAGTTGAGATCATTCCATGGAGTACCCACAGTGGTAATGACAGGAGTACCAGAAGCAAGGCTCTCAGCAATGGCAAGGCCGAAATTCTCAGAATGAGTAGGCAATACAAAGAAATCGGAAGTCTGGAACAGACGCCATTTCTCATCACCATACACACCACCGATAAGCTGCACGATGTCCTGCAGACCACGATCAGAAATCATCTGTTTCATCTCCGCGACATAGGCTGCATCACCCTCACCTGCTACTATAATCTTATAGCCCTGCAATTCAGAGCGAAGTTCAGCAGCAGCCTCAATGAGGAAGTTGATACCCTTCTTAACATGCACACGAGAAAGGAATAATATCTGGCGAGTCTTCTTCCAAGACTTCTTCATTTCAATGCCGTCAGCATCAATACCGAGTTTTACCACCTTGATATTAGAGTTATAACCTAACTTCAAGAGATTATCTTGCTCACTTTCAGCCGTAGCTTGAATGCAGTCGGCCTTTTGCACCGCAGCTCTTTGGTAGAGCCATAATGCTGGAACCTTGCGAGTCCAGTAATGCCTTTGAATAATCCAAGGTTCCAGCATACCATGCGGAGTCAGCACCACCTTATACCCCCGTTTCTGCGCCAAACGTTGAATCATAGCACAGTCAGGAGTCCAGCAACAGTTGATATGCACGACATCAGGTTTAATGCTATTCAGCAAGCCGACAACCGTTTTCTTCCAAGTGCCAGAGAACGGACGAAAACGAGGAATATCATGCACCTTGCAGTTCTCCATAGGCAATGGATTATCAGATGTATGAGTCAGGATATGCACTTCAGCCAGTTCGCCCAATGGCTTTGCCAGCACCTGCATATAAGTAGAAGTACCACCCCATGTCCGGTCGATACTCGGAATATAATGAATTATCTTCATAATTTCTACGTTTTATTTATACGATTTCAAATAGCGCCTCTTATCATGTTTGTAATCCAGTTATTTAGTTTATGAACATACCACGATACTATAAAACATAATATAACCATTACTCCCCCAACCAAAGGTTTACTCCAACCATATTCATTAGTCCAATATCTCGTTAAATTTATGAATTGACTATGGAGTAAATAGACTTCAATACTCATTATGCCTACATTTTTCAATAGTCTGCACATCAATGAAGTAGTTTTTAAACAAAAAACAGAGCACAATGAAAGGCAGAAAAATGGCACCATAAAAACATATGGCACAAAGAGCCATCCTGTTTTTTTTATTTCTGGAATTTCAGTGAAGCCACATGGTGCATTGCAAAATATAAACGCATATATGGATAGCGAAAGACCAAAAACAAACATGATTAATAATATAAAGGTGAAAAATCTATTTGAACACATGGCTGGTTGCTCTTTAATTAACTTGCCAAACACGGTTCCAAGAAAGAACACCGGGAAGCGCAGCAACATTTGAAAATCACTATTATACGGAACGAATACAATTATAATCAAGTAAATAATAGCAACACTTAAATACCCCCCCACATACCCGCTTTCATTTCATTTTGTCTAAGAATAAAGTGGTAGGAAACAGGAAATATTGCATACAGCATTACGATAGTGGGAATAAACCAATCATAACATTCCCCAGTCGTCCACCATCCTATAGTAGAAACCTTTAATAAGTATGCTACTAGATTAAAATTTCCTTTAATTATCGATACTGCAAGAATCACTAAGGCATAAATTGGAAATATTCGTATGGCTCTATGCAAGTAATAATCCAACAATGTGGTATTTTCCTTAGATATAGAGTAATACAAACCAATACCACTCAATAACAGAAAAATGTCAACTCCAAAACCTGCATTTTGTTTCACATAATGGAAGATCGGATTATTAATTTCAAATGGCAAATGATGAAACACTACCATCAACATTGCAAACCCCATCAACTCCGAACGATATTTAGAAAGATTTGTCAGATTCATTTTTTCGTCATGTAGTTCAATCTATTTTCTACTTCCTTTAATTCTTCTGGTGTATCAATCTCATAGATACCCTCTATTTCTCTCACATGAATGTCCAACGTCGGGTAAATATCAAGCACCATGTTGTCCCAATAAAGATTGGTATAATCCTTGGTTGCATACACATCCTCCATGTGAGAAATAATTTTCTGGCAATCCTCTTTTTTCCAATATGAAATGCCGCTCATCAGAAAGCCGTCGCCAGCACCGATGTTGATTTTCACAAGTCGGTTGCTTTCATCCACTTCCAACCCCCATTCATTGTCATATTTCTTTTTACGCGCGAAATATGTTGATTGGGAGACGTCCGAAAGGAGAACGTTTTTATCCATAAACACATCACCCTCCAAGACGTAGGTGCCATGGAAACGTTCTTTCACAATATAGAGAGAATTGATGTTGTTGCAAGTGTCGTATCTGTCATTAAAGACAATGTCAACACCATACTTGTCTTTCAGAAAATCCAAAGCTTCTGCTTTATAACCTGAAATCAGAGTGATGTCATCAATGCCCTTTTCTTTCAAGAACAGGACCTGTCGTTCCACCATCGGAACACCATTCACCGCCACCAGACACTTCGGACGGTCGTTTGTTAAAGGGCGCAGGCGTGTTCCCATGCCTGCAGCCAATATAATTGCATTCATATTCAGATTATTTTTTCTTTCGAGATACCAAAGTAGCCACAGCTACACCTGCAACCACTAAGATGGAACCAACGATAATATTCACAGATAATGTACTGCCTACTATGATGAAGGTAAACACCACAGCCCAGAACGAATAGGTTACATTTAGGCAGAGAGCCTTGGCTGCACCTATCAGGTCAATGGCTGTGTACCAGCAGAAGAATGAAATCATACCTATCAGTGCTGTAAAGAACAGAGTCAGCCAGCAAGCGGTATCAGAGAACACAGCACTTGTACCCGTCACTAAATTTCCGTATCCACCCACCATGATAGGTGCTACCAATAAGATATAGACAATACCAGAAGTCAACTCTCGGATAAGCAAAGCCATCTGAGGATCCACATTGCCCGCCTTCATGCCATAGCCGCAGACCACACCTTCTGTAGCCCAGCCAATGGCAGCGAGGGCCGCCAGCATAATGCCCCCGACAATGTTGACATCGGTATCACCAGCAGGTGTATAACCAATGTAGATAATGCCCAAGATACATATCAGCAATCCGAGCCACCCGCGAATACGCACTTTCTCTTTCAGTATAACCATCGCCATAGCCGAACCTAAAAGAGGGTAACAAGCCGTCACCGTAGCGGTCAAGGCAGCACCACCCTTGGCAATTGCCAACATATAGAACGTCATGGCGAGAGGGCCGCCAAACAAAGCTCCCAAAGCACAGAACAATCCGTCTTTTGATTTAAATGCTGGCCACAGTTCTTTCAGTCGGCCTTTACATCCCATGATGATCAACATCCATAAAGCTGCAAAGGCATCATGGAGCATACTGCAGATAAAAGTTCCACCAATCAGAAGAACCGGGTTTTCTACAAAAGGAGCCATTGCCATAGCCACACCAATCAAAACCGTGTCCAAGCCCCATGTCATACCAGAGAGAACTCCCGTAGAATAACCTTTGCGCATCAGCGCAGATGTGTTTGCTTTCATTATAATTCTATTTTCTTTAAGTTTTCTATTGCTCGATTATATCTATCTCTTCCGTATGTACCAAAGTCATCCCCCTGTGCTTCCTTGATAACCGTCCATACGGCCCAAAGATAGTCCATCAGTATTTGGTAAACCAAAATTTTTCTTCTTGCATTTTCTGGTTCCTTACCTTCAAAGTAATGGTTGAGGAAATAATCTTGATTCTCATCGGTAAAGTTATTTTCCAGGAACAAGGCTGCAATATCCCACATAGGGTCATTCATGCCCGAGTACTCCCAGTCGATGAGATAGATGGTACCATCCTCAGCCTTCAGGAAGTTCTCTGCCACAAGGTCATCATGACACGGTTTGATAGAAACGCCCAACTGGTTGAGGTAATCTTCCAATTTAAATACCTTTTCCCTGACAGGTTCATAACCATCATACATCTTTCCGTCTGTCATTTTCAGGAGATTCTCATAGTTGAGAATTTCCTTGAATACATTAAACTCATTGCCAAAACGGACGTGTGAGTGATGAAGGGTTTTAAAGATAGTAGCTATCTTCTGCATATTGGAAGGACGCTGGATAGTAGCACCATTCAGTGTTTCGGCATTCTTCACATAATCAGCCAACTTGATACCAGTAGTTGCATTGAAGTATCTGACTGGAGGATTGATACCCATCTTGCACGCCTGCATGGAATTCTGTTCCTCATTACTGCGCACCACCATACCTTCAGAACCATTACCTGGCACACGAAGAACATACTCATGAATACCTTTTACCACCTTGAAGTTCTTGTTGGACATACCTCCAATTTGTGTAATCTTCACCTCATTTCTGATCTGGTCATGAGGGAAAATTTCACTGAGATAGGCCACAAGATTATCATAGTCAAAAGGATTTTCCTTTCTTCTTAACTTTGGATAGATGTAATTGCAAAGCTTATTGAAATCATCCTCACAATCCACATCACCCCAAATCAGATTGGTAAATCGGATATAAGGACGTTCCAATACATCCGTTGAATCCAGCAACAGATATTCATAATTGAGATAAGGATTATTGCTGTGCTTCCATTTCAACATCATCCTGTCGAAGGTAGGCTTAGATATTTTTGCAATACCTAAAAGTTCACCCTCGAAGTTACAAATCTGATGACGGTCCTTGCTTACCTTTGTGATATATCCCTTCTTGGTTTCAACAAAGGCTTCATCTCCGCTACCCGACTCTTCAGTGATGGCAAAGCAGTTTTCATTATCGGTCTCCGACAAAGCTTTCAGCACCTTATATTCATAGAAGGTATCACCCTCTACCAGCAGGAAATCATTCTGGATATAAGGAGCAGCACAAGCTAAGGAGCCCATGGAGGAAGTAAACTTATAATCAGGATTCAAAACGAGATGAACATGATCCGAAGCATACTTCTGATATAAAGGAGCTTGCCCCCCTACTATGAGATAGATGTTGGTATAGTCGAGGGCTGTCAACGCTTCAATGGTTCTGTCCATCAAACACACGTTATCATGATAAGCTTTCAATGGATAAGGAACAGATGTATCCTTATCTTGTCTTGCAGATAAAATTACGGCTGTTTTCATTAGATTCCGAAATAGAGTGACATGGTGAAATATGACTTATTCTTGTAGGGATTAAGGATGTAGCTGGCACTTACAGGCAATTTATAATTTCCAAACTTGAATGCCGTATTATACTTAGCATTGATATTTACTACATTAAATCCACTTTGGTAGTCAGTATAAAAACTCTTATTTAGGTTGGCACCGATGCAGAGTGCCATGCTGTTGTTGTCATTGAAGGAATAGGTGTACCCTACTTCTGCGTATGAGGAATACATCTGCTTTCCTTCTTCATTCTTATCAGCACCGAAGATATAAGTAGAAACCGTGATCCACAGAGGAATCTTTGTCCCATTCCACGTAGCGCATGCTTCTACCCAATGCCCGGTACTACGATTACTCAACTTGAAGTATTCATCCTTCTCACCTACTGAAGAAGGATAATAGTAATCAGACACGCCAATGGTAAATTCACTTACGGTATAAGAAACACCTAAATCCACCTCCTGATGGCTGCCGTTGATAGCATAAGCACCCATAGCAAAGGCATTAAACCCCTTGTAGCCATAGCCGATCATCGGGAATACCGTAGGAGCAGTACCGTATTCTATACCTCTCCACATGTACTTGGTACTTAACTCCAAAGACGCTGAGAAAGGAGAAGCAACCTTTGTACTATCATTTGCAAACAAGCAAGAACATAAGCCTGTTAGAAAGGCTATTATAACTAATTTTTTCATTTCCAATAAGCTATAAAATGATGATGACTAACTTGTTTTTCTACAGGAGGCAATTTCATATAATCACCATACATAACCTTCAAAACATTATCATAATCTATAGGACAAGGGAAGCTTGTGTCTTCAAATTTTAGCTCTATCTGCTTTTTAAAATCACCAGATGGATAGACATCAGGATCGTAACCGTAGGCTATATTGCCACAAATAGAAGAATCTTTCAGGTTCCATTTCTTAGCATTATCTTCCAATTTCTTTACTATATAATGAACGGAGATTGGTGCCAACAAGCACTGAGATATGGCTAACAAAAAATTCTTCAAGAACCCTCTACGCTTTAAGCGAGGAAGACGTTTGATCATCCATATTTTTTGCAGAAGATCCCTTCTCTTGCATATTTTCTCTACCTTCTCTTCGGGCAAAAAGTCTAAAGGGAAGATGTCGATATTTACGCCAGTGTCGATAACGTCTTTTATCTCCTCTTCAAAGTAGGTTCTCGTGTCACCCACTTTAGCGAAAGGGTATGGGTATTTTGAGTTAACCTCTGTAGCAAACACCTTGTAGTTTGTATCTTTGAAAGAAGTTACAAATTTCTCATAATCCTCTCTAAACATAATGATATCAATATCATCATCCCAAGGAATATAACCTTTATGACGTACAGCACCTAACAATGTTCCGTATGCAAGATAATATTTCAGATTGTTCTCCTTGCAAAACTTGTCCACAAATTTCAATATATCCAATTGAATTTGTTTCAGTTCTTCAACATTAATTTCTTTCTTCATTATTTTGTCTTATTTCTTTATAAACATTCATATATTTCTTAGCTATTTCCTCAGCATCGAAACGCTCACAGTTTTTCTGTCCTCTGTCAATCAATTCTTGGCGTTCTGTCTCAGACATGTTAAAAATCTTCATATAACCATCTCTTATGCTGTCCACATCAAACGGATCTACCAAAACAGCACCATCAGCCGCCACGTCTTTCATTGGTAAAATGTTAGATGTCAACACGATGCGTCCTACCTTTTGACCTTCTATTATAGGCATGCCAAACCCTTCAAACGTAGAAGGAAAATTCACGATATCACAGTTTTCATATTCCTTGCGTACTTCATCGTTAGTGATGTTTACAGCGTTAGAAAAGTCAATATGGTTTTCTTCTAACAGCTTCCTGTTCTTTTCAGATATTTCTCCTATAATCCGTAGATGACAATTTAAGCCCTTCAATGCAACAATGCTTCTCGACAGGTTCTTTCTGTCAACTGTTCCTATGTGCATTATGACAGGCTTGTTGTGGTTAAAAGGTTTAGGAGTGTATTTGAAACCACCCAACAGCGGATTTTCTATTATGCAATAGTCTTTTAGATGCACCTCTTTTAATGTTTGTTCTTTAGCAAACTCAGAGATGAAAACAACCTTTGCCGCCCGTTTTAGAGGATAAATGTAAAGCAGCTTCCACATAAACTTTTTTATCCCATGCAAATCGAAATAGTGCATGATATCATGAACAGTAACCACCGTTCGTTTGCCATCAAGGAATAGAAGAAGAAAATGGTCTGCACCTGTGATATGGTTGATCTCTTTAGTACATTGTTTTCGTCGAGCAAACAGACCGTTTTTTAAGATGTCCTTTATTCCTGCAAAAGAAGATGGCATTTCATCTTCTAAGACCATGTTGTTTTGTGAAATTCTTTTAATTATTGGAATAAAAACATTTTTTATGGAATGTCCACCATTTGGTTTAAAATAATGTATTATCATATCTTTAATATTTTTTTAATGCTGCACTACCTAAAAAACAAACGCAAACAAGATAACCCATCATTGGAACAGCACCGATACCACCTGTAGCAAGGGTAAGGCACATGATAGGCAATAAACACACTGCTAATGTGTTGTTTCTTTGGCGCAAACCATTTTTAAATAAGTTTATGGCCCAAGCAAAACGGAAATAAATAAAGAATAAACCCAAGAATAAACCTGTTTCACCAATAGTCATACCGAAACCAGACTCAGCGTTAAAGATTGTAAACATATCGCCATTTATAAATTTGGCACCTACATTTGTTCCAATACCAAGTCCATATCCAAACACAGGAACATTCATTAACAAGCTATTGAAAAATCCACCTATGTATCGATCCCAAAATGTTCCTTCAAAGCCGCCCTCAACTTGATCTGCTTGATCAAAACGCTCTGAAATAGCAGCCAAGCTATCACCTAAATATCCTGATTTTAATACAACGTAAGCAACCACGCTCAAAGCTATTGAAGCAATGATTATTTTCTTTAATGATTTCATGTTTCTTGTAGAGCATAGCAAAACAAAGGTAAAAATAATCACTGTGTTGAAAACCATAGAACGTGACATCGAATATGGTAGACACAAAATGTAGCAGAACGCAATAGCATAGAGATATATTTTTTTTATTTTTAACGGCTTAGGGAGATTCGAATTATCCATAAAGAAGAAAATCAAAAATGCACACACTAACGATTCAAAAGCCGTATAACCACTGGTAAAAGCAAAAGTACCAGAAGGTCTATAATACCCCATTGCACCTCCAAATCCAGAACTTCCTTCTCCACCAACTCCTACATTAACCCATGCTGTTTGTGGAGAATAAAACTGTTCTATAATTAAAAGAGTCATAGGAACAGATATATATAATATCCATATCCCCATTTTGATAACGTCTTCTCTGTTTAAAATCTTTGCCGCAATAACGATAAAAGGAAAATGCAGAAAGTAGTTATGCCAACCAAAAGCCGCAATAAACAAATTGTGATGTCCGAACAATAATGCTGTAAAGAAGCATATTATTGATAACACCATCAATCCTTTAGCATACGGATTATCTATCCAATTATGTCTATATGCAATGAAAAACATATAGATGACAATTGGAGTTCTGACCATTAAAAGAGGGGTCGACAAACCTGGAGCAATCCATTTTCTTAAGGCTCCTTCAAAAATGAATAAGAGGAGATATGCCCATACCCATTTTACATACTTATCGTGTATTTTTTTTGATAAAATCATGAATTGTAATTATTTATAATTGTTGTTATTTTATTTTTTAAAACAGAATAAATTAATGGTATCAATATTCCCACTAAGGAATATGGCAAGAACCATATATTTGTATTTAAATCAGACAGGACAGTCGTATTTGTTAAGCTACTCGCACATCCTATACCACATGAAACAAGAATACTACTCAAAATATGAAATGCCGTCCAATGCAAGATTAATATGTATATGGATTGTTTGCCTAAATATGATAAGCTCTTAAAAGCAATATCAGATTTGTTTTTTATAAAAGCTACAATGTTGAACATAAACACCACTCCTATAAATGTCAATATCGGAAAGGCTGCAAAAGGCCCCCAGTTACATCCTACGACATCAATCTTTACGAAAAAAGCAGAGATAGTCAATGTGAATATTAATAGGATGAGATGCAATTTGTTACTAACAGGTGTCCAATCTTTTAATAAAAAGCCTAAGTATATTGCAATGACTATACCTATCTCACGGTTTATAAGATAAGGCAAGTAATGTTCACCTAAACACCAACTGACGACATATAATAGAACGACAACAAACAATTGTACATTCCTCTTTGGAATCAAACAAATAATGTATGTTAATACAGAACCAAAGAAAAGACTTTTCAAGAACCATATTGGACCTATAAGATTCTCACTAACATCTTTAAAAGCAAAGACTTTTACAATGCTTTTGAACAATTGTTCTATGGAATAAAAATCATTATACCATCCTAATTTATAAAAGAAGTTATGTAAGATAGTAAATATTATACCCCATGTCACAAATGGTTTATATAATCCTTTTACCTTTCTTTTTAAAAAGTCAATTATTTGCCCCCCCCGATTGACTTTCAAGAATTTTCCGCTTACATAAAAGAAAAGGCCCATATGAAACAGATAAATGAAATTTCGAATATATATAGGACATCCGCTATGGCCAACTACCATTAAAATGATACCTATTCCTTTAATTGCATCCCATGTAGTATCTCTTTTGTTGCTCATTTGTGATTGATAAAAATAGACATTTTTTTGTTTATATAGTGGAAGAATATTACGCTAACAATTATCGCTATTATGCTACATGCAAAGAACAATATATTGTTTTGGATATTTGATAAATAATTCATTATTGGTTGATGTGCTAAGTAGCATTCCAAGCTACAAAGACCAATCCAAAACAAATACTTGTTTTTAGGCAAATAATTAATACAAGAATACACCATTACTATCATTAATAAAGGATATATGGTATATCTTAACTGATTATGAATTAACAGTTCTTGTTTCTTTAGCGCTATCTGCAAAACTAACATTAATAAGAGGTACAAAATACCCCCCCCAATGATTTTTCTTGTTTTGACAATAGACCTATCAAGCGCAGCTTGAGCACAGAAAAGACCTATAATATATGGCACAAATCTGTAAAGCATCAGGTTTATGTTGGAATGATGTAGATAAGTGCTGAAGAATATTGCAAGCACAACACATGGCATCAAAAAATAAAAGGTTTTAAAACCAAGTTTGTTGATCATTGCCATTATAAAAGGTGTGAGCAGATAAAACAACATGGAGGCATGTATATACCATACGCTTAAATCGCCATGTGTAAAAAACGAAATGCATAAAAGGCGGTAAACGTCTATAGCGCCAACATGTTGATCTAAAAACACATAATTTCCTAATATGGATAGAATTTCTATAATAAAATATATGGGTACAATTCTCTTAATTCGGTTTGCATAAAAGTCTTTTGGAGAGTGCTTGCTTACAGAAAAGCCACATCCAAAGCCAGAAAGAAAAAAGAAAATGTCTACTCCAATATCTCCTCTAACTATTATGGGTGAATGATAAAAGCCGAAATTTAGGGCAAAATGATACACAATGACCATAAGCATGGCCACTCCCATTATTTCAGTACGCTTTTCACTCAAATTATAGAGTGTTGAATTGTTCATTAATTGCATCGCTTATTTCGTTTTCATAACAACACCAAGGACGTCGTCTTGCTGTTTCCATTGCGTTTTTACCTATCTTTTCAAGTTGGTTTCTTTTACTTATCGCATCTCTAATAGCATTTGTCAATGATTCAACAGAACCTGCTTCAACAACCCAACCGTTTTCTCCATTATTTATGATATCAACTGCGCATGTGCGGTTTGTCGCAATAACAGGTGTTCCCTGTGACATGGCTTCTGTTATAACCATTCCGAAACCTTCAAATAATGATGGAAATATAAAAACATCAGCCTTTCTCATTTCTTGTAGCACATTATCATGTGGCATCGGTCCCAAGTAATTATGCTTCGACAAGTTAGATTGTAGCACTTTACAGTTTGGATAACTATTGAAACCAATAATAGAAAGTTCTATTTCGTTTTCAAAAAGCTTGACAGCCTCAAACAGATAACTTAGTCCTTTACTCTGGCTTAATCGGCCAACAAAAAGAAACCTCAATTTTCTGTTACTGTTGTTCTCATAAGTTCGCTCTTCATATACGTTTGGAAAACCGTATGGAATAACTTTTATTGGTGATGACAGTGAGTGAGGGTAGTATTTTAAAATTGACTCTTTTGTAAATGAACTTGCTACAAATATACAATCACCCAATTTTAATTCCTCATCTTTCCTTATTAGCTTCTCTTTGCTGTCACCAAACACCCCCAAGGTTTCTGCCCATTCAGGATTTTTCTTAGCTTCATCTGCAAGTAAAGACTGATAGCAACGCCAATGAACAATCGGTAAATCAAAGAAGCATTTTATTCCTTTTTCTTTTGCATAACGGAACGTTTCAAGAGCTCCATCATCGTATGCATAAACGCCATCTACATCGTGTCTTTTAATATACTCTTTTACTTTTTTATCTATATGATGATAAACGTCATCTACAGTAACTGTTGGTATAAATTTTATCTTCCTTTTAAGAAGTCGTAGCAGTTCTCTAAACGGATAACTTTTGATAAACTTTCCTAAACATGCGTCAAACGAACGTTTCTTAAATTCAGAAAGTCCTGGCAGCTTTGACAGCTTATCATATATATTTCCAGGCAAACAAGCTACACAGGTAACAAACGCCTCCAACATCTCTTTCTTATATAATGCAAGAACAGCATGGCGAGTGTTCTCATTCCCCGTCGGATGAGATATGATTATTTTCTTTCCCATGATTTAAAGTAATCTACATATTTCTGAACCATAAAATCTGGTGTGAACATTTTTAAATGCTCATTTACTCTTTCTTGATTTAAGGATGATGTATTGTCCATTTCTAACATCCTTTTTGTAAGACTATCAATGTCTTCTTTCTTAAACAATAATCCACATGTGCCTATTGCCTCAGAAATACCATCTCCATCAGAACCTATAACTTGGCAGCCTGTTGCCAAACCTTCAAGAGCTACTATTCCAAATGCTTCTTTATATACGCTTGGCACAACTAAACATTTATGTTTGTTGAGCTCGTCAACAAGAGCCCTTCCTTTTAATTGTCCTTTAAAGATTACTTGATTTTCTAGTTTCTTATTTGAAACAATTTTTTGACAGTCTTTCTTCATTGGTCCATCTCCGATGATGAACAAATTCTGTTTAATATCTGATAAAGATAAATATTTCAAATAGGCGTTAATTAAAAAGTCAACTCCTTTTTCTGTTACTAAACGCCCAACGAAAACGAAATCTTTTCGATTTTCAGACCCATAGTTTTTAAAAAGAGAGTTGTCGTAGGAGTTATGAATAACAGAATAACGTTTTAATCCCAGACTCTTTCCAACAGCATCGCTTACACAAATGTTGTGAGCAAAATGAGAAAAGATTTTTTTCAAACGTGAGACCTTCGTCTCATTTTGATCCCACACTCTAAAATAGCAGGTATGATGAATAACAATCCATTTTTTCAGAAAAAGCAGAGCGGGCAACACTCCTTTTAAAGAAAGAACAGAATGAACAAAAAGGTCACATTTTATATACTCCTTTATCAAGGATGATGTTTTTGTTGTTCTTATTATTTTAAATGAGTATTCATGTTCATTGTCTTCATCAAGCACAGGCGTAATGACGGTAATATTAAAATATTTTGACAGCCCTTGAGCTATAAGATAATTGATAGTTTCAAGACCACCTACTCTTGGATAAAAAGATGGCGTGTATATTAAAATTTTCATCTTTTCAATAATTTGCTGATTACAAACATGTAGTGCCCCCCCAAGAATGAAATATACTTAGAGATATCTTGGAAATTCTTAATCCTATGTATATATACACATCGGGGGATTTTTACTGCATACAATTCTGTTGGAGTATTAAAGGCTGAAAATATCTTATCTGCTTTAAGAAGCAACCAGTTTTCGGCCCAATATCTGTTTAGCTTTTCTTTATCAGAAATAGCTGGCAATGTCTTGATGTAAGATGATTTGCTCCACCAAAAGTTTCCTGCATAATATTTATAGTGATATGGTGGAACTATTGGGTCATCGTATTTGCAACCGTAAGAATCGTATTGTTTCAAAACATTGATAGCCACATTATGTTTGTAAAAGATGAAATATTCCATCATCTTACTCCATGCTTCACTACAGCCTTTCAGGTGTTCAAACTTTGAGGTGGGATATTTGCTTGTCGATTGAACAGTATATGAAACGCCTTTTGTGTGAAAATAATATACATAAAACTCTTCTCTTTGAGCAAGATTATGTATATATTCCAATGCTGGAAACTCAAATTGGTTTTCTTTTAATGGCAATGAAATAACAATCTCAAAATCAACATCATATTGGCTCAGAGTTTCTTTTAACTTATCAATATCTCCAACCGTTGTGTAAATACAGGATATAAACAGCTTTGTGGTCAAGTGAAGCAAGCCTGAATCCGTACATGCCCCTAACTGTTCTTTTACCAAGTTCACCCATTTGTTCACACAAAACACATGATACATTCCATATATCGGCTTGTCTATTATTGGATCTGTATCAAATGGTTTTATATTATCCGATTTGGTAATAGGCCAAATGTTCTTAACAACATTTCTTATTTGCATAAGTTTTTACAATTTCAGTATTGACAATGACTTCATGTATTTATTATAGACAGCTTCCCATGTCAAATGCTTGGCAAAATCCATACTGCTATTTTTCAATTTATCTGACAAATCATTATTACCAATCAGCTTGTTAATCAGAGAAATATATTCATTAACAGTATTTTCTCTCGCAAAAAGGAATAAGTCAGACAGCTTATTGTCTGTCATAAAACCTTTGGTTGTGATTGTTGGAATACCAAATTGAATTGCTGCTGCTAAAGAACCACTCTTTAAGGAACAGCCAGACGAGGAATCTTCTGGTAAGATGAGAATGTCTGTAATTTGTAGATATAGAGCCAGACAATCTATCTCCATTGGTCCTGTAAAATATATGAAATCTTCTTTAGGAATGCTTGAGTTTGCTTTTCCTAAAGCAATCACTTTTATTTTAGCTCCATTTTTTATAATGGATTTAATGGCATCAACAACAACAGAAAAATCTCTATTGCCAAACAGGGTTATAATGGTGTCATCCTTGCCTGAGATAGATTCTTTCAATTTTTTCTTATCAGAGTCATTGGCATAAATTATAGGAACATTACTGGGGATTGGCATTAAAGAAACATTTTCTATATTTAGGGCTTTCAATCTTTTTTTGTAATGCTCTATACTTGTTCCAACAAAGGTGCTATTTAAAGCCATTTGCTTTGCAATAGAGGCCATTAGAAAGGCACCAATGTTACGGTGAAACTGATACCATTTTCCTCTTCCAATACACACTTCGTGAAAGAAAGTATATAATGGCACGTTTATCTTCTTTATCTCTTTGGCAAGGTATGCAATAGAGAATGGCAAACCTCTATTTTCATATCCATGTGGAACATATTGCAACGATACAACATCAATATGTTTCTCTTGTATCAATCGAATAACAGGAGCGGCAGCTGATTTGTTCCAAAATTCAACGACAGGAAACACTTTTATGTCCTCATAATCAGTCTTACCCCTATCATCGCGTTTACACACAATGCTAACATTATGCCCATGTTTAGCAAATTCCTTTGCTAAATTGAGGGTGTAATCGCCAACCCCATCTACAACAGGAGGTAGGGTGTTTGTTATAAAAAGAATGTTCATATTTTGATTACTTCATCCTTTATATGTTTCTGTTATTCAAATAGTTTGATAACCTTTTCTATAACAGGAGCCATATCATAGTATTTATATTCTGCCAATCTGCCACCAAAGATTACATCCTTTTCTTTAGAAGCCAATTTGCGATACTTATTGGCCAACAGATCGTTTCTATCGTTGTTAACAGGATAGTAAGGCTCCATGCCTTCTTTATATTCTGTGGAATATTCTTCAGAAACAACAGTTTTGGGACAATCATAAATCTCTTGACCAAACATCTCAAAGTGCTTATGCTCTATAACACGGGTGAAAGGAACGTCATGACTTGTGTAGTTAACAACAGCATTGCCTTGGAAATTTTCTGTATCCTCTACACGGGTTTTGAAGCTTACGGTTCTCCAATCAAGCTTGCCATATACAAAGTTGAAATATTCGTCAATAGGACCAGTGTAAACCAACTTGACGGCATATCTTCTCCAATCTTTGTATTCAGAATTGAAGTAGTCGATATCTGTTATACATTCTATGCCTTCCAGTAAACCATCAATAAGCTTATTATATCCTCCAACAGGGATGCCTTGATACATGTCATTGAAGTAATTGTTGTCAAACACAAGACGAACAGGCAGACGCTTGATAATAAAGGCAGGAAGATCTGTGCATTTGCGACCCCATTGCTTTTCGGTATACTCTTTTATCAGTTTCTCAAAGATGTCTTTACCTACTAATGTAAGAGCCTGTTCTTCCAAGTTCTGGGGCTCACGACCATTAAGAGCTGCAACAGCTTCAGCCTTCTGTTCGTTAATCTTAGCCTTTGCGTCCTTTGGTGTGGTTACCCCCCACATCTGGTAGAACGTATTCATATTGAAAGGCAAGTTAAACAGCTTACCTTTATAATTGGCAACTGGGCAATTGGTATAGCGATTAAATTCAACTATCGAATTAACGAAGTCCCACACTTCTTTATTTGAGGTGTGGAAGATGTGAGCACCATACTTATGCACATTGATGCCTTCTATATTCTCACAATAAACATTGCCACCAAGATGTGAGCGTTTGTCTATAACAAGACATTTCTTGCCTTGCTGTTTGGCATGATACGCAAACGTTGCTCCGAAAAGTCCAGAGCCGATGATTAGGTAGTCATATTTTAATAAATCCATATTTTTTCTTTTATATGTTTATACCATCCATTTTTAAATAACTGTCAACATGACACAGTTTGCCATAACAATCTATATTTTTATATTTAGGACGCATCATAGAAAACTCGAAATTATTACGATATTTAAAAAATGCCATTCGAAGTTTTTCTGTTTTTTCGGTCTTATCTCCAACCATGCATATAGGCATGAATTTGATTCTTAAATTATTGTGAATACAATACAACGGAAGGAGCAGCTCGCTCATGAAACCAAATATGCGCTTTTGAAATTTATATCCACTCAACCTGACATTGTTTTCTATTTCATGAAGAATGGGGAAAAGCCATTCACAATAATCATTGAATATTGTTTTTGATGTGAAGAACATATTGAAGGCAATCCAACGATTATCTCTAAAGAAAAAATCTTTTATTGTTTGCTCGTATTCAGGATAATGCTTTAATATTACTCTGTTCATGATATAAAAATCCTCTATCACATGAGCATAAATATATGCATCTGCGACAGACTGGTTCATATATGTTGGCTTTGGTAATATTATATCATACCCATGCAAGCAATCAACAGGATTTATATCAAGAATTCCACTATTTTTAAAGTCATCAACGCTATATACACTTACAGAAGTCCCTTTCAAATTGAAATATCTTCTATAATGAGCGAGTCCGATATAATCAACATCTCTTAAATTCTTCCAAGCCCAATATAAGCCTGTAAGTTCACAATAATTAGGGTTTTTTATGCTGATATTATCACCCTCGTCATCGCCTTGAACTCCAAGATCAACATTTGATAATGCTTTACCAACCTGTAAAGGCATATATACATCATTCTGTGCCATAAAATCTTGTTTATGTGCACAAACTATTATTTTACTTTTTGTCATATCTCTCAATAAAACAAGGTGTGACCACCTGTAAATTCATATCTCAAATCTCTGCTTCTCTCACCGATCTTCCTTGCCGGAATTCCTGCAACTATGGTATAAGGTTCTACGTCTTTGGTTACTACAGCACCGGAACAGACAACAGCTCCTTCGCCTATGCAGACATTGTCAAGCACTGTGACATTTGATCCCAACCATGCTCTGTTGCCTATATGAATCGGTCCATGGTTACAAGGCATGCTGCGAAAATAAGGATCATTGACATCATGCGCCTCAGTCCATAGATGAACCTCAGAGCTGAGATTCACATTCTCTCCTATATAGATTCCTTGCCTTGCGTCAAGGATGCAATTATCCCCTATAATGCTTCCCTTGCCAATGTGAAGATTTACTCCACTACGTATCTCGCAACCAAAATATATAACGCTCGTCTTATGTTTATCTACAAGATAGATATAACGATATACCCAGTTGCGCACTGCATGAGAAGGAAACATCTTGATGCGGTGGATGAGATAACGCTCATAACCTATGAAGAAGATAAAAATCTGATTTTTTATCTTTTGACCAAAGGATAGATTGGGCATCTCAACACTTTGTTCATTCGTCCCCCCACCTATTTGAATCTCCTGTTTTCCCTGTATTCGCATTCGAGAATTAAACACACGAAGAGGGAAGGCTAAAAATATGAACGCAATATAGTCGCGAAAAACATATAAAACCAATAATATGAATATGATGGTCATAACATATTTTTATAATTTCCAAAAATTACCATTGCGTAATCGAGACTCTTGCTTACTCATAAACAAATGCTTGATTTTCCTCATAAGACATTTAAATTGCAAATGCATCAATGCTATAGAAGGATGATTCAACATCAACTTACGCAAAAACTTAGAGTTATCTACTTTTGTCCAGCTTCCCAATGCCATGTGAACTACTCTACTCTTCGTGAAGGAATAGAACAAAGAATTAAGGATGAACTGCTCTGGACCTAAAATCAAAATTCCTTCATCCAAGTGTTGAACACCAGCATTATACCGATAACCATATTTCATAGCGGCTCTTGTTAACACTGCACCAACTATTTGCTCGTCGTTGTAGAAATCATTATCACGATACATAAAATCATGCGTATTGTAATAATCCAAACAATCTTTTATTAACGGATGATGAGGTTCTGCCAATAAAGGATTGGCACAGATTCCCAAACCACTATATTGCATCCACTTCTCCTCACCTTCAGGCAACCAAGTCTCTTTGTCTAGTTTTGACAGGTTCTGTGCGAACATTCCTGGGTAAAACTCATGACAACTCACCACACAGTTGTCGAGCAAATCATCAAAGCTACGAAGGGCATACTCGTCTGAATCCATATATATACCACCCTCATAGTAGAGGGCATACATGCGTACATAGTCGGCAACGAAAGCATACTTCTTCAGTTCATAAGCCTGCTTGATAAATGGTACCGAGTTTACATCGAAATTATCCTCATTCCAGAGCTTTATCTCATAGTCAGGACACTTTCGTTTCCAACTTTCAATGCACCATGTTACAACCTTTGGCATCGGTCCTCGACCGAACCAACAATAATGAATTTTTTTTGGTATCATATCTATTATTTATTTCATCAAAAAAGAACAGAATTTTATTCTGAGCTTATCAATAAGAACAGCCATAGCAAAAACTGTCAATACAACAAAAGCTGCGTTTAGAGCACTAAAATTGTCAAAATGAAAGAATGGAGCAACTATTTCTGGTGTATAGCAATTCTCGTGTAACATATATACAGCAAGGACAGAACCTGCCACATAGTTTATTGTCTTGTTATATGTTTTGAAGTCATCCGCAGACACAACCATAGACATAGCCACAAGTATAAGCAATGGATTATAATAGCTAAATACATAAGGATAGGCTGCAGAATAATATCCACAACAATATCCATAATAGATTGGTAGCACAAACAACACAACAGACGGTATCATCATCCATTTTATAATTCTCTTGTAGCTACCAACATATTTTCTCACGTATCTTGAAATAATGTAATATTCTATCATGGTAAACAAATTACAACCACCCTCTTTTCCTATCCATTTGCCAACTGCTATATAGAGCAGTATCAATACAACTAAAGAGAATGCTTTAAAATTTAGTTTATCAAGCACCGCATTTATGCCATCCGACAAGATATAAAGCACTATATAACAATTAACAAACCATATACCCGACACTCCAAACACTTGCAAAACAAAGACACGGAATTGGAAAATCGGAAGAAACAAACAGGCTATAGAATAAAATGCTATTGTGTACAAGACAACTTGAATAAGAATGTCTTTCAGCCTATTCCATTTGAACCTTACACCATAATAGCCGGAAATAAACATGAAAATAGGCACCCCCTGTTTTTCCTAATGCTTGCATCACTATGAGAGGCAACAAGTTCCCCCCATTTGGAATTTCCTCGCTAAAAAGCCCTAACCCTCTGCCACATAAATGAAACCAGACAATGAGAGACATTGATAATATGCGGAGAAATTCTACCGTTGAGTTTCTTTCTTTTTTCATTCTTTCTACTGCATATTTTATAGACGATGCAACCATTTTTTTATTAAGAATTTCATCTGGCATTTCCAAAAGCCATACCTTACATTCCAAAAATTAAACGGCATGGCATTGAAAGCCTTCCACCAATAATAGTGAAATGGATGATTGTTAGGATTTCCCTTCCATGGAGCACAACCTGCATAATGGATGATTGCTGGATGTGAAATATATTCATTCCACTCTTCTTTATTTAATAATTTGGCTATATGCAGGAAAGGAGAATATTTTGGAGACAATATGACTTTGGCATCTTGGCATATCACATTGATAGCATCCTGGTCTGGAAATAATGTCTTTTCCGGATATTTTTTGCCATAATCCAAAACTTGCTCAGCTATATTATACTTTCTCCAGTAATCAAGATTAAGCATCAATACGCCAGAACAGACGTATCCTTTCTTTGGAACTATTCCTAATCGGTCATATACTGAACTGGAATAAGACTCTGGATCCATAGCACCAGCAATTGCTCGTTCTTCCATATCCATATCAAACAGTTCATCCAACTTATCTGTTACACAGACATCACAATCTAAATACAATACTTTGTCTATAGCGGAAGGAAGATATTCTGGCAGAAATAGCCTATACCACCCAAATTTACTCCATGCCATATTTAAGCCATCAAGTTTTGTGTCATCTGTAACTTGATATATATTCAGATTTTCCCCCCCCCAACTAACCGATAAAGCAATTGAGTACTTTTTTCTGTAAAGCCATCTGTTACAAGATGAAAAGTAACATTTTCTTTTCTATGATGCATCAAGATAGACTGTATTGTTACGCAAGCGTATGGAACATATTTGTCATTAAGACATAAAGCGAAATGTTTCATAATTTACAACTTTATTAATTATACTTTAGAATGTTTATAGATTTTGTTATGTTTCTTTTTATTAAGATGCACCCCACTGGTACAATTACCATAAATACTGTACATCCCAAGCTATCCCACCAATTCAAAGTCTGTTGCAAATCCAAATTATAAAATTCTATTCCCCCGTATTCTATTTTAAACAAAAACAGTAGATAGATTCTGCGAAGAAGCATATTGACAAGCAAAATCGACAAAGAATGTTCTCCTACAAATGCAAAAGTTTTAGCCAGAGTTTGATTTTTGTGTATATAACTCGAAATACCTAAAATGAGAAAGCATCCGGCAAGACTAAAGATGGGATAACATATTGGATTAGTAAACTCTAATTGGGGTGTAGAAATCCTGCCCCCCCAAGTTACTCCAATACATAGCACAACGAAAGAACCAAGAATTAAAATCGGATTTTGATAATTGATTCTATTTTTGAATCGTGTGCCTAATAAATATCCTATATAAAATATAAATGATACTATAGATGTGAGAATTAGAGTTTGCATCCATCCTCTATCTATGTTCAAATAAAGCAAGACAAAACCTAAGGCATATAGACCTACAAAGGAAGCTGCCGTTGTAAAAGTCTTGTATTTTGCTTTTCTGTTTACATAAAACACAGCAAATGATAGCAAGGACACAAAGAACAGACACGAGAAGAACCAGTATGGCCCCATACATTCCTCAGTAGGGATGAAACGAGTGTTTGTCGAAAATGCTTTATATGCCATATCCTTTATGCTATAAAAGCCGGCTTCTCTCGTATTTATCCCTAACGTAGTGAACACGTTATGCAAAGCAACAAAGATAAAACCCCACTTTACGAAAGGAAAGTACAAGCCTTTTATCCTCTTCCATAAAAATGTTCTTGGAGCAGCCAGATTCTTTTTTCTGAAAAAGTAGCCACTCATCAAAAAGAAGAACGCCATGTGGAAAAGGTATATGAAGGTATCAAGAAATGTGCATACATAGCTGTGTCCAACACACATCAAGATAATAGCAATACCTTTACCTATATCAATAGTTAAATCGCGATTTTCCATACATTTATTTCATCATAATGTCTAATGCTCTTTTCCAACCAAAGAGCAATATCAGTAATTTCAGTTTTTTACGCTCTGGCAACAACATTTTAATTTTCAGTTCTGAGCAGATAGCATGAACATCTTGGAGAAAAGGCTTAATATGTGGCCAATTTCCATAAACAAAGAAGCCGATGCTTCTACCTATCATTGCTCTTGTTTCTACATTATCTTGATAATCAAGAATCAGTTTACCTATAGTCAGTTGGGTATATAGCGCACTCTTTATGGCTTCAGGTCTCATCACAGCATGAACACCTGTGTTGAATTGCCGCCAGACCGCATATTCATCAGGAACAGCCAGTGTTTTATCAGCAGCGGCATATACTCTCGCAAAGAACTCGCCGTCTTGGTTCTTGATAACATTCTCGTTCCACAGTCCTACTTTCTCTACAAGTTTGCGATGCATCAGATGGCAATGTGGACAATGCCAACCTTTACCACGCCATATATCAAGCAATAATTCTATTCCTGGCTCGTGATCAAAATCGATGCTTCGAGGAGGGTTAAGCCAATGACCATCCTCATAAAGCATTCTAACAGGTGAGAAAACAACGCTGTTGTCTGTACCGTCTTTCATCAACCGCTCCACTTGCTTCTTCAACATTTCAGACGAGAAGTAATCATCAGCATCAAGAAACTTCACATACTCGCCCTTAGACATCTGAAAGGCATAGTTGCGGGCTGAATTTCCCCCTTTCTTTGGATTCTCATATATATGAATGTTATTACATTCAAATTGTTGAGCTACAGAAAGAGATTTGTCCGTGGAATGGTCATCAACGATAATAATTTCAATGTCTTCGTATGATTGATTCAGACAACGTTCTATTGTGTCAGCAATGTAAGCTTCGGCGTTGTATAACGGAATCAAGATACTTACAGAAGGAATATGCTTCATCTGAATGACTTTGTGATACGTTTAACAAATTTACGCATCGGTGGATACATAAAATAAGATAGTGATAAGAAAATAATGAGATATATGGTGACTGACAACAAACTATACAAAGCCCATTGCAAGTATCCCTGTGCTGTATTAGCACCTATCATTTTCAATATTAAAAGAGACAAGGCAAAGGAAAGAACAATTATCGCTAATATATGAAGTATATTCTGTATATATAGTCGTACCGGTTCCTTAAAACCTTGCGTAAACAAGAAATATGGTTTCCATACATGTAATATAAGCAGACTGCTTGAGCAATCGCCCATGATAACTCCAGCCAAGCCAAAGAAATAGCCACCAATAAGACCTACACCAACTGTTATGACGAGGGTTGCTATTGGTGCCCACACATCATGGAACAATCCATATCCATAAACAAACTGCTCAGTTGTACCACGGGTTTGTCCAAGGAAAACGTTTAGCAGAAGAATGCATATAATATACTTCGGTAAGAGATATTTAGATCCCAACCAAATAGATATGAAAGGATCAATCAATACATATAATGAGAAAACTATGAAGGCCGCTACAGCAAAGCGGACAAACAGTAACTCCCAGTATATTTCCATAGTCTTCTGCTTGTTACCTTCTGCTATCAGATTGCCCACACCTGCTCCTGTACTGTTCAAAAACTGATCAAACAGAGTCTGAACTTTTTGAGTAACAATAGTATAATTACCATAGTAAGCTACGATGGTGAGGTTTCCAAAAGCATACACCAAGAAGGGCAAAAGTTGATTTCTTCCCATTCCTGCAAGCACATGCACAAACATCTGTTTGGCTTTGGTGATGATGATTTTATATTCACCATAATGTTTCTTGCCTAAAGCAACTGTGCTTTTTAACCAAGGATATTGTTTGTCTATCTTGTAATTCAAGACAAAGGCATACAAGATATTAAAGCCCAACTCTATAACTATCCAAACGTAAAAATTACACCAATAGATAGCTACAACCATCTGAATGATAGTCTTTACGATTGTTGCTGTCTGAAAATAGCCTGTAACAATATAGTTACGCTGATCGACACCAAGGAGGGTCTGCCGATAGTTGATGAAATAGCCTATTAAAGATGATGCCAGAAAGCCATAATAGACAGCGTATATAACGCCAAGGCTTATATTGGTATCGTGGAAAATCATCGGCAGGAAGCACGACAAGACTACTCCTGCACTTAATATAACAAATCCTATTCTACTGTATAGGTATCCTAATACAGATATGATTTCGTTTATCTTCTTCTCATCTTTATCAAACAACGGCTTGTATAAGACATAACCAATAGAGGCTCCGATACCTAAATCGGCAAGGTTAAGAAACCCCAACAGGTTCTGAAGTGTTGTTGTAAGTCCAATAAATTCTACACCAAGATAGTCTAAGAAAATCTTGCGCGAGAAAAAAGACAATAAAAGAGAAAGAAAATAAAATATAAGATTGACCCTCGCATTTAGCAAGCTTTTACCTATGCGAGAATTTGAGTTTACCATAAAAATGTATTTTTTCTATTAAATATTAATCTTCCCAATGAATATCTGTTTTCAAAACCCTATTCAAAAAGACAACATTCTCTTCTTGATTACTTTTATGAATAACACTACCATAAGGAATTATCGTATTGTTTGCAAGTTCTACACCTTTCAAGATAGTTGAGTGGGCACCAATCCAAACATGATCATCATCCCCCCATATTCCAATACGAATGCCACACTTACGAGGATGAGCTATCACGATTTCAGCATCTTTTGATACATATACTTTTGTTCGCCAATGCAACAATATTGGGCATAGCTTGGCTTGTCGATAAGGAAGATGCTTGAAACAGAAAGCATAACTTCTAATCTTAGATAAGTACAAAATAATTTTCGACAACATATCTTTTATTTTTTATCTCCAAGTAAAATTATAGAGAGTATTTTATTAAGTCGGATAAAACGGGATATATAAGCAGAAATATAGGCAAACAATAACGAAAGGCACAATGCCATTAATATTTCTATAGTAATACTGCCCGTTTCGAAAATATATTTACCGAACATTTCCAAATCGCATGTAGAGGTCATAAATCTATGAAGGATATATATATCCAAACTATATCGTCCGAACAAATTCAACATTCTTCTAATTTTTGTATTTACCCCCCCATTCTGTAAAACCATAACACTATCGGATACACAGACAAAGCGCCTAATATCAAGACTATTGTTTGAGAAGAATATACTTTTATTGAAATGACTAACAGAAAAATCCATAAAATAAATGAAATATCCGAATATGCCTTACGACCGCCAAACAACATACTAAACAGCGAATTTCTTTTAATCAAACATCCAGTGAAGAAAAATGGATATAGTTTATATAGATGTATCACTCCTAAAGCTCCAGCTGCGTTTTGAGGTAAATATGAGAATGCAATCTTAAATCCCAAATAAGTACACACCAGCCAAACTGCATCTATGAACAAACACAACCTTTTATTCCTATCAACTACCTTTTTTAAGAATAACACATCATATAGATGTGTAAACAAATAGCATTGCCATAAAAACAGCAGATACCACAATCCCAATTTGAAAGGATGTGCAATCATATTCTCTTCGGGTCGTATTGTATATGCATAAATAAGCAAGAATGAAAGAAAAGGCAATAACAATTTATGCGATTGCTTTGCATATTTTCTCACAATTTGTTTGAAATCACAAATAGTAGTAAACACCAAGCCAGACAAGAAAGCAAATAGTGGCATGTGGAAAGAGACTATCACTTGAGATGTCAAGGAAGGCTCAACCTCCTTAAAACAAAACTGCAATACATGCCCCATTACTACCATCAAGATTGCAAACCCCTTCAGTTGATCTATATAAACTAATCGTTGGTGCATAATTGTTTATCAAAAAGACAATATATCCTAATCTCTACGAAATAGATCTCTAGTATATACCTTATCCTTTACGTCATCCAAACAAGCATCGTAACGGTTGGCGATGATGGCATGGCTCTGTGCCTTGAAGGCTTCGAGGTTATTCTCTACTCTACTACCGAAGAAGGTACTGCCTTCTTCCAAGGTTGGCTCATAGATGATAACCTCTGCACCCTTTGCCTTGATACGTTTCATGATGCCCTGGATGGCAGACTGGCGGAAGTTATCACTGTTAGATTTCATGGTCAAGCGATAGACACCAATCACACAGTTGTGCTCCTTGCTGGCATCATAACTATTGGCATCGGCATAGCTGTAATAGCCTGCCTTCTGGAGTACGGCATCTGCGATATAGTCCTTTCGAGTACGGTTACTCTCAACGATTGCCTCAATCAGGTTCTCTGGAACATCGGCATAGTTTGCCAAGAGCTGCTTGGTATCCTTTGGCAAGCAATAACCACCATAGCCGAAGCTTGGGTTATTGTAATGAGTACCAATTCGTGGATCAAGACCTACACCTTCTATGATAGCCTTAGTATCAAGACCTTTGACCTCAGCGTATGTATCAAGCTCGTTGAAGTAGCTTACACGCAAAGCCAGATAGGTATTGGCAAAGAGCTTCACCGCTTCTGCCTCTTTCATGCCCATAAACAGTGTATCGATATTCTCCTTGATGGCACCTTCCTGCAAGAGTGCAGCAAAAGTCTTTGCTGCTTCTTTCAACTTCTCAACATCTGTTACCTGCCTGATAGCCTCATTCTCCTCAGCAAACTCAGGTCTATCGATAATCTTAGGATAACCTACGATAATACGGCTTGGATAAAGATTATCATAGAGCGCCTTGCTTTCACGAAGGAACTCTGGGGAGAAAAGAAGATTGAAATTCTTGACTCCTTTCTTGGCATACTTTAGGTAAAGACTGCGGGTATAACCTACAGGGATAGTACTCTTGATAACCATCACAGCATCTGGGTTCACCTCTAATACCAGATCAATCACTTCTTCGACATGGGTTGTATCGAAGTAGTTCTTTACAGGGTCATAATTGGTTGGTGCTGCAATCACCACGAAATCAGCATCGGCATAAGCTGATTTGCCATCAAGGGTTGCTGCCAGGTTCAGCTTCTTCTCTGCCAGATACTTCTCAATGTAATCATCTTGTATTGGAGAAACTCTATTGTTGAGTTTCTCTACCTTTTCTGGGATTACATCTACTGCTGTTACATGATGGTGCTGAGACAATAGCGTGGCTATGCTCAGACCAACGTAGCCTGTACCGGCAACTGCTACTTTAATATCTTTAAATTCTTTCATTTTATCGCTATTATATATAGATTTTATTTTATAAGTTTTTCCAACTTACTTACCAAACTCCTTAATCCTCTGTTCTTCTTTCAAAGAGCAGACAAGCAGTTGTCCATTCTTCTCGGCTACGATATAGCCATCCAAGCCTTGAACTACTACTTTGCTTTCATCGGCTGCATGTACCACGCAGTTCTTGCATTCATACAAGCGGATGTCCTTGCCTACCTTGGCATTGCCAGCCTCATCCTGTGGAAGCAAGGTACGGAGGCTACCCCAGCTGCCTAAGTCGCTCCAGCCGAACTCGGCTGGCAAGGTATAGATTTCCTTCGACTTCTCCATTACAGCATAGTCGATACTGATCTTCTCGCAGGTTGGGAAGAGTTTGCCGACCACCTCTTTCTCCTGTTCGGTATAGAAAGAAGGTGCCATCTCATCCATGATGCTGGCAAGATTTGGCTGGAAGGTACGGATTGCCTTGCTGATGGTATCGATGTTCCATACGAAGATTCCGGCATTCCAATAGTAATTGCCAGCGACAAGGTATTGCTCGGCAGTCTCCAGGTTTGGCTTTTCCTCGAAAGCCTCAACCTTGTAGATTTCATCTACGGATGTTGGCTCTGCTGCGGCGATATAGCCATAGCCTGTTTCCGGGCGGCTTGGCTTAATACCGATGGTAACGATGGCGTTCTTATCGGAAGTATAGCTCAATGCCTTGCTGAGCACTCGCTGATACTCTGAGGTATTAATGACGAGGGCATCGGATGGTGTCACCACAATGTTGGCATCAGGATGCTTCTTCTGGATCTTCCAGCAGGCATAAGCGATACATGGTGCGGTATTGCGAGCCTCCGGCTCTGATAATATGTTATCTACTGGCATGTCAGGGATTTGCTCCTTGACAATGCTGATATATTTCTCGTTTGTCACTACCCACATGTTCTCGACAGGACAGATTGGCTTCAATCTATCTACTGTCAATTGTATGAGGGAACGGCCGACACCCATCACATCGATAAACTGCTTTGGGTAATCGGGGGTTGACATAGGCCAGAAGCGGCTGCCTACGCCGCCGGCCATGATTATGACTTGTATATCGTGCATAAATCTTGTTATTTTTACCTCTTAGTCTCCTTAAAGGAAATGTTTTTTTCGAATCCCTCCGTCTCCCTTTAGCCAAAGGGAGCTCCACCTTTCTCACCAAGCCTCTCTTCCCTCAGGGACGAGAGGATGTAACTACCCTCCGGTGCTCGGAACCGCTACGCTATAAGGTTGGCGGACCAAAGCGGTCTTCGCCATGTTGTGCGGGATGGGACCGCCTTAATGCAATGTTTTCTATAACCTGTTGGCGGAATTAAAAAACCGCCTGAAAATTAGTATATTTTTATGGAGAAAAAAGTTGTGCATCTCGTTGATTTTAAGTAACTTTGTAGTGTCCAATTATAAAGTTATATATTTCACGCTATGCACAACTTGTATGCAAATTTCGTAAAAATTCTTGAGATATGCAAGGATTTCTCCAAAAATTTAGTTAATGAGCTAGGAAATATTCCTCGCCCAGGAGTCGTACCACGTTTTTCAGACCTCGAAGTTGTTGTTTTGAGCTTGACAGCCGAGCATCTTAGTATCGACAGTGAAAACAACTTGTTCGATAGGCTGAAGGAGTATAAGGCTGATATGCCAAATCTGATTTCTCGACGCCAGTTCAATGACAGGCGAAAGTTCACTGCGGAACTATGTGAGAAGATTCGTAAGCGCATAGCGTCAAAGATGGATGGTGCAGAAGAATATTTCTGCATAGATTCCAAACCAATAGAGGTGTGTCGCTTGTCCAGAGGCTTGCGTTGCAAGATGAAAGGAACAGACGTAACAAACTCTCCTGCATTTGGCTATTGCGCTACTCAGAAGATATACTACTTTGGGTATAAACTTCACGCTGTCTGTGGGTTAAGTGGAGTTAACCACTCGTATGACCTGAGTCCAGCTAATGTTCATGACATTCATTTTCTTAAAGATGTAAAGTTTCAATTCCATGACTGTTGCATCCTTGGCGATCGTGCTTACCTCAGTGCGGAACTACAGCAAGACTTGTTTTCTTCTGTATGCATCAAGTTGGAAGTTCCATATCGCTTGAACATGAAGAATTGGCGACCAACATTTAAGCCTTATGCTAAGGCGAGGAAGAGAATCGAGACAAATTTCTCTCAACTTTGTGATCACTTCATGCTCTTCCGAAACTATGCTAAGCAAACACCAGGACTGTTTACCCGAATCATCGGGAAAATCAGCGCATTTACAGTCTTGCAATATATTAATTATGTAAACAACAGACCGATTGGCAGGGTTAAGTATGCGCTAAATTAATTCCGCCAACGGGTTACTGAAATATTTTTTTTAGCGAAACAGTTGAAGTCATCAAACTTTTTAATGACCTCAGTTATCATATCTATCTTCGTTGGAGGAAAGAGATTATTTTCTATGACAATAGGATTTGTTCTGTAAACTGGTACATTAATGATATTTTTATCTCTCATTGCTTAATTTTATATTATCTAAAAGTCGTAAAAACAATACGCAGTTAAGAAACCTTGCCCTATTAGGCGAGATGTTGCATACTGCCAAACTCAATTTCTCGCTTTATCATTTAAGTATTGGAACAAATCCCTCACAGAAACGACTATCGCAAGCATCTCGCACATGATTTGATATTTGTCTTGCTCAATAGTAGTCTCCTTTGGCATTTCCTTTATAGCGTTTTGAATATCCATAAAATTCCATTCTATGTAGCCTCTTAAAGGGGCCTTGGAATGAAGAATTCTATTACTCCGTTGCTTTAACATTTTCAGTTCGTTTTTATACTCTTGTGAATTATTTTCCTTACTTAACAAGGAGAGAACTGATTGATAATATAAAGCTAAATAGTATATGTAGGAATCCTCATTTTCTGACTTTATGAGATTATCGGCAATTGAAAAGATACTATCGCTTATTTCATGTTTCTGCATTAAATTTGACAACACACATAATTCCAGCATTGAAAGTTCCGAGATTCTTGTATCATGCCCGTTTAGCGAGCAGAAATCCATTTTCACCAATTCATTGCAATATTTAAACGCCCTGTCATAAAGTTGCCTGTCATACGAAATATCTATAAGAAGATCATAAGCCTCAAGACATTTCTTTAAATAACATTCAATATCTTTTTGCTTCTTATTTCTTTTATCAAGCACTTTCAAAGATAAACTCTTCACCTTTTCAAACTCAACGATAGCATTATCTAAATAATTGAGTTTCATATAACATGAACCTAAATAAAAATAAACATTTATTTTTCGTTCATTTTCAGTGCCATCAAAAAAGTGATGGTCATTCATGCTTTCAACCTCACCTAAATATTTCTCGCAACTTTTCAACTGCGACAAAGCACTTTGATAACTGCCCTTATTAATATAGGCAAGAGCTTCCGAAAGATGGTATTTATATAAACGTAATCGCTTTTTCCTATCAGAAATATTCTTTTTAAAGCATAAACTAACAGGCATCAAGATACTCTTTGCATTGGATGTCGCCAAGCCAACACTATCTTTATACATGTTTTCAGAAGATATATTAAAGAGGACTGACAAACATTCTCTTATCACCTTTTTTAATTTTCTTGGAATACGAACAGTAAATATATCATGCTCCCCAATTACAAAACTTTCCGTACCAAACAAGAAAACACTATCTTGCCGAACAATACGACCATTTATATTTGTCGGTTCCCATAAACAAAATCTTTCAACTTTCTCATAGTTGTAATTGGTATAGCGATAAGTATTCAACAAGACCGTCTTTATCTGTTCATTCTCTGTCGTTGGATTCAAATATTCAAGACTATGTTTTTTTATGTCTTCAATGATGTTATAACAAAAAAGAAAGCCATCCTTTTTATCATCTTTCTCATTAGAACAGGCAAACCACAAGGCTGTGAGCAGATTCTTGCTGAAATCCACAAGGCATGTCGCTCCTCCATTATGTTGAATATCTGCCAATATCTCCAAATCAGAATAGTCAGCATAATCAATTGGAAATTCTTTGCGTGCTCTTTGCGTCAAATCAATTAACGCTGAAACAAAATCATTTTTGCTAAATCCCTCGGAATATGACTCACTCATTCGTATGGCCAAGCCTGACCGAATAGTCCATTCACTTATGTCTTTGGTACCATTCTCAAAGCTCTTATCATAGCGAGTTATACCTCGATAGATGTACTGAGGAAAAATATCATCTTTTTTTCCATTTCTATCAGATATAAGACCACTTACATACTTTATTATCTCTTGAACAGCAGAATATCCATCCTTGCTATCAAGAGTTATATTCATTGTTGTTTTTGGTTTCATAGGTTAATCGTTCTTTTTTAAATTCTTAGCTTGAACTATAGTCTAAAGTATTGATTGTTACACGTGCTGTAAATAAGCCTAAGAACAAGAATACCAACATTTGCAAATATAGATATAATGTGTTCTTTGCGATTCGTTTATTATTTTCTGCTGTTTGAGTTGACATAATAATTATATGTTCTTTTCTCCTATAAGTATAGTGCCTAAGCAGAAGGAGCATTACTTATGCTTCCGACATCCACACTATTAGTTCCAGTCGTATTTGAAGTATGAGTCTTCTGCTCAAATATTTTCGAGAAAGTATTAACTGTATCATGATAATGCTCCAACAAGTTTTTATAATTCTCAGACATAATACGATTTGAGGTTCGGATTTCCTCAACTGCTCGAGACATATAATGAAATTGACGCCCTGTCTCTATCGAAGTATAACCTGCAAAAGCTATTGATGAAACAGAAAGAAATATTGAAAGTATCGTTGAAAAATTAGTTAATGCGGACAATAAGTTATCACCTTGCATAACGAAGTTTTCCAAGATAAAGACCAAAAGACAAATCACAGCCAATACCAACAAAGAAATTATCCATTTGGCATTTGTTGGCCATTTAGAGCCTTTGGCTAAGGACTCTTTCATTTTTATACTATCAACCATGTTGGTTGGAGATTGATTATTTAGATTTACTGCCATTATATTTAAGTCTATATTGGTTTAACATATCATGAAGTACCTGAATCATTCTCTGAAAAAGAGGATCTACTTCCTCTTTTATATATATAAAAGCCTCAGTAGAAAACCAAACTTGTCCATTTGCTGCATATGCCTTCCCTACCTTATAAGTATTAGTAAGGTCATATAACATACGAACAGCTTCTGGTTTATCCAAATCTACCTCCCCTGCATTTGGAATGATAATTCTTACATACACAGGATCTTCATTAAAATTATAACTAAACAGATAATTAATATTATCTATAGTGAAATGAAGCATCGTTCTCTGCTCATCAACAAATGACGATGGAATATTTCTTTTATCTAAAAATGTCTGAAATACACGTATCATAATTTTATTTTTGCTCTTTTAATTTCTACGATAGTCTTTGTCCATTTAACTTTTGACTCATACTATTTCTTTTTCGGCTTATTGACTCTCAACCAAGCTACAAAATCCTTAACAGGTAAATTCTTTGCAGCACAATAAGCTCTTATACCTGAGTTTTTTCCTGCAGTTTTTTTCCAAATGCAATAGTCATCATACTCTTTTTGAAAGTCCAACTTATTCGTTTCTTGCGTTTTATACTGCTTCAACTGATTTGGTATAATCGTATCAAGAACTATATTTGCTTCATTTATATCATTATGCTGACATTTATGAACAAAATTCTTTCGATGATGATTTAGCCATGAGATTACTAATTGCCAATGAGTTGGAGAAGCCACTAAAAGTAGTTGCTTATTCAATTCTTCATAGAATGGAGTCAGAGTTGTATCTTCTCCAGAATTAAATTTAGTATCTGTCCAAATATCAAGATAAATTTTATCTACCTTACTTTTTTCTTTGTTTTCAATGCCATTCATCGATGTATGAAAACGTTCATACTCCACAGCAACTTTCTCTTTCAAATATCCCTTATATATATTGGAATAGAGCCAATACACATAAATCTGATACACGATAGGAAAAATGATTATTCCTATCATTATATGCCTTTTATATTCATAAAGAAAAAGACTTATTGGATGTTGACTGATTGCATCTGAATTTAGTAATTTTAGAGTAATATACGTAGCAACACACAATATCACAAACAAAATTACGCATCTCCAATTTTTAAAGACAAAGTTTGATATGGTCAATATGATACCTACAAACAATGTACAATACACAATCGGCACATAGTGAGCGACATCAAGGCTATTCTTTTCATTCTCAAAGCCCATAAATATCAAATAAAACACACATAGCACCAACAATATGAATCCTCGATGATGTGCATTATTCTGTACTATATTATATTTCTCTTTGATTTGCGCTAAGAGCTTGTCATGTATAGAGCTACTACCATTAAATTTATAGACATTCAGCAACGATTTCATCTCTTCGTAGTATTTTGGAGTCCAAAAATTACTACAGAAATCGTTATTTACAGCCATCGTCACATAAATAGCCGCAAAGAATTCGACAAAAGAACTGAAATCCGAAATCATAAGCGATAACCTTTAAACAATTCTTCTATACGATGTTGCACGTTAGCATTGATTTCTTTCTCATCTGCACACTCCACATTAAAATCTTCTGCTTTTCCCTCACTATCATTAACAACATCTGCTTTCATTTTTGCTTGATAATGGGGGTAATCGACACTTTTCGAAACATTGTTTTTCCAATTCAGAGGGCGTAAATTAGCAATATTATCAATTAATTCTTGCGGAACGCCTAATTCCTTAAGCTTAGATTCTGGATAAATGTGATCAACTTCCCAGCCATAGATACTGTCTCGATCATTATATTTGCCCTTTATTATCCAAGCTCCACAAGCATCCTTGCGGACAAAATCAGGATGATACTTAGGATCCTTACGACCCTTTTCCCATATTTTATTTATTAATTCATCAGTAAATTGTGCCATATTTCTACATAAATTTTTCTTCCTATAATATTCTGTAATAAAAGGAATAATTACTTATACATTTTCATTATCTTCCAACAATCCTTTAGCCTTAATATATGCTGTCATATATAGTGAGAGAAACATATCCCCCAAGAGCCATCAGTAATCTCTTCTAATATTCTCCGTGTCATGCTCGATTTCTTCACTAACTTACCAAACTCCTGTTCATCTATATGTCCATTGCACAATAGGTAATAGCCCTTACTGACACATTCAAGCATATAAACATTTTGAGTCTTTTTGTTCTTTGTACTTTCAGGAAGGCTACATCCCGAAAACAAGGCATACTTGCTGCGTGGGTCCAAGAACTTTGGTGCCGCAATCTTCGCTATAATCAATTGGTATATACAATGAACGAAGAATTCTTTGCATAAAGATGAAAACGCTTATGCATTTATCAAATTATCAAAATTTGGAATCATATCATCCAAGAAGCAATTATGAGCAATATAGTTTCTTAAATTTTTAGAAATTAGCTCAACAACTTCATCAACAAGTTCAGAGCGGCCAAATAATTGACGAAGTTTTCGTAATCCACCTTCTTGCTTTTTATAATATTTTGTTAAATCTAAAATTAAACTATCTAACGAATCATCTTGTAAGTCGTCTTGTGGCGCATCAGACTTTCTTCCAGTCATATAAATGCTACCGTCTTTCATTTTTGTAAACTTATCAATATATTGACGACCCGTTTTGTCCTCAGGGTTTAATATCAATGTAAGTGAGTCTAACAACGAACTGGTTTTTTCTTCTATATCACCTGACAGCATTGCAAGCATTTCCTTAGAAATCGTTTCTTCATTAACAGAAAACGACAACAATGAATACCTATCAATAAATTGGCTTGGAGTAAATTGCATCCATCTCTGTGCTTTTGGAAAAGTTTTAAAATAAGCTTCCATTACAGAGAATAAAGTTCTGTCCCACGTTAGAAAAATCGGATCAACAGGATGGACTTCAACATCCTTATCACCCAAATAACAAATCATCAAAGAATCATGATTGAGACCAAAAGAGGATTTATTTCTATTCTTATTAATTAACTCTGTTTCTATCAAGCGCTTTACATCATTAGTATTGTAAGTTTTCTTCAAGTCGACCAATTCTACTCCCATATTGTTCAATTGCACTTCTATTTCTTGAATCAGTGTCTCATCTATTGGATAAAATCGAAACTTCATGGTATCTAAATATGCATCATATCCACCAACTAATCCCTTCTTTTTTAAAAACCAATAATAATTGTAAAACACGTTCTTCGAACCTCCCAATTTTTCAATACCAGGAATCTTCATATAAGCCTTTAAATTCATAGCTTCCAAAATATGCTGACGAACTTCTTGAAAATAAGGTCTAGTCAAATAGAGACGAATGTTATTTTTTCTACAGAAATCATGCAAAGAACAAGACAAAATATAATAGTAATTATTATATCCCTTTGTTTCATAGTTATAATAGCACAACATATGTAAAGCCAGAGTTGTATCTATAAAAACTCTCTTTTCACTATTAGCATAGTTTTGCAAGATATCAATATCTATTGTGGATCCAAAAACTTTACCTGCACAATTCTTTTGGATATATTTGTTCTCATCACAAATTTTCACCAAGTCTTCAACAAGTTTCTTTGCACAGTCTTCACTATTCAAATTTTGAATGGCAAAACTAAGTATTTTATTTGTATCCTCAATGCCACAAGAACCTTGCTGCCCTATGCGTTGCTGAATGTTATTAATATACAATTTATATAACAAATTTACATATTCAGAAAGATTATCCCCTTCATTATAATTATCCAAAACACATTTAACCCTGCTATAAAATAAATTTTCATCAACTTCTATATTTTGGGTTGCTTTCGCTATTTTTTCTCTTTCTTTTTCAGCCAAAGAATACTCCTTAGTTTCTTTATTGTAAGTCAGTCTTTCTTCACGAGAGTACATTCTGCTTAACATCTTATCATAGAAATGCGTATTCTCTGATGATTTAAATTTACTAATACAAAGTTGGACGAGTTCTTCTTTCTCCATACTTCCATTGTCAAAAAGACATTGGAGTAAAAAAGCTTCAACAATTCTTAATTTAACATCTGCAGCCTCACCAAACCCAACTAAATCATAAAACAATTTATCTTTTTCCGATATAGTACTATTTTTCAATATAATTTTGTTATAGCCACTTTGTTGAAGGATAGTTTTGTAGAGATTAGGATAGTTATGTGCACAACCTGCAATACGTTTAGCATCAATAACAACTAAACTTATCCCAAAATCAACAAAAGCCGTTTGCTGAACATCATCAATAAACGTTTCCGTTAGCGGATAAGAATAAAAGAATTCCAATCTCTGACTATATCCATAAATTCGAAAGTTTCGCTCAGCTTTTTGAACATCTTCTAATATTTTTTTTCTTAATCCATTTTTCTCAGCTGAAGTCGAAGATTTTTGGACAGTTAATTGAAATTGAAGTTTAGCCTTTGTAATGTCCAAGACTTTCACATCAATTCCACCATCGTTTTTTCCATCAGTAAACACGATATTTGTGAGTTTATAAATCTCTTTCAAATAAGATTTAACTACCTCATCAAATTCATACTTCTCACAATGAGACAATTGTTGTATTAAACTTTTATTTTCTGACATAATAAATATTATTAAAGACAAATACTCCGTAGAAGTTCTTTATTTCTCTTTAGTAAAATATATCTTATAATAATTTTGTCCTCGACGCTCATCATAGCCACGCTCTATGAAATTACCAGTCTTCATCAAACACAACTCCACAGTATCATCTAATTTAATTTTACGTAACTTTCGAGAGACATTCAAGGCAGTTTTATCAACTTCAAAATGTGAACCAAAGTTTATATTCTCACGCTCTTCGTAGATTTTTCTGTAATCCTCAAACATATCCAAAACTTTCTTATCTTGAAAGACTTCTGATTGTAACTCAGAAATATCCAATTTTTCGGATTTTGAGATTAAAGTTGTAAAGTTGTTTACAATATTGACTTGTTCCGACTTTGACACAACAGATTCCTTTGCCAACTTATCCTTTACAAAGCCTTCCATTAAGCCGACAAGAGCTTTAGACTGGCTGTAAGGAGTTGACTTAGTTTCCATTCCCAGAAAGTTCTGTCGCCAGAATTTAGAATCTTTTGATTTGTCAATAATGAAACCCGCTGGCATGTCTTCTGTAAACACTATCAAACAAGCCTTGTCTATTTTCTGTGAAGTATAACCTGATTTTACTGCAACATCCATGTTTCCATAAGAATCAATGGAAGTTTCAATAAATTCATTCTTGGTCTCGATTTTGAATATCCCAACTGCATCACAATATTTATCGCCATCTAGCACATCTTCTATTTTTACAATAAAGATGTCACCATCCTTTATGGTCGGCAATGTAGAAACACTATCTAAATACTTAAATATAGATATGGAGTTTTCCACAAAGTTGCCTCCTTGAAAAATATCTACAACAGTATTATATACTATATTGTATTTCAAATCTATTGAATGAACAAATGAATACTGAACCTTTTCACGAGAAAAAGGCTTAACAAAGAAGTCTTTCAAAAAAGACTGATCCAACTTATTCATGTCCATATCCTTATGATTTATCAAACTTTTCTGCTTGTCCAAGCTGAATCTATGACAAATCATCTTATCTATATATGCTTCTTTAAAATCCATATTATATTTTTTTCTTTGAAATTAATACTTGCAAAAGGCTTGTTATCATATAGGCTGTGTAAAAGAACACATTGACAATCAGATATATGACAAACAGTCTATGCAGAAATATAAGAGCTACATGTCCTCCTAGCAAAATTGTTTCTACGCTCAAACTAGACAATTGCTTTATAATGCAACTATCAAATATATCTAATGTGTAAAAGTCTTTCCAAAAAATGAAAGGAATCAACAAAATCAATGTTAGTGTTGCAAAAAGGATATTGAAGCCTATTGAATAAAAGAAACGAACAACATAATTATGTTCTTGTTTTATTCTTAGAATATCTTTAGCCGATGGTCTTTTATCAGCTGGCATTCTATCTTTTTCTTCTTGCGAAGGAACATTAGTTACATCTAACTTGTCATAAATCATAGTCAAAGCTGTCACAAAGAATCCCACAAATATAGCAAAAATATCCTTAATGTAGTCTATAAAATCATCATTTATTCCCTTAGGCAACAAGATTACACACACCAAAGATATAACCACAAAGAAAATGTGATATAACCATATTGATTTTTGAGAATAAGGTTCGTTATTCACGTTCTTCGTTATGACTTGATATCCTTTTCTGACAAATATCGCCATTGCTTTGAACCATTCAGTCAACATACTTATCTGGTCTTAACTCCTTTAATACTTGGCTATCAAACAAATCCTTGCAATATATATCCAATGCTACAAGATTAACTGTACCGTCACTATTGAGTGTTACTTTATCTTTTAGATAAACAACTGGTGTTAATGCAGCATCTCTCATATCCCATTCAAAAGTCTTACTCGATTTCGTATTTCTATTTATAGTATTAACTGTACATCTGTCAAATTCACCCAAACCCTTTTTATATGTTTCCACTCCAAAAGCACGTTCCATAAGATAATTTCGAATGTTTCCCATTCTACGTAAGCTTTTATCTCCTTCCCCTTTTGGAGTTATACTAATCTTAACGTCATAATCACTCATAACATCTTTTATTGGATTATCCTCCTCTATTTGAGAATCAACAAATGTCGTCTGAAATGACATACTCTTCAAAACGGCTCCTTTTCGATATTCATCTTGAAAACATTTGGGAGCAAATATTTGCATTGTTGGCTTCTGGTAATCACCAAGGGTAAATAATTGCGCGACATATTTTCTAGCAAAATTTGAAATCGATTCCTCGGCACTATCTGTATGTAGCATCACAAAACCTTCGTTGTGGTCCAGAGGAAGATATACAAATACATAATAATACTGCAATACAGGTTGATTTGCATTCAAATTGTTTGCATTATCTTTATGACCTAACTCTGTCAAAATACGCTCTTTTCCGTATGTGCCTCCATTAACAACTCCCGCAATTATATTTTTAGCACAATTTGGTTGTGGACGCTCATCCCAATGTTTATTAATGATTCGCTTTCCCTTATTGCTTATGAGAGTCATAACTTTCTTGATAGAATCACTTTTGGCAAAATCATTATTTAGCTCATTCATGAAATATCCATACAACTTATTGAAGATAGTAAAGTCTGAGTCTTGCTTTTTGCATTTTCCTGATTCTAACATAAAATCTCTAAATGTCTTGTATTCACTAGATTTATGCTTCAATTTAAATCGGAAAAAATCTAATTTTGGATTTGCCATAATAATATTGTTTAAATTATTAATTAATAGGCGTACCTGCATAGTTCCGTGGATGAGGTTATCCACAGATGCAGCATAGCCTATACATAAAGAATTTTACATCAAGTACTCCATGCAGTTGCGCCCTGAAGTTTTTGACTTTAGAGTTAAATGATTCTGCGGATGCATTAGTTGATCTTTCAACAAAATAGTTGAGGACTTGGTCTTCCTTCAGCTTGATGGTATCTCTAGCGGCTTTTACTTCCCTCAAAGTTGATGCGGCAACCTTGTCATACCACTCATGCAGCTTGGACTTGGGTAAATCACCGTTAGAACGTAACTACTGATTTTCAGCAGTTAGCACATCCAACATTTTTCAAAAAAACATGTTATTAATTGTTATTGCCAGAGCTACCAATTAGGGTAAGCGTCCAAAAATGTCACAACGCCCCTATTTGCGGGCTTTTTACAAAGCCCGCAAATTTCATTTTTAAATTTCTTTCACTAAAAATTTCATTAATCCAAGCAGATTGTCATTGGAAGCAGGTTTTCGTAGTCCGTTCTACCAGATTTCACGGCTTTGAGCAAAGCCTTGAAATATTGCCTGAACGAGACTCCGACTTGCTTGCAAGTCTGGATAAAGGTATTGTACATTGCCGATCTCAATGCACCCTGTACACTACCGAAGAATAACGAGCCCTTGCGCTGTATAGTCTGGGGACGTATCGCTCGTTCTGCAGCCAAGTTATCTATGGAATATTCACCATCGTTTCGATAGGCGAAGACTTGCTTCCAAAACTTATGGAGATAGTTACTGCTGACTCTTTGTTCCACTGTAAAGATCAGAACGAAGGAGAGCTATCTCATTCTCCAAGTCCTTACGTTCCTTGTCATTCTTCTTTCGCTCTGCTTCCAACTGAAGGTTTTTCTCATTGGCATCTGCCAACAAGATCTCAGCAGTTTCCAGCTTTCTCTTTGTATCGGTAAGCTCTTGTTTGGTTTCTTGCAATTGCTGAAGCACAACATCCAACTTTTGAGAATGGGTGGCACTTAATGCCTTGTTCTCATCATTGTATGTTTGCTGTTGAAGACGAGACAAACGAACTTCATCCGTCAACTCTTTAATATTGGCGGTAAGGCGGCTTATCTCCTCATCCTTGGACTGAATCTGAGAATACAAGAATTTACAAAAGTTATGTAGTTCTTCTCCTGTCATAATCCCTCCAATCTATACACAAAGTCCTTCATGCCGGCATAGTCAAGCCCACCCTTCTTAACAAATAAACCATCCGCCGTTTGGATGGTAATGAGTATGCGACCCTTCGACTGTATATCACCAATACAGCGTCCTAACTTTTTATCAATGGGTTAGGCATACCAATATATTTCATTCAAGCCACTAAAAATAGGTTGGAATGCTTATAGATTATACATCATTTTACAAGCCCTTTTTATAGAGCTCGGAGATAATGTCTTTTATCTTATCCATATCCACTCCTTCGGGTAAAGGATTGGCTTGGTCTTCACCATCCTCCCATTCTTCTGAATCAGGCATGAGACCGAAACCTTCGAAATCTTCATCAACTGGCAATGTATCGAAACCGAAATACTCCTTCATTCTTGCTTTCGGACTCTTAGCATCACTGCGCATAATTTCCTTGAAGAACTTGATACTGAGGTCTCGGAAATTGCCTATGGCTGTGGCATATTCATTATTTACCATCGGACCAATCATGACTAAGTCTGCGAAGTCCAAGCCATAGATCTTATAACTGATGAACCAAGTCTTTGGTTGTCCCTCCCAACCTATGGTCGTAATATAGGGTTCTGAAAGACATTTGCCGTATTCATCCGTTTTTTGTCCAAAAGCGCTTGCTATCGTTGGATATTTCTTACGGAATGGGCGTTTTACCTCATGGTAGTCTGCACCAGGATAAGGGACTTCCACTCCATTCCACACAAAATCGAGGATATTTCCCCAATTGCATACAGCATGAATATAGCCTTCTTGCATGAAGAAGTAGCATACCATATAGCGGTTGGCAGACAAGCGAAGGGTTAGCTCCATAACTCTCGAACGGATTAACTTGAAGGCTACCTGTGAGCCTTCAAGTGGCATTTCTGGCGGATTGCTTGTCAAAGCTGGAAGAAGATTGAGTGGTAATTTGGCTTCTGAAGCCTTGCTTGCCTCCTCCATCTCTTTCAGTCTGTCCTTTGCATATTGCTCTGTTATATTTGTCAGCATCTCCAAATGACCATCTGTCAGTTTTTTGAAAATGTCATATACCTCATCCAGCATATAGAGATCGCACTTGCCATTCTTCGGTTCGGAACAAATGACAAGAAGGGATTTCTGCAAGCGACTGAACTTCTCTGGATTATGTGGAACTGTTATGCTCCTTCCTTTTCCTGCCGAAACAATCTCACTTATCTGGTCTATTGCTTCCTGACCAAGATTGTCCCAGATATACTGTGGCTCGTGTTTGAGTCCGTATGCCATGGAACGTGCGATTTCGTCCTTGCGCCAACTCTTAGGCAAATCATACCCCCAGATATTGGCTGCCATTAACATGTTTGCTTTTGTATCTACTGTTACGACCGTATCAAATGATTCGGTCAGTAATGGTGGTTCTATTCTTGTTGTTATCATAAATTTTTCGACTCCCCTGTCCCCCTCTTGCGAAGAGGGGGGCCTTAACTCACTCCCAAGCCCTCGCCCTTTCCAAAGGGGCAAGGGATGTAACCGCTCCTACTCGTCGCTCTTAACCGCTACGCTTTAAGGTTGGCGGGGCATCAGAGCCCTCGCCAGGTTTCTTATGCGGGATGGGACCGCCTTGCTGAAAGCGGGGCATCAGAGGTCTCGCCAGGTTGTGCGGGAAGGGAACGCATGACTATAGGCTTATTCCATCATCAATTTCGGTGCTTCACTTGCAAAATTACAACAAATAATCCTCTAAGATGTCCAACTGAGCTTCATCGATGAACTGCTTAACCAAGAATTTCAACTCAGCATCAGCAATATCTAACTGTTGAAGTGGACCATTCTTGGGATAAATATCCAAGAAGACAACAATCTCATCAGTTTTAGAAACCAAATAAATCAAACGATAACCATCCTTACGAGAAAGATGCTGTTTCTTGTCTGGCAAGCGCAGTTTGATAATAATCAAATCACCCTCCAGCAAAATCATATCGTTGTTTTGGCGAATTTGCTCAATCGGTTTGCCAGCAAATTCTCGCTTGATTTCATTCTCTACATTGACATAAACCTTGCGCCTGACACTCAACAAGCTGGACAAGCGAGAACGGAACGAACTAATGGTCTTGAAACTAATCATGTGCTGCAATCTTCTTTAAAGCCAAACTAGCTTCCGACAATAGTAAAGACCACTCTGCATCCTTGGAAGCCTTGATGCGATAATTCTTAATATCGTTGTTCAATTCTGAAAGAGCGTTATAGTTCATCTTCAGTTTCTCCACTTCTACACTTGCTCCACAATCTTTAATCATTCGCTTACATGAAATATAAAGATTTTTGAGTGTATTAAGCATTGAGGTGAGTTGCTGACCGAAAACATTATAGTCCTGCTCTGTAACAGTGTTGCACTGGCTATAAAGAAACTTATAGAAAGCATCCAAATCTCGATTCAAACGGCGGAGTTGTGACACTCCATATTCGTTTGGAGCCAAAGCTTCCAAACTATGTCTGTAAGATCTGGTTCCCAACCTTACTATACTTTGCGATATAAATGCTGTCTGACACATAATTATGATATGAAATGTTCATTTTTGCAAATATACTACTTTTCCTTGTATTTCTGTTTCTTTTGTTTTTATATTTATATAAATTTAAATCTTTCTATTTGAAAATACTGTATATCACCAATACAGCGTCCTAACTATTTATCACTGAGTTTGGTATATCAGTATATTTCATTCAAGCCACTAAAAATAGATGGGATGCTTACAGATGTCCGTATGTCATGGAACGTGCGATTTCGTCCTTGCGCCAACTCTTAGGCAAATCATACCCCCAGATATTGGCTGCCATTAACATGTTTGCTTTTGTATCTACTGTTACGACCGTATTAAATGATTCGGTCAGTAATGGTGGTTCTATTCTGGTTGTTATCATAAATTTTTCGACTCCCCTGTCCCCCTCTTGCGAAGAGGGGGTCCTTAACCCACTCCCAAGCCCTCGCCCTTTCCAAAAGGGCAAGGGATGTAACCGCTCCTCCCCGTCGCTCTTAACCGCTGCGCTCCAAGGTTGGCGGGGCATCAGAGCCCTCGCCAGGATTGTTTTAGCGGGGATGAACCCGCAGGGGGGAATACTTATAAAATGATTATGCGGGGATGGGACGCAGGGGCGCTATAGCTGATTTTCAAGTTCATCCACTACATCGTCTCTCAGGGTTTGAGGGACTGTGGCTGCACTCGCCATGATGCGTAACAGGGAGTCTTTTAAGAGTTGCTCCTCTTCCTTTAGCTCGTTGCCCACAAATTTCAAATTCCGTAATAGTATGAGCCTCATGTATATATTCGCAATGCTCTCCAAAGTTAATGTGCCATCGTGATGGGGTAACTTCGAAAGAGTACGGGGATTCATCTGTAGAAATTTGGAAAACTGACGGATGGAAGTGAAACCCCATCTCTTCTCTATCTGGCAAATTTCTTCGGCAGCGGTGGCAATCCACCTATTCGCCCCTCTATTCGCCTGCTTTTCCATCTTCCATACCGTGAATTATCGAACATCGCGTCCTGACTAAAACAGAGGGTATGATTTTCCGATGGTTTTTGTTAAAAGCTTTTAAAAGCAGTGAGCAGAAGTTAAGAATGATGCACTCATAGGTGCATCACGTGATTTTCGAAGAAGTATATCTTTGCAGCATAATCAGTTGACTGATAAACATGTTTTACTATATAATATAATAAGGTATATGAAGCTAAAAGCGACTTATACTCGCCGTATCTTGGCGATGATGTATTTCCCCGACTGCGAACCAGCATGCTCTATTGAAGATGTGCTTTAATGAACTCTCATGATGCGCATCGTTAGATGCTAATGATGCGCTTTTATAAGTGCTAATGATGCGCATCATTAAGGTGCATAAAAGCGCATCGTTAGGTTGCTCTAAAGAACGACATTCAACGACACACTTCGACAGATGCCCCTGAGCTGATGTTGTATCTTTGCATCGTGATTCAGAAATCGAGGACATAGAGAGTCCAAGAACTGATGACACATTATTAATTAAATAAATTTTTAAGTTATGAGTAAATCTTACAAAGTGTTTCCTCGTACCCTTACCATGGGTGAGAAAAAGGGTCAAACTGTTTATTCTGTTCGTCCTGTTAGTTACGGTACTTTGACTACCGAAGAGGTGGCTAAGCAGATTTCTACTGAATCTACTGCAACCACGGCTGATGTGAA
>NZ_SGVY01000026.1 GCF_004535825.1 Segatella hominis | reverse complement strand
GGGAAAATGGGAAAGAAGTGGCATGAAACACTTTTTAGGTAACCGTTAAAATGCCCTGTTTATAGGGATTGATGGAACATTAAGGACTCAAAAATGCCCTATAAACAAGGGTGGGAAACTTTAGTTATATGAGCCTACATCAGCATGACATTAACGCCATGCCTCTATGGACTTATTTCCAGAGCGTATTGCGTTGGGCTATGGATACCTTCAACATGAAGAAATTTAAGAAAATAATGAAGGGCTTGGATTGGGCGAAATTCTATGACGAATATCATGAGAAGGTACTCGATATCAAGGCGATGGAAAAGCAAATCATCGACTTGATAGGAGATGATGAAATCCAAAAACAGCAAGGCATCATCCCGTATGTTTTGACGGGTGATGAGCATTACCTCGACCTCCGTGCTTTTCCCGACAAGATTAAGCTTGCCGTATGGGAAAAGCAGAACCATAAGTGCGCCATTTGCGGCAAAGAGTTCGATTATCAATTCATGGAGGGCGACCATATTTCGCCTTGGCGTGACGGTGGAAGAACGGAGGTTAAGAATTGCCAAATGCTTTGTAGGGACTGTAACCGCAGAAAGGGAAGTAAGTAACGGTCTATAATAAAAACATCCTTCACCATAAGTCTTTGATATTTAGAGGTATTAAAGAAATGATGAAGGATGTTTTTATTTTGAGCTTATAAGGTAAAGTTGTCCCCTTGTCATATAACAATCCCTTCCCTTGTTACATTATGATTAAATAAGGTATGGCGGTTTTCTTCCCATTCTTTTTGTGAAAATAGTACAGGATTGATAGTTTCATCAATATCCCATCCTAATTCTCTTAGTGGATAGGAATACTTGTCGTAATCTTGCAGAGTGACCTTTGGCTTGTCGAGAAGAATAAGAATGTCCCAATCGCTTCCTTCGTGTTCTGTACCTCTGGCGCGAGAACCGAAAAGGATAGCCTTTGCGTGAGGGTCTATCTCATACAATTTGTTGTGCATCGCTTCTATAATTTGGTTCTTCTTCATACGCAATCATTCTCTATTTCACCGCAAATTTATATACTCATTTTACGCCTTGTTGGCCAATGGAGCTGCTTGGGTATAGACTCTTGCGCCAAGCTCCTTGTCGAGCATATAGAGACCATAGCCGTTGTCCTTGATCATGCGAAGGTTGTCGATGATGTTCTGGGCGTTCTCTTCTTCCTCCACCTGCTCATCTACAAACCACTTGAGCATGCTCTGTGTGGCATAGTCATTCTCCTGGGTAGTGAGAGCGAAGAGGTTGTTGATGAGGGAGGTAACCTTCTGCTCGTGCGCCAAGGTTGACTCGAAGACATCCAATGGATTCTCCCATGTGGTAGGAACGGCATCAATAGCCTTCAATTCCACGTGACCGCCACGCTGGATGATGTAATTGAACATAATCTTGGCATGGTCTTGCTCCTCCTGAAACTGAACCTGAAACCAGTTACCCATACCAGGGTTGCCGTTGGCATGGCAATATGCCGCCATAGACAAATATAGGTAAGCTGACCACATCTCTGCATTAATCTGGGCGTTGAGCGCCTCTTCTACTTTCTTATTTAGCATGGTTTTCTAAATTTAAAGGGTTAGACTTTTTGTTTGTACCATATATGAAGAATGGCAATTCTTTGCCTTTTCTTACAAGCACATCGCAAAGTTACGGATTTTATTTGAAATGACAAAAAGTATTAGGAAAATTTTATTCCTGGAAGATTCAATTTCTGAAAGTATGGTTACTCAACTTTCGCGTGTACGAAAGTTGAGTTAATTATCTGTAATAAAACAATACCATAGAGTGGTAATCAAATAAAATCATGTACTTTTGCAGACGAATATTCAGAATAGCTTATGAATAAAGAAAAAGACGATTTCTTCCTCCATTCCAACGAGGTGAATCATATCAACAGAGAAGATTACGAGAAGATTGAATTATTGGTGAATGCGGCAAAGGCCTTTGCCCGCAGCACCTACCAGTGTGTCTATATCATCGACTATTTTCATCAGGACTTCATCTATGCATCAGATAACCTCGCTTATCTCTGCGGATTGGAACCGGAGCAGTTGATGGACGCAGGCTATCAGATGTATATCGACCATGTTCCGGATGCTGACCTGCAGATGCTGCTCGAAGTGAACAAGAAAGGTTTTGACCTTTTCAACGAATTGCCCGTAGGCGACCGCCTGGACTATACCATCTCGTACGACTTTCATCTTACCAATGGTAGGCATAGCCGATTGATTCATCATCACCTTACTCCGATACTTCTTTCTGATGATGGAAGAATCTGGCTTGCCCTCTGCACCGTATCATTGGCAGCAACCGATGAACCGGGACATATCATCATGCAGAAGAATGGTGAGCGTAGCTATTTTGAATATTCCACATTGCGCCACAAGTGGGAAAAGAAAGAAGGCATAACCTTGAGCGAGACAGAGAGAGATGTTTTGAGATTGTCTGCCCAAGGTTACACGATGAATGATATTGCCGACCGACTATGCAAGTCGGTGGATACGATAAAGGCTTGCAAGCGCAACCTTTTCGCCAAGATGGGCGTGAAGAACATTGCCGAAGCGCTGTTTCATGCCACGAACTATCAGATGATATAATCGCAATCATATCTCTTCCAACAATGGCGAGAGATAGAACTTGGGGAAGTATTTCACCTCCTTGCCTTCCGCAAGGTTTGCGAGAATGTTGGCACAGTAGCCGGCGGCAATATATGCCCCGATGCCCTGTTGCGGGAAAGACTCCTCAGAATAATGTCTGATGGCTTCATCCACCCAAGGCACAGGCATCTGCCAGAACATACCGTACTGCGAGATATACTTGCCCAGTGAGCAACGGAAATCATCCGTTCCTTTTTTCACTATTTCGCTGAATGGATAGCCTTTCGGTTTCTCTACAGCGAGAAAGGCAGCCTTGCCAAGATTGACAACATGGATAACGGTGATGCCCCGTTCCTTGCATTTTTCATCGAAAGCAAACGAGGCTTCGTTGTCATGCAAGGTTGCATTCACCGCATACCGGATGCCCGACAAGTCGCATGCAGCCACATCTTCCATCGTCAGCGTATCCTTTTCTATGCGATAGATATGAAATCTATCTTCCTGCCGATGGCTTTCATGGAAGTCATAGCGCAAGGCACAGGAAGCTATCAAGCCTCCCATGTCTGCGCCACTAATCAACAATTTTATTGGGTTGTTCATTTATAGAGAGATTTATTGTCATTACACCATTACCGGATGCTGCAGACAGATTACATTCTGTTCTTTTGGCTTTCTCCAGCACCCGTACCCTTATATTTGCTTCTTGTAGTGTTGAACTTATACCGTACAGTAAGCGAAACTTTGCTTGTTGACAGTCCATCATACACCATTTCCTTTATTTTGCCAAAATGAGCAATCATGTGGCTATCGTTTGTCCCGAACAAATCATAGATGAAGAGCTGAAACGACAAATGGTCTTTCAATAAAGCCTTATATGCGGAAACATTCGTGCAAAACATTGGCTTGTACAGATACTGATTCTCATCATGGCCTTTCGTGATATACGACATCATCCACGTAAACATTCCTAATTTGGTGTTGAGCGTATTGTCAAAACGGAATGAAGCCATTGGCTTGTTGAGTGATTTTCCATCGTGCGTCTCCATGCCAAACCATTGCTTGTCAATGGATGCTGTAAGCGAAGGATACCAGATGCCAAACGAAGGGCGCAAGTTGATGGATGCAGCTACGTCATTATACGAATTCCCATTTACTGGCTTCATCAAGCCTATTGCAGGATTATCCTTATAAGTCTCCACTGTTGGCATAATTGGATGTGAAGTATGACTGTAGGTCATGTCGAATGTCAACCATTTGTAAGCCAACTCGTAGTTGAGATTTCTGCTTATCTGAGATACCAGAAATGGATTTCCCGTTTCATACGTGTATCGGTTATCATACTGAATGCCACTGCGCAAATTATGATAGGAAGGACGATTAATGTCGGCTGCATAGCTCAGCTGCATCTGTACCTTGCCCACAGGCATCGATAAGCTGAGCGATGGGAACCAATTGCCATACGACTTGCTTTGTCCTGGCACATACTTGCCATATTCATAGTAATTGAAGTCGATGTACTCGTATCTCATACCTGCCTCCAAACTCAGATTACCGAAATCTCTTGAATAGGTCAAGAATGAAGATGTCATACTTTCTGTAATACGGCTGTCGTCATCCGATACCAAGTTAGTTGGCACCACTTGATACTTTGAGGTACGATGGGTATTGGAATATTCACCACCCAAAGACAAATTACCTCCTGATAATGGGTAAGAAAGCACCAGTTTGGAAGCGAGCAGATGATAGTCCTTGTTAGTCAAGCTATGAGCCGTTTGGCTTTGTGCATTCATCCCCACTTCCTGGTATTGCTCTTTGGTAACATCGTTCTGGTATTCCTTCGACCATAGCCAATCTGTATTGAAATCGATGCTGAGCTTACCAATCTTTCCTACATAGTAAATATTGCTTGAAAGATTATTCTTCTGCCAAAAGAAATCAGCATGACTGTCAGAATTTTCAGACAATTCTTCGTCTTGCAATATAGAAGAACTCATATCGCCGTTCCATGTTTGCTTAGGATTTCTAAGAAAACCAAAGTTGGCACCTATAGAGTTGTTGGCATCCAACTGGTAGCTGGCATCCAGGCGAAAGTTCATGGCTTCGATAATACCTACTTGTCTTATCTCACTTTTCTGGTTCCAAGTCTTGTCAAGATAAGTCTTCTGCTGTAAGTCTTTATTGTCTGGCTGGTATTGTCTTGCTCCAAAGGCGTATGCACCCAGCTCTAAGCCATTCTTGCGATAGCTCATATTCAATTGGCTAAACCCGCCGAAGTTTTTCTTTTCATCATATTCACCAGTAGTCTTCGCATCGAATCCGAATCCTTCACCCTGTATCTTCTTCGTTGTGATACGGATGACCGCCTTGGTGCTGGCTGCGTAACGAGCACCAGGGTTAGTGATAACTTCCACCGACTTGATGTTGTCGGAATGCAAACGGTCCAGCTCGCTCTTGTCTCTCATCTGTCGTCCATTGATATAGATAACAGGCTCACCGCGGCCGAATACCTTGATGCTGCCATTCTGGGCAGAAACGTTAGGGATGCGGTCGAGCAGGTGCTCCATTGTTCCTGCCTTCTCAAGTACGGATCCGACAACGGTTGTCGTCATTCCGCCATTCTTCAGGATAGTCTTAGGCAGGGATGACTTCACGACAACTTCGCCGAGCATCTTACTGTCTTCTTCCATCTTGATAATGCCCACATTCTCACCTGTGCAATCCTTGCAGATTGTCTTATAGCCTACAGATGTCACCTTGATGATTCCGCCGTTGCAGGAAGAGTCGATGGCAAAGCTGCCATCCTTTCCACTCACTGCGCCCTTGATGAAAGCCGAGTCTGTTCTATTCAATAATACTACATTGGCAAACGCCAAAGGTTCTCCCTTGGTGTTCATCACCTTGCCGATGATATTCTGCGCCATCATTGGAGTCATAGCCGAGAGGCACAACGCTGTGGTAAAAATTACTTTTTCCTTCATATTGCTACAGTTTTGCTTGATTCTTTATTTTTCTGCTGCAAAAGTATAGCTTTATATGAAAAAGCCTTTGACACAAAAGTGTATTTCTCAAGAATGTGGCTTAAGAATTACACTTTTGTGTATAAAAAGAAAGGATAAATAGCGTTTGGTGATAGGGGATAAATAAGGTAAAAGCATTTTTATCTTATGCTTTTTCGATTACCCAATTTTCGATATTCCCAGTTTTACTGTCGAAGTTGATGCCGACCTTGGTTATTGGCTTGCCGCTTAGCGCAAATCGTTTGTGATAGTTCTTCAGGTTGATTTGCTGCATTGCAGACTTCGCACTCCTGTCCAGCTTAATCTCCAACAGGAAAAGGTCTGTATGGGTGAGCAATACGATGTCAACTCTGCCGTTGGGTGTATGAACTTCAACGTCCACCTGATAGTCTGTAAGCAGAGAGAATATGATGAAGAGCATCTGCTGGTAATGTCCCTCATAATGAGCGTTGTTGCAGTAAGGAACAGTTCCCAGGAATGTTTGGAGTAAGGTTAATGCCTCCTCCATATTCTGCTTATCCAATGCCTGTGCGATACGACGGGCTGTATTGGTTGTTGCAAGCGTATTCTGTGTGACGTATGATGGAATCAGTGCCTTGGTCAGTCCCATTTTTACCTCCTTGTTAGGAACATCAAGAACGTAATAGTTGTAGTCTTCATGATATTCCTTGATGGTGATATATCCACTTTGGTAAAGCAGCGGCATGATGGTTGGCATATTCTCCGTAGGAGCATCAAACTCACTGGCATCAGCCTCCACTCGTGTGATGACGTCTGTTGGAACTACCTGATATTTGCGCATCATATTGATGAGATAAGTTGGAGTGCCGGAAGTAAACCAATAGGATCCGAACTTGTTTTCTGCAAAGCAATTCAGCAGGCTATATGGATTGAAGATATCGGGTGAGAATCTTGTGAAATGATAGCCGTCATAATTCTCTTTTAGCTTGTCGATGACTTGTTCTTTCGTTATATTTCTTCTTCGGGCAAGTTCCTCAATATCTTCCGACATCTGCATCAGAAGTTCTTCTTTGGTGATGCCACAGATACCTGCATAATCATCATTCATGGATATGTTGGTGATGTTGTTCAGTTCGCTGAAGATGCTGACTTGCGAGAACTTGGTGATGCCCGTCAGGAAGACAAAGCGCAGTTTAGCTTCGCTGTATTTCAAAGGACTGAAGAAGTTGCGCATGATATTGCGCAAGGTATCCAACTGCTCTTGCTCGTGAGCCACATCCAGCATGGGCGCATCATATTCATCAATAAGCACGACTACCTGTTTTCCGGATTTCTCGTATGCAGTATTGATCAGTTCTGTCAATCGGTTATTGGCATCAATTTGTGGCTGTGTGATACCCCATTTCTTTTCTTCTGTTTCCAGAATGAATGCGAGATATCTCTCCAGCTGTTCTTTATTCATGTGTTTGCCTCCGCTCAAATCAAAGTGGAGCACAGGATATTCTGTCCACTCCTTTTCCAGCTTTTCGATGGCAAGACCATTGAATAAGTCTTTCTTGCCTTCAAAGTAACTCTGGAGGGTGGTGAGAAACAGGGATTTTCCAAAGCGGCGCGGACGTCCCAAGAAGAAATAGGTACCGCTGGTGTGCGTCAGGCGGTAAACGTATTCCGTCTTGTCGATATAGAGCTTGTTTTCCTTGCGGATTCGCTCGAAAGTCTGTATGCCTAATGGATATAACTTAAGTGCCATAATCTTCGATGTTTATATTTTCACCACAAATGTACAATTATTATTTGATATATGCAAATAATCAAGCGCTTTTATGTTCTTTAACAATTTTTCGTGCAGTATTCATGCTGGTTTCATATCTATATATGGATAAATTGTGCAAAATAATATACTCATGGATTCAAATATACAAACTTTAGTATTTAAAGCAAAACAAGGAGATAATAGTGCTTTCAGCACATTGTATCAGATATATTATCCTAAAATGAAAGGTATATGTATCAATATTCTTAAAGAGGACAAGGATGTCATTGATGACCTTGTCCAAGATGCATTTATACTAGCGCTTGTATCTTTGAAAGATTTGAAGAATCCTAACAGATTCGGTCAATGGCTTACAAGTATAACTTCTAATCTTGCATTAAAATACAAAGAAAAGGGTAATACATTTAGATATATTTCTTTATCAGATATAGATGAAAGTGTGATTGACAGCTGTGATGATTGTAGAAATACAGTATCTTCTATCCAATACGAGGATATTATGGCTGAAATTGATAAATTACCAGTTGGATACAAAAAGGTATTCAAGCTTTCTGTGCTAGATGGTTTGTCTCATCAGGAAATTGCAAAGTTGCTTGATATAGCTCCACACAGTTCTTCTTCGCAATTAGCGAGAGCTAAGGCTTTGTTGAGAAACAAATTGAGCAAGAGAACAATACTAATTATGGTATTGGTCCTCATCATTATTCCTGTATATAAGCAACTTATAACCCAAAAACAGCTTCTTTCAGAAAATGATACCAATATAACACGCAGACGTAAAATAAAAGGTCAAGTTAGTCCAGCATCAAAGAACGATGTTGACTCTACAAACTGTACCCCAAAGCAGAATCCATGTACTCATTATCACAAGATACTATCCATGGAGACTATAGCAGCAATGCGTGATGACACAACGGAAATAAAACATAATATAATTGCCAATATAACAGATACCTTGCAAGATGAAAAGCAGTTTGCTGTAAATAGAACTGATAGTATCTTGGTAAAAGATTCTATCATCGCCCCTAATCTCTATAAGGAATTATGGATTACAGAAAATATTGAGGTTCACAAAAGGAATAAGTGGCAATTACTGGCTGCAGGTTCTTTGGGTACGACTCTTGTACAGAGTGTATGTAAGTTTATGAAAAGTAACGATATTACTAATGATTTGCCTTCTGGTCCGGACCTGCCAACAGACCCAACCATCCCTTCTGGGAAGTATTTCACGACATGGGAAGACTATGCAAAAGAGCTACATCGCATATCCCAGGCAGACCCTACTACAGAAAATGTAGCCATGGCAGATATTGCAGACCACAATAGTGGAGAAATAGTAGAAGTAGAACATCATGACAAGCCAATAACATTGAGCATTGCTGTAAATAAAAACATAGGTAAAAGATGGAGTTTAGAGACAGGACTTCAATATTCTTATCTGAAATCATATCTCATTCTTGGTACTGGCAGCTATCGTGTTGACAAGGAACAAAAGCTCCACTATCTTGGTGCTCCTTTCAAACTGTCTTATCAATTTATGAAGTTCAAGAGATTGTCAACTTATGGTTCTGTAGGCACTGGAATTCTGATTCCTATATATGGAAAAACTGATGCAGATTATATCGTTGGAGATAAGTCTGCATACACAACAGATTGGAAACTGACGCTCCCGATACAGTGGTCTGTAAATACAAACATCGGAATCCAATATCAGTTTGCACCAAATCTGAATCTGTTTATAGAACCAACCATGAATTGGTACATTCCGAATGGTAGCAGTATTAAGAATGCTTGGACAGAACGTCCATTCACATTTACCGTTCCGTTTGGAATAAGGTTCTCTTGGTAAAAAGTCTCTTTTTGCATGCAGTCTTTTTGGCAAATTTGTATCTATATGATAAAAGGTCAAAACATTATATAGATATGCAAAAAAGACATACAGATAGAAAGATATACTTCCATGATTTGGAAATTACATCTAAAGAGTTTTACATCAGCTACTTGTCAACTTTCAAAAAGTTGACTTCGAAAAGTAGAGTATTAGAGGTGGGTTGTGGCGAAGGAGGTAATTTAGTTCCCTTTGCCCAACTTGGCTGTAGAGTTACTGGAATAGACATAGCTGAATGTAGAATAATAGATGCGAAAGCATACTTTTCGGAAATCTGCGAAAATGCCACATTCGTGTGTTGCGACTTTATGAAATACATTGCGCCAATCAATGAAGAGGAAAAGTTTGACGTGATTCTATTACATGATGTAATAGAACATGTTCCAACGAAAGGAGAATTTCTGTTACACCTCAAAAGTTTTCTAAAGTCAACAGGCGTTCTCTTTGTCGGATTCCCTGCATGGCAGATGCCGTTTGGTGGACATCAACAGATTTGCCGAAGCAAACTCTGTTCGCACTTTCCGTTCATACATCTGCTACCAAACTCTATGTATAATTCATTATTGAAACTATGCAAAGAGGAAGATGATACTATAAGCGAGCTGATGAGCATAAAAGAGTGCAGAACAAATATAGAGTTATTTGAAAAATTGATAAAAAGATGTGAATTTTCTGTTGTTGACAAGAAGTTTTGGTTTATCAATCCTCATTATAAGCAGAAGTTCAAGCTTACTCCAACGCTGTTGCCTCGTTTTGCTTGGAAAATTAAGTATGCAAGGAATTTCTTCACTACTTCTTGTTGGTACACATTGAATTTGAGCAATACGTAAAAGTAATACTCTTGTAGAGAGATAGAATATAAAAAGTAGAAAGAGAAATCTCATGCAAGTTTTGAAAACGATTTGCGTTTATTAAATAGTTATAACCCTTTAATATAAAGAAGCGTATGAAATTTAGAATGATTTTTATGGCATTAGCAGCTTTGCTTTGTTTGGCAAGTTGTAGCGATGATGATTCTGGAATCCAGCTCACTGAAGACGAAGTAACCGGTGATATAATTACTGGCAAGCAGATTGTTATTAACACTCTTACAACCTATACCGATGGTGGCTGCAAGGTGAATGTTAATGGAGCTAAAGGTAAAGTCTCAGCAACTTCTTCTGATGATAGTGTTGCCAAGGTTTCGTGTTCTTCAAATGAGTCAGAGAAGGAGATATACGTAAGTGGCGTTTCTGAGGGAAATGCTACTATAACCGTAACCGACTCAGACGGAAACTCTGCTATTTTAAAGGTAGAAGTAAAAAATTGGACTGCCCGTTGGAAGATATATAGAACGATGTATGTGGTAAATAGAAAATGTTTAGTTGAAGGCGTTTCTTCCGAGGATTCCGCTGCTATCGCAGCCGATGCCATAGAGAACGACAAGTACTATAAATATTATACTTTCCGTAATCCTACATACAACACTTTTTGTGTTAAAACCAAAAGACTTACCATAACTGACAGTGAAGGAAATATACGTATGGAGGGAGTTCTTAACATCCAACAAAATGCTGATAATACAGAAGTTTGGTATTTGTTGCCTTTCAAAGATTATAGAGCAGTTGTCTTGGCTACATTCTATAGTGACGGTGAGAGTATCTTTAAAAATGTGACAGATAATTATAAGAAGACTTATTCTCACATTAAAAAGGTCGAGCTACAAGCCATTTGCGCAATAGAGGAATTGGAGCCGGACAAATAAGTAAGAGTGTTTCTTGTAATATTTTTGTGGATAAATCCCGAGGAAAGATTTCTAAAGAAACGTTTCCTCGGGATTGTTGTATTAATACAATCCCAAGAGGCTTACGAGGATATCTTCAAGTCAGATTCATATGCCCCTAAAACTTTCCAGTCGTCTATGAGTTTGAACAGTCGGGGCATGGCTGGCTTGTAACTGTCGGGATAGGTGAGGGAATAGACGAAGAGTATTCTGCCACTTTTGATGAATTTATCGTAATGACTGTAGCCATCTACTCTTACTCCGTTTTCATAGACAGGACCGGAGAGGATGAATGCTTTATTCGATGCCTGCATCGTCCTCTCTGAATGAAGCTTCTGGGCAAGAGAATCGGCACAAGCCTGGAGGGTATTGCTATAGTTATGGGTAACGTAACTCTCCAGGATGATATTGGCATGATTGGTGAATGAGAAACGGGCATAGCCCTGGTATCCCGATACCGAAGTATCCTCCTGTTGGAAGAAGCAAGGATATTTGACAACATAGCCGAAGTCCGGATCATTGTATTCCTTCATGGGTGCCATCTCTACCTTGGTCTTGAAATCCGCCATCGGTGTATGCTTCTCTTTCGTAACCTCATGGTGATAGTTGATGATGAAGTTTATCATCATCAGCAAGACAACTGCTATCAAAAAAATCTTCTTCATTTTTTTGTTTCTTTGTTTTTAGTAGCAAAGTTATGAAGAAGATTGAAAAAAGCCAAATAACAAGTATGACATTTGGCTGACATTTCTGAACTTATCTGATAATCAGTCGGTAAGACTTGCCTCTTTCCGACTCAATCATGAGGTTGCTATTCTGCTCAATCACCGGTTTGATACGGCGAATCAAGGTATAGAGCGTTTCGCTGGCATCCGGTTTCTTGGGCCAAAGAGCATTACAAATCTCCTGTTTGGAGAGTTGATGATGCGTATTGTTGAAGAAGAGTTGCATCAGCTGGTGCTGCATTGGAGTAAACTTGATGGATTGTCCGTTTTCCTGATTGTAGAAGGAATCCTCGTTTTGAGAATAGCACATGGTGCCGAACATATCAGCCTCATGATTCCAGGGTTGTTTTCTGCGATGATAGTATAGCGATGCAATAGCCCAAATCATAGCCATGAGAGTAAGCGTCAAAGGTGTCCGCTGATTGCTCATGCAAAAAACATCTGCCATCGAACAATTGGCATAACTTTGTATGGAATGCTCGTTGAGGAGCATCTCTTTACTACTGAGCTGGTTGACGCTATTTACCAACTGGGAATTGTTTCTTCCTCTTCTTCTGTCTTCCATCACATAGCAGAGATTACTGGTCGATTTCAGCAGGTCGATGCTGAGATGTGAGCGGTAGCTCTGGATGGTATCAGGCGTAATCCATTGATATTTATTCTCTTGAAGTGTCTGAGCCAACGCTTTGTTCATATCTTGCACAATGGCATACTGAGCCTTGCGGTAGTTATTCACGCTGGAGAATACCGCAGACATCACGAGGATGGCGAAGATGAGAATGGAATGATATGCTTTCAACTTCATTTTTTATATCGTTTAAATCTGTTACTGTTTAACGAATCAATTGCAAAAGTACAGAAATTCAATGAAAGTTGGTGTAAGTTTTGATGTAATTTTCGTTAATTGATAAATGTCAGACTCATGTCAGTCATATTTTTCGCTTCGGTCTTCTCTTTTTGATACCTTTGCAACAGAAAACAAGTTTTAGAAAAGTATATGATGACAATGAAGAAAAGTAAATTGTTAACAGCCATGGTGATGCTGTGGGCATTGATCTCTTGTGCAGAAATAAGTGCCCAGGAGATTCAGCAGGTATCGAATGATTCTATAGCCTTGCAAGAGGTTGTTGTGAAGGCGGCACGAGTGGTCAACAAGGAAGATGGCAAGTTGATATTCCCAAGCGATATTCAGAAGCAGCGTTCTTTTTCTGGTTTTTCGCTTTTGGGAAAGTTAGCTTTGCCTCATATTAGGGTTGATGAGGCAGGCCGTTCTATTTCTGCTACCGATCATAAGGGAGAAGTGCAGATTCGTATCAATGGCATTCTCGCCAATATGCATGACGTGCAGATGCTGGATGTAGCTTCTATTATGAGTGTAGATTATATCGACAGTCCTGGCGTAAGATATGGAAAGAATATTGCATACGTGATAGATATTCATACCCGCAGGGCTTCATCGGGTGGCAGTTTGGGCTTCAACTTGACCAATGCGCTAACTACCAAGCTCGGTTCGAACGATGTCTATGCATCCGTCAACAGGGGCAAGAGCCAATTGAATATTTTATATGAGCAGACTTATGTGGATAATAAGGCATCCGAATATAATGAGAATGCTCAATATCTTCTACATGATGGTTCTGAGTATCAGATATCTCGAAAAATCATGAATGGGACAACTCAAAATTTTGATAATACATTGCAGTTGAAGTATAATCTGGCAGATTCTGCATTATATGTATTCCAGACAACGCTTAGCACGGATTTCTGCAATCAGCCTTATACATCGAATGAAATGTGGCTTTCTGAATCTGGAAAGCCTGCGTATCCTGTTTACAGAACCAGCAAGGGTAGGGATTTTACTCCTGCTCTCGATTTGTATTTCTATCATCAGTTGGGCAAGCATCAGTCTTTGTCGGCAGATGTTTTGGGCACTTATATTCGAACAAAAGGTGCCTATTCTGAAGATGAGGGCGAACCCTATCAATATCAGGTAGATGGAAAGACCTATTCGCTCATGGCCGAGGCTATCTATGAAAACCGGTTGAAACCCTTTATTTTTTCTGCGGGAACCAACTTGAACTGGAAATATATGGATAATCAGTATTTGGGTGATGTGGTTAGCGAGAATGGTATCCGTTCATTGGGTATTTATGGTTTTGCACAAATCAAGGGAAGTTTGGGACAATTCAAGGAAGGAACATCCCGTTTAACTTATGTGGCTGGCTTCGGGTTGAGTAATCAGTCTTATCGACAGGGAGATGAGAAATTTAGTTTTTGGCTTTGTCGTCCGAAACTCACATTGGCTTATTCCCTTTCTTCTTTGTTTCAGATCCGCTTGGGAAGTGAATTATCACAGCATATTTCGCAGATAGCTATGATTTCGGATACCCGTATTCGAAAGAACAGTATGGAATGGACTGTGGGTAATCCTTCGCTTAAGCCTAACAGTAGATATGAGAACTGGGTTGCGTTCTCTTTCAGTAAACCAAGGATAAATACTGATTTTACCTTGAATTATCGCATCAATCGTCATTGTAATTTGGCGAAATACACCCGCACGGAAGATGATCAGTTTCTTTATACCCAGGAGAATCAGCCCCATTGTAATATGTTGTATCTTACGAATGATACCCGGTTTGACATTATCCCCGACCACCTTATATTATCTGTGAACGCAGGTATTTACCGTTTTTTCAATAAGGGCGATGAGTACAGTCATTGTTATACCGCTTATAATTATGGTGGAACATTACAGGGGTATTGGGGAAAATGGACTGTGATGCTGTATGCTGATAATGGTTGGAACTTTATGGAGGGAGAGAAAATCGGGCATAATCCTCCTTCATTGGCAGCCTCAGCCAGTTATCATATAGGTGATTTCGATTTTACGCTCTATATGCATAATCCGTTTATGGCTCATCCGAAATCCTATTCTGCAGAAATCGTTAACGCATTACTCCGCAAGCAGGTTCGTGGTTATGACAATTCGGGAGGTAATTTGTTCCGTATCGGTGTTGCTTGGAATATCAATCGGGGAAAGGAATACCGTAAGATACAGCGGAATATCAACAATGAGGAGCGCGAAACGGGTATCTTGAAATAGGTGGCTTTGCTTTCTATATGGGTTGCATGGGCAATAGCCGGAATTTATTTCTTCCCTTTATTGATGATATAAATTCCGGCAGTAGCCAATGCGCCTGCTATCAGATACTTCCAGTAGAAGGTTTCGCCAAGACAGAGACAGGAGGTGATGGCTCCTACTACGGGGATGAGCGAATTGTATATCGCTACCTTTCCTACGGGATTGCAGCTCAATAGTTTGTTGTAGAGAGCGAAACTGATGGTTGAGATGGCAATGAGCAGCAGAAGGATGGTGATGCCCCAGAGGCTGATGACTGGCAGATAGCCACCCATTAACAATGCAGGAATCACCAGCAAGGCTCCACCGATGCTCAGCGAATAACCGGTTCCTACGAAAACATCCACCCTCTTGCTCAAGCCTCGGGTCAGCAGGGAAGCACTGGCTCCACACAGGGCATTGAGGATAATCATACCATCGCCCAGGAATGTGAAACTTCCGCTTTCCTTTCCGCCAAGGTTCAAGGCAAGGATGCCCAGGAAGCCGATGATGCAGCCTAAAGCCTTTCGCCACGTCATCCTGTCGCTCTTGAAGAAGATGCAGGCAAAGATAACCACCGTGAAGACGCTCATAGAATTGAGTATCGCCGAACGTGCTCCTGCATTATGCGAGAGTCCGAAATAGAAGAAGGCATAATGAAGGGTGGTGTTGAGGAGTGCATAGAGGAGAAGGAACCAGACATTTGTATTCGTCAGGAATTTGAAACTTCCATTCTTCTGAACATCATGATTCTCCTTCTGGACAGCTTTCTTCTTGAATCCGAATTTACGATGCGAGCTTCTGGCGATGGCAAGGATGATGATGCCGGAGATGAAGAAGCGGATGCCTGCAAAAAGCATTTTGCTTCCGGTCATGTCTGCTGTAATCTGATATTCCTCCATTCCCATTTTTATCAATGGGTAAGCCCATCCCCACGAGATCGCAGCCGTAAGGGCGAACAGGCTTACCCATACCGGGCGCTGAAATATACTGAGTGTATTTGTTTCTTTCTTTTCCATTATAACTTAATTGGTATTCCCTTGCTTCTGTGTTTGCTAAATGGCAATCTACAAGTCCCCCAGATGCCTTTCTATCGGAATTCCTCGGTTCTTGTCCTTGTCATCCTTGTTGATGTCTATCCAGTTGCGCAGGGTATCCATGGCGATGCGGGTGGCATGGCGAAGATGATCGCCATCCTTCAGTCTGCCCACGATGATGCTGGAGAAGATGTCGCCGGTGCCTGGGAACTGAACTGGGATTTCTTCGTAGGGCAGGAGAAAATACTCTTCTGTAAGATGATTGAAACCTACTACGGCATGCTGACCCTCTACGATGCACGAGGTGATGAGCACGGAGTGGGAACCGATGGCTCTCAGTTTATCTATCAGTTCATAGGCTTCCTTCTCCGAGATTCCCTCTTCCTTGTATTCAGAATCCGTCAGCAGGCAAGCCTCGGTATAGTTGGGAAAACAGAGATGCGATACGCTCAGCATCTCCTTCATGCATCTCACGGTACTCTCACTGGCTCCACCATAGAGCTTGCCGTAATCGCCCATCACGGGATCCACATAGATGTCGGTGCCCAGCGCTGCCTGTTCTCTGCAATAACGTGCCACTAACTTAGCCTGACGCTCCGAAGCCATGAAACCCGTGGTGATGGCATCGAAGTGAATGCCCAGTTCGTTCCACTTCTGCAGGGCTTCCTCGATATACGAAGTACATTCCAGAATGGCGTACTTGCCGTATGGGAAGGTATTGCTGATGAGCATGGTGGGCAGATTGAACACGTCGAGTCCCATATAAGAGAGGATGGGCATCTGAACGGCGGCTGATACCTTACCGTAACCACACATGTCGCTGATAATAAGGATATTACTTTTTGCTTTCATCGTTTTTTTCTTCTTTCTTTTCTTTGTTCTTCTTTGCTTCATCGCAAGTCTTTAACAAATATCAAATCCTAATTATCTTTTAATAAGAGGCTGTACACTTGATGCCCAATGCTTCTACTCGTTCCTTGATGGCATCGAGTACTTCCTTTGGTGCCTTTTCCAGCAACTTGTCTGGTGTTTCACGGGCGATGGTATAAACCATTACCTGCTGAGGCTGGATGTCTTTCACAGCCTCCAGCCAAGGAGCTACGAAATGCTCGCTGGTATTGTCCAATCCGTCACCTCTTAGGAACATGGTCTGGATGATGACGTGCCCCTTGAACATCTTCAGATATTTAATCACATCCTGCACGTTGTAGTTAGGTTGCTGAGGGCGGTCCAACTTTTTGATGTAGTCCATATCCACGGTATCCAGTTTCAGGATGTTGTTATCCACGAGCATCAGCGCCTCTCTCACTTCCTCCTTATATATATAGGTGGCGTTGCTGAGTACGGATACTTGTGCTTCAGGGAAATATTTCTTGCAGAGTTCCATCGTATCTTCCACGATTCCCTTGAAGTCTGGGTGTCCCGTAGGTTCACCGTTTCCTGCGAAGGTGATGTCGTCCAAAGGCTGGTTGTTGTCGTGGCGCTCTTTCAGAACCTTCTCCAATCCTTCTCTTACCTCCTCGCGGGTAGGGCGCTTCTTCTTAGGACGGAAGTCGGCGTTGAATCCGCATTCGCAATAAACGCAGTCGAATGAACAGACCTTGCCATCAGATGGCATGAGGTTGATGCCCAATGAAACTCCCAGACGGCGGGAATTCACGGGTCCGAATATCGGTGATGGATAAATAATCGTTGACATATTCTTATTTTCCTTTATCTAATCTATTCTTTTTTATCTTGGTAATACCTATTTTATACCAATCTTATTTACTTGTTTGTAATTTGGTGGGCAAAAGTACTAAAAAATGTTGGAATGAACAAATAAATCAACTGAAAATCGATTTATCCTTACCGTTAGTCTTCTATCTCCGATAGATTGTGTACTTTTGCATTCACATCCGGGGAGAATCTTGGTGATTTCGATTCGGATTTAAAGGAAAAAACAAAAAAGTTGATGTTTTGCTTAGTTTTTCGCTTGGCTCAACTGTATAGATAGTATATGAACAGAAAAAAGGACATAGAACAGTTATTCCGTCAGCATTATGCGAAGATGTACAATCTGGCCAGATGCATTCTTTCGGATGATGACGAGAGCAAGGACATCTCCTTGCAGGGTACGTATAATTTCAATGCCAAGCGCAGTAAGTATAAGGGTACGGGAGCCGGCAATGAAGAAAAGAGCCGCTTGTAGTTTTTGTTAGGAAGAAACTCTCTTAATACAACAATGAATATATGACAATCGGTCAAGCGAAGGCAAAACCATGTTGGTTTACTCTTTGCTTGGCCGATGTTTTTATTTTTCTTCAGTTAGATACTCCTTTATTTGTTGCTCTAATACCGGAAGGTCGTTTGTAATTACATCCCAAACAACGTTGTTATCAACTTGAAAATATTCATGAACGATATAGTTCCTCATGCCGTTCACTTGTTTCCAAGGAGTCTTAGGATGTGCTTGTCGAAATTCTTCGGTAAGCATATTCGAAGCTTCTCCAAGAATTTCTATGTTCTTGACTACTGCGTAATACATCATGTCATCTGCGATAAAATCCTCAAAGTTTTTACCTTTTTGTATATCGGCAGATTCTTTCTATCGCCTGGAGCATGTGCTATAGGCGGTTTTTATCTCTACTTCGTTCTCTCATATACTAAGATTTTATCACGTTCTACTGATTCCTGTGCAAAAGGGAGTAAGGTTCCTTCTGATACCAAATCAACTTTTCTACCTAAGAGTTCTTCCAAATCATTCCACATACCGAAGAATTTTAAACCAATAGGTTTGCTCTTGTCCAAAGAAACCATAATATCGACATCGCTATCCTTCGTTTCTTCTCCTCTGGAGAAAGAACCGAACAGCCAGGCTTTCAGTACGGGTTGGGTGCTGAAATAATGGCGTAAAGCTTCTATAATGGCTTGTTTATCCATATTGTAATGATGTTGTTTCTTAGCTGCAAAGATACACTTTTTATTCGAAAGTGCAAGCTTTTTCTAGTTTTTTATTACCTTTGCATCGGTTTTTCCAAAGGAAGTAGAAGATTTCTTCATTTTAGGGGTAATTGATTTCAGGAAAGCTTGTATATAAGAGTAGAAACAAGAAGAAAATGACTTGATGACAGAAGAAAATGAACAGCGGATGGAACGGCTGTTCCACGACCATTACGAGCAGATGTATCGCTTCGCCTTTGCCTTGCTCCATGATAATGAGGAGGCGAGGGATGTGGTGAGCGACGTGTTCTCCAGATTGTGGAATAAACAGCTGGTTCCAGACCGGGCTTACCTGATGCGGAGCGTGAAGAATGCCTGCATCAATCTTATAGCCAGAAAGAAGAGAGATGAAAGACTGAAACGGCTTCTCCCTTTCTCGGAAGGGAATTTGACGGAGGAAGAACCTTCTCGTCTGGAAGAGCGATGGCAGGCTGCCGTGGATTGCATCGACCACGACTTGACCGACCAGACTGCTTCCGTCATCCGATTGTGCTATCGGGAAGGAATGTCGTATAAGGATACGGCGGAGGAGCTGGGCATCAGCGTCTCGGCAGTGAACAAGCATATCGTAAAAGGTTTGCGAACGCTCAGAGAAAAATTGAAAGGAAAATAATAACCCTAAAATGAAGAAAGGAAAAGAAAATGAAAGATGAATTATCTGACATAGATTCTCAGAAGATGGATTCTCAGAAATGGGATTTGCTCCTCGATCTCCTGGAGCATCCCGAAAAGTATTCCGAAACCCAAAAGGATGAACTTCTGGGCGATGAGGAAGTGAACGAACTCTATCAGCAGTTGGTAGAGACCCGGCAGTCTCTGGATTTCGCCAAGTCAAAGGAAGGGATGAAGATGCCTTCGATTGATGCAGAATGGGAGAAGCTGAAAGATGAGATGAAGCTGAAAGAAGAAAAACAGCAGAAAGAAGAGATGAGTCAGAATGCAGAAACCCAGCAAACCGCCAAGTCGTTTCCTCTCTGGAACCCGATGAGAAAGGTGGCTGCCGTTGCAGCCGTCCTTGTCGTCTCCGGCATCACCTTTGCTGCCATTCATCTGGTAACCCGTTCTCATCAGGCATCAGATAAGCACAATACCGAACTCGTGTCATCCCGCAAGGATTCTATCCAGCAGGTTTCTGCTCCTCAGAAATCCAACATAGAAGAAAAGACAGATTCTGCAAGTCTTGCCCAGCTCCCATTGGTTTATGAAAACGCTGAGCTTCAGAATATCCTGACTCCTATTGCCGGGCATTTCCATCTCCAGGTAACTTATCAGAACGAGTCGGCTCGCCACATCCGTCTCTTCCTGCAACTGGAGAAGAACATGAGTCTGGATGATATCATCGAACTGATGAATCATTTCGAGAAAGTGAATATTCGTCATGAAGGTCAAACTTTAATCGTGGAATAAGATGAAAAGATTAAGATATATCATGCTGCTGGCAGGTCTGATGAGCCTTTCTCTTCAGACCATCTATGCCCAACGCATCACCCGCAACTTCCGCAACACTTCTATGTCAGAAGCGCTCACCATCCTTGCCAAGAGCACCAAGGATTATCGTATCAACTTTATTTATGATGAACTGGAAGATTTCACGGTTACCACGAGTATCGTGAAGCGAACTGCTCCGGATGCCATCCGCCAGATTATGGGCTTCTATCCGATGAAGATGACGATAGATGGCGAAAACATCTTTGTGGAGTGTACGCAGAAGACTCCCACCAAGATGATAGGCCGCATCATAGACAATAAGAAACGCCCTGTAGATTTCGCCAATGTAGCCCTGCTGAATGTTCGTGACTCTTCATTGATTAATGGCGGTGTGACAAATGAGAACGGCCAGTTCGTGATTCCCTGTGGAGCCAGAAAGGTGATAGTAAGAGTAAGTTGCGTGGGCTATATTACGACAAGCAATACATATAATACAGGTAAGATTGGTTCAATTACTTTGAAGGAGGCAACGATGAACCTGCAGAAGGTGATTGTGAAGGCGGTTCGCCCCAAGACAAAACTGACTCGCGAGGGATTTCAGACCCAGGTGCAGGGTACGATACTGAGTGATGCGGGTATGGTTGCCGACTTGTTGAAGCAGGTTCCAAGAGTGCGTGTGGATAAGGATGGAAACTGTTCGGTGTTTGGAAAAGACACACCGGAGATTTATGTCAATGGCAGAAAACTGACCGACAAAAATGAATTGCAAACCATATCTTCCAAGGATGTGAAGAACGTGACGGTTATCACGACTCCTGGTGCGCTGTATGATGCCCAGGTCAATTCGGTGATTCGTATAACCACGGTCAAGAAGCAAGGTTATGGATGGAGTGGTAATTTCCAGGCAAAATATGGTTTTGCCATAAAGAATACCTGGCAAGAGCAGGCTAATCTCAATTACCGTGTGGGTGGACTGGATGTATTCGGTGGATTGATGTGGTCAGATTCGTATTTCTATGATAAGTTGGGATTGGATGAATATATCAATGGAAATCAGCATCAGATATATCAAAAATCAGTAGGGCGCATTGATTCTAGAGATTATGGACCTGATGCCAATCTGGGTTTCAATTATGAATTCAACGAAAATCATACCATCGGTCTGAAATATAAGTTTGGTTCTGGCTATACCAAGTATTTTACTGTTAGGCAGAACTATTCCATCTTTCAGGATGGAGTTCACCAGGGAGATGTAAATTATCTCAACGATGAGTCAGATACCAAGCAGACTCCTATTCATCAGGCTGACTTTTATTATGATGGTAAGATAGGCAAGTGGAGTATAGACCTGAATGCATCAGCGTTGTGGAGGACGAAAGACCAGATACAGAAAGCCACCGAAACCAGTTCTGAGTTGGGCGACCAGATTGTATGTTCAGATAGCCATACCAAAGGAAAGTTGCTTGCCGGTAAATTGGTTGTTTCTTATCCTTTGACCGACCAGTTGAACATAGACTTTGGTTCGGAATACACAAATTCTGATAGTCATACCAACAACAAGAACGAGGGTGGTGTGGCTGCATCCAATGATTCCAAAATCAAGGAACAGAACATTGCCACCTTTGCTGAGGCTGCATGGTCGTTGGGAGATTATTCTCTGAATGCCGGTGTGAGATATGAGCATGTAAAATCAGACTATTATGCCGAAGGAGTGCTCAACCCGGATATGAGCAGAAAGTATGATAATGTATTTCCTAATGTATCCTTGGGATATGACAAGGGCAAGTGGCATTCTTCGTTGAGTTTCACGGCAAAGACCTATCGACCAAGTTACTTCCGTCTTTCCGGTTATACCCGATATACGAGTCGTCATTCCTATGAAAGCGGTAATCCTAACTTGCGACCAACGGATGCCTATCATCTGGAATGGGATGCGCAATATTCCTGGCTGAGTTTCTCTGCTGAATATATCTACAACAAGAATGCCTCGGTATATATGATGAAACCGTTCCAGGGCAATAAGGATATAGCCCTGTCATATTACGAGAATGTAGATAAGATTCAGAACCTGAAGTTCTATCTTGAGGCTACTCCGGTGATAGGCTTATGGCATCTTGACTATACGGTAGGTCTGGTCAATCAGTTCTTTGATGCCAGCAAATACGTCAGCAACTATAATGCCAACCGTCCTTCTCTCTATCTGGATTTGGAGAATACCTGGGTATTGCCGCATCATTGGAAGGCTAGATTGGAATACTCTTACCAGTCGCGTAATTATAGCGAATTGGGTGTCAACTATGCATGGAATTCCCTGGATGCGTCTATTTCCAAGTCGTTCCTGAACAACCGATTGGTTGTGAGATTGGAAGCTGAGGATTTGCTTCATGGACAGAACGAGAGTTGGAAATATAATAATTCGTATGCGCACTTCACCAGAACCGGTATAGATAATACCCGCATGTTCTTGGTCAATGTAACTTATAACTTCAATGCCACCAAGAGCAAGTATAAGGGTACGGGTGCTGGTAATGCAGAAAAGAGCAGATTATAGCTTCAATTTAACAGGATTTTTCCTCTGTTTCTTTGCCATCTCCATCTTTTTCCTTAATTTTGCAGCGGAAATTCTATAATAGATATTTGTAATGGCAATAAGAATGAAGATGAAACAGGAAAAGATGAGAAAGATAGGCATCGCTTCGGCTCTGGTCCTGGTGGCGCTCGTGATATTGGGACTGTATGGCGCCAGCAACTATATGCTCAATTATTCGCTCAACTATCCGAAGGAGGAGAGAATGACAGCCGAGCATTGGAAGAACAGAATGAAGAACGAGTGCCCCTGGATGATTGGCTGGATGGACTCCGTGTATCAGCACCATTGCGTGAAGGATACCTTTGTCACGATGCCATCGGGCTACAAGGCCCATGCCATCTATCTCTATGCACCGAAGACTACGGAAAAAACAGCCGTGGTGGTGCATGGCTATCAGGTGCGCTCCGAGGGAATGCTGCACATCGCCTATCTCTATAATCACGATATGGGGTATAATGTGCTCCTGCCAGATCTGTATGGACATGGAGAGAGCGAGGGCGACCATATTCAGATGGGATGGAAGGATAGATGGGATGTGATCAGGTGGTCGGAAATCGCCAATGAGATTTTTAAAGTGAAGAGTGAAGAACGAAGAGTGAAGAATACCCAGCAGGTGATTCATGGTATTTCGATGGGTGCGGCAACCACGATGGCAGTATCGGGAGAGAAGACTCCCGATTACGTGAAGTGCTTTGTGGAGGACTGCGGCTATACCAGCGTGTGGGATGAGTTTTCCGCTCAGCTCAAAGACCAGTTTGGCTTGCCTTCCTTCCCGCTGATGAATACCACTTCTGCTCTTTGCCAGTATCGCTATGGCTGGTCGTTTGCCGAGGCGCAGCAGATAGAGCAGGTTCGCAAGAGCACCAAACCGATGCTCTTTATCCATGGCGATAAGGATGCCTTCGTGCCATACGCCATGCTTCATCCGCTTTATGAGGCAAAGACGAAGGGCAGAAAAGCCATCTTCATCGCTAAAGGCTCCGTTCATGCTATGGCATATCACGACCATCACGAGGAATACACCCGCATCGTGAAAGACTTTGTATCGAAAGAGGAATAGCATTTGAATGGACGAAAAATATCAGTTCATTCTAAAGAACTCAATAAAAAAGGAGAAGATTCTTGTGAGTCTTCTCCTTTTTTATTGAGATATCTTGAAGTGTGATATCAGTAAAGTTATGCTTTTTCGATAATCCAATCTTTGATGCTGCCTGTTGTGCTGTCGAAGTTGATGCCTACCTTTGTGATAGGTTTGCCACAGAGAGCAAAGCGCTTGTGGTAGTTCTTCAGATTCATCTGGCGCATGGCAGCCTGGGCACTCTTGTTGAGCTTTAGCTCTATGAGGTAGAGGTCGGTCTGGGTAAGCAGAACCATATCCACTCTTCCTCTTGGTGTATGTACTTCCACATCCAGAACAAATCCCGTGAGCAGGGTGAAGATGATGTAGAGCATCTGCTGATAATGTCCCTCGTGATTGGTTACATGGCAATACGGAATGGTTTCGAAGTAATCCTGCAGGAGCTGCAGAGCCCCATCCATATCTTGCTTGCGGATAAGGGATGCCATCTTTGCGATGGTAACGCCTCCTTGCTGGGCACTCTTGCCATCCACGTAGTTGGGCAGGAGATTGTCAAACAGTCCTACTCTTATTTCCTTGTTCGGGATGTCGAGGGTATAGAGCTGGGTATCCTTGTTGTAATCCTTGATGGTGACGTATCCGCTCTGATAGAGCAGTGGGGTGATGGTCTTCATCTTTTCCGTCGGGGCATCGAAGGCAGATTCCAGTGCTTCTGTAGGAGCTATTTCGTTGGGAAGTATCCCAAACTTATTCAGCATATTGATGAGATAGGTAGGGGTGCCCGAACTGAACCAATAGGCACCAAATTCTTTTTCTGCAAAGCAATTGAGCAGACTGTAAGGATTGAAGACATCTGGTGATACCTTGGCAAAATGATAGCCATCGTAATGTTCCTTCAGTTTGGCAATGACAGCTTCTCTCGTCATGTCCTGTGATTGGGCAAGCATATCAATATCTTCCTGCATTTGTGTAAGCAGTTCTTCCTGGGTGATGCCGCAGATGCCTGCATAATCTTTGTCCATAGAGATGAGGGTGATATTGTTCAATTCGCTGAAAATGCTTACCTGCGAGAACTTGGTGATGCCAGTAAGGAAGACGAAACGGAGTTTTGCTTCGCAGAATTTCAGAGGACTGAAGAAGTTGCGCATGATGTTTCGCAGAGCATCCAGTTGCTCCTGTTCGTGTGCCACGTCAAGCATGGGTGCATCATATTCGTCGATGAGTACAACCACCTGTTTCCCTGTTTTCTCGTATGCCGTATAGATGAGTTCTGTCAGTCTGTTGTTGGCATCAACCTGCGGTTGGGTGATACCCCATCTTTTCTCTTCCATCTCCAAGATGAAACCGAGGTATCTCTCCAGTTGGTCCTTTTCCATGTGCTTACCTCCGCTCAGGTCAAAATGCAGCACAGGATATTCTGTCCATTCTTTCTCCAGATTTTCGATGGCAAGTCCTTTGAACAGGTTTCTCTTTCCCTCAAAATAGTTTTTAAAGGTGGAAACCAATAACGACTTTCCGAAACGGCGTGGTCGGCTCAAGAAGAAATATTTACCGTTGGTGTGAGCCATGCGGTAGATGTATTCCGTCTTGTCGATATACAGTTTGTCTTCTTCTCGAATTCGTTCGAAAGTCTGTATGCCTAAAGGATATAGTTTTATTGCCATAATCTTCTTTTTAAAATCTTACTGCAAAATTACAATAATTATTTGATATGGCAAGTTTTTTAGGGGAGAAAAGTTTTTGAGAAAGTGATAGAAAGCCCGAAGGCGAGGAAATCCCCCGCCTTTTATTCTCCGATATGTTGTCCCACCACATATCCCGTGGTCCAGGCGGCCTGCAGATTGAAGCCGCCGGTGATGGCATCGATGTCGAGCACTTCGCCGGCAAAGAATCCTGCGGCACCCCCACCGATGATTGCAATATGTAGTGTTTGTGGCATATTGTATTTTTGATGATTAGGATGCAAAGTTAGCATAAAAAGAAGACATGGCAAAATAAAACCGGATTTTTTTTGTCATTCCGATTTTTCTTCGTAACTTAGCGGCGCAAATATAATATCATGTAATCTGAAATATGGCAAAAAGAGAATATGTAGAGGCCAACAAGCGTTGGCTGGAAGAAAAGGCTCAAGAGGAAGGTGTGAAAGCACTCCCTCGTGGTATATATTATAAGGTGTTGAAACAGGGAGATCCAAATGGAGCACAACCAGGCAAGCGCAGCATTGTGACTGCTCATTATACGGGTTGGACCATCAATGGCAAGAAGTTTGATTCCAGCCGTGGCGGAACTCCGTTTGCGATGCGATTGAGCGATCTGATAGATGGTTGGATTGTGGCGATGCAACAGATGCACGTAGGCGACCAGTGGGAACTTTATATTCCTGCCGAAATGGGATATGGAAAGTTCTCTCAGCCAGGAATACCAGGAGGTTCTACTCTTATCTTTGAAGTTGAGTTGTTGGGAGTGGGATAAACGCACCTGTTGAAATCCCAAAGGTTTCTATTCCATCTTTAAATAAAAAAGTCCCATACGATTCCAGGTATTGCCAGATGGCATTCTGCGGATCGTATGGGACTTCTTTTATTGTCACTTTTTGTTGTGGCAATTATTTCTGCTGTGATTTCAGCAAGTCGCGAATCTCCATCAGAAGTTTCTCCTCAGCACTTGGTTCTGGTGCTTTTGGTGCCTCAGGCTCCTTAGGTTCTTCCTTCTTCTTAGCTAACTTGTTGACCGCCTTGATGAGCATGAAGATACAGAAAGCCACGATGAGGAAGTCGAAACAGGTCTGGAGGAAACTACCATAGTTGATGGTCGCAGTCTTGAATTCCTCACCGGCAACCTGTACGGTAGGCAAGGTCAACTTGAGGTCAGCGAAGTTGACGCCACCAATCAACCATCCGATAGGAGGCATGATGACATCATTCACAACAGAACTTACGATTTTGCCGAAAGCACCACCGATGATCACACCGACAGCCATGTCAAGCACATTGCCACGCATGGCGAATTCCTTGAATTCATTCAAAAATTTACTCATAACTTAATTCTTTTACTTTTGTTTATTTAAATGTTGATATAATTTTAGTATTTATACTTTGTCATTTCTTGCAGAATGATGATTTTTCCAATATATATAATAAGGTGTAAGGCATCATAGGGTTTGATTTCTTCATCCGATATGCATTTTTCATTCTTGTGAAAGGATTGAATTTTGCAATATGGAGTTGTCAGTCTGACATGTTAACTGCTTTTTTTATAGCAAGATTAAACCTCAACTATCCTTTTTTAATTTATTTAATACTCTTTTCGTGTGCAAAGTTAGAAAAAAATTAGTAACTTTGCGCTCGGAAAAAGAAAAAAATGCTTGAAAGCTTATTTTTTTGAATGTTTCAGCACTTCAGGATTGCTTGAGAGCTTAAAATATGGAATTATTTTAAACCATTAATTTTAAATATTAAAAAAAATGACAAAAGTTGCTATTAACGGCTTCGGCCGTATCGGTCGTCTGGCTTTCCGTCAGATGTTTGAGGCAGATGGTTATGAGGTAGTTGCAATCAATGACCTTACATCTCCAAAAATGTTGGCTCACCTTCTTAAGTATGATACAGCACAGGGTGGCTTCGCTGGTAAGTATGGCGAGGGCAAGCACACTGTAGAGGCAACAGACAACTCTATCATCGTTGATGGTAAGGAGATCACTATCTACGCTAAGCCTAACGCAGCTGAGCTTCCTTGGGGTGAGCTTGGTGTTGACGTAGTACTTGAGTGCACAGGTTTCTATACATCAAAGGAGAAGGCTTCTGCTCACCTTACAGCAGGTGCTAAGAAGGTAGTTATCTCTGCTCCAGCAGGTAACGATCTCCCTACTATCGTTTACAACACAAACCACAAGACTTTGACTCCAGCTGATACAGTTATCTCTGCAGCTTCTTGTACAACAAACTGCTTGGCTCCAATGGCTGACACTTTGAACAAGTACGCAGCTATCCAGTCAGGTATCATGTCAACAATCCACGCTTACACAGGTGACCAGATGATTCTCGACGGTCCTCAGCGTAAGGGCGACCTCCGTCGTTCTCGTGCAGGTGCTCAGAACATCGTTCCTAACTCAACAGGTGCTGCTAAGGCTATCGGTCTTGTAATCCCTGAGTTGAACGGTAAGTTGATCGGTTCTGCACAGCGTGTTCCTACTCCAACAGGTTCTACAACTATCCTCGTAGCTGTTGTTAAGGGTAAGGACGTTACAGTTGAGGGTATCAACGCTGCAATGAAGGCTGCTTCTAACGAAAGCTTCGGTTACAACGAGGATCCTATCGTTTCTTCTGATATCATCGGTATGCGTTTCGGTTCTCTCTTCGATGCTACTCAGACAATGGTTAGCAAGATCGACGACGACACATATCAGGTACAGGTAGTTTCTTGGTACGACAATGAGAACTCTTATACTTCTCAGATGGTTCGTACTATCAAGTACCTCGCTGAGTTGAAGTAATACCGCTGAAGCGATTTACGACAATATATATAGCCTGGCATTTTACAATGCCAGGCTTTTTTATTATTTATTTTTTGTCTAATGGCTTGAAGTTTTATAGCATAAAGGCATACTGATTCTCCTTTTCTTGCCTTGTTTTCCCATTTTTTTTATTTCTTTGTTTGTCTGTATCGGAAAAATTTGTATCTTTGCGCCATGAAACATTCTATGATTACCATATTGGGTCCTACTGCCAGTGGAAAGACTAATCTTGCCGCTGCACTTGCCTCGCATATCAATGGCATGGATTCTTCCATGTGGGGTGGCGATACGCATGGGGCTGAGATTATCAGTGCCGATAGTCGCCAGGTCTATCGGGGCATGGATATTGGTACGGGAAAAGATCTTGAGGATTATACGGTAGGGGGTAAATTGATTCCTTATCATCTGATAGACATCTGTGATGCCGGTACCAAGTATAATCTCTTCCAATATCAGCAGGACTTCTATGATGCCTATCAGGACATTACTCATCGTGGCGTACTTCCGATACTCTGTGGAGGTACCGGACTCTATATCGAGTCTGTCTTGAAAGGTTATCATCTTTCACCAGTTCCTCAAAATCCTGTTCTTCGTAGTTCCCTTGAAGGTAAAACGCTGGAAGAACTGACAGATATGTTGGTGGATTTGAAGGCGAAGAATGGTTCTAATATGCACAATCGCACAGATGTAGATACTGCGCAGCGCGCCATCCGTGCGATTGAGATTGAAACTTACAATCTCGAACATCCGATGCCAGAGCGGGAATTGCCTGCGGTTGATTCTTTGGTGATAGGAGTGAGTATCGACCGTGATGCCCGCCGTGATAAAATCACCCGCCGTCTGAAACAGCGTCTGGAGAATGGGATGGTAGAGGAAATCAAGGGACTCCTCGATCGTGGTATTCCTGCAGAAAACCTGTTGTATTACGGGTTGGAATACAAGTTTATCACAGAATATGTGATAGGAAAAACTTCTTATGAGGAGATGCTGAGAGGATTGGAAATCGCCATTCATCAGTTTGCCAAAAGGCAGATGACCTGGTTCCGTGGTATGGAGCGCAGGGGTTTTACCATTCATTGGATAGATGCACTTCAACCGATGGACCAGAAGGTAGAGCAGGTTCTTGAACTGATGAAATCTAATCAGTAGCAATTTATATGATTGATAGATATTTGGATAAGTAATAGATGGATTTCTGATTGTATATACATTATTTAATATAGAGAATATTATTATAGGAGAATAATCGACGTGGCTGTAAATGAAAATAAATGGGGCTTGCTCTATTGCCCTCGAGGAGGATGGAGGAGCAGTGCGCGCTGGACTAAGATAGAGAAAGTTTTGCGCCAACTTCATGTGGACTATGATTTCGTGCAAAGCGAGAATCAGAAAAGTGTAGAGCGTCTGGTTAAGATGTTTATCAACAATGGCTATAAGACAATCGTTATTGTGGGTGGAGATTCTGCCTTGAATGATGCAGTAAACTGTCTGATGCAGGTAGATGCTTCCGTAAGAAATCAGATTGCGCTGGGTATTATTCCTAATGGACTGATGAATGACTTTGCTCATTTCTGGGGATTTGATGATAGTGATTATGAACAGACTATCAAATGGCTCCAGCAGCGTCGTGTGCGTAAGATTGATTTAGGTTGTATCCGTTATCAGAACAAGAAGGGGGAAAACTGTCACCGCTATTTTCTCAATTGTGTGAATGTTGGTCTGATAGCTGCTATCATGAATCTGCGTCGCAAGACCCATCATGTATTTGGTTCCCGTACCCTGTCGTTCCTCTTCTCATTCGTGCTGATGATTTTCCAGCGATTAGACTATAAGATGCATATCCGCATCAATTCAGATGTCATTAAGCGTAGGGTGATGACCATGTGTGTAGGAAATGCATCGGGATATGGACAGACTCCTAATGCGGTGCCTTATAATGGTCTGCTGGATGTCTCTGTTGTTCATCATCCTGGTATGACCCAGCTCTTTGAAGGCTTTTATCTTTTCGTCAAAGGTAAATTCCTCAATCATAAAAGTGTGCATCCCTATCGCACGAGAGAGGTGGTGGTAGAGGATTCTTCTCATGCGATGATTGGTGTAGATGGTCGATTGATGAAGACGCCAGTTGGACCTTACCGCATCACGGTGGAGCAGGAAGTAATCAACTTCCTGATACCGCAGTAGTCAGATTGATCTTCTTTCAAGAATAATAAGGTTTTAAGAATAATAAGGTGTATCGGAATACAAGTTCCGGTGCACCTTTTTTCGATTGTGCGATTGTTGTAAAGAGGCTACACAAAACTGTGTGTATTCATCTAAGTGACTTAAAAACGGGGAATATTTGCCCTTTAAAAGCTTATAAAACATTAAATATAGCGATTTTCTTAAATTCTTTGCCAAAAAACTTTGTCGTTTCGCTTTTTTTCCTTACCTTTGGATGCAATAAAGTCAACAAAAAATATTAAAAACCTTAATATAGATCTATGAGTTATCTAAAATTCGAAAAGGCCCTGATGACCAACCTACAGGAGTCATTGCCGAAGGAGTTGCTTAGAACCAACCGCTCGGGTGCTTATTCGTGCTCTACGATTGTTGATTGTAATACTCGAAAGTATCACGGTTTGCTGGTTGTCCCTATTCCAGAACTGGATGGCGACAATCATGTATTGCTGAGTTCTCTCGATCCTACAGTCATTCAGCATGGCGCTGAATTCAATCTCGGATTGCACAAGTATCAAGGCAACAACTTTAGCCCGATGGGCCATAAATACATTCGTGAGTTTGATTGCGATAAGGTGCCAACAACGCTTTACCGTGTAGGTGGTGTCATCTTAAAGAAAGAGGTCGTTTTTCAGCATTATGAAGATCGCATCTTGATCAGATACACCATGGTGGATTGTCATTCAGCTACCACCTTGCGTTTCCGTCCATTCTTGGCATTCAGAAGCGTGCGTCAGTTTACCCATGAGAATAGTACAGCATCCCGTGAGTATTCTGCAGTGGATAATGGTATCAAGACTTGTATGTATGCAGGTTATCCTGACCTTTATATGCAGTTCTCCAAGAAGAATGAGTTTGTTTTTGCCCCAGACTGGTATCGTGGTGTGGAGTATCCTAAGGAGCAGGAGCGTGGCTATGCTTCCAATGAGGACCTTTATGTACCTGGTTATTTTGAGATGCCAATCAAGAAAGGTGAGAGCATAGTCTTTGCTGCATCTACATCTGAAATCAAGACCGGTACATTGAAGAAACTTTTTGATAAGGAAGTGGCAGAAAGGGCCCCTCGTGACAATTTCTTCCATTGTCTTGTCAATGCTGCCCATCAGTTCCACCGTCGTGAGAAAAATGATGACCGATACATTCTGGCTGGTTATCCTTGGTTCAAGTGCCGTGCGCGAGATACATTTATCTCTTTGCCGGGTCTTACCCTCTCTATAGAGGAAAATGACTACTTTGAACTGGTGATGAAGACTGCCATGAAGGGATATCAGGAATTCATGGAAGGAAAGGATATCACTGTGAATATTACCGAATTGGAACAGCCGGATGTTCCTCTCTGGGCAATCTGGGCTCTTCAGCAGTATGCTAAGGAAACCAGCAAGGAGGAATGTCTGAAGAAATATGGTAAGTTCATCAAGAGTGTCATGCTCTTTATCGAAGGCAATCACCATCCTAACTTAGAATTGCATCCTAACGGACTCCTTTACGCAGATGGAAAGAATAAGGCTGTGACATGGATGAACTCTACTGCCAACGGAAAACCTGTAGTTCCAAGAAGTGGTTATATTGTTGAGTTCAATGCGTTGTGGTACAATGCATTGTGCTTCTGTGCTGCTCTCTGCGAACTGGAAGGCAAGCAAGAGAGACAACAGCATCTTCTGGAATTGGCAGAGAAGACCAAGCAGTCTTTCCTCGATACTTTCCTCAATGAGTATGGTTATCTCTATGACTATGTAGATGGTAACATGATCGATTGGAGTGTTCGACCTAATATGATTTTCCCAGTCGCTTTCGACTATTCTCCTCTTTCTCAAGACCAGAAGAAGAAAGTGCTCGATATCTGTACACGTGAACTCCTGACCCCTAAGGGATTGCGCTCTCTTTCTCCTAAGAGTGGCGGTTATAATCCTGTCTATGTAGGTCCTCAGAGCCAGCGAGATTATGCATATCATCAAGGTACTGCATGGCCTTGGCTCGGCGGTTTCTATATGGAGGCAAGTTTGAAACTCTACAGAAGAACCCGATTGAGCTTCATTGAGCGCCAGATGGTGGGATATGAAGAAGAAATGTCTTATCATTGTCTCGGTACCATCAGCGAACTCTTTGATGGTAACCCTCCATTTGCTGGACGTGGCGCCATTTCCTTTGCCATGAATGTGGCAGAGATTCTGCGTGCACTCGAATTACTCGATAAGTATCAATATTAATAAGGAGGACTGCTATATGAAAGTATTAATGTTTGGATGGGAGTATCCTCCTCATGTATTTGGTGGTTTGGCTACTGCTAACTTTGGTATTTCTCAGGGTTTGCATGCCCAGGGTGACATTGAAACCATACTCTGTCTTCCTCATCCTTTCGGTGATGAGGACCGCAGTGCTTGTAAGATTGTGGCCATGAATAGTGTGCCTATCGCCTGGCGTGATGTCAATCATGATTACGTACAGCAGCGAGTAGGCAATATTATGAATCCGGATGACTATTTCCGTTATCGCGATCATATCTATGCCGACTTCAACTATATGAATGTCAACGACCTCGGATGTATGGATTTTGCAGGTGGTTATCCATCCAATCTCCACGACGAGATCAACAACTATAGCATCATTGCCGGTGTGGTAGCTCGAAGTGAGGAATTTGATATTATCCATGCTCACGACTGGCTGACTTTCCCTGCTGGTATTCATGCCAAGAGGGTGAGTGGTAAACCATTGTGCATTCACGTGCATGCTACCGATTTCGACCGTAGTCGTGGTAAGGTAAACCCTACCGTTTATTCCATCGAGAAGGATGGTATGGACAATGCCGACTGTATCATGTGTGTATCTGAGTTGACCCGACAGACGGTCATCAATCAGTATCACCAGGATCCACGCAAGTGCTTTGCTATGCACAATGCGGTATATCCATTGAAGCAGGAGTGGCAGGATATTCCTCGTCCTGATCATAAGGGCAAGGAGAAGGTGGTTACATTCTTGGGTCGTCTCACCATGCAAAAGGGACCGGAATATTTCGTTGAGGCTGCCAATATGGTGCTTCATCGTACCCGTAATGTGCGTTTCTGCATGGCTGGTTCAGGAGATATGATGGATCAGATGATTTATCTTGCAGCAGAGCGAGGTATTGCCGATCGTTTCCACTTCCCTGGTTTTATGCGAGGTAAGCAGGTGTATGAGTGCCTGAAGGATTCTGATGTCTATGTCATGCCTTCTGTGAGTGAGCCTTTCGGTATCTCTCCTTTGGAGGCCATGCAGTGTGGTACACCTACCATCATTTCCAAGCAGAGTGGTTGCGGTGAGATTCTTACCAACTGCATCAAGGTAGATTACTGGGATATTCATGCCCTTGCAGATGCCATCTACAGTATCTGTCATAATGAGAGTCTTTTCGACTATCTTTCTGTGGAGGGCAAGAAGGAAGTTGACCAGATTACCTGGGAAAAGGTGGGTGCCCGCATCAGGGACTTATACCTTAAAACCTTAGGATGGAAGTAGGTTAAGTGAAGAGTGAAGAACAAAGAGCGAAGAACTCTTTGTCTTTGCTTGTCATAAAGTTAAACGTTCAAATATCAAGTTTCAAATTATGAAGACAATTTGTTTATATTTCGAGATACATCAGATTACCCATCTGAAACGCTACCGCTTCTTCGACATCGGTACTGATCATTATTACTATGATGATTACGAGAATGAGCGTTCTATCAGCGAGATAGCTGAGAAGTCATATATGCCAGCGCTCAATGCCCTGTTGGAGATGATCCATCAGAGTAACAAGTATTTCAAGGTAGCCTTTTCACTCTCAGGAGTCGGCATGGAACAGTTGGAAATGCATGCTCCTCAGGTATTGGAAAAATTGCAGGAACTGAACGCTACCGGTTGTGTAGAGTTCCTCGCAGAGCCATATTCTCATGGTCTTGCCTCTCTCGTCAATGAGGATAGCTTTGCCAAGGAGGTTAAGCGTCAGGCTTCCAAAATCAAGGAATATTTCGGTAAGGAGCCAACTGTGCTTCGCAATTCATCACTCATTTACAGCGATGATATTGGTTTGCAGGCTTCTCAGATGGGCTTCGAAGGTATGTTGACCGAAGGTGCCAAGCATGTATTGGGCTGGAAGTCTCCACACTATGTTTATCATTGTCCGATAGCTCCAAATCTGAAGCTTTTGCTCCGTGATATCCGTTTGAGCGATGATATCTCTTTGCGTTTCAATAATAGTAGTTGGGATGGTTATCCACTTTTTGCTGATACCTATATCAATGAGATAGCAGCTTTGCCACAGGAAGAGCAGATTATCAATATCTTCATGGAACTGTCTGCACTTGGTATTGCCCAGCCATTGTCCAGCAATATCCTCGAGTTCTTCAAGGCATTGCCAGAATGTGCACGCCAGAAGGGCATCACCTTCTCTACACCTTCAGAGATTTGCAAGAAGATGAAGTCTGTAGGCGAGTTGAATGTACCTGATACATTGAGTTGGGTGGATGAGGAGCGTGATGTCAGCACATGGCTCGGAAATCCGATGCAGCGTGAGGCTTTCAACAAACTCTATAGTGTAGCCGACCGTGTACGTATTGCCAATGATCCTCGTATCAATCAGGACTGGGATTACTTGCAGGCAAGCAACAACTTCCGTTTCATGACTACCAAGCCAAGTAATGTGGGTCTTGACCGTGGTATCTATTCAAGTCCATTTGATGCTTTCACAAATTACATGAACATTCTGGGCGACTTCCTCAACCGAGTAAACTCTCTTCATCCAGAAATGGACAATGAGCAGCTCGATAATTACATGACCAGTGTCACCAATATGGAGGAGGAGATAGAGATGAAGGATAAGGAAATCACTCGTCTCCAGGCTAAGTTGGACAAGATAGAAAAGGAAGTAGAGAAACTGCGTGAAGCACAGAAGCCTGCCAAGACTGCGACAAAGAAGGCTGCGACAAAGAAGGCAGCTGCCAAGACAGCAGCAAAACCTGCTGCCAAGAAAACTACTGATAAGTAGGAATGAGATTCTTCAGGAAATCCCTGAAGAAAAAAAATATAAAACAAGGAGGGTGTGTCATAAGTCTGTGACGCACCCTCACGTTTTTTGAGTGATATAGTGTTTTATTACTTTGCAATATACTTTCTGTTGTTGTGGATATAAATACCCTTGTTGAGAGCCTGCAAATCGCTTGTAGAAGCGTTCTTGATTACCAGGCGACCGCTGAGGTCATAGACGTTGTTGTCATTCTTAATCTTTACATCAGATGTAATACCTTTGATACCATTAGTGTTATTTTTTGTTCCTTTGAGGGTGATAACCCATGCAGCTTGAGCATCCTGTGGAGTAAAGGTCATGACTCCTGTTGCAGGTGTAGCTAATGTGATATCGTAACTGGTATCTGTGCTTGTGGTTGTAGTACGGCTTGGAAAGCTGTATTTGTTAGAAGCATAATTGGCACCATCTAATTCGGACAAGTAGCAGATCTTATTATCTTCGTTAGTATAACCAGCAAATGTAGCAGAGGTAATTGTTACGTTTTCTGGTAAGTTGATTGTGAATTTTACTCCTTTGCTATACTTGATAGTATTGCTTTTAGCTGTGGCATAACCTTTGCCGGAAGTGATGGAACAACCATTGTTGAAGTTCCATGTGGTTTCTGTTGAACCATTTGACAAATTGCAGGTGTTTGCTGCCAAAGTATAGGTAACGTTTCCTGCTTCTCCTGGAGTTGGATCTACAGTTGAACTACCTGTATAATCACCTGTGAGATTTTTTACTTCATATTGGTTAGCAATAAGCTTTCCATCCTTGCTATTTGTAATCTTGCAACCATTTTTAAATGTTATACCATCCACAAATGCAAGGAACATACCTTTTTGGGCTTCTACTTGAACATTATCTAAGGTTATGTTCTTGACATAGCTTTCCGGTAAACCATAGATATAGATAGGGAAATATCCCTTAGCACTTGTATTGTATGGAGTACCTGTAGATGTCACATTCTGAATAAGAATGTCGCGGAAGGCAGGTGTCTTTGGGGTTACTTCTGCTGCTGTGGCTTCAGATGGAATTGGCTTTGTACTCAGATTGTACCAAGTTTCGATATAAATAGGGTTTCTCACTCCTGTCATTGTACAATTACGGAAAATGAGATTATATACATCGCCACTTCTATCACGTTGTGATTTCAAGCGGAATCCACTATCTGTATTATTGAAAGTGAGGTCCTCATAAATAATATCATGCATGTTATTGGTAAAACTGCCAAATGATGCACCATGTCCTGTACCCATTTTAGAATTCCAGACGTGTACATTACTGGGCATTATCATCGCAAACTACGTTGTCATCACCCGTACTGATGAAACAGTCGTAGATGTTTACATGGTGCCCCCAGATAGAGATTCCGTCTGTGTTGTGTGATGGCTGTTCTGTCTTAGTATCTGAGGCTGGATTATAAATCGTCACATCATGGATAGTTGCATGGCTTGCCTTACCACTATTGCTGACGGTAAGATTTACACCTGGGGTGTTCTGAATTTTTATATTTCTAACCATGAAACGAGAACCCTGTTCGAAGCGGATCATGGCTCCTGGATTGAAAGTCTCCTTGTTATCGCGAGCCTTCCACCATCGAGTTCCTTGTCCATCAATGATAGATGTCTCGCCTTCACCCTCAATAATGATATCATTTTGTTTTCTGTTCTTACAACCAATAAAGATAGTCTTGTTGTTAGGCGCCTTACCATATTCCACGAGCTTCAGGGTGGCACCTGCGCAAAGGTGGAGTACTGTTTTTGACTTGATGCTGAGCACCTCTGTCTTGCTGGTCATCTGGTCTGTGCTACCAAACATCCATGTACCAGCAGGTATTACGACCATACCGCCAGTAGTAGGAACAGCATCCAGGGCTTTCTGAATAGCTTTGGTGTTATCTGCTGCCGATGTAGATGCACCATAGTCTTTGATGTTAAACGTATTAGCTGATGTGATGGCTGGCATTTGTGGTAATTCAACTGCTGTCCATCCTTCAGGAGTATTCTGGGCATTTTGCTCAGAAGTAATACCAGTAAAAGTCTGGGACTTGGCAATGCCTGGCAGAGCCAAGAGTGCTGAAAGCACGATAGTTTTGATGATTGATTTTCTCATTGTAATTTAGGCTAAATTTTATTTGTGGCAAAATTACAACTATTCTTTATAAAATAAGGTATAATCATCTCAAAATAATACGAAAACGATTGCGTAGTAGAAAAAAGCGCAACGCACAAGTCGAACATTGCACTTTCTATGTGTTTATGAATTTAACTTTTTGATTTCCTCTATAGATAATCCTGTAGATTGGGAAATGATGTCTATTGGTGTATTTAAAGCAAGAAGTTTGAGGGCGATTTCTTTGGTCTTTTCTTTTTCTCCTTCTGCTCTTCTTTCAGCTCTTCCTTCAATTCTTCCTTCTGTTAGTCCATCTTGATAACCCTCGTCATGGCTGGTGTCAAAGAGACTCTTCATGTGTCTAACCGCTTCTAAATGACGGAAATAGGCTTGTTTGTCTTTTTGAGAGAGTGAATCTACACGCAGGCGTTCGCGTGTCTCTGGTAATCCTGCTGCAGTGGCTTTTGAACTGATAGAACCTGTTTTTAGAAATTCAATCCATTCATCAAGTGGAGTAGTTGCTACCTTGTCAAAATCATTGACTCGTAGTATGTAGTATTCTGGGAATAAGTCTCCCGCCCCCTTCCTTAGTTTTAAATCTTTATCCTTGATGCCAAAGAATTTCTCATTCTGTCGGATGGAGAGCTTAAGAGTATCATGTGGTTCGTGCTCACCGATGAACTCGGTTTTGCCATGGTAAACATAATCTTTGCCTTGTCCCAGTTTAAAATACACAATATAGATAGAATATACCTTGCTGACAGCTTCGTATGGTTTGACAAAACCAATATACTCTGTTATTGCCTTAGATGCACCATAGCGTATACGGTGGTAATAGGTTACTTCACGGCTATTTTGTACTTCAATGATGCATAATTGCCCATCTTCGCTTTCTGCCAGAATATCGGCTCGGTTATATTTATCGTATTCGTCTTCTTGGTTGCTTTCGCTTTCCAGAAAGCGGTGAATCTTAAATTTCTTTCCAAGTAATGAAGATAAGAAACCTTCAAGCACAACATAGTTTGCCTTGTTGCGCAGCAGACGTTTCATCGCCCAGTCGAATCTTATATAGTTTTCTCCGCTCATTGTCATTTCTTATTTGCTTAATACTTCGCTGCAAAGATACGCTTTTCTTTCGTGACTTCCAAGAAAAGTTTCAAAAAATATAAAGATGAGTATTTTTAAGATGTTCGCTGAATATAGTTTTGTTCAAAAACAAAAAAAAGACTATACCCATAGGAAATATACTCCAGAGGTATAGTCTTTAATTATCTCACTTTGTATGGTCTGGTCAAACGATACAATAACTCATCTTGATTTTTGCTTAATACCATCTTGGATCACCAAACTGGTATGTTTGCAAGATTTCATCTGTGATTGTGAAATCACCATTGCTTGGGTCCTTGAATGGATTTGCATCCAGAACTTTACCTTCCTTGTCGAATGCAGTCAAGCCTGTTTCTGTATTGTTTGGATCTTGTTCAAGCATATTCAAGCAATTATAATAATAGTTGTTGCTATATGTTGGAGTTCCCAATGCAGATGTATTGCTAAATCCACGTTTGTTGATAAAGTTGGCAACTACGTTGTTTGTAAAGGTATTTGTATTACCCTTGAAACGAATGTAGAAGAACATGTGGTTTGAACCACCATTACCAACATTATAGAATGTACACTTATCAACGTAAGTTTCCATCTTTGCATTAACAGAAGAAGATGCATCGTCGCCACGGAAGATCTGACGTTTTGGAGCACACTCATAGAAAGTAGAATTTGTTACGTTCAAGCTGTTCCAACCGCCCTTACGGCTATCGATGAAATCCTGTCCATTGTTTGTATCCATGTGGTGAATGAGACAGTTGTCAATTGTGATATTGTCAATAACAGCAGCAACATTGTTGTAGATAAAACTCTTGTTTTCGAAGTTGCGGATTTCACAACCCTTGAGGGTCAACTCGCTGTAGCTGCCTGCACCCTTAAACTCGATAGCAGAGTTTGAATTACCTGTACCATCCAAGATAACCTGATAGAGCATAAGTGATGCCTCATTGGTCAAGTGGATGTTTGCATTCAATATTGGTAAGCTTGCTGAATTCTGAGCACCAATCTTTACACTGTTTGAAATGACCAGATTAGTACCTGACAATTCGTAAGTACCAGGAGCCAATGCAATCTTGCTACCTGGAGCAGCATTCTGAATAGCACTTACCCAATCATCAGATGGAGTGATTACTGTAGCATCACTGAAATCGATGTTAGTTGTAAATGTAGCATAACCACGAGTCTTTTCACCCAACTTCAAAGTTACCTTATAAGTAGTTTCTGGGTCAAGACCAGATACCAGAGCAGAACCAGCTGCAATATCATCAGCTGTCAGAGTATAGGTAACTTTTTCTGCGGTAGAACCAGCACTTGATGGAGTGCAGATAATCTTATCAACCTGAAGACCAGCTAACCATGTCAACTTAACAGCCTTGCTTTGGATATCGCCAGACTTTACCTTGTTCATGTTTTGCTCAGGATTAGTTGTCTTCATAATTTCAACCCACTTAGAATTGCGGTTTTCATTATTTTCATCGAGAGCTCTTACACGAATGTAGTAATCAGTTTCACCGATTAATGAAGTCAGTGTACATGTGTTGCTTGTAGTTGTTGTCTTTACAGCTGGTTCGTTGTTGTCGTAATCATTGTTGTCTGCATAGGCTTCAATTTCATACGCTGTAGCACCTGTCATTTCATTCCAGTCAACAACAATATCAGTGTTGTTGGTAATACGAGCAGTGATACCTGTAGGGGAAAGTACTCTGTCAAGTACTAAGTCCTGGATATCATCAGGATCGCTGCATGAAGTAAATGCCGTGGTGCCGAAGCACAAGGCTGCGGCAAGGGCACTTATATAGAAAATATTCTTTTTCATTTTTTTATAGTCTTGAAGTTATTAATACCAAGAGTAATTTTTAAGACTTGCATTGTCATTGAGGTTGACATTGAAGATAGGCCAGTACTGACGCTTGTCAGGATCCTGTACGTAAAGATAATCCTTGACATCATCAAGCGAAGTAGCCTTAATCCATGTAGCAGCATCACCCTTACTGTCAGCATACTCTGTGTAACCTTCTGGATCCAATTCAGTTTCACCATAGTTCAAACCATAGATAACCAATTTGGCATTAGCAGTTGTGTAAGATACATCTCCACGTGACCAGCTATATGGTACACGCTTGTAGTAAACATGACCTGATAATTGGCTATATGGATGTTCTGCATCGTAATCCGCCAAGTTGACAATTGCGTTCATCTTTGCCTTAGCTTCGTCCATCTTGGTCTTCAAAAGTCCCCAGCGAATCAAGTCAGCCTTGCGGATAAATTCACCAGCAAACTCAAGACCACGCTCTTTTACGATAGCATTAAACATGGATTCTTTACTTGCAGAAACTTGATTGATATATGAGCTGACGTCACCACCCAAGGCACGCTTGTGAATTTTTTCGAGATAAGGAGCTGCAGCGGCAGGACCATTCAACTCATTTTCCAATTCAGCACGCATCAGAACAACATCAGCATAACGCATATAGAGTCTGTTGATACCATCATCATTACCAGCTGGGATCAAACGGTTGGTCCACTCATAGCGGAGTTTACCAAAGCTCCAACTCTTGAATGACTGCAACTCTTGTTTACCTTTATTCCATTGGAAAGGACAGCAGGTAACATCACGACGGGTGTCGTTCTTGTCATACTCAAAATAAAGAGTAGGAACAGGACCCACTTGGCTACCTTGCTTCATGGTTGTCATTTCATCTTCTGAGTTATGCTTGATACCGAATGTGTACATCATACGGCCACGAGCAGGAGCGTTGCTGTAACCAATCTCAAACAAAGATTCACTACCAGCTGCGATGATGTCACCAGAGATACCATTGTTGTTCCAGATATCTTCAAAGTTAGACTTCAAGGCAACATACTGTCCTTCAACACCCATTACATCCTTACAAGCTTGGAGGGCAATAGGATAAAGTACTTCCTTACTCAATTCTGGGTCTGTGCTTAAACGGTTTTCACCATCCATGCGTTGTGCATAACCTGCAGCCTGCATACAAACTCTTGCTAAGAGACCTTTAACAAAAGCCTTATTAACACGTTCAACGGTTTGAGTAGCCTCCAATTCGTTAGGCCATGCGCATAAGTCCTGAGCTTCTTGCAAGTCAGCTATAATCTGCTTGTAGATAATGTCACGATCAGAACGTTCTGCGTACATGTTTTCAGAATTTACAGGCTCAAAACGAGCAGGAACATCACCCCACATGTTAATCAAATCTACATACTGGAGAGCACGGAGAGTAAGAGCCTCACCTAAAAGCTGCTTGTTTTTTGCATCAGACAAATCTGCATGTTCTCTTAAACCTTTGATGGCAAGATTTGCACGCTCGATAGCTGCATACATTTTAGCCCAAAGGTCAGTACCTGTTGCTGTATTCATCTGGTCGTTAGCAGTTTGTGCATTGTATGTTGCCAAATCAGCTTTACCATCAGCCTTATTTGAGTTACCATAGAATTCAACATCGGTATTATAGCCATACCATACAGAACGAGCACGATAATTCTGCTCACCGAATTCTTGGTAGATATTAGCGATAGTTCCTTCAGCATACTCATAAGTGCTGAAAATATTCTTTCCATCCAAGGAAGAATCTGAACTTTGATTCAGAAAATCGCTACATGAAGTTAGACCGCCTGCCATCAATACAGCGGCAAAAGTTTTAACTATGATATGTTTCATTGTAGTGTCTTATTAGAAATTCAAGTTGAAACCAATAACAAACTGACGGCTCTTAGGATATGCAGAATAATCTACACCTGGTGTCAGAGCGGTCTTGTTACGAGAAGATACTTCTGGATCAAATCCAGAGTAACCTGTAATGCAGAATACATTGTATGCTGTTGCGTAGAAACGCAAACTGTTGATACCTACACGCTTTGTTAAAGTCTGTGGCAAGGTATAACCCAATGTGATTGTTGCAAGGCGGAGGAATGAACCATCTTCAATAGCCCAGTCTGTCAATACATAATTGGTATATGGAGACCACATTGTTGTGTTTGCATTCATAGCAGCTAACTGCTCAGGATCATTGCAGAGAGTACCGTCTGCATTGAGGTTGGTCCAACGCTTGCCATCAGCCATTATATCCAACATGTTACGATAGTAATATTGTGAAGCTGAAGTGTATTCAATCTTGTTTGCATTGTAAACATCATTGCCGATGCTATAAGTGAAGTTAGCATTCAAGTCGAAACCGTAGAGACGACCTGAGATATTGAAACCACCAGTTGCAACAGGATTAGTATCACCAATCTTAACGCGATCATTGTCATCTACACGATAATCTTGGTTTTCACCATCACCTTCGTTTATGTTTTGGAGTTTCAATGCACCTGGACGAAGGTAGCTTGCACCGATTACCTTGCTGTCATCAGATACACCTTCTTTGAGAATCCATTTTTTCTTAACTTCGTCATAGCCCTCAAAGTCACTTACTTCATAACGGCCTGCAACCTTATAACCATAGATTTCACCTACAGCACGACCAGGTTTAACAATGTAGTCGTCCTGAATCTGGGTAGAAGCCCAGTTTGAAGAAGCTTTGTATTGATCCAAAGAACCTAAGGTCTTCACCTTGTTCTTGTTGAAACCGATATTTCCACTGATGCTCAATGCATAATCTTTCTTGTTAATGGCGTTCCATGTAAGAGAGATTTCTAAACCCTTGTTCTCTGTTTCGCCTAAATTGCGATACTGGTAGTCATAACCAGAACCAGATACAGGGAAAGCAATCAGCAAGTCTTTGGTTGTATTCCAATATGCTTCAATGCTACCAGTCAACTTACTCTTGAAGAGTGTAAAGTCAAGACCGATATTGCGGGTAATCGTAGTCTCCCAAGTCAAGTCAGGATTTGAAGCAAATGTACCAGACTGACCAGATGCAAGACCGCTTGTCCAAAAAGAATTAAACTGGTTCAACCATGTAGAGTTGCTTGAACTCCAGATAGGTGATGTCTGGTCAGCAGGAATGTTGTTGTTACCAGCAGTACCATAAGAGAAACGGAGTTTCAAGTCATCAAGCCAGTCATTTGTCTTCTTCATGAATGGCTCAGATGAAATACGCCAAGCAACAGCTGCTGATGGGAAGTATCCCCAACGATTTCCTTCAGAGAATTTAGAAGAACCATCGGCACGGAATGTTGCACTCAAAAGGTACTTATCCATAAAGTTATAGTTAGCACGACCGAAGAATGACAAGAGGTTGTCATCTGCATTATTGTACTTGTTTACAAAATATGGCGTACCCTGTGAAGACATTGCCCAAGCCTGAGCGGCAGTAAATGTAGTTGGGAATAAATTCAATCTATCCTCGTTGACGTTACTCTTTTTATTGATAGTTTCTTCACCCAAGAGAATGTTCAGACTATGATCTTTATTCTTGATAAGATTCTTAAAGTCATAGTTCAATGTATTGGTATTGCGGACTGTCTTACGCTGAGTGTCGATGAAGTAAGCCATAGGGTGGGTACCCTTTGTGTCAACACTATTAGTACGTGCATTGTAGGTTGATGTACCATAGTATTTCTTGTCAGTATTGTAGTACCAGTCCAAACCGAATTCACTCTTGAACTTCAAGTTCTTGATGATTTCCCATGTGAAGCTACCATTCATGTTGAAGTTCTGGCGGCTCTGCTTTCTATCTGTATCATATACAGAAGTAATAGGGTTTGTCAACTGAAGATCTGGATCGTATCCGTCACTCAAGTCAGCAAAGTTGAACATAGGGTAAATCATAACGTTCTTCATACGAGAGTCTGCTGTTGAAACCTCGGTCTTGCTCTCATTAGCACCTGCACCATTGACAAGTGTATTAGAATAACGCATAGAGAAATCTACAGAAACCTTCTTGTTTACCTTGTGATTTAATTTCAAACTCAAGTTGTCACGGCGATAAGAAGAACCGAGCATGATAGCCTTATCATTTACGTGTGCATAACCGAAATTGAATTTTGTCTTTTCGGAACCACCAGTAATAGAAAGGTTGTGGTTGAATGTGTTACCTACACGGCCGAATACCTGATCTTGCCAGTCATTCTCAGCTGCATTTTCATAAAGGTCACGATCTTCCCAATTACCGAAGAGGTTGGTATATTTATCTTCATTGTCACGCAAGAGTGCATATTCACGCTGCCATTTTACGTAATCACTACCTGAAAGAGTATTTAAGGTCTTAGCCATTTTCTTCCAAGAATAGTAAGCATTGTAAGATACGTTTACCTTGCCCTCTTTACCACTCTTAGTAGTAACGAGGATTACACCATTTGCACCGCGGGAACCATAGATAGCTGTTGAAGAAGCATCCTTCAAAACTGTAATATCTTCGATTTCAGAAGCAGGGATATCGCTGATACTTTCTACAGGGAAACCATCTACAATGTAGAGAGGAGTATTATCGCCAGTGATAGAACCACCACCACGTACTCGAATCTTCATTTCTGCATCAGGAGAACCTTCTGTTGCTGTAATCTGCACACCTGCCATTTTACCTTGAAGAGCTTCTGTAGCATTGGCTACAGGTACAGCCTCAAGAGCTTTGTTATTTACTGTAGCTACAGAACCAGTCAAATCCTTTTTCTTAACAGATCCGTAACCGATAACCACGACGTCATTCAATGTTGTAGCATCGTCCTCAAGTTTGATGTTTACAACGGATTTGCCAGATACGTTAACAACTTGTGGTTTCATACCTACGTAAGAAACCTTCAATTTTTTACTGTTGCCTTTCAGCGTGATGGTGAAGTTACCATCGATGTCAGTAACACCGCCGTTGCTAGCAGAGCCGTCTTCGATGACAGAAGCACCGATGATAGGCTCACCAGTATTGTCGGTGACATTACCTTTGATCACTGTTTGCGCAAAGCCATTGGCTGACATAGTCAATGTAGCTGCAAAGAGCGCAAATCTAAGTTTTTTAAAATTACCAGACATACACTTTTGGTTAGATTAATATTTAATAGTTTTCTTTTTTATGATTTTGTAGACTAGGCAAAAACTAAAATTACAATTAGATTGCTTCGTTTCGTATGCAAATTTATGAAAAATAATTCTAATAATCATGCTTTTTTCAGAAAAAAATGACGTAAACGTTTGCGAAATTAAAAGAAATATATAGAATTACATTTGATAAAAAACATAAATCCCCAACAAGAGTACGCCGATTTTTATTCGGTTTCCTCTTATTGAGGATGCTTATGGTCTAATATATTTCAATAACTGTTTCAGTACCGCTTACTTGACAATCACCTTGCTTGTCTTCTTGCTTCCATCCTTGAAGGTCTTTACAATGATATTGATGCCTTTTTGGAGGTTAGAGAGTTGAGTGCCGTCAGCTGCAAAGATTGCTGTCTTGATGGCGGTTGCTTCCGTTGCCATGGTGCTATTGATTCCTGTACTAACAGTACCGTTTGCTGTACCGAAGCCACCCATATCATTTGCAGCACGAACCGTGAAGGATGCTTTGTTGTCATTTACAGTCAATGAATTCTCTGTTGTCAGCGTGTAGAATTTTCCATCTTTTGCTACGAGATACATCTTTGCATCACCAGTCCATGAAAGTTTGTCGTCCTTTAATGTTGTGACTGTGGCAGTTGCCTGAGCTGCTTTAGCTTCTGGTTTCCAGCCGCCGAATACCGCATCGAGGGTGTATGTTGCTGCTTCTTCAGCAGTCAGGATAATGTTCTCTTCTGCCTTCTGCTGAGTAGCACCAGAGTTCTTGAAGATTACTTTCTTCTCTGCAGGAGAGAATACGTTACCTTCTGCGTCCTTCAATACGTCGAGGCGGAACTTGTCTGCCATCGCATCGCCCATCGCGTTGATGGTGAAGTAAGCGTACTTCTTGTCATCGTTCAGAATCTCATCCTTTTGGTTCACGGTTGTGTTGAGCCAGGTAAGACGGGTGATATTGTTCCATGAACGACCAAGACTGAAGTTTGCAGCTTTGTTTTCAATGGTACAATCTTTGAAGATGTATCCCCATTCACTCTTGCTGTTAGGAGCTGCAATCACATCCTCACCGTTCTTTTCGCCTTCCTTGCGACTCTCGTTTACGAAGAGTACACGGTTGAAATATACATCGCCGCCACCACAAACGTAGTCCACGGTGCCGTGAATCTCTGAATCCTCAAAGTAGAACTGGCCCTTGCCGTTTGGCTCATTGCTATAGTAGGTATCCTGGTAAGAGAGCATCTTCACATTCTTGCAGATGGTCTGGGTACCACGATCCTGGAGGCAGACAGCACGACCGGCTGAACCGCTCTTGTAGTATTCCAGTGCATTCTGTAGGGTGACGTCCTGCATATAGAGGTTGTTGCTTGTGTTGAGAAGGGTAGCGGTGGTACCGATGCCCTCGTTCTCGATAGCAGGCTTGTTGACGATGATGGTCTTGTCCATGCTCTCACCGATGATAGAGATGTTGTTACCGCTAATCTGAGTGAGGCACTTGTCTCCCAAATCGTATGTTCCGTCTGGTAAGAAAATGTATGAACGTGGAGCGTCTGTTGCTGCGTTAGCTGCATTGACGATTTCCAATGTTGTGCTGAAACTCTTTGCATTGCCTGCCTTTACTGTGTACCAGTTACCATCTTGAGCATAGGCTGGTTCTGTCATGTTCACAATGCTAAGGCTGTGGAGGTAAGCATTAACGGCGAATGTAAGTGTGTACTCGCCACTTTCTGTAGAGCTGTTCTGCAGGATTGTGCTGATACCATCCTTGTTTGCCTTAGCCTCTACACTTGCAATCTTATTACCTTTAGGGTCTGTCAATGTGATTTCGCCTGTGGTTGAATATTGGCAGAGATCCAATTTGAGGTAACCCTTGCCACCCATCAAGATTTTAATCTTGTCACCAGCAGCAAAAGTCCAGCCATGTGTTTTATCGTGCCATTTACCATTGCCTTCTACACAGAATGCTTCATGGTCGTCTGCACAGAAACCTTCCTTCTGAAGATTGAAGTCGTAGCGAGCTGTTGTGTTGGCTGTTTCGATGTCGGTAACGACTGCATAGAGTTTTGTATCTGATGTAATCACTGATGATGTCGTATATTTCTTTTCATCCTGCTTTACAGATGTTGCCCAGCCGCGGAATTTCTTTCCGTCAGTTACGGTCACCTTTCCTTCTGCCTCTTTATCGAAAGAAGCGATTGTAGCATCCTGCTCAACCTTTTGGGTGCCGATAGCTGTTGTTTCGTCTATATCATAATAGGTGAGGGTGAAGTCTGGCTTGAAGCCTACAGTCAACTCGTATATTGCTTCATCACCATTAGCTTCTACCACGATTGAAACGACTGTTTCCTGATTGTTGCCCTCTCCGGTAGTAGTATAGGTTGTACTCTTGATGGTTCCGTTGTTTGCTGTGATTTCTGTCAGAGGGTTGGTCTCTGAAATGAGATTCGCCTTCTTTGAGACAAGAATAGTTGCCAATTGCTTGCCTGTAGCATCCTCGTTGAAGATATCTACTGCTTGATATTTTTCTCCGTTGAGGCTGAAGCTTCCGAGCATAGGGGTTTTGCTCATATCGACATTACCATAGATAGCAAGGTCGGTAACGAATGCATTCTGGTTCAATGTAAAGCTCTCGAACTTGATTTGGCAGTTGGTGCGATTTACATCAAGAGACAAGTCCTCTCCTTTGGTAGTTACGATGCTTTGGTTGTGAATTGGTACCCAATCTGCATCTCCATCGCCCTTTACTGATACTTTAATGCCACGTTTGCTACCTGTTGCAGCCTGATGCAGGGTGATTTTTGTGATATTGGCCAAAGCAGAGGTTACTGCGCTTGGTTCGGCTGTGCTATACTCCCCCGTGTATTTTAGGGTCTTCATATAACCAGTTCGATCAGGAAACTTTGTGTTTGTTCCTTTTGGGTTAATCTCAACGCCATTAAGTGTCATGGTAAATGCCTCTTTACTGTAGAGTGTCTTGAGGTTTACCGCAGTGTTGTTGGCTGTTTTGCCATCTACATTCTCCCAATTAGTGAAGTCGGTAGAGTAGAGTGTCTTTTCTTGAATAGCACTTGCTTGTACTACCTTTATTTGATAGAGGTAACAGTTGGCTGTTGCTATTACTTCAACATAGCCTTGAGCTACTTCTGCAGAAGAGGCTTTGTGGTCTGTGATATCTGCTGTCGCTGCAATACCACCTATTGTATAATTGTGATAGTTGGGATAACTTGTCACAGTAACTACATCTTTGGCAGACTTCACTGGAATCTGAAGTTTTGTACTTGTATTAAACTGGGCATCGCTTGTTCTTCCCTTTAGTTTGCCTGTAGATGCATCGACGTGCATAGAGATACCGTCAACTGTTGATTTTACCTCACCAGTTGCACTTTGAATATTAGTCGCGGTATTGATACCTTCAGGCAAATTATTCTGAAAGTCCCAAATCGCCGTAACATCTTGTGCTTTTGCTATGCATGCAAAGACAAGTAACAGACTAAACAGTCCGAATCTCAGTAGATTTCTTTTCATTGTTTGTTACTTTTAGGTTTAAATTTATAATGTTTTATATTTATACTTGTATAGTTTTACTTGTTTGTTTCAAGTATGATGGACTTACTTGTTTGCTCAAGTAGATTTCCGTGGCAAAAATACAACAAATATCTGTAATATGTATGTAAGATATTGATGAAACGCACGTAATCGTTTGCGTGAGATTTCTCTACTTTTCTGTTCTATTTTATCAGATAATGTGTTACTTTTGCAAACGAAAATATGCTAATAATATAATTTTTCAAACAACTTACAAATTAAAAACTTAAAACATAACGATTATGAAGAAATTCTTTACTCTTATTGCCGCTGTCGCTATGGCAGCAAGTATGAACGCTCAGACTTTGTCGTTCGATACAGATTATGCAAGCGGTTCTGTGCCAGCCACTTTTTCTGCAAATGGTTTGGTCTTGTCTATTGTTGATACAGCCAGCAAACTTTCTGTAGATAAAAATTCTGCTTATTTTGGTACTGATGATTCTTATCAGAAGTTTGATAAAAGATTGAAATCTGGTGGAAAGTCTTCATCTAACAATAATTTGACTCTTACTTTGCCTTCAGATGGTACTCTTAAAGTATATGCTCGTACAGGATCTTCTTCTGCTACAAACCGTAATGTTATATTGACACAGAATGATGCAGAATTGGCTAATAAGATACTCTTAGAGTCAGAGGCTGTTTCTGTTAACATGATGGTTGATGGAGAAGAGGTAGCTAAGAAAGTTTATCCTGCTGTCTCTGTTGCAGTAAAAGCGGGTGATGTGTCTATCACTTATCCAATAGGTAGTATCAATTTCTATGGTTTTGAATTCGTGGCTGCTGGCACTACTGGCATTTCTGATATCCAAGCTCCAAAGTCTTCTAAGAATGGCGCAACATTAAATCTCTTAGGTCAGAAAGTTGCAAATGATGCTAAGGGTATTGTTATCAAGAATGGTAAAAAGTTCATTAATAAATAATTTCCTTTTGAAAGCGTAAAAAGGTTAATCATAGGTTTAAGGATATAGTTTAATTACCCCCTGTTGGCAATATGCTGGCAGGGGATTTTTTTCTGATAATTTGTTTTGAAACTAATATTTTGACAAAGTTAAGCATAAAATATGTAATAAGTGTAGTTTTTCTTTCCTTTTATATATTTTTATGACAAAATGAGTTTTCTTCAAGCGGTTCTGTTTTTCCAACCCTTACCCCACTTTCATTTTTGCGTGGGCAAGCAATAATTTCTCCTTGCCCACGCAATAAATTTTCCTTGGGCAGGGAAGAAAAATTCGGCTTCAATAAAAAATGCAGTTTATGGAAAAATTAGTTTACATAGGATTATCAGTTTTAAAGATGAGAGAGTGATGCGTTATGATGAAGTGTGAATGGTAGTGATTGAATGTAGAGAATAAAAAATCCCAGTTTCTCGTCTGTTACAACGTGAAACTGGGATTTGATGTTAGGGAATCTGATAAATGGAATTGTATCCTATCAGATTATTTTGTTTACTTTTACTTCTGGATAAACTTCTTGCCAGCCTTAATAACGACACCCTTGTATTCCTTACCTACCTTCTGACCAGCGAGGTTGTAAGCAGGAGCATTAGCGTCTGTTGCCTCGGTTGTAATGTCTTTAATGTTTGTAGTCTGGCCATTCAGAGAGTAGAGCTGATTGTTCATGTCAAGCTCGTATTTATTATTGAATTTCTTCAACTTGCCCTTTATGATAACAACATCACCAGCCTTGAGTTGGTCTGCAGATGTGAAACCTTCTCCGCCAAAATATTTTCCGCTGTAAACTTCCAGTTCGTTGGTTGCTTCACCATTATCTGAAATTTTGTATGATAAGCTATTGAATTGGGTGTTGAGTGTTCCGACACTTGTGATAATACCCTTTACGTAAACCTCAGTAGATAAACCTTTTCCTGCATCAATCAGTTCCTTTGCCTTTGCAACAGTATAAGCTGTTTCTGGTGTGTTAGAGATATCTACAATGTCAGGATTAGTTCCTTTCTTGTAATATTCTACCTTTTTTACGCTTACTAAACCATTTTTTGAGGCATGTTTTTTGCAATCAATTGCCAATTTGTAGTAGCAGTTCTCTTTAGGAGTCTTTATTGTAAAGACTGCGTCTCCTGCGGCAATCTTTTCGAGGTTGACTGTCTCGAGAACAGTTTTTCCTTCTTTGTCTGATGTAACTTCGAGTTTGATAGAGTTTACGTGATCAGCTACGATATTGTCTATGTCTACTACAACAGAAGATATCGCTTCGTCAATAGCAAAATCCGTAGTGATGGTTCCTACTAATGCAGCTTTCTTTCCACCGCATTTTATCCATTTCCAATTGTTGTTCCAATTGTTGTTGTTGAAGTTAACAATAGACCAGGTGTCTGTACCGATTTTTGCTGTCCATGTCTTGTCGTAACCTCCTACTTTGTTGTCGGCTTTGTTGTCGTCAGGGAATGTCAACGTTTTGTAAGCCTGACCGAATGCCATGTTGGCGATAAATGCCAATACGGCGATAAATGCATAGCGTAAATAATTCTTCATAAACTTTAAGATTTAAAATTAGTAAACCTGTTGGCGGAATTAAAAAACCGCCTGAAAATTAGTATATTTTTATGGAGAAAAAGTTGTGCATCTCGTTGATTTTTAGTAACTTTGTAGTGTCCAATTATAAAGTTATATATTTCACGCTATGCACAACTTGTATGCAAATTTCGTAAAAATTCTTGAGATATGCAAGGATTTCTCCAAAAATTTAGTTAATGAGCTAGGAAATATTCCTCGCCCAGGAGT
>NZ_SGVY01000025.1 GCF_004535825.1 Segatella hominis | reverse complement strand
AGTTTTGCTTGTCTTCTTTTCGCAACACTAAGGTAAGTGAAAATTCTGACATGGCAAAATCCTGGGCAACTTTTTGTTGCTCAGGCACTTATAAATAATGTTAAACTATAGTGTTGCGGAATTAAGGGTAATGAATGCTGGCGAGTACAAGCAGGCTCTTACCTCTTTAGGCTATGATACAAAAGCTTTGGGTACAGCCGACACCGATTGGCAGGACGAGATCTTCCGCACTGCCATCTCTACCAACCACAACATCAGCATACAGGGTGGCTTGAAGGATATGCCTTACCGTGTTGGCTTAGGTTTCGAAGACAACAACGGTATCGTTAAGACCAGCTGGATGAAGCGTTTCAACACTTCTGTCAATTTGGCTCCTTCCTTCCTCGACAAGCACTTGAACTTCAACTTCACAGCGAAGTATATGTTCGAAAAGGACCGCTATGCCAATTTTGGTGATGCCATCGGTAATGCGTTGACCATGGATCCAACACAGCCTGTTCGTGTAAACGATGAGATGTACAATTGTGTAGGCGGATATTTCCAGTATCTGGACAACAAAGGCGACAAGATTACAGATCCTAACTGGACAAAGATAGCCAAGAGTCAAGTTCCTCAGAACCCTGTGGCTCTCCTCAACAACCAAAAAATGATAGCCAATACTCATGACATAACTTCAAACTTAGAGGTAGATTATAAGATTCATGGCTTCGAAGACTTGCATTTGCATGCTGCCATCGGTGCACAGTACACTGATGCCAAGCAGCATGATGATATTAACAAGTATTCGTCATCCAATAACTATTTTGGTTGGTATGGTATTGACCATCAATACAAATACAGCATCGAAGGAAAAGCTTTTGCTGAATATGCCCACAAGTTTGGTGTGCACGACATCGACATCATGGCAGGTGCTGAGCAAAGCCACTATCACAGAACAACCTATAACATAGGAAGCGGTATCGATGAGTATTTGAGAGATAACGATCCACAGTTGGTAAATGGAGAATGGAACTACGTGAATAACCCACAATACATGGCAAACACCATATGGAAGGGGCACAACTCTTTGGTATCTTACTTCGGACGTTTCAACTATAACTTGCTGGACCGCTATTTGCTTACAGCAACCTTCCGTGCCGATGGTTCTTCTCGCTTCAGAAAGGGCAAGAAATGGGGTTACTTCCCAGCAGCAGCCTTTGCCTGGAAGATTAACAACGAGTCTTTCTTGAAGAATGTAAAATGGATTGATGAGTTGAAGCTCCGCTTGGGCTGGGGTATGACTGGTCAGCAGAATGGTATTGACGACTTCTACTATACTCCTAAATATACCATCAGCGACACTTATGCACAGTATCCATTGGGTGACAAGTATTATCAGACCATGCGCCCAACAAAATACAACACTGAGCTGACATGGGAAAAGACCACAACCTACAATGGCGGTATTGACTTCACCGCTCTCAATGGCCGCTTCGGCTTCAATATTGATGGTTACTATCGTAAGACTACTGACTTGTTGTCAGAAATTGAGATCGCTGGTGGTACTAACTTTGGCGATAAACTCTTGAAGAACATCGGTTCTCTTGAAAACTATGGTGTGGAATTGGCATTCAATGTGAAGCCTATCGTCACCAAGGACTTCGTTTGGGATGTAACCTACAACGTGGGATGGAACCACAATGAAATTACAGAGTTAGAGGCTGGCTTGAAAGACTGGGTTTGGACAGGTAGCAAGGTGTCTCGTGGTAACAACACATTGGTACAGGTAAACAAGGTTGGCAAACCTCTCAATTCTTTCTATGTTTTCCAACAGGTTTACGACGAGAACGGCAAGCCTATTGAGGGTGTATATGTTGACCGTGACGGTAACGGCAAGATTGACAATGACGACCGTTATTGCTACAAGAGCCCTGCTCCTGATGTCATCATGGGTCTCACCACCAAGTTCATCTATAAGAACTGGGACTTCAGTGCTGCCTTCCATGCATCTATCGGCAACTATGTGTACTACGATTTCCTGAACTCAAAAGCTGAGTTGGCGAAAATCAACGATACCGATCTCTTCAGAAACACAACTGCAGAGGCCGTCAATCTTGGCTTTAAGGGTACAACAGATCTCACCACCAATACCAGTGACTACTTTGTACGCAATGCTTCTTACCTGAAGTGTAGCAATATGACTTTGGGCTATAGCTTCCCTGCATTGTTCAAGGCAGGTGCTGAGAAGATTTGCAGCGGACGCATCTTCTTCACCGTACAGAACCCATTCATCATTACCAAGTACAAGGGTATCGACCCAGAAGTAAGCAGTGGTATCGACAGCAATCCTTACCCACGTCCAATAAGCTTCCAGCTTGGTTTGAATCTTAACTTCTAAAAATAAAAAAGGAGACAATTATGAAAAAAATATTTATAACGACTGCAATGGCGAGTGTTTTGTGCATGGGCTTTGTCTCTTGCGCAGACGAACTGAATATCAAGTCCATTGACCCACAGTCCACCCCAACATATACAGTAGAGGGTCTCTTGGCAAAGCAGTATGCTACTCTTGGTCTTACTGGACAGAAAGGTCCTGCTGGTTCAGCAGACTTGAGTGGCGACGAGGGTGAGAGTGGATTCATCCGTACCATTTTCAACCTACAAGAGTTGATGACTGACGAGACTGCATGGGCATATCAGGCCGATAATGCCATCGCTCCTATCACCAATTTCAGTTGGAATAGCGGTAATGACCGTGTAAACTGGGCATACCAGCGTCTCATTTTCAACATTACTCTGTACAACCAGTTTATTGCCGAGCAATCAGGCAGCCTGAGCGAAGACCAAATCGCAGAAGTTCGCTTCCTCCGTGCACTGAACTACTATTATTTCCTTGACCTGTATCGCAAGGCTCCATTCAAGCTCACTTTCGACGATAGTCTCCCTACCGAGAAAAAGGGAAAGGATCTCTACGACTGGTTGGATAATGAGTTGACCACCATAGAGCCTCTGATGGCTGAGGTGGGTGCTTATAATAACAAAGAGAATTTCGGACGTGCCGACCGTGGCGCAGCATACGCACTTCATGCCCGCTTGGCTCTTAACTCTGAAGTTTATACCGAGGGTAAGGTGAAGGACTACCAGAAGGCTATTGATTATTGCGACAAGATTCTCAACAACGTAGGTGAAGGCGCAGGTAAATACGATCTTTGTCGTGTAGAAAAGAATGGTTATAGCGGTTATCAGCAGTTGTTTATGGGCGACAATGACTGCAACCCAGATGCTATGAAGGAAATCATCTTCCCTATCCGTCAGGATGGTTTGAAGGCCCGTGCGTATGCAGGTACCACTTACCTCGTATCGGCAGCCACTATCGGCGGTATGCCTTATGCAAGCACAGGTGACCCATGGAAATGTTTTTTTGCGCGCGAAAACATGGTTGAGAAGTTCTTCCCTAACAAGAATGACATCCCTAAGGCTACAGTTGATGATGTCTTGAAGAATCCTTCTAAAGAACAGGTGATTGCAAAAGATAGCGAGAAGAAAATTGGCACTGCCGACGTGATCGCAAAGGCTAAAGATGATCGTGCCCTGTTGTATATGGGTGTAGGTGGCTGCGAAGAAGGCAAAGTTCGTACAATCAATCCTGGTAAGGCTATCACAGGTCCTCTGAATGGTGCGTCTTTTGTAAAGTGGAGCAATCTCCACGCAGATGGTTCCACACAGCACGACCAGAACTATTCTGATACCGACTTTCCTGTGTTCCGTCTGGCAGAAATCTATCTGACCCGCGCAGAGGCTAAGTATCGCCTCAATGGCAGTCAGGATGGTTTGGCTGACATCCAGTTAGTTCAGGACCGTGCCAACCGTGCCTCGAAAGCTACATCAGTAAACGAACAGACCCTTATTGATGAATGGTGTCGTGAGTTCTTTATGGAAGGCCGCCGTCGTTCAGACTTGGTTCGCTTTGGCTTGTACACAGGTTCTAAGTATCTCTGGAGTTTCAAGGGTGGTGCGGAAAAAGGTGCTGGTGTTCCATCATACTACAACATCTATCCTATTCCAGACAATGAAATCAAGAACAATCCTAACATGACCCAAAATCCTAAATACTAATTGTTAGGCAACCAGATTTAATTAAAAGAAATCAATTATGAAAAAGATATTCAAATTCATGTTGCTGCCAGCATTGGTACTCCCTTTGCTCTTTACATCCTGTGATGAAGACAGAGACAGCAACCCTACATTGGACCTGAGTCATCTTGCAGAGGGATTTGTATTGAACACTCCTGCTCTTGCAGAAAACAATACCTACGACCCCTACTATGCAAAAAACTTGGTATTGACATGCTCTCAGCCAAATTATGGTGGAGTACCTTACCCTGTGAAGTATTATGCGCAGGTATCTATCAACCCTGCATTCGTCAGCGATCCTACAGTCACTCATAAAGAGTTGGCGACATATGCAGAGAATCCAAGCAGTTTGGATTTTGATGCATACGAAGTAAACAAAGCTATTGTATCTCTCTTCCGGGCAGCCAATCCTGATGCAAATCTTCCTGACGAGATGCCAGTTTATATCCGCCTTCGTGCAGTCATTGGCGGTACTTTGAATCAAACCTTGGGCGAGACCTATTCAAATGTCATCACCTTGCCTTCTGTGAAGGCTACTATTCCTGACGCTAAGTTCACTGAAAACCTCTTCTTGATTGGAAGTTCTATCCAGACTCCATGGGAGAGTTGGAAACCTATTCCTCAGGTATTTGACAAGAAAGGCGAATACTATGGTATCATCTACGTGCCTGCTGGTGGCGAATTCAATTGGGGTACTGAGATCAATGACAAACTTGGCATCAACCAAATCAAGGAAATCAACGATGTAGCTGGTGCAGGTATCACTGCAGGTGACGACCAAAACCTCAAGGTAGCCAACGCAGGTTGGTACACTCTCCACTTCATGGGTGAGATTTCCAAAGACAAGAAGAACATCAACTGGACACTGACTGTTTACAAGACTCAGGTTTGCCTGATTGGTGCTTGTATTGGTCAAACTAATTGGAAATTTGCTGACGAAAATGCTCTGACAGCTCCAGACGATCCAAGTGGTGATTGGGTTTCTCCTGCATTCACTGCCGGCAGCGAACTTCGTGTTGCTGTCAAGGTCGGTGACAACGACTGGTGGCGCACAGAGTTCACTATTCTCAAGGGCGACGTGTTCTGGCGTAAACAAAGTGTTGATAAAGGCTGGAAGGTGGACGTGGGTTCAGATTACTCTGTATCTACCAACCCTGGCCAGAAGTTGTATGTCAACTTTGATACAAATAAAGCTGAAGTTAAATAATTTAAGATGAAAGCAAAATGAAAAAGATATTTTTATATAGCTTAGCAGTCTTGGCAAGTGTTATACTTGCCAGCTGCAACGGCGACTACGATGATTGGGCTCAACCACAGCACAATCCACAGGAAGAAGCCATCACGATTCCTGGCTTTACTGCAACACCAGTAGTTCAGTCCATCGACTGTTCCAGTGTGACAACAGATAGTGTCAGTATCTTCACATTAAGCGAAGCAGCTCTTCCTGAAGGTTTTACACTTGATAATGCTCGCTTAGAGATTATTCCTCAAGGAGAAGATAATGCAATCAAGAAAAACGTTAATGCAAGCATTGAGGGTAAGTCCGCTGTTGCAGATCTTTCAGAAGTAATAGTATCTTATTATGGCAAGCGTCCTATAGCTCACTCTTTTGTTGCCCATGTTTATTTAAATGCGGTCAAAAATGGTGATGCTGTTCTTATTGATGCTGGTAAATTTAACCTTGAGATGACTCCAAAGTCTCCATTCATTGATTCTGGCTACTACCTCGTAGGCGATATGTTTAAAGCCGAAGACGATAACGGATGGTCGATTAAAGCAGCAAAGGCATTCATGCACAGCGACAAAGATGTATATGACGATCCTGTTTTCACTATCACTTTCGAAACAAAAGAGGCTGACCAGTATTGGAAGATTATTCCTAAGAAGAACATTGACGCCGGTGACCTCTGGGCTGATGGCGTAGTAGGACCTAAGGAAAACGGAAGCATCAGCGAGAAAGGTGATTTGACAAACGTTGGCCCTGGTGCTGGTATGATTAAAGAGCCTGGCAAGTACAAGCTCACTCTCAACATGATGGACTATTCTTATACCATTGAGCCAGCCCCAGAGCTATACATGAAGGGCGATGCTAACGGCTGGGATGGATATGACTATCTCGCAGGTGATGGTGTACACTTCACAGGTTTCATGTACCTCAATCAGAACGGATTTAAGTTCACTACAGCGCCAGACTGGAGTGGTACAGGCTATGGCGCAAACTTCGATACAGCTCCAGATGCAAAGAACATCGTAATAACAGAACCTGCAGGTTACTATCAGGTAGATGTTGACTTATCTAAGAAGACTTACACTCTGACTCCTATTACATCTATTGGAATCATTGGTAGTGCATCACCTAAAGGTTGGGATTCAGACGTAGATATGACTTACGTTCCTTACAATAAGGATACCAAGGAAGTTAATGGCTACTGGGAAGTTAAGAACATCACATTGAGTGCTGGTGAAATCAAGTTCCGTGCCAACGACGATTGGGCCATCAGTTGGGGTGGAGAGTTAGATAACCTCACAACAAAGAATGGTGGAAACATCACTGTAGAAGCAGGTACTTACGACATCAAGCTTTATGCTTGGGCTGAAGGCTATGCAAAGTGTGTGATGACAAAGAAGTAAGCATTTGCTTCATCAAATAAACTTAAAATTAATAGGCGACTCTCAATTCCGAAAGTCGCCTTTTTTTCTTTATCCCCATCCCTACATTTTTCCCTAAAACTTTGGAAGTTACAAGGAAAAGTCGTATCTTTGCCCATAAATAGCTCTAAAAAAGAAATTATGGGACATCAAGAAGATATTGTAAAAACTGAAAGTAAAATCATTGTCATCAGGGATACGCAAGTTATCCTTGACAGAGATGTTGCGGAATTGTATGGAGTAGAAACCAGAGAAATCAACCAAGCACTAAGAAACAACCCTAAAAAGTTTCCTCCAGGTTATGTTATTGAGTTGAATAACAACGAGAAAGAAGAACTCATCAAAAATTTTGATCGGTTCAAAAAACTCAAACATTCCACTGTTGCACCTCACGCATTTACTGAACAAGGACTTTATATGCTTGCCACTATTCTGAAAGGTGATTTAGCCATCAGCACTACCATTGCCATCATTGATACTTTCACTCAACTTCGCAAGTTGGCAAGAAGCATAGACAAGGTGAATGAAGATGCAAAGGAGCATGGTATTTTACCAGACAAAGCAACAGAAGGAAAAATACAAGCTGCAATGAACGAAGTCTTTGCAGATAAGCTGCCACTAAAAATGCGCAAATTGACTTTTGGGGTTAATTTAGGAGTTCTGAAATTTTCTATAGAAGCCACAAGAGAATCAAAAGAATAAAAGAATATAAAAAGGAGAGAAGAATATGTTTGAGCAGATGCCATTCAGCGAGAAGTATCCAGTCTTCCGCAAATTGGCTGAAATAGGCGACCTCCGCAAGCTTACCCGTGAAGAACTTGAGCTTTATGACGAGGACATCAAAAATATGCGTGATATATATGCCACCAGAAAGTTTGACGAAAAGAAAGGAATGGAAAAAGGAATGGCGAAAGGAATGGAAAAAGAAAAGCTATCCTCAGCTCGCCGTCTCCTGTCAATGGGGCTTTCTGATGAACAAGTATCAACGGCCACAGAACTTCCACTGGAGGAAATTCAGAAAATGAGGGAATGAGCAAAATTTGGTTAAGCCGCCTGGTATTTATAGTTTTTTGATTTCTTCGATACTTAATCCTGTAGCCTGTACAATGATTTCTGGAGCTACATTCTGAGCCAACAGGCTGAGAGCAATGGCTTTTTTCTCTTCTGCTCTTCCTTCTGCTCTTCCTTCTTGCTTAGCATTGGTCAAGACATCGTTTTGTATCATGATGGCATTGAGATGCTCATCGTATGCATGACGTTCGGCGTCAGACATCTCGTAATATTTCAGCTTTTTGCGAGCCTCTTGCAGTCCTGGAGCCTTGGTGTCGGCAGCGATAACGCCGTTCTTTAGGTAGTTGACCCACTCCTCCAACGGCGATTTAGCTACACTATTGAATTCGTTGACACGAACAAGGATGTAGGTTGGGAAAATCTCTGAAGGTGATTTCCTTACGATATTGTCCTTCTCCTTTGTGCTAATTATCAACTGGTCTTTCGTGTGCAAACCCACAAAGTTATTTTGTCCTACATAGATATAGTCAGAACCTTTTCCCAGGTCGAAGTAGAGAATGCTGATGGAATACACCTTCTTCACCTCCTTGTAGCTGTTGCCCAGGTTGATGTGTTCCGTGATAGCCTTGGCTACACCGTATAAAACACGCTCCAGATAGTATAGTTCACTGGTGTTTTGTATTTCTACGATGATAATTTCTCCTTTGCTATTCTTTGCTTTGATATCAACACGGTTAAATTTGTCATCGGCAGCACTCTGATTGCCTTCACTTTCCAGAATGTCGATAATCTTTACCTCTTCGTTCAGGAAGACAGTGAGGAACCCCTCTAGTACGCCAAAATTGGTTTTTTGGCGGAGCAATCTTTCGATAGCCCAGTCGAAACGAATGTATCTGTCTTTAAGTTCTGCCATAATATCTTATTTAAAAATGTCACATTTCATCTGCAAATATACGACTTTATTCTGATACTCGCAAGGATTTAGGGTGGAAAAGTTTTTTTTGAGAAGAAAATAGGCGGCTCCCGATATGTTCGAGAACCGCCTAATAATTTATTCTTATTCCTTCATTTTCTGAATTTCCTCCAGTGGAAGCTCTGTGGCCGTTGATACTTTTTCCAAAGCCGTATCTATAGAGTTCTTGACATCACGATAAGCTTTCAAACTATCCATATTCTTTTCCTCCCTTACGAAAGTTCAATATATTATTGTCAAAACAAATCGCTATGGGTTCCATTGTTGAGGAACAGCAACGTTAGTTTTTCGTCGTTTTGTTCCCATAGCATCAACCAATCAGGGGTTATATGGCATTCCCATATACCTTCAAAGTTTCCATGAAGTTTATGTGATTTATATGATGGTGGTAGTTTACCCTCATTGGCTAGTTTTTCTACTGCTTTTTCAATGAGAACTGGATTTAGACCACGTTTTACTCCTTTTCGAAGAGACTTTTTAAATTTGTTTGTAAAGTCAATAGAGTATTTCATTGTAAGCACTGTTTGATCAAGTCGTGAGCATCTTTTGCATGATATACTCTGCCAGCTTTAACATCTTCTATGGCTTCTTCAATTCCACTTTTCTTTTCGGTTTGAATAACCCAGCCAAACTTCTTTGCCAGTTCCTTTAATAAGTTGAAGTCAACTTGCGGAACAGTTATTGTTGTTGTTATTTTATTTATAGCTACATCCATATTGCTTTACTTTATTGTTATTTCTAATTTGCCGCAAAGATACGATTTTTCCTCGTAACTTCCAAGGTTTTAGGTAAAAAATACTTGAAAAGGATGAGGAGAAAGAAAAAAATAGGCGACTCTCGGAATTGAGAGCCGCCTATTAATTTTAAGTTTATTTGATGAAGCAAATGCTTACTTCTTTGTCATCACACACTTTGCAGTTCCTTCTGCCCAATTAACCACAAGCTTGATGTCGTAAGTACCAGCTGCTACAGCGATGTTTGGACCATTCTGTGTAGTGAGGTTATCTAATTCTCCACCCCAACTGAGAGACCAATCGTTTGTGTGACGGAACTTCATTTCTCCATCAGTCAATGTGACGTTCTTAAGTTCCCAGCAGCGCTCTTCCGGATTGTATGTCATATTCGTATCGCCATCCCAACCTTTAGGAGTTGCGTTACCAATGATACCAATAGTAAATGGAGTCAGTGTGTAAGTCTTCTTAGACAAGTCAACATCTACCTGATAGAAACCTGCTTCTTCTGTTATCACGATGTTTCCTGCATCAGGAGCTGTATCAAAGTCAGCACCATAGTTGGTACCATCCCAGTTTGGCTGAGTACTGAACTTGAAGCCATTCTGGTTCAGGTACATATAACCTGTAAAGTTAACACCATCATTACTATTGAGGACGTCAATCTGCTTCCATCCATTAGCATCACCTGCCATATAGAGGATAGGCTTTCCTACAGAGTAAGACAGGTTGTTCATGTCGAGAGTTACAATCCATGTGCCCTTACCTGCGATAACCATTGTCTGTGGAGTACCCCAGCTGTCGCCAGTATAATAGATTGTACCAGAAGCATCTTCGCTACCGTCTTTCTCGCAACCCATGACACCTTTGTTGATAACATTCCAGTTGCCGCTTTCGAACTTGCTGCCTTCGTAGAACTTGAAGTAGTTCTTGTCTTTCACTGTGGTGACTTTAAGCTGGTACACACCATCTGACATTTTGGTCATCCATACAGGATTTGTCGCATCCCAGTCATTGCCATTAACCTCACCGAGCATGTAGTAGCCATTCTCGTCGATAGCAGGAGTTGGGGATGTTGTAATCTTACCTGTAGTTTCACCTACTGTGTTGATGGCAACAGCATCGCCTGATGCCAGATTGACTGTAACCTTTGACTCAACTTTGATGTTACTTGCAACGCTGGCGCGAGTTTTATTCTCGTTGCAAAGAATCTTCTCCAATTCAGTAGCATCTACCTGAATGCTATTGCCACTGATTTCGCCTTTGATAGCTTCACCATTCACTTTCAAGTCTTTCAATGTATAGCCTGTAACATTGGCATCTGTTGAATTGACTGTGACGAGATTGATGACTCCATCTTCGTCAGGCATATTACATTCTGCTTCAGGACCCGCTGTAAAGGTGATACCATATTTGGCAGCTGAGGCTTCCTGTGGATTGTGCTGTGGTTGAGCCCAATCATCGTAGTCGCCGTTGCAGCTGGCAAGTGTTAAACTTGCCAAGACTGCTAAGCTATATAAAAATGTCTTTTTCATTTTGCTTTGATCTTAAATTATCTAACTTCTGCTTTATTTGTATCAAAGTTGACATACAACTTCGTGCCAACGGCAGGCTTAACAGAGTAATCTGCACCCATGGTCTCAGCCCAATTGTTTGGCATATTATATTTACGCCAGAACACTTCGCCATTGTGAACAGTGAACTCTGTGCGATACCAGTCGATGCTACCTACCTTGACAGATACACGAAGCTCTTCGCTGGCAGTGAATCCAGGAGAAACCCATTCACCAGTTGGATCAGCTGGAGGTGTCAGAGCTGTATCGTCAGCAAAGCCCCAAGTGCTTTGACCAATACAAGTACCAATCAGGCATACCTGAGTCTTGTAAACAGTCAGTGTCCAGTCGATGTTCTTCTTGTCTTCGGTAATCTTACCCTTGAAGTGAAGAGTGTACCAACCAGCATTGGCTACCTTGATGTTTTGCTCCTCACCTGCAGAGATACCTGCACCAGCTTCATCGTTGATTTCCTTAAGACGGTTAATACCGCGATAGTCATTGTTCTCGGTACCCCACTTGAATTCGCCACCAGCTGGCACGTAGATGATACCATAGTAATTGCCATCCAAGCCTTCTACCTTAGGAATAGCTTTCCAACTCTGCCATGGAGTCTGGATAGAACTTCCAATCAAGAAGAGGTTATCTGTGAACTTAGCGTCAGGAGCCTCGTAGGTAGCCTTGACAGAAGGCAGGGTAATGACATTTGAATAGGTCTCGCCCAAGGTTTGATTCAAAGTACCGCTAATGACTCCGCGAAGACGGACGTAAATAGGCATTTCCTCAGGAACGCTTGTGTCTGGATTGGCTGCCTGGAACAGTGATACGATAGCATCGTTTGCTTCGGATGCATTAAATTCCAAGTTGCTTGCATTCTCTGCGTATGTCGCCAACTCTGTATGAGTGGTTGTAGGATCATTGACGAATGCAGGGTCGATAGAAACCTGTGCATAGTACTTCACTGCGTAAGGTGCATCACCATAATTTGGCTGAGAGCATGTAAGCACAAGGTTTTTTGCACTCTTGAGATCATAGGTATTGTTTTCTGCAAGAGCAGGAGTGTTCAATACAAATCCCTCAGCAAGATGACTCAGATCCAATGTTGGGTTGCTGTCTCTGTCTTCATCACAGGATGTAAAGAGCAAAGGAAGTACCAATGCTGGCAGCAACATTAATTTGAATATCTTTTTCATAATTGATTTCTTTAAATTAAATCTTGTTTCCTAACAATTTAGTATTTTGGGTTCTGATGCAAGTTAGGGTTGTTCTTGATCTCATTGTCTGGCATTGGATAGATGTCGTAGTATGCTGGAGTACCAGCACCTTTTTCTACACCACCCTTAAAACTCCAGAGGTACTTAGAACCTGTGAACAAGCCAAAGCGAACCAAGTCTGAACGACGGCGGCCTTCCATAAAGAACTCGCGGCACCATTCATCGATAAGGGTCTGCTCATCTACTGATGTAGCTTTTATCTGACGATTGGCACGGCCCTGAACTAACTGGATGTCAGCCAAACCTTCCTGACTGCCGTTGAGACGGTACTTAGCCTCTGCACGGGTCAGATAGATTTCTGCCAAACGGAACATAGGGAAGTCTGTATCTGAATAGTTCTGATCGTGCTGTGTGGAACCATCTGCATGGAGATTGCTCCACTTTACAAAAGATGCACCATTCAGAGGACCTGTGATGTTCTCACCTGGATTGATAGTACGAACTTTGCCTGTTTCGCAGCCACCTACACCCATATATAACAGGGCGCGGTCGTCTCCAGCCTTTGCGATTACGTCTGCTGTACCGATGCCCTTCTCGCTATCCTTAGCTCTCACCTCTTCTTGTGTAGGATTGCTCAAAACATCATCAACTGTAGCCATTGGGATGTCCTTGTTAGGGAAGAACTTCTCAATCAAATTCTCGCGGGCAAACATACATTTCCATGGGTCTTGTGTGCTTGCGTAAGGCATACCACCTATAGTAGCTGCTGATACGAGGTATGTGGTACCTGAATACGCACGAGCCTTCAAACCATCCTGACGGATAGGGAAGATGATTTCCTTCATAGCCTCAGGGTTGCAGTCATTGTCGCCCATGAACAGCTGCTGATAACCGCTCCAGCCATTCTTTTTTGCACGACAAAGATCGTATTTACCGCTATTGATAATCTCGTCGCAATAATGAATAGCCTTCTGGTAGTCCTTAACCTGACCATCTGTATAAACAGCTGAGTTAAGTGCCAAACGAGCATGGAGGGCATAAGCTGCACCACGGTCTGCACGTCCAAAATTCTCACTGTTATTATAAGCGCCCACCTCAGCCATCATAGGTTCGATGGTGGTCAACTCATTATCCAACCACTCATAGAGATCCTTGCCGCTTTTCTCGGTAGGGAGATTGTTGTCGAAAGTGTCCTTGAATGGAGCCTTGCGAAACAGGTCAAGGAAATAATAGTAGTTCAGAGCACGGAGAAAACGAACTTCTGCGATTCTGTCTTCGCTCAAGCTACCTGACTGCTCGAAAATAAACTGGTTGTACAGTGTGATGTCGAAAATGAGGCGCTGATATGCCCAGTTCACACGGTCATTACCACTATTCCAACTGAAGTTGGTGATAGGGGCAATAGCATTATCGTTCTGATATGCCCATGCTGTCTCGTCGGTCATCAACTCTTGCAGGTTGAAAATGGTACGGATGAATCCACTCTCACCCTCGTCGCCACTCAAGTCTGCTGAACCAGCAGGACCTTTCTGTCCAGTAAGACCAAGCGTAGCATACTGCTTGGCCAAGAGACCATCTACTGTATATGATGGGGAAGACTGTGGGTCAATGGACTTGATATTCAGTTCGTCTGCGCAAGAGACAAAGCCCATGCACAATATACTTGCCATTGCAGTCGTTATAAATATTTTTTTCATAATTGTCTCCTTTTTTGTATTTTAGAAGTTAAGATTCAAACCAAGCTGGAAGCTTATTGGACGTGGGTAAGGATTGCTATCGATACCACTGCTTACCTCTGGGTCGATACCCTTATACTTGGTAATGATGAATGGATTCTGAACAGTGAAGTAGATACGTCCACTGCAAATCTTCTCGGCACCAGTCTTGATCAATGCAGGGAAGCTATATCCCAAAGTCATGTTGCTACACTTCAGGTAAGACGCATTGCGTACGAAGTAGTCGCTGGCATTGGTCGTGAGATCAGTTGTACCCTTAAAGCCAAGTTCGACGGCTTCTGCTGTTGTGTTTCTGAAGAGGTTAGTTTCATTGATTTTCATCAACTCAGCTTTGGAGTTCAGGAAATCGTAATACACATAGTTGCCGATAGAAGCATGGAAAGCTGCACTGAAGTCCCAGTTCTTATAGATGAACTTAGTGGTGAGACCCATGATTACATCAGGAGCAGGGTTCTTGTAGCAATAACGGTCGTCATTATCAATCTTTCCATTACCGTCACGGTCAACATACAATCCCTCGATAGGTTTGCCATTCTCGTCGTAAACCTGCTGGAAAACATAGAATGAATTGAGAGGCTCGCCAACCTTGTTTACCTGTACCAAAGTGTTGTTACCACGAGATACCTTGCTGCCTGTCCAAGTCCAGTCTTGTAAACCAGCCTCCAACTTAGTGATTTCGTTGTGGTTCCATCCTACGTTGTAGGTTACATCCCATACGAAGTCCTTGGTAACGATAGGTTTTACATTGAATGCCAATTCTACACCATAGTTTTCTACAGAACCGATGTTCTTCAAGAGTTGGTCGCCAAAGTTGGTACCACCAGCAATGGCAACGGTTGCCAAAAGGTCGGTAGTCTTACGATAGTAACCATCTACATTAAAGCCGAAACGGCCATTGAGAGCGGTGAAGTCGAGACCTCCATTGTAAGTTGTAGTCTTCTCCCATGTCAAGTCTGGATTGTACTTGGATGGGCGCATTGTTGTGTAATATTTGTCACCAAATGGATACTGTGCATATGTATCACTGATGGTATATACAGGAGCATAGTAGAAGTCATCAATACCATTCTGCTGACCAGTCTTACCCCAGCCCAAGCGGAGTTTCAATTCGTCAATCCATTTTACATTCTTGAGGAAAGGCTCGTTGTTGATTTTCCATGCAAAAGCTGCTGCTGGGAAGTAACCCCACTTCTTGCCATCTCTGAAACGAGAAGAACCATCGGCACGGAATGTAGCTGTAAGCAGATAACGATCTAACAGGTTATAGTTGAAACGTCCGAAGTAAGATACCAAAGAGTTGTGACTCTTCCACATGGTGTTCTTCTGATATGTAGGGTTATTTACATAGTTCCATTCACCATCAACCATCTGTGGATTGTTATCTCTCAAGTACTCATCAATACCGCTTCCGAAGTTATAGCTTACTCTGTGGAAGTGGCTCTGCTCAGCACCTGCCATGATGTCGATGTCGTGTACACCAAACTTGTGGGCATATTCGGCAAAAGCTTTTCCTTCGATGCTGTATTTGTATTGATGGTCTGTCTTGTAATAACCAAAATAGTTATTAGAAGAAGAATACTTGTTTATATCATTGTGCTGCTTGGCATCTGTGTACTGTGCACCTATAGCAGCATGTAAATGCAAGTCTTCGAAACCATGAATCTTATAGTCCACCTCAAGATTTGATGTAATGTCATGGGTGTTGGCCATTATCTTTTGGTTGTCGAGGAGAGCCACTGGGTTTTGAGGTACTTGAGCCTTGGCAATCTTTGTCCAGTTAGGATCAGTAATTGTGTTACCCGCATTGTCCAGATACTGGAAATATCCACCTACGCAATTGTACATAGGGTCGCTTACACGAACAGGCTGTGTAGGATCCATGGTCAGTGCAGCACCGATGGCATCACCAAAACTAGCATAGCGATCCTTCTCGAACATATACTTCGTTGTGAAGTTGACGTTCAAGTGCTTATTGAGGAAGGAAGGAGCCAAATTGACAGAAGTATTGAAACGCTTCATCCAAGTAGTCTTGACGATACCATTGTTGTCATCGTAACCTAAACCAATTCGATATGGCATATCCTTCAAACCGCCCTGAATGCTGAGGCTGTGCTTGGTAGAGATGGCTGTACGGAAAATCTCATCCTGCCAATCGGTATCAGCTGTACCCAAACCGCTTGTGTCGATACCTAAAGTGGTAAGAGCCTGCTTATAATCGCTGGCGTTCATTACCTCATATTTCTTCTGGATGGTAGATACTGTAACATCGCCATTATAGGTAACAGTTGGTTTCTGTCCAGAACGTCCCTTCTTGGTTGTAATGATGATGACACCATTAGATGCACGAGAACCATAAATAGCGGTAGCGGAAGCGTCTTTCAATACGGTGAAACTCTCGATATCGTTAGGGTTAATCATAGCCAAGACGTTACTTGTACCAGTAAGGTTGTTGTTGTCAATAGCCAAACCATCGATTACGTAGAGAGGGTCATTAGAAGCACTCAGAGAAGCACCACCACGGATACGAATCTGTGCGCCAGAACCAGGCTGACCACCACCAGTCTGTACGTCCACACCGGCAATCTTACCTACCAACATATCTGAGGCACTGCTTGTGATACCCTTTGACATCTCATCAGGCTTGATAGCTGTAACAGAACCTGTCAAGTCGTTTTTCTTTGCGCGACCATAACCGATAACAACGACTTCGTTCAATGCCTTAGAGTCATCAATCATGGTAATAATCATGCTCTTGCTTGCTTGAACGGTTTTTGGGGTCATACCCAAATAGGTGAAAGTTAGGTTAGTACCAGGAGCTGCATCGATAGAGAAGTTACCATCCATGTCGGTAATACCTACGGTCTTACCGTTAGCAGTAATGGTAGCACCCATGACAGGCTCACCAGAAGCATCTTTCACTTGTCCCTTAATAGCACCAGATTGTGCAAAGGAACTCGCTGTCAGGAGAAGACCACTTGCAAGGGTCAACGCTCTGAGAGGCAATTTAATTTTTACCTGCTTCATCATTTGCTTGATTTTTAAGTTAATGTATAATTAATGTTTATTATTGTTTTTAGTCTCGGCCACACTTTAACTACATTTACCTTTACTTGCGGTTTCGTTAGGAAATCATTGTTTGTTAGGTTCTTTATATTTATAAGGTGGCAGAAAGCGGATTTGCATCCTCTTTGCATGCTTTTTTACGGCATTCTCAGACTTTCTGAGTGCAAAATTAAATTCTTTTTCGATACGTTGTACTATTTTTTAGTTAATTCCGTTATTTCTTTAGTGCAAACGTTTGCACAGCTTTTTCTTGATTTACATCAACGAAATGGTCCGACTTAACGGATATTTGTCTAATTTTGCATTGTAACTAAAAACAATTATGAAAGAAATTGTACCCATAACAATGAAAGATATCGCGCGCGATCTCGGATGTAGCATAGCTACGGTGAGTAGAGCGTTGAAGAACAGCCCTCGTATCAGTGCTGCTCAGAAGGAGCGTATCCAGGCTTATGCCAGGGCGCACAACTTCTATCCGAACGTGATCGGTGAAGCCCTGCGACATAGTAAGGTACAGCCGATGAAGGTAATTGGAGTTATCGTACCGGAGTTCGTACATTATTACTTTATGTCTGTTGTCTCTGGCATAGAGGAAGAGGCGCGTGCCCGCGGCTATCGTGTGATGGTGGCGCAGAGTAACGAACGGTATGATAAGGAAGTGGCTATTTGTGAAGACTTCTATAAGAATAAGGTGTGCGGCATTATCGTCTCTCAGGCCAAGGACACCAAGCAGTATGATCATTTCCAAAAATTGATGGATAATGGTGTACCGCTCGTATTCTATGATAGAATATGTACAGGCGTGAACTGTTCTCGTGTGGTTGTAGATGACTACATGGGAGCTTTCACTGCCGTCACTCATCTGATAGATACCGGATGCAAGAAAATTGCATTCTATGGTTCGCCGATGAATATGGAGATTTCCAAAAACCGCTACAACGGCTATCGGGATGCACTCCTAAAACATGGACTGAAGGAAAATCCAGACTGGGTGAAGATCTGTGACAACCGTGCACAGGCTGAGGCGCTCACACCAGAGATTCTTGAAACAGAAGATCGTCCGGATGCATTCTTTGCCATCAATGATGATACGGCTATCGGTATTCTCTATACTGCCAAGCGTATGGGGTATAAGGTGCCGGAAGAAATTAGTGTCTGCGGATTTACAAACGGTGACCGTGCCAAGGCTTCCGACCCGATGCTCACTACGGTGGAGCAGCGGGGTATTGCCGTGGGAGAGGAGGCCGCCAATATTCTCATTGGACAGGTGGAAGGATCCATTCCTGTGGATGAGGTGGAGAAGAGAGTCGTCAGAACAAGATTGGTGGTGAGAGGTACTACCCGATAATGTGTGGCGAATGGTTGAATACGGAAAAAATTTAAAACAAAAATAATATGACACAAAAACCTGATTTGAGTTTCTGGAAGCTTTGGAATTTAAGCTTCGGATTCTTCGGGGTACAGATTGCCTACGCCCTTCAGAGCGCCAATATATCCCGAATTTTTGCAACGTTGGGTGCAGACCCACACAACTTGAGTTATTTCTGGATCCTCCCTCCGCTGATGGGAATCCTGGTGCAACCTATCGTCGGTACTTTGAGCGATAAAACCTGGTGCCGCTTCGGTCGTCGAATACCTTACTTATTTATTGGTGCTTCGGTGGCTGTATTGGTGATGTGCCTGCTGCCTAATGCCGGTTCGCTCGGATTGACGGTGAGCGGTGCGATGCTTTTCGGTTTGATAGCCCTGATGTTCTTGGATACAAGTATCAATATGGCGATGCAGCCTTTCAAGATGCTGGTGGGTGATATGGTCAATGAGAAGCAGAAGGCGAAAGCTTACTCTATCCAGAGTTTCCTCTGCAATGCCGGTTCTGTGGCTGGTTATATTTTCCCATTCCTCTTTACTTTCTTGGGTATCAAGAATGTGGCTGATAAGGGTGTGGTTCCTGATTCTGTGATCTGGTCATTCTATATCGGTGCTGCTATTCTGATTCTTTGCGTTATCTATACTACGATGAAGGTGAAGGAGTGGAATCCTCAGCAGTATGCAGAATATAATGAAGTGAAGAGTGAAGATGCTTCTGAAGACAAGGCTGATTGGATTACTTTGCTCCGCAAAGCGCCTGCTACTTTCTGGAAGGTGGGTCTTGTGCAGTTCTTCTGCTGGGCTGGTTTCCTTTATCTCTGGAATTATTCTACAGGTGCCATTGCTGAGACGGTTTGGAATACTACCGATCCTACTTCCGAGGCATTCCAGGAGGCTGGCAACTGGGTAGGTATCCTCTTTGCTGTTCAGGCTGTGGGTAGTGTGCTTTGGGCGGTTGTGCTGCCTCAGTTTAAGAATACCAAGATGGCTTATGCGGTCAGTCTGGTCATTGGTGGTATCGGTTTCGCCCTGATTCCTTTCCTGCATGACCCATATCTGCAGTTTATTTCATTCCTGATGATTGGCGCCGGTTGGGCAGCCATGTTGGCAATGCCTTTCACTTTTGTTACCAATGCCCTGCAGGGATATGGACACATGGGTGCTTATCTGGGCCTTTTCAATGGAACGATTTGTATTCCTCAGATTGTAGCTGCCATCTGTGGTGGTGCTGTTTTGAGCCTGGTGGGTTCTCATCAGAGTGACATGATGATAGTGGCTGGTATCTTGCTGATATGCGGCGCTTTATCTGTTTCCTTCATCAAGGAAAAATAAGAAATAAGTAGAAGATAAGTAAATGTATTAAACAGTAAGGTTGTGCAACCGATTGCGCAACCTTTTTTCAATTTTTGTGCAAAAAAGTGTTTGATTTTTCGATAAAAAATATTACCTTCGCAGCGTAAATAATAACCTTTGTATCTTATGGTGTTTCATTTTAATATAGATTATAAAACTGTCTATGGCGAGGAACTCGTTTTGAATATGACAGTTGATGGGAAGGAGGTCCAGTATAAAATGGGGACTGAGGATGGCTCTCGCTGGTCATTCGATTGGGATGGTACCCCAAAGTCTAAGAACAATTCCTACTTTTATAGTGTAAGTAGAGATGGCTTTTGCACCAAGGCTGAATGGCAATTGTTGAGGCATCAGTTGAACTGTACGGCTGAGCGTGCCAGTGATTATACTTTGTATGACCGTTGGCATGATATTCCTGAGGATTCTTACCTCTATAGCAGCGCCTTTACTGACTGCATCAACCATCAGCAACCAGGCAAGGTGAAGGAGCATTCCTTTGCTAAGACGATCCGCCTGATTGTTCGTGCTCCACAACTTCGTGAGGGTGAACGTTTAGCAGTAGTAGGTTCTGATCCTGCACTCGGTGCTTGGGACAAAAACCATGCTCTTCCTATGGTTCAGCAGGCTTACAATGAGTGGACTGTTGATATCAATGTGGAGACTTTAGCTGTCAACTATCTGGAATTCAAGTTCGTAGCGCTCAATGAAAAGAAGGAATGTCTTTGGGAAACAGGTTACAACCGTTCTATTGAAATCCCTGAGATGAAGAGCGGTACGTTGATTTCTTATGAGTTGAGCCAGTCGTTCCTGGAGCGTTGGAACCGTAAGCTGGCGGGTACATTGGTGCCTGTCTTCTCACTCAGAAGTAAGAAGAGTGCCGGTATTGGTGATTTCGGTGATCTCAAGAGCATGATCGATCTGGTGGCTAAAACCGGTCAGAAGGTTCTTCAGCTTTTGCCTATCAATGATACGACTATCACGCATACCTGGACAGACTCTTATCCGTACAGCTGTATCAGTGTCTTCGCTATTCATCCTCAGTATGCAGATCTTCTTGCATTACCAGAGTTGAAGGATGCCAAGAAGCGCGCTGAGGCTGAAAAGACGAGAGCAGAACTCAATGCGCTCCCTCAGATAGATTATGAGAAAGTAAATGATTTCAAGATAAACTATTTGCACCAAATCTTCGAACAGGAAGGAAAACAAATGTTAAAGAGTGCTGATTTTCAGGCATTTTTTCAGGAAACAGAACAGTGGCTTGTGCCTTACGCACAGTATTCTTACTTGCGTGACAAGTATGGCACTGCCGATTTCTCTCAGTGGCCAGACCATAAGGTATGGGATGAAGCTGAGCGTAAATCATTGAGCGATTCTAAGAGCAAAGCATACAAGGAGGTGGAATTCTTCTACTTCGTACAGTATGTATTAAATACACAGATGAAGGCGGCTCACGAGCATGCTATGGCAAAGGGTGTTATTCTGAAGGGTGATATTCCTATCGGTGTAAACCGCTATAGCTGTGATGTGTGGGTGGAGCCTAAGTACTTCAATCTCAATGGACAGGCGGGTGCTCCACCTGATGATTTCTCTGCAAATGGCCAGAACTGGGGATTCCCTACTTACAACTGGCATGAAATGTTGAAGGATGGTTGCCAGTGGTGGGTTCGCCGCTTCCAGAACATGTCTCTGTACTTTGATGCTTACCGTATCGACCATGTACTCGGTTTCTTCCGTATCTGGGAGATTCCTGTAGATTCTGTTCACGGATTGCTGGGTCAGTTTGCTCCTGCGTTGGGAATGACGGCAGATGAGATTCGTTCTTATGGCCTTAATTTCCAGGAGGATAGATTCACCCGTCCTTTCATTACCGACTGGGTTCTGAACCGCATGTTCCATGAGCGTGCTGACGAAGTGAAGGAGAAATATCTCGACCGCTTGGATGACGAGCGTTATCAGATGAAACCGGAGGTGAATAGCCAGCGCAAGGTGGAAGCTTTGTTTGAAGGTGCTACCGCTCAGAAGGATATCTGGCTCCGTGATGGTCTCTATGCTCTGATTAGCGATGTGCTCTTCGTTCGTGATCATCGTAATCCGGGATTGTTCCACCCACGTATCTCGGCTCAGTTTGATTTCATATTTGAGTCACTTTATGATAACGACAAGGCTGCGTTCAATCGTCTTTATAATGATTACTTCTATCGTCGCAACAACCAGTATTGGTATGGTGAGGCGATGAAGAAATTGCCTAAGTTGGTTCAGGCTACTCGTATGTTGGTATGTGCCGAAGACCTCGGAATGGTGCCTGATTGTGTGCCATGGGTAATGAATGAGTTGAAGATCTTGAGCCTGGAGCTGCAGAGCATGCCTAAGGATCCTTCTGTGAAGTTCGGCCATCTGAGCCGTAATCCTTATCGCTCGGTTTGTACCATTTCAAGTCATGATATGCCTACCCTCCGTCAGTGGTGGGATGAGAATATCCAGCGTACTCAAGAGTATTATAATACGATGCTCTATCGTCAGGGTCCTGCTCCTCATCCGCTCCCAGGTTGGCTTGCCAAGGATATTATCTCACGTCATCTGACCTCTCCTTCTATGCTCTGTGTGTTGAGTATTCAGGATTGGCTTGCTATCGACGAGAGTCTCCGCTTGCCTGATGCGAATGCAGAGCGTATCAATATCCCTGCTAATCCTAAGCATTACTGGCGCTATCGTATGCACCTTAATATCGAGGATCTGGCAAAGGATGCTGCTTTCATGAATCAGTTGACAGAAATGATTTCACAGGCTGGAAGAAACTAAGATTTCTTTAAAAGCATTGAAACGTTTCTCGTTAGTTTGAAATAGCTTTTGCTTAGAATTGAATGGTTTTTAGTTAGTTTTTTGGGAAAAGAACGAGGGGTGTGCAAACGTTTGCACACCCCCTTTTTGATTTATTGTAAATTATAATATGGTGTATTTCCAAGATTTTACTAATTTTGCACTGTAGAAAACAATAGCAATAAATATGAAGAAAATCAGTGTTTTACTTATGGGCTTGTTGCTCCCTATGTTTGCAGCAGCTCAGACCGTCAAGTCTCCAGACGGGAATGTGTCTTTGACCTTCTCCCTGACAGGTAATGGACAGCCTACTTATGAGATGAGTTACAAAGGCAAGACTGTCTGTAAGCCTTCTCATCTCGGTTTGGAGTTAGCAAAGGATAAGCATGCCTCTAAGGGGATGGAAGAAACGGATTTGATGGATGGTTTTACCGAGACCGGTAGCAAGACTTCTACTTTTGATGAGACTTGGAAACCTGTCTGGGGTGAAACTTCCACCATTCGCAATCATTACAATGAGTTGGAGGTAAACCTCAATCAGGCTTCTTCCAATCGTAACATTACCATCCGTTTCCGTGTCTATGATTACGGTATGGGCTTGCGCTATGAGTTTCCTCAGCAGGAATCTTTGAATTACTTCGTGATTCAGGAGGAGCACACTCAGTTTGCAATGGCTGGTGATCATACTGCATACTGGATTCCAGGTGATTATGATACACAGGAGTATGAGTACAACATCACTCCGCTGACTGGTATCCGTCCTATCATCGCTGCTAATCGTGAGAAATATAAGAGTAATTCTTCTACTACTGTTTTCTCTGATACGGGCGTGCAGACTTCCCTGCAGTTGAAGACAAAGGATGGTCTTTATATCAATATCCATGAGGCTGCTTGTCTGGATTATCCTACCATGCACCTCAACCTCGACGAGAAGAATCTCGTGCTTGAGTCTTGGTTGACTCCTGATGCTGTAGGTCGCAAGGGCTTTATCCAGACTCCATTCAATACACCTTGGCGTACTGTTCTCGTGAGTGATGATGCGCGTGATATGCTTTCTTGCAAGTTGACATTGAACCTCAATGAACCTTGTAAGATAGAGGATACTTCCTGGATTCACCCTACCAAGTACTGTGGTGTATGGTGGAACATGATTGTAGGTACCAAGACATGGAGTTATACGAATGATCTTCCTTCTGTTCGTCTGGGTGTTACTGATTATAGCAAGTGTAAGCCTAATGGTACTCATGGTGCTACCAATGAGGAAGTGAAGTGCTATATTGACTTTGCTGCAAAGAATGGTTTGCAGGAAGTATTGGTTGAAGGTTGGAACGAAGGATGGGAAGACTGGTTCGGTCATCAGAAACTGGATGTCTTTGATTTCGTGACTCCTTATCCTGACTTCGATATCAAGATGCTCAATGATTATGCGCACTCTAAGGGTGTTAAGTTGATGATGCACCACGAGACCTCTTCTGCAGCACTCAACTATGAGCGTCATTTGGAAAATGCCTTCAATCTGATGAACAAGTATGGTTATGATGCAGTGAAGACTGGTTATGTGGGTGACATCATTCCAAGAGGTGAGTATCACTACAGCCAGTTGATGAATAATCACTATCAGCGTGTCGTCGAGACTGCTGCTAAGCATCATATTATGGTGAACGCTCATGAGGCTACCCGTCCTACTGGTATCTGCCGTACCTGGCCTAACCTGGTGGGTAATGAGAGTGCAAGAGGTACTGAGTATGAGGCATTTGGCGGTTCTGTTCCTTATCATACCGTGATGTTGCCATTCACCCGTTTGCAGGGTGGTCCTATGGATTATACTCCAGGTATCTTCGAGACTAAACTTTCTGAGTGGAGTAACAATCAGAGTTATGTGCATTCTACTCTCTGCGGTCAGCTTTCTCTTTACCTCGTGATGTACAGTCCTTTGCAGATGGCTGCCGACTTACCTGAGCATTATGAGAAGTATGATGATGCCTTCCAGTTCATTCGTGATGTAGCTTGCGATTGGGATGATTCTAAGTATTTGGAGGCTGAACCTGCTAAGTATATTACTGTTGCTCGTAAGGCTAAGGGTACTAACAACTGGTTTGTTGGTGGCAAGACTGATGCTGCCCGTACTTCAGTAGTAAAGCTTGACTTCCTCGATAAGGGCAAGAAGTATGATTGCGCTATTTATCAGGATGGCAAGAATGCTGATTATGAAAAGAACCCTAAGTCTTATCAGATTATTCACAAGACTGTGAAGAAGGGTGATGTTTTGAAGATTAAAGAAGCTCGTGGTGGTGGTTTTGCCATCTCATTGCTTGCAAAATAAACTTTAAAATTTTAACTGGTGTACTTTGGTTGTGAAATTCATGAAAAAACAGTGCTTTTATATTCGCCGTATTTTCTGTATTTCCGACCGAATGGCAAGGTGGAATCAAATACGCTAAAAATGAGCGTGTTTGGTTCTGCCTATTTCTGCATAAAATACGCTTTTATAGGTGTTTTATGCAAGAAAAATGATAGTATAATAGCTATTGCTTAGCTGAAAGTCTATATTTATACATAAAATAGAGAATGATTCTTGTTCGGATTTTCTCTCAATCTAGCAAAAACTTAACCGTATGAGCATTAAAAATCAATTTTTAGTAGCCTTGACTGCTGTTTTAGTTCCCCATTCATTGATGGCACAAGGTGCTTTCAATGAAATGTCCTATTCTAAGGATAAAACTACTTTCTCTTTGAATTCACCTACAGCTTCTGTTGAAGTAGATGGTGTAACGGGTGCGACTCCTCAGGTTTCTTCCAGTAGTGCAAAACCGAGTGTAAAAATCCGTATTTATAAAGACGGTTTTATGGGAAAACCTATCAAAACCGTTAAGATGAAAAGTGTAGGTAAGGACCGATGGGAAGCTACCGTAAAGGGTGACTTGAAAGGAAAGTTCTATACTTTTGATATGGGAAAGGGTGAATGTCCGGGTACATTTGCCAAGGCTGTTGGCGTCAATGGTAATCGTGGTGCCATCATCGATCTGAGTCAGACCAATCCTGAAGGTTGGGAAAATGATGTGCGTCCTGCATTGAAATCACCTGCTGATCTTATCATCTATGAGTTGCATTTCCGTGATTTTTCTATTTCTCCAACCTCAAGTTTGAAGTATAAAGGTAAGTATCTTGCTCTTACCGAACCTAAAGCTATTGAATATCTTAAGAAGTTGGGTATCAATGCAATACACTTCCAGCCTTGTTTTGATTTTGCTTCTGTTGATGAAACAAAACTGGACAAACCACAGTTTAACTGGGGCTATGATCCGAAGAATTATAATGTACCAGAAGGCAGTTATGCTACTGATCCATATAACCCTGCAGTCCGTATCAAGGAATTCAAGCAGATGGTGCAGGCACTTCATAAGGCAGGCATCCGTGTGATTTTTGATGCTGTATATAATCATACTTTCGACATCAACGGCAGCAATTTCCAGCGTACTTATCCAGACTATTATTATCGCAAGACTGTGGATGGTAAGTATTCTGATGGTTCTGGTTGTGGCAATGAGACTGCATCTGAAAGACCATTGATGCGTGAGTTTATGATAGAGAGCGTGAAATATTGGGTGAATGAATATCATATTGATGGTTTCCGTTTCGACCTGATGGGCGTGCATGATATCGAGACGATGAATCAGATTCGTGCGGCTGTTGACGAGATAGATCCTTCTATTTATATATATGGTGAAGGATGGAGCGCAGGAAGCTGTGCTTATCCTACAGAGAAGTTGGCAGTGAAGGCTAATACGCCACAACTTCATGGCATCGGTGCTTTTAGCGATGATATGCGTGATGCTCTTCGTGGTCCTTTCTCTGATGATACCAAGGGCGCCTTGTTGGCTGGTATTCCTGGAGAGGAGGAGAGCCTGAAGTTTGGTATCGTTGGTGGTATTGCCCATCCACAGGTGGATATGAATAAGGTAAATTACGACAAGAAACCTTGGACTAACAATCCTACTCAGCAGATTAGCTATGTTAGTTGCCATGATGATATGTGTCTGGTAGATCGTTTGAAGGCAAGTATTCCTGGCTTGAAGGATCCGTCTGTTTCTGAAAGTGATCGTTTGGCTGAATTAATCCGCTTGGATTTGCTGGGTCAGACTGCAGTTTTCACTTCTCAGGGTGTACCGTTTATCTTGGCAGGAGAGGAAATGTTGCGCGACAAGAAGGGTGTTCACAACAGTTTTAATTCTCCTGATAGCATCAATCAGTTCAACTGGGATCATCTCAAGAAATATCCACAGGTTTTTGAGTATTATCGCAATTTAATCCAATTGCGTAAGAATCATCCTGCATTCCGTTTGGCTACTGCAGAAAAGGTTCGTGAGCACCTGGAGTTCTTGCCAACTGTCAGTCCTGATGCTGTTAATCAGGTGAAGAATGAGGGCTGCCTTGTGGCTTTCATGCTCAAGAACTTAGCAGGCATAGACGCTTGGAAGAATATTATTGTCATCTTGAATGCAAACCGTGAGGCAAAGTCTGTCGCTATTCCTGAGGGTGAATATCATGTGGCTTGTTGCAATGGTGTCATCAATGAGGAGGGTATCGGTATGCCTGTTAGTGGTAAGGAGGTCTTGGTAGATGCACAGTCTGCTTTGATTCTTTATGCTAAATAAGCATGAAAGTTGGCAATGATTCAAGATATCATCAGGAAAAATTCATTATAAAATATAATTTTACTATTGACTTAATCTATAAGAAAATGAGAAAAATATTTGTATCGTTAATGTTGCTTATGGGTACAATGAGCATGAATGCAGCGGTCTCTGTTGATCGCATTGAACCAACAGACTGGTATGTAGGTATGAAGGATGCTTCTCTCCAGTTGATGGTGTATGGTAAAGACGTGCGAAATGCGGATGTTGAGATTGATTATCCTGGCGTTCGCGTCGATTCTGTCGCAAAACTCGAATCTCCTAACTATCTCTTGGTTTATCTCAACTTAGAGGGTGCAAAGGCGGGAGAAATGACCTTGAAATTCAAGCAGGGTAAGTCTGTCAAGAAGGTGAAGTACCAACTGAAAAACCGTGAAATGGCTGGTGATAAGCGCATAGGCTTTAGCAATGAGGATGTGCTCTATATGTTGATGCCAGACCGCTTTGCGAATGGTAATCCTAAGAATGATGCTTTCAAGACTATGAGAGACAAGACTTGCGACCGTAAGGCACCAAGTCTTCGTCATGGTGGTGACCTGGAAGGTATCCGCCAGCATTTGGATTATTTCAACCAACTGGGTGTTACCGCATTATGGTTTACTCCAGTATTGGAGAATGATAGCCCTAATGATGGCAAGAACAGTACTTATCATGGTTATGCTACTACCAATTACTATCGTGTAGATCCTCGTTTTGGTACCAATGCTGAATACAAAAAGTTGATTGATGAGGCTCACCAGAAGGGATTGAAGGTGGTGATGGATATGATTTTCAACCATTGCGGTTTTGAGCATCCTTGGGTAGCTGATATGCCATCCAAAGACTGGTTTAATGCTCCAGAGTGGTTGCTTCCTGAATACCAGACTCCTGAACATCTGAAAAAGATAGGTACTGTAGATGGTGCACGCACTGTGAATGATATGTATAAGCAGACCAGCTATAAGTTGACTCCGGTTTTGGATCCGTATGCCAGCAAAGTTGACTTTAAGGAGACTGTAGATGGCTGGTTTGTGCCTTCTATGCCAGATTTGAATCAGCGCAACCCACATGTCATCAAATACCTTATACAAAACAGCGAGTGGTGGATTGAAACAGTGGGTATAGATGGTATTCGCATGGATACTTATCCATACGCAGACCGTGATGCCATGGCTTTGTGGATGAAGACGCTGGATCAGGAATATCCTAACTTTAATACCGTAGGTGAAACTTGGGTAACAGAGCCTGCTTATACGGCTGCTTGGCAGAAAGACAGCAAACTGTCAGAGAAAAACAGTTATCTGAAGACTGTCATGGACTTTGCCTTCTACGACCGTATCAATAGTGCCAAGAAGGAAGAGACGGATGATTGGTGGAATGGAATGAATCGTATCTACAATGTATTCTGCTACGATTATCTCTATCCTAATCCAAAGAGTGTGATGGCATTTGTGGAAAATCATGATACCGACCGATTCTTGGGTGAAGGAAAAGACTCATTAGCTTTGAAGCAGGCGTTGGCACTTCTTCTGACAGTCAACCGTACTCCTCAACTCTATTATGGTACTGAGGTTCTGATGAATGGTACTAAGAGTGTTACCGATGGTAATGTTCGTAAGGACTTCCCTGGTGGATGGACTGGTGATCAGCATAATGCTTTCACAGCAGAAGGAAGAACGAATGCTGAAAACCAGATGTTCAACTGGTTGAGCAATCTCTTGCATTGGCGTCAGGGGAATGAGGTAATTACTAAGGGAAAGCAGACCCAGTTCTGTCCTCAGAATGGTGTTTATGTTATTGCCCGTCAATACAAGGGTAAGAATGTGATGACCATCATCAATGGTAAGAATGAAGCCAACGAACTCAATGTGAGCCGTTATGCAGAGATTATCGGCAATGCGGCAAAGGCTACAGATGTAACCAATGGTCGTACTGTCCTTATCGATAAGAACGTGAAGCTTCGTCCACGCCAGACAATGGTGCTCGAGTTCTAAATATCTGATTTGAATTTTATTATTTCTGATTTGAATATCAAACATATATATTCATTACTTTGATTGATGTCCCAGTAAGCCGTGATTGGCTTATTGGGACGTTTTTTTTCTAAAAATTCTTTCTTTTCAAATATTCTTTGTATTTTTGCATTGAATATAATGAATATGGTGAGATACTTGTTTATATTGATAATGGTTCTGATAGTTAACTTGGGCATCTTTGCTCAGGGTAGCCTTCCTAATCGTTATCATGCCAGTTATCTCAACATGGCATCAGGAATGCCCAACAATTTTGCCGATGATATTTTTCAGGATTCTTATGGTTATATGTGGATTAGCACACATGGAGGCGGTCTGGTGCGCTATGACGGATATGATTTTCTGAATTTTGGATTAGGGGCTATCGGTGTGCAGTTGAGAAGCAATAATTGCAGGAATGTATATGAAGACTCGTTTCGGCGCTTGTGGATAGCCTTCGAGGAAGGTCCGCAAGTTTTAGACCTCAAGACCATGCAGGCTATAGTTCCACCTTGTGAGAATGAGGCACTTGCTCAAAAGCTCTCTAAGGCACTCAAGCAATTCTGTACCCGTATGTATTGCGATTCAAAAGGTAATATGTGGATGCTTTCTCAGGTAGGAATTTATCGTTTTGCCTTCAATGAGAAGGGGGAGATCAACAGCATCCTGTTTGCTTCTTGTCCTTTCAATGCACCAGATTTAGGGCTATGTGATGTGTATGGCAAGGGAACTGTCGTTATCTGCAATGAGGGTAAAGTTAGTGAGTTTTATGTGAAGAATAACCGCCTGTTAGCCAGAGATTTAACTTCTCAATTTGCTCCGTTGGGTAATAACTTTGCCGGTGCTGTGATTTATTATCATCAAAAAATCTGGCTGGCTACCAATAAGGGTTTGTTCAATAGTAATAAGCAAGTGTATCATTGTTCTGCTGATACCCGCCATTCCCTGCAGCATGAGGTTGTAACAAGTCTGGCGATTTCTCCGGAAGGCAAACTTTTAGTGGGCTCTCTCTGCGGTGTAGATATTCTTGATGATAAGACGCAGGAAATAGAGCATTGGAATATCAGCAGTCCTGTCAATCCCTTGAGCAGTAACTTTGTTAATTCTCTTTTTTCCCGAGACGGACAGATTTGGGTCGGCACGGAGGCGGGTGGTATTACCAAATTGATGCCACGCCAGCTTCAGTTGGAATTCTATCGTCATGACCCTGATCATCCAGGCAGTCTTTCCCCCAATGCTGTCAATGCCATGTATTCGGCGCCTGATGGTACGCTCTATGCAGGAACGGTCGAGGGCGGTCTCAATTGTCTGATGCCCCATTCCGACCATTTTATCCATTATACGACAGCCAATTCCGGTTTGCCGCACAACAGTGTATCTGCTCTCACTGCCGACTCCAAGGGAAATCTCTGGATTGGTACATGGGGATCAGGTTTGGCTGTCATGAATCTTCAGCATCCAGGACAGATTTCCCGTATCCTGACAGAAGGAAAATACCACGATTTGCTTTATTTCGTGGGTGCTTTGGCTTACGATGGGCGGAATGATGGTATGTGGATTGGAACCAATGTCGGTCTGTTCTTTTATGATTTGAAACGTAAGCAATTGGAAATTCCATTCCCAGAGGCTTTGTCGGTGCCTGGATGTATCGGCAGTCTGATTACCCAGGATGGACGTCTTTTGATGGGAGAAATTAGAGGATATCTGGAGGTGGATTTGAAATCCCGCCATTCAGGTAAGCGCTTTTTTGCAGTTAAGCGACACCCTTATAAGTTGGATAATCCAGAGAGTGGGGTTATTGATAAAATACTCTCTTTCTGCCAGACTCATGATGGCAAGATTTGGATGGGTAGTAATGGATATGGAATGTACAGTCTTTCCACAAATCAGTCTGGAAAACAGGAAATCAGGTCTTTTACGATGTCCAATGGTTTGGCGAATAATACTGTAAAGGGAATCGTGGAAGATCAGCAGGGGATGCTCTGGATAGCTACTGATCATGGACTTTCTGTGTTTAATCCAAAGACCGAGACATTCAGTAGTTTCTATAAGAATGATGGTTTGCTGAGTGCGCAGTTCTATTTTAATGGTGCCATCCGTTCACGTTCTGGAGTCATCTATTTAGGAACGGACTGTGGAATGATGGCAGTCAAGGGGTTCAATCATAATTCCTATACTCAGAAGAATCTGCGCTTTACTGAACTTTTCGTAGATAACCAACCTGTTCTTGCTGGCAGCAAATATCTGGATGAGGATATTTCCTTAGCCAAGAAAATCCGCTTGCATGAGAGTGATAAGTCATTTACCATTCATTTCTCTGCGCTCAATTATGGTAGTGAGACACAGGGAGTCTATCTCTGTAGGATGAAAGGATATGAGAATGACTGGGTACAACTTCAGCCAGGGCAGCACAGTGTACGCTATTCCACCTTGCCAGCTGGCGACTATGAGTTTGAGGTGAAGTATGCTCCTTCCATTGCTTCCTCCCAGGAACAGGTGGCGAGCATCGAGGTGAGTGTAACCCCTTATTTCTGGAAGAGTTGGTGGTTTGTATCTATCATCCTGATAGGTATCATTGCCGCCGTACAGTATCTCTATATGCGCCGCCTGGAAAAGATGCGTGAACAGGAAGTAGAGGCACTTTACCGTCCGATAGAGGCGGCTCTGAAGGAAAGTGATGAGCCGGGTAAGTTGCAGAACCGTATTCAGGCGATTCTGGAAAATCAGCGACGCTATCAGGAAAGTCAGGACAAGACGGTTTTAGCAGACAAGGAGGCGGTAGAGAAAAATTCCATACCTTTCATGGATGAAGTGATGAGTATCATGGAGAAGAATTTCCATGATTCTGAGTTTGGTGTCCAGGAGTTGGCTGATGCCTTGGGAATGAATCGCAGTGTGCTCAGCAAGAAACTGAATGCTGAGACAGGACTCCCTACCTCTCAGTTTATCCGCAATTACCGCTTGGATATTGCCAGAAAAATGATTACCGACAATGTGGCAAACCGTAATATCACAGAGATTGCTTATCGTGTGGGTTTCAATGATCCAAAGTATTTTACCCGTTGCTTTACCAAGCAGTATGGAATGGCTCCTTCGAGTTTCAAGGAGGAGATTTCGTAAAGTATAAAGTATTGGCTTTTCGCTTCTTGAAGGAGATTCCGTAAGGCTAAGGCTGTTTATTGAAGAAGAATTCTTTTGTCTAAGGCTGTTTTTAGGGAGAAAAACGGAAGTAGGGTGTCAGTTGTCCACCTATTATTCTCTTTTGTCCACCTTCGGTTGCTTTGTAATTAGTAACTTTGCGTCTGTAAAAACAAATCGTAAATAATTAAACTTAAGAAACAGATATGAAGAAACTTTTCCTATCAACGCTCTGTCTTTTGTCTTTCTCGGCAATGGCACAGACTCAACTTACAGATTCTGAACTTCAGAATCTGTATAAGAACCGTACCTATAGCGGTCGTATTTCTGTTCACGATCCTTCTATTGTTGTAGATACTTTTACCTCTAAAACTTCCCCAGTGTATTATGTCTATGGTTCGCATCTGGGTCGTGGAAAAACCTATTCGTCTCGCAACTATCGCAGTTGGACTACATTCAGGGTTGGTGAGGAGAGTACGGATGCCAACAATAGTCTCTTTGCCGGTCCTTCTGGTGGAACTGTCAATTACAAGAATGCTTATTCGCTTCATGTCATCAAGAAGGTAAAAAACTATCAGGGCAAGGAAGTAGATTTCGGTAACTTTGATGCGCACCAATGGCAATATAAAGATTATACTGTGCAAGGCAATCAGTGGGCACCAGATGTCATCTACAATAAAAAGATGAGGAAATGGTGTATGTATATGAGTTTGAATGGCGACCACTGGGGATCTTCCATTGTTTGTCTTACTGCCAAAAGTCCAGAAGGTCCATGGACTTATCAGGGTCCTGTCGTTTTCTCAGGTTTTCAGGGAACTTTTGAGCATAATGGTTTTGCTGCTGCAGAAGACTGGAAGCATACTGACTTGGAGATTGCAACAGGAGAAACGACTCTGCCGCAGCGTTATAATGTGGGGGGCAGTTGGGGAAGTTACTGGCCTAACTGTATAGACCCTTGTGTGTTCTATGATGATGAGGGTAATCTGTGGATGGGATATGGTTCCTGGTCGGGTGGTATCTTCATGCTGAAACTGAATGAGGAAAATGGTCTTCGTGACTATGAATATACCTATGATTATGAGGTAAATGGTGTGAAGACTCAACCGGGAGCTGCTGCAGCCAACTGTACCAGTGACCCATATTTCGGCAAGAAGATTGCTGGTGGACACTATGTATCAGGCGAAGCAAGCTATATAGAGAAGATTGGCAAGTATTGGTTTCTCTTTATGAGCTATGGTGGTTTTGCACCAGATGGCGGTTATCAGATGCGTATTTTCCGTGCAGACAAACCTACAGGTCCTTATAAGGATTGTTGGGGAACAACTGCCATATATGACAGAGCTGTGAAGAACTATGATTCCAACGCTGGCGACAATCGCGGTGTGCTGCTCATGGGTGGTTATCAGTGGGATACAATGCCTGTTGCAGAGATTGCACAGGGACATAATTCCGCCTTTACCGATAAGGAAGGTCGTTCTTTTGTGGTTTATCATACCAAGTTCAACGATGGAAGTATAGGTCATCAGGTACGAGTACACCAGTTGTTCCTGAATGATGAAGGCTGGTTGATGGCTGCTCCATTCGAGTTTAATGGTGAGAAAGTTACCAATCAGGATATTGCAACCAAGGCGTCTGTTGCCGACGATGATATTCCGGGTGTATATCAGTTCATTCGCCACAAATATAATCAGAGTGCAGCTTCCAAGGCTTATCAAAAGCCAGTGAATATCCAGTTGACTGCTGATGGAAAGATTACCGGTAGTTTATCCGGTACCTGGAGCCGTACCGCAGGAACTGACTATATCCATTTGGAAATCGGTGGCGTAACTTATCGGGGTGTCTTAGTAGAGCAAAGCGTTGATTATACGAATGTCAAGACGCTGAGTATAGCTGCGCTTTCTTCTTCCAGTGGTAGTCTTGCTATAGGACAGAATAATTTTACATACCAGCAGGAAATCTGGGCAGTCAAGGCAAAACCGGAAGTTTCCATCGCTTATACTAAAGATCATATAGTTGTACCTTTCGCAGATGGAGCTACTATCAATTGCAGTCAGACGATGCCTACCAAGGGACTGATGGGAGCAAAGATTTCCTGGAAGTCCAGCGATATAAGCGTTATGTCCCCTGGTGGAGTTGTCTATAAGAATGGTCATGTTGTGATGACATTGACCATCAGCTGCGGCGATTACAGTTATACGAAGGAGTACAATCTCACGGTGAATAAGGCTGCAGAGGAAACAACTCCTATCTATTATCCGGTATCTGCACAAAAGAATACAACGAATGCTTATAATACCAACTATAGTCAGGAATATACGCTAAAAGCTGGTAAGAAAGCACAATTCAAGTTCTATAACTATACTGCAGGTACAGCTAATTTTAAGAGTTGGGTATTGGGTGTTTCCAATGTGGCTCATAATACAGCTGGTTATAAGGAGTATGTGATGTTGCGCAATGACAATTGGGAGAATATTGCAGCTAATAATACTGGCTGCACCAATAATTACGCTTGGTCAACATTTGTGCAGGATATGAATGGTTCTTTGGTTGATATGACCGTGGAATATGAAGCTACAGGCGCTTTCAAGATGACTGCAGTTATCACCACGAAAACCAAGAAGGTTTATAATTATTCCTATACCAAGACCATCAACGAGAAACCAGCCAAGCTCAATCTCTTCTTTACAGGTGAGAATTCCTATATTGATGGTTCCAGCATTGCTACAGGCATAGAGGCTCCTATCATCATTCAGAAGAAGCAGACTGATGGCAAATGGTACAACCTGGCTGGTCAGCAGGTAGATAAGAACTACAAGGGTGTAGTGATTGTGAATGGCAAGAAATTTATAAATAGGTAATTCGCCTATATATCATTTCGCTTATATATAATAAGGTATAATCATATGAATATATCTGATATACTATTGGGAGCAGCAATCATCATTGCTGCTCCTGCTGTAAATAGAGTAGGAGAAGCCAAGGCGCAGCAAATCCATCCGGATCAGGTTGTCGTAGATTCTCCTTTCGTTCACGACCCAGTGCTGGCGTATGAAAATGGGAAATACTATCTTTACAGTACTGGTCACGGTATTTCGCAGATGACTTCTGCCGACCGTAAGCATTGGACATTGTGCAGGGAGGGAGTGTTGAAGAACCATGAGATACCAGCCTGGACTCATGATAGTGTGCCCGGTTTTCATACTCATATCTGGGCACCGGATGTTATCCACTATAGGAATAAATGGTATCTTGCCTATTCTTGTTCTACTTTTGGAAAGAATACTTCAGCTATAGGCTTGCTCAGTAATACTTCGCTTGCGAATATGAATGGTTGGAAGGACGAAGGCTGTATTCTCGCATCGGAAGGCAAACGGGATAACTGGAATGCTATTGATCCAAATTTTGTGATAGACGATAAGGGAAATCCTTGGATGGCTTGGGGGTCTTTTTGGGATGGAATCCAGTTGGTTAAGCTCGATAAGAAGACGATGCATGTGAAGAAGGGCGCTAAGCCTCAGACCATCGCCCGCCGTCATGCTTTTGGCGATGCTTCTGCAGAACTAAACCCTACCTCTAAGTTTGCCGGCACCAATGCCATAGAGGCTCCTTTCATCATGAAGCATGGTGATTATTACTATCTCTTCGTGAGTTGGGATTACTGCTGTCGTGGCATCAAGAGCAACTATCGTGTGGCAGTAGGAAGAAGCAAGAATGTTGCTGGTCCTTATCTTGATAAGAATGGTAAGGATATGCGCAATGGTGGTGGCACGTTGATTCTTGAAGGCGATAAGAAGGAATTTGAGGCGATGGGCCATTGTTCTGCCTACTCCTTTCCCGATGGCGACTTCTTCTTCTGTCATGGTTACAGTATTGCAAAAAATGGCGCCAGCATCCTGGTTCAGAAGAAGATTAACTGGACGGAAAATGGCTGGCTGACTTTAGAGTAATAAGGAATCATAAACTAAACATAATAAAACCAAAGCCAACAGTAAACTGAAACCAAAACCTAAAAAGGGCGACAATCTGCATCACGCAGGTTGCCGCCCAAACTGTTTTTAACTAACTAATTTTAAATTTATCAACTATTTTCTACATGTAAATTTAAACTTAAACTCAATATCTTTCTTTTATTTCAATCTGATGATATTCAGCGAGTTGGCTGGAATCTCTACCGTAGCACCATTCTTCTCTGTAGTCACGTAGTTCTCTACAGGATAGATGTTGGTAGGATTGTCGATGGTATTCTCCTCCAGACCATTCTTGGCAGAAAGGCGGATGAGTTTGCCATTCTTGATCTCCTTGCCCTGAAGATTGATCTTCGCTGTTGTATGCTCGGAGCTTGTGTTGGCAATCTTCAGGATTACCTCACCCGTCTGCTCATCAAGCGTTGCTGTAGAGAAAATGCCAGGAAGGGTGTTTGCCTTCAACTTGGTAGCGAATACCTCCTTGCCATCCAACTTGGCGAAGATGCTGTCGCCTACTACTTTCAGCTCGATATCGTACCACTTGCCGGTTTCAATCTTGCCTGGGCAGGTAGCAATCTGACTCTTGGCGCCATTCACGATAGACTCCACACCGTGCTGGGTATTGTTCCAGCCACCGAGGTTCAACCAGCAGTAGTTGTTCTTATCCACGTAGTTGAAGACGATGAGGAAACCTTCGTTGCCGGCATCCTTCTTCGCGCGTACCTTATATATATAACCATTGCTGGTAATTTCGCCTGGGTTCAGACGGATGCAGCTCTCTCCGTTGCTGGTCTGCTTGATGATGTTGCCTTCTGTCTTCCATTGACCGTGAACATCTGTAGGCAATTCCTGCAGTGTCATCGGCAGTGCCTTTCCGTTCTCATCGCTATAGCCCTTGTCTTCAAATGACACCTGAGTAGCCCATGTTCCCATACCTACACGGCAGATGGCTGGCTTTACACGAGCCTGATCATACTTGTATGGATTCTCCTGGTTCACCTTCAATACACGGGTACCGATGTTGTTCGCCATTACGTTCTGAACGTAGTAGGATGGAGTTCCGAATACCTTATCAGAGGTATATTGAATCATATCCGGTGCCCACATACGGTTGTTGAGATTGGCGAAGATAGGAGCGTAGGATGCCATGGTCACGATGTCGGAATTGTTCTCGATGCCCATCATATAGACAGCCTCACCGAGTGCTGCATCGAGTGAACCCATATTGCCGAAGCCCTGGGTTACGGCATATTCGCCTACATAAATCTCGCTGCCCTTGCGGTCGTAGTTATCATACTTGTTGAAGTTTTCTGCAAACCAGGCTGGATTTCTGTAGTAATGCTCATCAAGGAGTTCAACGCTCTCATCGCTGTGCCACTTAGGATTGTCATCGCCCCAGGCTACCACGTTACCGATGAGGTGCATCTTAGGATATTTTGCCAATACGGCATCCTTGAATTTCTTGAAGCGCTCGTAGTAATGATCGCTCTGCTGGCGAGGGTTTGGCTGGTTATTCTCATTACCAATCTCCAGGTACTCGATATTGTATGGCTCTGGATGCCCATTCTTGGCACGGAGCGCACCATATTTAGAGGTAACAGGACCATTGGCATACTCCAGGGCATTCATGCACTCGTCAATCCAAGGCTGGATGCTATCTACCGGAGTCATACCGCCGTGCCACAAACCAACATTCACCACATAGAGTGGCTTGGCATTCAAATCCTCAGCCAACTGCAGATACTCATCAAATCCCATACCGTCGCTGGTACGGTAACGCCAGTTCACGTTCTTATGTCCAGGACGTTCCTCGATAGGACCGATGGTCTTCTCCCAGTGGAAAGCATTCTCCGGAGATTCCTGTCCCTCTACGTAGCAACCGCCAGGGAAGCGGACGAACTTAGGATGGATATTATAGAGAAGCTGCGCCAAGTCAGGACGCAAGCCATTCTCGCGATTCTTGAAAGTAGGAGGGAAGAGGCTTACTACATCCAGAACGATGGTTCCCTTGCCATTAGCAACAAGTTCAAACTGAGCCTTTGCATCGTTTCCGTTGGCGGTCAACTCAGCCGTATATTTAGTCCACTTCTTGCCCACTTTGGCATTGAGAGCGGTTTCTGCATACACCTTATCGCCCTTGGCGTTGGTGAGGCGAGCCTTCAATCCGCCCTTGTAGCTACCTTTCGCCCAGAAAGAGAGTTTGTAGGTTCTGCCTTGAACAGCATTGATGCCCCAGAAACCCTCGTTGATGATAGAAGCTGTAGCAGCAGGTTTGGCAGCGATGGTCAATTGGAGTGCCTTACCCTGAGCTTTGTTGAGCAAGTCCTTGTTGATAAGTTGCGCATTGATTTTAGCACCTTCCTGAGCGGCAGTTTTCCAAGTAGGAATATCCTTTTCCGAATCCTCGAATGATCGGTTGCTGATGAGTTCGGCATAGAGACCGCCGTCAGCAGCATGGTTGATGTCCTCGAAGAAGATACCATATAAATTAGGTGAAACCTTGATGCCTGGATTAGAGGCATCCACATTGATGGTAACTTGGGCATTGGCAGCCATGGTTGAGGCGAGCAATGCAGAAAGTAAAATCTGTTTCTTGTTCATTGTTTATTCTTAGGTTTTTTATTTCCGTTTTATTTAATTACAGTTGCAAAATTACAAAGAAATGGCAAAAATGGGGTGGACAAAAAGCGAAATATAGTGTAAAAGGTGGATTTTCTGCTGAAAATCCACCTTTTTATGGTATAATTAAAGACTAAAATTACAAATAATCTTGTAAAAAACAAAAGAAAATAGTGTTTATTCTTCAAATCTTTTACCCGTAGAATTTTGTGGGATTTTTGCTTGCAAAGCGAAAAAAATCTTATTTCCTAAGTACAAAAGACTTGTTTGCGACTCGTATCTCTGAAAGATCGGAATCTGTGTTTCGGGTTTACGGGTGGTGTCTTACTTGCGTCCCCCTTGTGCTTATCGGGGGCACAAATGTGCTCTTACCCGAGCACAATGTTGCCTTTACCTTGGCACAATAGTGCCCTTCCTTAGGCACTTTACAAAATAGAAAGGTAGCCACCTTCAATTTTATAAAACTGAAATAGTAGCCACTTCTTATTTGTCGTTCTGTTCGCTTGCGATTTTACTCTTCACCCTTCACCTTTTCGTCTGGAATGCCGATAAACACAGGGGTTTTGAGGGTGAAGGGTAAAGTTCAACCCTTCACCACCCTTCATCTTTTTCTTGATTTAGCCCCTCTTATGACTCCATCCAGTCGTCTATTAAGACTATAACTTGCCTTCATAGACGACAGCCTTAGGCTTCATAGACGATTCATCTTGAGGTGAAGGCCGATGAAGGGTGGTGAAGGGTGATTTTTAGTTATTTTGTTTGTAATCACTTGTATATCAGATGATTATGTTGGTATGATGAAGGGTGATGGGTTTTCTCCGTTTCGCTTTTCAAATTTTCGACTTTTATTTATTACTGTCAAATAACATAGTAAGATTTTGTTTAATATAGTAATACCAGTCCGGCGAAAGCTGAGTAGAGTATCATTCTTATCGGATTGATCTTCATTACCTTCACGCCGATAAAGGTGGCAAAGAAGAGGGCGATGGAGATGTAGAAATGCCAGGGATTCTCTGGAGTAGAGAAATTTTCTGGAGTCATCAGGAGCAGGGCTGCGGCGCCTACCAGGCCCACGATGCATGGGCGCAAACCGATGAAGATGCTCTGCACCATCGATGTGTTCATATATTTATACAGCATTTTGCTGATAAGAATCATCAAAATCAAAGAGGGGAGAACCAGGGCAAAGGTTGCCACGGCACTTCCGAGTATGGCCATCATGCCGCCCATGCCTGCATTGTGCACAGCGGTATAGCCGCAATAGGTAGCAGAGTTGATGCCGATAGGTCCCGGTGTCATCTGCGAGATGGCCACCACATCGGTAAACTCTTGCATCGTCATCCAATGATACTGCGTAACCACCTGTCCCTGAATCAGGGAAATCATGGAGTAGCCACCTCCGAATCCGAAGATGCCTATCTGAAAGAATACGATGAAAAGTTGAAGAAATATCATAGTTTATTCTTTTTTTAATTGCAAATGTACTGATTTTCTTGATTACCGCCAAATTATTTTAAAAAACTTTACGCTCTTTTTGATAAATAAGTGTAATTTCCTTGCTGTTATTGGAAAAAAGTTGTAAATTTGCACGTGAAAAGCTGGAAAAAAGTTGCAACTTAAAGCCTGAAAAGCTGGAAAAAAGTTGCAAATAAGTATCCGAAAACCTGGAAAAAAGTTGTAAGAATGTTTTTTAAATTTAGCAGTATCTTTAATAGTCCAATTCAGAGCATTGATTTCTTCATCATTATGTTTGTCAATGTAGTTCTTGTACCATAGAATTACATCACAAAGCTGGAGAGCATAGCTCTTTCCTTGTTTATTGGCATGGTATCTGTTAGTATATTTTTTACTTTCTTTTATTTTCGAATAGTTGAAGCTGGCGACTTAAATCCTCTTCTGAAGGGAGAGCTTCACGTATTTTCTTGATACGTACCTTGTCATAAGAGGCAACTCCCATTTTTGGGGAATGTTCGGTTTCTTGAATTTCTGCACCAAGTTGTTGCAGCTTCGTATTTAGTTTATTATCAGAGTTTTGTAATTCTCCACCAAGTTGGTGGAGTTTTTCGTTCGCTTTGTTTGTGGAATAAAAAAGATACCATTTTTTAATTACTCCGTCGGTTGGATAAACTGTCCATAGACGTATCCACCTAAGGCAGCTACGATAATTACCCAGATAGGGTTGACGCCCATCAGCCATATCAGGAGGGCAGATAAGATAGGAACCCAGCAGTTGACGAACGAGATGTGGGCACTCTTGGCCAATGAAAAGGTAGGAACAGCTATCAGAGCCACGACGGCAGGACGGATACCTGCAAACATCGCCGCAACCACCTTGTTGTCCTCAAACTGATGGAAAAACATAGCAATCGCTAATATAATAAGGAAGGAAGGCAACGAAGCGCCGAGGGTGCAGACAATGGCTCCCGGTGTCTTTGCCAACTTATATCCGAGCAGGGAACTCATGTTGATGGCCAAGGCGCCCGGACAAACCTGGGTAGTAGCGATGGCATCTAAAAATTCCTCCTTCGTCATCCAATGATGCTTATCGACGACTTCGGATTCTATAATAGGAATCATGGCATAGCCACCCCCAAAGGTGACTATGCCAATCTTCATAAATGTTTTGAATAATGTAAGATAACTTACGCTATTATTCATTGTTTACCTTTTTACTTTTTTACTTTTTAAAAGCTCTTTCTTCAATCCACTGACGTGCATTGACAAATGCCTCAATCCAAGGAGTTACCTCGTCGTTGCGGCGATCAGCTGGATACCAAGCGTTCTGCCATGGGAAGATAGCACGCTCCAAGTGTGGCATCATAGCCAAGTGGCGGCCATCTGCAGAGCAGATACCTGCTACGTTGTAGTCACTGCCGTTTGGATTGCCTGGATACTCAGCATAGTTGTACTTCGCAATCACATTGTAGTGATCCTCTGGCTCTGGCAAGTAGAAACGACCCTCACCGTGAGCTACCCAGATACCAAGCTTGTCACCGCTGAGGCTACCAAACATCACACTTTCGTTCTGAGGAATAGTCAGACCGAGGAAGGTGCTCTCAAACTTCTTGGAAGTATTGTGGCAGAGGTGTGAACGATGCTTGTGCTCAGGATTGATGAGGTTCAACTCAACCATCAACTGACATCCGTTGCAGATACCGAGTGAAAGGGTATCCTCACGAGCATAGAACTTGTCGAGTGCCTCCTTAGCCTTAGGATTGTAGAGGAATGCACCAGCCCAACCCTTGGCAGAACCGAGAACGTCGGAGTTAGAGAAACCACCGCAGAATACGATGAAGTTCACATCCTCCAAAGTTTCACGACCAGAAATCAAGTCGGTCATCATTACGTCCTTCACGTCGAAGCCAGCGAGATACATAGAGTAAGCCATTTCACGCTCACCATTAGTACCCTTCTCACGGATGATAGCTGCCTTGATGCCTGATGGAGTGCGACGGTTAGCGTCGAGGCCATAGCTTGCGAGAGTGCCCTTGAAGCCGTAGCCGAAGTTCATCTCGATAGGCTGCTTCTTATAGTTGGTGTAGCGCTTCTTAGCCATACCATTCATGCTCTGCTTGCGGTCGAGGAGGTAAGATGTCTTATACCAGTCGTCGCGCAAAGCGTCGATATCAAACTCGTGCTCGAAGCCTTCCTTCTTGATGATGATCTTGCGGAGCTCAGGAGCAGGATAACCAATCTTAGCATAGCCGATACCGTTCTCATCGAAGAATGCCTTCAACTCGTCCTTGTGAGCATCGCTTACCTGAATAACAACACCTGGGTTCTCAGCGAAGAGAGTCTTGATGATGTCAGCATCAGCGATGTCGTGGAGGTTGATCTTCATACCACCCTCTACGTTGGCAAATGTCATCTCGAGGAGAGTAGTAATCAAACCACCGGCACTGATATCGTGACCAGCCATTACCCAACCGCGGTTGATGAGTTCCTGTACAGCGTTGAAGCAGTCAACGAAGTACTCTGGGTTCTTTACGGTAGGAACATCGCTGCCCACCTTGCCCAAGCTCTGAGCGAAGGCAGAACCACCGAGACGCTGCTCGTCGAAGCTGAAGTCGATATGATAGAGGCTTGAGTTCTTGTCGTTGACGAGAACAGGACTAACCACCTTCTTGACATCAGAAACCTCACCACCAGCACTTACGATGACGGTACCTGGAGCGATGATCTTCTCACCGTTAGGATACTGCTGGGTCAATGAGAGAGAGTCCTTACCTGTTGGTACGTTCACGTGGATGGCACAGCAGAAGTCTGACAAAGCCTTCACGCCCTCGTACAAACGAGCATCCTCACCCTTCTGGCTGCGGCAAGGCCACATCCAGTTAGCAGAGAGGCTGATGCTGTCCATACCATCTGCCAAAGGAGCCCAAACGATATTGGTCAATGACTCTGCTACAGAGAGTACAGAACCAGCCTTAGGATCAGCCAAACCAGCCTGAGGAGCATGACCCATAGCAGTTACGATACCCTTCTCGCCACGATAGTCGAGTGCTACAACACCACAGTCGGAGAGTGGCAACTGAATCTGACCCTGGCACTGCTGACGGGCAATCTTACCAGTTACGGAACGGTCCACCTTGTTGGTCAACCAGTCCTTACAAGCTACAGCCTCCATCTGGAGAACACGCTGCAAGTACTCGTCGAGGTTGTCGGCAGAGTAAGTTACATCTTCATATTTACGCTCTACGGTCTCATCCACCATGACAGTCTTAGGAGTATGACCGAACATCTGAGCCACGTCGAGGTCGAATGGCTTCACACCGTCAGCCTGCTTGAAGCTGAAGTGAGCATCGCCAGTAGTCTCACCTACCACGTACATTGGAGCACGCTCACGGTCGGCAATCTTCTGTACCTCTTCAATATATTTTTCGTCGATGAGCAAGCCCATACGCTCCTGACTCTCGTTGGCGATGATTTCCTTAGCGCTCAAGGTCTTGTCACCGATAGGCAACTTAGCCATGTCGATTTCGCCACCGCACTCTTCTACCAACTCAGAGAGACAGTTCAAGTGACCAGCAGAACCGTGGTCGTGGATGCTGACTACAGGGTTCTCGTCGTTCTCAACGAGTGCACGAACCAGGTTGTAAGCGCGCTTCTGCATCTCAGGGTTGGCACGCTGAACAGCGTTCAACTCGATACCGTTGCTGTAACGACCTGTATCTACAGAAGAAACAGAACCGCCACCGAGACCGATGCGATAGTTATCACCACCTACTACGACCACCTTGTTGCCCTTCTGTGGCTCGCCCTTCTTATAGTCACGCTTCTTGCCGTAGCCTACACCACCAGCGAGCATGATCACCTTGTCGTAAGCATACTTCTCACCGTTCTCCTGGTGCTCGAAAGTAAGCACAGAACCGGTGATGAGAGGCTGACCGAACTTATTACCGAAGTCAGAAGCACCGTTAGATGCCTTGATGAGAATCTGCTCAGGAGTCTGATAGAGCCATTTGCGCACAGGCAGGATATCTTCCCAGTCGCGCTCCACATCGCTCTTACCGTTGTCATCCTTCAAACGAGGATAAGCAGTCATGTAGCAGGCGGTACCTGCGATAGGCCATGAACCTACACCACCACCCATACGGTCGCGGATTTCACCACCAGTACCCGTAGCAGCACCATTGAAAGGCTCTACAGTAGTAGGGAAGTTGTGGGTTTCAGCCTTCAGGGAGATGACACTCTCGATGTCCTTCACCTGGAAGAAATCGCTGGTAGTCTGGTCAGCAGGAGCAAACTGCTCGATGACAGGACCCTGAGAGAAAGCCACATTGTCCTTGTAGGCAGAGAGAATCTTGTTAGGGTTCTCATTGGTGGTCTTCTTGATCATGCTGAAAAGAGAAGACTCCATCTCCTTGCCGTCGATGATAAACTGTCCGCCGAAAATCTTGTGACGGCAGTGCTCAGAGTTGATCTGTGCAAAACCGAAGATTTCACTGTCGGTGAGCGGGCGTCCATTCTCCTTCTCCAGCTTGTGGAGATAAGCCATTTCGTCTTCGCTGAGAGCAAGACCTTCTTCCTCGTTGTACTTTTCGAGGTCATCTACATACTTGATAGGTTCAGGCTCGTGGTTGACGGTGAACACATCCTGTCCGATACCGTTGTACATGCGCTGGAGCATAGGATCGTGCTCCGCATCCTCGCTATCAACAGGGAAATACTCCTCAATACGCGAAATGCCGTTAAGACTCATGTTCTGAGTAATCTCAACGGCATTCGTACTCCAAGGAGTAATCATTTCACGGCGTGGGCCGACATAGAAGCCCTGCAATTGCTGGGCGTCCTCTAAAGTCGCATCACCATAAAGCCAACAAAGTTCATTGATTTCGTCCTGAGAAGGCTTGTGGTCAATCTCGGTCGCAATCACACTCTTAGATGGAGTTCTGAAAAAAAGAATCATACTTATTTCTCTTTTTATATTGTTAATGTATTTATTCTTTCGGTAAGGATACATGGCCTATGTATCGCTTTTCGAGTGCAAAGATAATACAAATTAAAATAAGGACAAAATAAAACGCTTGTTTTTTTATATTTTTAGGTATGTTGCCCAAACTGTGTGCTTTCACAGAGCAGGAAAATCTGCTGAATGAAGACGCTAATTTGTTAAAAATGAGTGAGAAAGATGAGAAAAACAGAAAAAGTGGTTAAAATTATCTAAATGGGTTTGACAAAAGTGGTTTATTCAAGTCTTATTCGTAACTTTGCAAACGAAAAGCAGCGTGTGAATTTTTATTCATCGTGTATGGATTCATTATATTTAGTAATTCAGTAAAATATCGACTATCGGAAAAATTAAAAACCAGAAAATATGAAGCAGAACAAATTTTTAGTAATGGCTTTGATGGCTGGCGCATTGTTGGCCACAAGTTGTGCAAGTAAGAAGGAACTTCAGAATTGCCAGAACGAGAACAAGGAGTTGTCAAGCAACTATCAGAATACAAAGGAGCAGTTGGCTGCTTCTCAGGCTCGTGTAACAACTCTCGAAGATCAGCTTGCTCAGATGAAGAAGGACTATAAGTCTATGCAGAATGCGCTCGACAAGAGTTTGAACAACGCAAGTCAGAACAACATCAGCATCGACAAGCTCGTTGACCAGATCAATGAGTCTAACCAGTACATCCGCCACTTGGTAGAGGTGAAGAGCAAGAGCGATTCTCTCAACATGGTGCTTACCAACAACTTGACCCGCTCTCTCAGCAAGGACGAGTTGAAGGAGGTTGACGTACAGGTAATGAAGGGTGTGGTTTACATCTCTTTGGCTGACAACATGCTCTACCAGAGCGGTAGCTATGAGGTAAACAGCCGTGCTCAGGAAACTTTGAGCAAGATTGCCAAGATCATCATGGACTACAAGGACTACGATGTTCTCGTAGAGGGTAATACAGATAACGTACCAGTTAGCACTACAAGTGCCAAGATGAAGAACATCCGCAACAACTGGGACCTCTCTGCTCTCCGTGCATCTTCTGTAGTACAGTACTTGCAGGATCACTTCGGCGTAGATCCTAAGCGTTTGACCGCTGGTGGCCGTGGTGAGTACAACCCTGTAACTACCAACGATTCTGAGGTTGGCAAGCAGCGCAACCGCCGCACTCAGATTATCATCACTCCTAAGCTCGACCAGTTCATGGACTTGATCGACAAGGCTCCAGAGAGCGATAAGTAAATCGGAGACTTTTTAGAGTATCATAAGTAAAATTTAGGAAGCACCAGTGGGCTTAGGCTCATTGGTGCTTTTTTAGTATTACAGGTGCTTTTCTGTATAAATATACTTAAAATAAGAAAGAAAGACTCAAAGTTTGTGTCGCTTTGAAAGAAAAATGGCGGTTTTCTTTCTCTTTTGAGATTTATTTATTAATTTTGCAATCAAATTATTAAGCGCCCGTCGCTAAGTGGTTATAAATTGTAATTTATTAATAATACATATATAGGTATTTCGCTTATGGAAAAGATTCAGATGACAACTCCTTTGGTGGAGATGGATGGTGACGAGATGACAAGAATCCTCTGGAAGATGATCAAGGATGAACTGATCCTTCCTTTCGTAGATTTGAAGTCAGAGTATTATGACCTTGGTTTGCCTTACCGTGACAAGACCAATGATCAGGTGACTATCGATTCTGCTGAGGCTGCCAAGAAATATGGTGTAGCCGTGAAGTGTGCTACGATTACTCCTAATGCCCAGCGTATGGACGAATATCATCTCCACAAGATGTGGAAGAGCCCTAATGGCACTATCCGTAGCATCATGGATGGTACTGTGTTCCGTGCTCCTATCACGATTCCAAGCATTCACCCTTGCGTGAAGAACTGGGAGAAGCCGATTACCATCGCCCGTCATGCTTACGGTGATGTATATAAGAGTGTGGAAATCCGTGCTGATGAGCCGGGAGTTGCCAAACTCATATTCGAGGGTAAGAGCGGAAAGAAGCAGGAGGTGGAGATTCACAACTTCGAAGGTGCTGGCGTTATTCAGGGTATGCATAATACCGACAAGAGTATCCGCAGCTTTGCTCATAGCTGTTTCAAGTTTGCCATCGATACCAAGCAGGATTTGTGGTTTGCTACCAAGGATACCATTTCCAAGACTTACGATGCACAGTTCCGCAAGATTTTCGAGGAAGTGTATGAGAGCGATTACAAGGAGAAGTTTGCAGAGCTCGGCATTGAGTACTTCTATACATTGATTGATGATGCCGTGGCTCGTGTTATCCGCAGCAAGGGTGGATTCATCTGGGCATGCAAGAACTATGATGGTGATGTGATGAGCGATATGCTCAGTACAGCCTTCGGTTCTTTGGCGATGATGACCTCCGTATTGGTTTCTCCAGACGGCAAGTATGAGTACGAGGCAGCTCATGGCACAGTAACCCGCCACTACTACCGTTATCTGAAGGGCGAAGATACATCTACCAACCCTATGGCAACAATCTTTGCATGGAGCGGTGCGTTGAGAAAGCGTGGCGAGTTAGATGGCATTCAGGCATTGCAGAATTTCGGCGACCAGTTGGAGGCAGCTTGCTTCGATACGCTGAATGATGGTATCGCCACCAAGGACCTCGTCAACCTTATGGAAGGTGTAGAGGCAAAGGCAGTCAACTCAGCCGGCTTCATTGCAGCCATCCGTGAGAGATTGGAGAAGAGATTAGCATAGTATGATTTGTATATATATATAATAAAGGTGACAAAGGCATAGAAACCTTTGTCACCTTTATTTTTTAGTGAAAACTAATTAACCGTTTACCTGCTTCTTGTATTCCTCAGACAACAAGTCGAAGAAATTATAGCCGATTACCTTGCAGATATGCATGAGCATACCTGTGTCGATAGTAGATTTGCTATAAATCTTATAAATGTTGGTTCTGTGGCAACCAAGTTGCTTTGCGAGCCATACTGTTGTTTTTCCTTGTCTTTTGAGTTCCTGTTTTATGCGTTCCCCAATGACCAAGGAGCAATTGTTAGTTTGATCTGTCATTTTCTTATTCTCTTTAAATACTAATAAATTCAATATGGATGCAAAATTACGAAATAAGATTGTAATCAAACGAATTTTTTGGTAGCTAATGTGACGACACGCTATTAAAAAAGTATAAATGCGGAAAACAAATGAAAACCCTTCGTTCCATTTGTTTTGCTTACTGACACATTTTTCCTCAATTTTCTATCTTTTTTATGTCTATTTTGTTTCGGTTTACATTTTATACACAAGAAAAGTACAAATCATCTGTTGTACGTAATTGTAATTTCCTAATTTTGCACCCAGTTAAGGCACACAGCCTAAAAACTATGCGATGCGGCTACAGAAAGCTACACATTATTATATATAAGATATAAGGCTTTTCTAAAAACGCGTAAGCAAACAAGATCTCTAAGAATGATTCCCCGTCACATCTTTTACTTGTTTTTGAAATGAAATTGTAATAGAATGTAATGCGTGTTACAGATTTTTTGTCGTATCTTTGCACCCGAGGAAAGCCCTCAGACTATATATACATTATTATATATTATAAAGATGGACGAAAAGAACTATAAAATCCTTGTGGTGGATGATGAGCAGGACCTCTGTGAGATTCTGAAATTTAACTTGGAAACCGAGGGGTATCTGGTAGAAACTGCCAACTCGGCTGAGGAAGCTCTGGAGAAAGACATTGCTTCCTACGACCTCTTGCTGCTTGATGTGATGATGGGAGGTATGAGCGGATTCCAGCTGGCGAAGAAACTCAAGGAGAATGTGGCTACGGCTCAGATTCCTATTATATTCCTGACGGCTCGCGATACAGAGAACGATACCGTTACCGGTTTCAATCTCGGGGCTGACGACTATATCTCCAAACCTTTCTCTATCCGTGAGGTGATGGTGCGTGTGAGGGCTGTCATCCGCCGTACTGCTGATAAGCAGGGCAAGGATGCTGAACCTACCATCATCAGCTATCAGGGATTGGTGCTCAATATCGACAAGAAGACGGTGAGCATTGATGGAGAGGATGTGCCTTTTACCAAAACAGAATTTGAATTGCTCCGACTTCTCCTGGAAGAGAAGGGTAGAGTGTTCTCCCGTCAGGAACTCATCGACCGCGTATGGCCTAAGGATGTGCTCGTGCTCGACCGAACAGTGGATGTCAACATCACCCGTATGAGAAAGAAAATCGGAAAGTTTGCGAAGTGCATCGTCACCCGACTCGGCTTCGGATATTATTTTGATGCGTGATAAGAAAGGATTTTATCTATGCTGAAAATACAAAAAACGAAATCTAAAGTTGGGCGAAAACTGTATCTCATGGTGCTGACGGTGTTCCTTGTGTTCGCTGTCAGTTTTATCATGTTCCAGCAGACTCGTGAGAAACAGTATAAGATCAGTACGCTCACGATGAAACTGGAAAACTACAACGCCCTTTTGGAGGAGGATCTTTCGCTGGCTCATGATAGAGGAATCATCTTGAGCAACGGCGATAGTCTGGAGACTCTGCCCAGCGTGAGTCGCTCGAAACTCGTCGTGGCGGAAACCAAACTGAATGCTTTCATCCGTGAACATGAAAGCAAGGATCTGCGTGTTACCCTGATAAGGCCCGACGGCAAGGTGGTGTACGACAATATGAGCAAGCACTATGACCATTTTGCCAATCACTTGAACCGCAAGGAGATACAAGAGGCGCTGAAGAATGGACAGGGATCGAGCGTGGAACGAGAGTCGAAGACCCTGAAGCAGGATTACTTCTATGTGGCTTCCTATTTCCCTGTCGACTCTATCATCATCAGAAGTGCCTTGCCTTATAATGATGATCTCTCTAAATCGCTGCAGGCTGACCAGCATTACATCTGGTTTGCCGTTTTCGCCATCATCATCCTGACCATCGTACTCTACCGATTCACCCATCGGTTGGGCAAGAATATTGCTAAGCTCCGCATCTTCGCCTACAAGGCTGATCACAACGAGAGTTTAGAGATAGAGGATCTGGCTAAATTCCCGGATGATGAACTGGGTGAAATTGCTGAACGCATCATCAAGATGTATAAGCGTATCCAGACCACCCGAAGGGAACAGGATATCCTGAAACGGCAACTGACGCAGAATATCGCTCATGAACTGAAGACTCCGGTGGCGAGCATTCAGGGCTATCTGGAGACGATACTCGACAATCCGCATATCAGCGAGGAGATGAAGGAGCAGTTCCTGCAGAGATGTCATGCGCAGAGCGAACGGCTTACCTCTCTGCTGAGAGACATCTCGACGCTGAACAGACTGGATGACGGTTCGGACATGATAGACTTCGAGGCGGTGGATATCACGAAGATGGTGAGAGACATCATGAGGGAAACGGCGCTGGAAAGGGAGGAGCACAAGATGGGGTTCCACAACCTGCTACCTGAGCGCATCGTGGTGAAGGGAAACCGCAGTCTGCTCTATAGTGTGTTCCGCAATCTTACTGATAATGCTATTGCCTATGCTGGTGATGGAACGACCATCACGTTGGAGGGTAAGGAAATGGGCAACAAGTGGCACTTTGTCTTCAGAGATAATGGTCAGGGTGTGCCGCAGGAGCATATCGCCCGCCTCTTCGAACGCTTCTACCGTGTGGATAAGGGAAGGAGCCGAAAAATGGGCGGAACGGGACTGGGGCTTGCCATCGTGAAGAATGCCGTGCTGCTGCATGGGGGAACCATCCGGGTGAATAACTTGCCAGAGGGTGGTTTGAAATTTGAGTTTACTATCAAGAAATAAATCTTAAAAGTCGCAAGGAGTTTCGTCTTTGCGACTTTTTTTATGTACCTTTGCATCTCTATAAATTGCTTTATTTTTCAATTGAAGCTCAAAAATCTGTTTGAAATATTTGGAGAATTCAATTATTCGTTGTACTTTTGCGAATGTAATTTAAATATGTGTGAAAATGGAACTGAATAAAGAATTGGGCAAATGGCTTTTATTTCATAAAAATAAAAAAATATGATGACTATTGTTGTGTGCATATTCGTATGCGTTTTGGCAATTACGGCTTATACTTTAGGTATATACCAGGACAAAAAAAGTTGAGAAAGCAATTCTTAAATAAAAGTAAGGAGCGAAGGGTGCCTGATGACACTCTCCGCTTTTTATTTCCAGAATAAATCGTATTATTTGGAAAAATATAATATAATGATGAATCAATTTACTAAGATTATCGCAGCGCAGCTCAAACTGAGAGAGCAGGCTGTCGAAAATACATTGGAACTGCTCGAAGAGGGCTGTACTATCCCTTTCATCTCCCGATACCGTAAGGAGAAGACGGGTAATATGGACGAGGTGAACATTGAAGCCATCGCCCAGGCTAACGATAAACTCAAGGAGATGGCAAAACGTAAGGAAACCATTCTCAAGACGATCGATGAACAGGGAAAACTGACGGATGCACTCAAGAAGCGTATCGAGGAATGCTGGGACGCTACGGAACTGGAAGACATTTATCTGCCTTTCAAACCGAAGCGCAGAACCCGTGCACAGATTGCTCGTGAGGCGGGATTGGAACCTTTGGCACAAACTCTGCTCTTCCAGCGTGAACGTAATATCATGCAGGTGGCTAAGAAATATGTGGGTGACAAGGTGGCTGATGTTGATGCTGCCATTCAGGGTGCCAAGGATATCATCGCAGAAATGGTGAACGAGAGCGAGGAGAGCCGCAATGCCATCCGTGGGGAGTTCAGACGTGGCGCCATCATCACTTCCAAGGTGGTGGCTAAGAAGAAGGATGAGGAAGAGGCTCAGCGATTCTCTGATTATTTCGACTTCTCGGAACCTCTGAAGCGCTGTTCTTCTCATCGCCTGCTGGCTATGCGTCGTGGAGAGGCTGCCGGTATTCTGCGTGTCAGCATCTCTGCTGATGACGAACAGTGTACGGATAAGTTGAAGCGCCATTACGTACATGGTTATGGGGAATGCCAGACCTTGGTAGGCGAGGCTGTGGATGATGCTTTCAAGCGTCTGCTGAAACCAAGTATCGAAACGGAGTTTGCTGCATCAAGCAAGTTGAAGGCTGACGAGGAGGCTATTCTGGTATTCGCTGAAAACCTGCGTCAGTTGCTCTTGGCAGCTCCGCTCGGACAGAAGAGAGTAATGGCAGTGGATCCAGGTTTCGCCAATGGTTGCAAGACGGCCTGTCTGGATGCACAGGGCAATCTCATCCATCATGAAATCGTATTTCCTCATCCTCCTCGCAGCAAGCGCAGCGAGGCTACTGCAGCTCTGCAGCGCATGGTGAAGATGTATCATGTGGAGGCTATGGCTGTGGGCAATGGTACGGCGAGCCGTGAGACGAGCGACTGGCTGCACGAAATCGCTTTCGATCATCCTGTGGATATCTATGTGGTAAGCGAGGATGGTGCTTCCATCTATTCGGCTTCCAAGATAGCCCGTGATGAATTCCCGGATGAGGATGTGACGGTGCGTGGTGCGGTTTCTATCGGCCGTCGCCTGATGGACCCTCTGGCGGAGCTGGTGAAGATTGATCCTAAGAGCATCGGTGTGGGACAGTATCAGCACGATGTGGATCAGAGTCAGTTGAAGAAAAGTCTGGATACGGTGGTGATGAGCTGCGTGAACTCTGTGGGTGTCAATCTGAATACGGCTTCGCAGCATCTGTTGACCTATGTGAGTGGCCTGGGTCCTACGCTTGCCAAGAATATCGTGGAGTATCGCAGGGAGAATGGTGCTTTCGCTTCCCGTGCCCAGTTGAAGAAGGTGCCTCGTCTGGGTCCTTCGGCTTACGAGCAGTGTGCTGGTTTCTTGCGTATTCCTGGTGCCAAGAATCCGCTTGATAACAGTGCCGTGCATCCAGAACGCTATGCGCTGGTAGAGACGATGGCGAAAGATCAGGGCGTGACGGTGAAGCAACTCGTAGAGGACAAGGCTCTGCAGAAGAAAATAGATATCAAGAAATATGTGAGCAAGGAGGTGGGTATGCCTACCTTGACTGATATCATGGCTGAGTTGGACAAGCCAGGACTGGACCCTCGTGGCGAGGTGGAGAAATTTGAGTTTGATGCTTCCATCAAGACGATTGAGGATTTGCAGGAGGGCATGGTTGTGCCGGGCATCGTGACCAACATCACCAAGTTTGGTGCCTTTGTGGATATAGGTGTTCACAATGATGGTCTGGTTCATGTTTCTCAGATGGCAAACCGCTACATCAGCGATCCTTCAGAGGTTGTGAAACTCCATGAGCATGTGATGGTTCGTGTGGCTGAGGTGGATTTGAAGCGCAAGCGCATCGGACTTTCGATGAAAAATGTCAAGTAAATATAATATGGATAAAACTCTTATAGATGATAAGCAGAAAATGGCTGAGATCGGACGTGACTGTATCGAGTCGGCTTATTGCTTTATTCACCAGAAACTTCGTGTATATGAATTTTCCAACAACCCTACGCAGCGGGATGATATCGAATACGCAATTGCTCAGTATGTGGAGGGTATGAATCCGGCGCTATATCAGTTGCTTGCTGGCGGTAGGAAAGAGTTCTTGCTCGATCATACCAGATTTGAGGAGGATATGCGCGAGGCACAGGAAAAACTTGAGGGAATGATGTAATGTCATTCCCTTTTTCTATTCTTTTTCTCTTAGCCCACATTGCAGCAGCCTTTAGTAACTACTCTTTTACCTTTGCACCCAGAATCAAGTAACATGGATTTGGTTAATTGGTGTTAAGGTGTACTATTAACTACTCTAGCAAATAGCTATGTGCTGATTTAGTCCTTCACCATCCAAATCCTTTTTCT
>NZ_SGVY01000024.1 GCF_004535825.1 Segatella hominis | reverse complement strand
ATTCTCATACATGTCAGCCAAGACTTTTAGTTTAAAGTCTAAACTGTAATTTGCACGTTCATTCTTTTTGCTTTCCATTTTACTTTTTTTAAGTTAAAATGGTGTACACTTTTTCTGTAGTAAGACACGTTTTATAGAGGTCTAACGATGCGCTTTATTAGGTGTTAATGATGCGCTTTATTAGGTGCTAATGATGCGCATCGTTAAGGTGCAATGATGCGCATCGTTAAGTTAGGTCGATTTTTAACAAGTTATAGCTTATAAAAAAAGTGCAGAAAAGTGTATCGCAGCTACATAAAACGGCACTAAAATATCATCAAGGTGAAAGGCAAGACGCTGAAGTTTAGTGTGAAGTAAAACGGAAACTTGCATCCGTATGGATGTTTGAGAAAAAATAGACAAAGGCGGTGCTCCGAGTGAAATCGGAACATCGCCTTTATTCTTGGGGCTTACCCCACTTTCATTTTTCCCTGCCCAAGGAAAAAATTCTCCTTGCCCACGTAGAAATTATGCTTTGGGCAGGAAATAATTTTTGGGGGCGTATTCTAAATCCTTATAATAATTCTGGAAGCTGAAATAACTTGACACTATTGCTACCCTTGATGAGGATGTAATGGTCGTGAGGCTGTGCTTCCTTGATGGCTGCCTTTACCTCTTCTACATCATGGAACTTGCGGTAGCTGCATGGAATATCCTTGAACTCATCGCCTACCAGCCATACATTCTCCAGACCGGCAGCCTGCAGTTGGTCAACTACCTTCTGATGTTCCTCGTGACTTACTTCTCCAAGCTCGCCCATCTGACCTAAGATAGCCATCTTTTGAGGTACATCCATCACGCGGAAATTCTCGATGGCGGCTGCCATGCTCGATGGGTTGGCATTGTAGGCATCTACCACCAGCTTGTTGTGTGCCGTCTCTTCCAACTGTGAACGGTTGTTGCTTGGAATGTAATTCTCCAAAGCGTGGTCTATCTGCTGAGGCTTCACATCGAAATGAAGACCGATGGTGATGGCGGCAAGCATGTTGTCGATATTGTAAGAGCCGATGAGATGAGTCTGAACCTCATGCCAGTCGAAACTCTCGGAGCGCCAGCGGAACTTCAGGAAAGGAGCGCAGGAGATAACCTCTCCCCAAACATCGCAGTTCTCATCTTTGCCGTAGGTGATGAGGCGGTTGATATTGCGCTGGTCTGCCATCTCCATCAAGTGTTCGTTGTCGGCATTGATGAATACCAAAGCATCGTTGGCCGCAAGGAAGTCGTAAAGTTCGCCCTTGGTCTTCTTTACTCCCTCAAAACTGCCGAAACCTTGCAGGTGGGCACGCCCCACATTGGTAATCATGCCGCAGGTAGGTTCCACGTAATCCACGAGTTTCTGGATGTCGCCAGGATGGGAGGCACCCATTTCTACAACAGCAATTTCATTTTCCGGATTGAGGCGGAAGAGCGTCTTAGGAACACCGACATCATTATTAAAATTGCCCTGTGTAAACATCACGTTGTATTTCTCATCGAGCACGGCAGAAACCAATTCCTTGGTTGTGGTCTTGCCGTTGGTGCCGGTGATACCTATAACAGGAATGTCGAAGTGGCGACGGTGCTCACGGGCGAGTTCCTTGAAGGTGGTGAGGCAATCTTCTACGAGGATGTAGCGCTCATCGCCCTCCTTGGCATACTCTTTTTCATCAACAATCACATAGGCACAGCCTTTCTCCAAAGCCATGTCGGCAAACTTATTGCCATCAAACGATGCGCCCTTCAAAGCCAGGAAGATGCTGCCCTCTGGGCAGTCGCGGCTGTCAGTGGTAATCACTGGGTGCGCTTGGTAAATCTGATAGAGTTCTGAAATATCCATAGTCTATAACTGTTGTTTTGAGTGCAAAAGTACATTAAATCGTGGACATAGCAAACATTTTTTCAAAAAAATGTGGTTTTCTCGATTATTCTTTCTATTTTTGCAGAAATATTCAAGTAATCTTTGGAAAGTAAGGTCGGAATGGGCGCAAACATAGAAAGAGATAAATTAAAAACGAGGAAAGACAAGCTAGCTGGTTATTTCTTCGATATCTCCAAACTAAGTTTTGGAGCGATGGTTTTGGGTGGGCTTACGCCAATGATAACAGGAGAATTCGGTTATATGAATCTTCTGTATGTTTTATTTGGTGTGTGCATGACAATTTTGTTTGCAATAGTAGGTAATCGAATTTTAAAATATTAAGAAAATGGAAACAATGATTTTGATATTTGGAATAGGCACTTTAATAGGTGGTGGTATTTTGCTTTGGACATATACTGAATCAGGGAAGAAATGGCTAAAAAGTTTATAGTATGAGCTATTTGGCATTGTTCTTTTTAGTTTGCTCAATTTTTGGCCTAAGTTTTATCGCCTGGACTTACACCAAGCCAGGCGAAAAATGGCTTAAAGAGTTATAATCCGATGGAATATACAATTAATATCAAGGGGCGCTTGATGGATTTGAGTACCCCTCAGGTGATGGGCATCCTGAACGTTACGCCCGACAGCTTTTACTCAGGAAGTAGAAAGCAGACAGAAATGGAGATAGCTCAGAGAGCTAATCAGATTATAGAAGAAGGTGGAAGCATCATTGATGTGGGCGCTTTCTCCACTCGTCCCGGTGCCGATGAAGTATCGGAAGAGGAGGAGGGAAGACGCCTGAAGTTTGCTCTTGATATCGTTCGCAGGGAGCAACCGGATGCTGCCATCTCCGTAGATACCTATCGCCCTACCTTGGCACGCAAGTGTATCGAGGCGTGGGGAGCCGATATCATCAACGATGTTTCAGAAGGTGGAATCACAGGTATCGTCAATGTGCCGCTGGAGCAGAGACAGGAGGAATATCCTGAGATGTTCCGGGTGGTGGGCGAACTGAAGGTGCCTTATATATTAATGTCGGTGCAGCCTACGCTCGCCAAGATGATGAAGGGCTTTGCCAGGGAAGTGCAGCAGTTGCGCGATCTGGGTGCCAAGGACATCATCCTCGACCCAGGTTTCTGTTTCGGCAAGAATCTCATCCAGAATTATCAGATTTATGATGAGATGGAGAAGTTGAACGTAATGGAACTTCCTGTGCTCGTGGGCATCTCCCGCAAAAGCATGATTTACAAACTGCTGGGTGGCGATGCCACCACATCGCTCAATGGAACCTCTGTGCTTGATACCATCGCCCTGATGAAGGGAGCCAGCATCCTTCGTGTTCACGATGTGAAGGAAGCTGCTGAGGCTGTGAAAATCGTGGAAGCCATGAAGGAGGGCAGAGTATGATAGAGTTTGGAATCAAAGATGCGTTAGACATACTCCTGGTAGCCTCGCTGCTCTTCTACGTCTATCGCCTGATGAAGGAATCCCGCTCGCTCAACATCTTCGTGGGCATTATGCTCTTTGTGCTCATCTGGCTCTTCGTGAGTCAGGTGCTGGAGATGCGCCTGATGGGTTCCATCCTCGATAAACTGGTGAGCGTGGGAGTCATCGCCCTTATCGTCATCTTCCAGGAAGACATCCGAAGATTTCTATATGAGATAGGTTCACAGAAAGGCATGCGGAGGCTGGTCCGCTTCTTCCACTCCAGCAAGGAGAGCCAGAAGGAGGCGAACAAGGAGACCATCATGCCTATCGTGATGGCCTGCATGAGCATGGCTAAGAAATATGTGGGTGCCCTTATCGTTATCGAACGAGGCGTACCTCTGAAGGATATTATGGATACGGGCGAGGAGATAGATGCTAAAATCAATCAGCGGTTGATAGAGAACATCTTCTTCAAGAACTCACCTCTGCACGATGGAGCCATGGTGGTAAGCAACAAGCGAATCATGGCGGCAGGCTGCATCCTCCCCGTGAGTCACAACCTGGATATTCCCAAGGAACTGGGACTCCGCCACCGTGCTGCCCTGGGTATCTCGCAGAGCAGCGATGCCATCGCCGTCATCGTATCGGAAGAGACGGGACGAATCAGCGTAGCCATCAAGGGAGAATTCAAACTCCGACTCTCGGCAGAGGAGCTGGAAAGCATCCTTACTCAGGAAATGCTATAAATTAAGTGAAGAGTGAAGAACGAAGAGTGAAGAATTCATGTGCTTTCGTTCTTCACTTTTCACTCTTAATACTTCACTTTTCTTGGAACGTAAACCTTTACGATAATGATTATCTCCCGTTTTAGCTTTTTTTACACATTTTAGTGAGTGTTATTTCAAAATAAATATGTACTTTTGCAAAGTCGATGTGGCAAAACGGCAAAAAGTGCAAAAATGCAGCCTTACCCTTTGACATATCCACCATACGAAGATAATAAAATTATATAAAGAAAGAAATAAAATGGATTTATTACAGCAAATCGTAGCTCGCGCTAAAGCTGACAAGCAGCGCATCGTGCTCCCTGAAGCAGAAGAGGAGCGTACTTTGAAAGCAGCCGATAAAGTTCTGGCTGATGATCTCGCAGACATCATCCTCATCGGTAACCCTGCCAACATTAAGAATCTCGCTGCACAGTGGGGGCTTAACAACATCGACAAGGCTACTATCGTTGATCCACAAAACAACCCTAAGACTGAGGAGTATGCTGAGAAGCTCGCTGAACTTCGCAAGAAGAAGGGCATGACTATAGAGCAGGCTCGTGAACTCGTAACTAAGAACAACCTCTACCTCGGTTGCATGATTATCAAGACAGAGGGTGCTGATGGTCAGATTTCTGGTGCATTGAGCACAACTGGCGATACACTTCGTCCAGCTCTTCAGATTATCAAGTGTACTCCAGGTATCACTTGCGTAAGTGGTGCTATGCTGCTCATCTCAGACCAGAAGCAGTATGGTCAGGATGGCGTAGTGGTAATGGGTGACGTTGCTGTAACTCCAAACCCTACAGCAGACCAGCTTGCTCAGATTGCCTATACTACAGCTCATACAGCTCAGTCAGTGGCAGGTATTGCTGATCCACAGATTGCCATGTTGAGCTTCTCAACCATGGGTAGTGCCAAGGATGCCATCAACAAGGAGACAGGCAAGAGCGTTTATATCATCGACAAGGTGAAGGATGCTGTTGCTATCGCTAAGGAGAAGTTCCCAGAGCTTCACCTCGACGGTGAGCTTCAGGCTGATGCAGCCCTCGTTCCAGAGGTAGCTGCCAAGAAGGCTCCTAAGTCAGAGGTAGCTGGTAAGGCTAACGTATTGGTAGTTCCAAACCTCGAGGTAGGTAACATCGGCTACAAGCTCGTTCAGCGCCTGGGTGGTGCCATCGCTATTGGTCCTATCCTCCAGGGTATCGCTCGTCCTGTAAACGACCTCTCTCGTGGTTGCTCTGTAGATGACATCTACTACATGGTAGCTATCACAGCTTGCCAGGCACAGGATGCTAAGAAGGCGTAAACTAACTTTATTCAATCAATAACATTACAAAATTAACATTATGAAAGTATTGGTTCTGAACTGTGGTAGTTCATCTATCAAGTACAAGTTATATAATATGGACGATGAGTCTGTATTGGCACAGGGTGGTGTAGAGCGTATCGGTCTTGATAACGCTTTCATCAAGGTGAAATTGCCTAACGGCGAGAAGAAGCAGATTATGCACGATATGCCTGACCACAAGGAAGGTGTGAACTTCGTGTTCAAGTGCCTGCTCGACCCGGAAATCGGCGCCATCAAGGACTTGAAGGAAATCGACGCTGTAGGCCACCGCGTAGTGCAGGGTGGTGACAAGTTCAAGGAGAGCGTCATCGTTGACAAGAGCGTAGAGGATGGTATCGAGGAACTTTGCGACCTCGCTCCTGTTCACAACGCAGGTCACCTGAAGGGTATCCGTGCCGTTGACTCTTTGATGCCTGGCACTCCTCAGGTTTGCGTATTCGACAACGCATTCCACAGCACAATGCCAGACTACGCTTATCTCTATGCAATTCCTTACGAGTTGTACGAGAAGTATCACGTACGCCGTTATGGTTTCCACGGAACATCTCACCGCTATGTTTCTAAGCGTGTTTGTGAGATTCTCGGTCTCGACCAGAACAACTCTAAGATCATCACTTGCCACATCGGTAACGGTGGCTCTGTAGCTGCTGTATTGAATGGTAAGGTATTGGATACTTCAATGGGCTTGACTCCATTGGCTGGTTTGATGATGGGTTCACGTTGTGGTGACATCGATGCTTCTGCTGTTACTTATCTGATGGAGAAGTTGAACATGAAGCCACAGGAGATGGCTGACTTCTTGAACAAGAAGAGTGGTGTGCTCGGTATTACAGGTATTTCTTCTGATATGCGTGACATCGAGAACGCTGCCAACGAGGGTAATGAGAAGGCTCAGTTGGCTCTCCGTATGTACGAATATCGCATCAAGAAGTATATCGGTGCTTACACAGCAGCTATGGGTGGCGTTGACGCTATCGTATTTACTGCAGGTGTAGGTGAGAACCAGACCGGCCTCCGTGAGGAAGCTTGCAAGAACCTGGAGTATCTTGGCATCAAGATCAATAAGGAAGTAAATGACAAGGTTCGTGGTGAGGAAGCTATCATCTCTACTGACGACAGTAAGGTGAAGGTAGTAGTAGTTCCTACAGACGAGGAAATCGTTATTGCTCGTGATACTATGGATTTGGTTGCTAATAAGTAATCATCCTATATATAATAAGGTGAAGCTTTTCTGCAACGATAGAAATGCTTCACCTTAATTCTTTTACTATAACACTTAGACTTTGTCTTTGTGAAACAAGCCATACTCATCAGCTATATTATTACTATGTATTAATCTCAATGATAAAAAGATGAAAACAAAGATTGTAACTTTCGGAGAAATTTTGCTTAGAATTTCTAAGCCTGGTTATCAACGTTTATTCCAGGGCCGTCGCATGGAAGGCAATTATGGAGGCAGTGAGGCGAATGCCGCTATCTCTTTGGCTTATTTGGGAAACAACGTAGAATATGTCACCCGTGTGCCTTATGGTGAAATGGGAGAAGCTGCGCTGATGCATCTCAGAGAGTATGGTCTGAATGTTTCGCATGTGGTACGTGGCGGAGAACGTCTGGGTACTTATTATTTTGAGGAAGCCGTGGCGATGCGTAATTCCCGCGTGATTTATGACCGCAAGAATTCTTCTTTTTATTCATTGAAAAGGAATATGGTGAAATGGGATAAGGTTTTGGCTGATGCGGCTGTATTCCATTGCTCTGGTATCACTTGTGCCATCAGCCGTGATGCGATGGAATCTACCATGGATGCCATCAAATTGGCGGTATCGGATGGCTTGACCATTGTCTGCGATATCAACTACCGTAAGAATCTTTGGGGATACGGATTGGAACCTCATGATGTGCTCTTCCAGATGATGCAATACAGCGACATCATCTTTGGCGATCAGAATGAGTGGGAGGTTGCCAGTGGTGTACCTCATATTCCTTTTGAGGCTCTGAATGAAAACTATGAGATAGATAAGGAGGCTTATCTGGAGTATTTCCGCAAGATGCACAAGCTCTTCCCTAAGTGTAAGAAAATGGTGATGGCAGTACGCAATCAGATTGCCAGCAGTCATCATACTCTGAGTGGTTTGCTTTACGATTCTCAGGAAGGCAAACTCTATTCTACCAGAATCTACGATATTCAGCCTATCATTGACCCGATGGGTGTAGGAGATGCTTTTGTGGCTGCCTATATACATGCTCATCAGAAATGGGGCGATGAAAATCAATATTGTCTGGACTTCTCCTTGTCGGCAAGTGCTATCAAGAATACCATTCCAGGTGACCAGAACCTGGTGTCGGAAGAGGAGATTATCCATAATATGACTTCTTCAGGAGGAAGAATACAGCGATAACAATAAAGGGCAGCTTCATGGGCTGCCCTTTATTGTTATGGTTGGCTTTCGCCTTCCACGTATTCTTCCATAAACATGTGTTCTCCATCGAATACGGCATAAGTAAACTGCCAGATCCAATCTCCTAAAATCATCATGCGGGTTTTCTTGCTGAGCATGAGATCCAGTTCGATGTGGCGATGGCCAAACATGAAGTAGTCGATGTTCTTGTGCCCTTGCATATACTGTTTGGCAAAACGGACGAGGAATTCCTTCTTTTCGCCCATGTATGGTTCTTCTTTTCCATCAGCCCGTTTAAGTCTGCTATGCTTTGCCCAGTTCAGTCCCAATGCCATTCCCCATCGTGGATGGATGGCATTCAGCAGGCGTTGGCAGGTAGGGTTGTGGAACATGGATTTCAATAATTTGAACTTCTTGTCAGGATCTCCAAGTCCGTCACCATGAGCCAGAAAAAATACCTTGTCGTAAATTTCTACGGTCTGAGGTTTGTAATGCACGATGACCCCACATTCCTGCTCCAGATAGCCGTATGTCCAGAGGTCATGATTGCCCGTGAAGAAATGTACTTCCACTCCCATATCGGTCAACTCAGAGAGTTTTCCCAAAAAGCGGGTGTACCCTTTGGGTACCACATATTTGTATTCGTTCCAGAAGTCAAACATATCGCCTAAAAGATATATGGCAGAGGCTTTTGTCTTGATGCTGTCCAGAAAGCGTACCAGACGGCGTTCCTGCATGCGGGCATGCGGTATGGCTAACGAACCCAGATGTGCATCTGAAAGGAAATATACATTTTTCATAAGCGAAACTTTTTAAGTGAAGTGTGAAGAATGAAGAGTGAAGAATTCAACGGCTTTGTCTTTATTCGAAGCCAAGTTCTACGCGAGCTTCCTCGCTCATCATACTCTGATCCCAGGCAGGTTCAAAAACAAGGTTGACGTTTGTTGAATTGACGCCATCTACGCTGTCCACCTTGGTGCGCACATCTTCCAGAATGAAGTCGGCAGCAGGGCATGATGGGGCTGTAAATGTCATGTCAATATCTACATTGCCATCGTCTTTGACATCTATCTTGTAGATCATTCCCAATTCCCAGATATTCACAGGAATCTCAGGGTCGTAAACGGTTTTGAGTACATCTACGATTTTCTCTTCTATTTTTGTTTTTTCTTCTTGAGTCATAAATGCTTTATTCTTTTTGTGAAGGAGCACACGAAATGCTACCTGTATGATTATTGCTTATATTTTGCAAAGGTAGCATAAAATACAGAGAAAACAAAATAAAAGGTGATTTATTTTCGCTTTTTGAGCTGATATTTGCTTGAGAAATGCTGATATTTACAGTTTCCCTTTGTCATGATAAGAGTAGAAGGTTCCATCCGTGATGATGACATGGTCCATGAAGAAAATGCGCATAATCTGACAGGCCTTGTTGATCTGGTTGGTCAGCAGATCATCGTTTTTGCTTGGAATAGGATTGTTGCTGGGATGGTTGTGACAGATAGCCAAGATGGTGGCATTGTTGAGGAACACTTCTTTCATGATGAGGCGGACATCTATGGCTGTTTCTGTGATACCGCCATGAGAGATGCGTTCTGCCTTAATGAGTTTGAAGTTCTGGTTCATCAGGAGAATCCAACCTTCTTCCACATCGAGATCTTGCATACGGGGGAGCATGTAGTTGTAGATAGCCAATGATGAGCCTAAGTCGGGACGTACTCCAATTTTGTCAAGAGCACGGCGCTTGCCAAGTTCGCAAGCTGCCTGTAAAGTGATGGCTTTGGCAGGTCCCATACCTTTGTATTGTTGTAATTCCTGTAGGGTCATCTTGCCGAGTGTATTGAGGTTGTTGTCGCAATTGTTGAGGATGCGTTTCATCAGTTCTACGGCACTTTCGTCTCTGGAACCAGAACCGATAAGGATGGCGCATAGTTCTGCATTTGACAATGCACTGGGACCTAAACTTTCGAGTTTCTCGCGAGGCTGGTCTTCTGAAGCCCACTTCGCTATGGATAGTTTTTCGCTCATATTTGTTGATTTTGAAAAGTTTTCGCAGGAATTCTTTATTTGTAGAAGGTCTTGTTGTAAGCGCTGAATTCGCTCTTGCCCAAGATGCATCTCTGCCACCATGCAGACAGGAATCCGCAACCATAGCCCATCAGTTGGGTAAACGCAGCTCGGATACTCAGTATGCCAATCTTCAAACTCTGATTCTGTTTGGTACTATCGATAACTAACGCTACGATATAGAGTAGTATCAAGAATAAGCCGATGCAACCCAATGCTGCCATGGCATTGCCAAGTACAGGGAAAATGTGCTCTGTGCCCAACAGGTATGGTAAGAAACCAAAGAACAGGAGTAACAGCGTGCCTATGACACCAACGGTAAAGACCATTGGAAGTAAATGCACGAGCTTGAGGCTCTCTGGATATTTCTTGTAGAGGTTGATGCGGGCAATACCGCTATTATAGACCTGACGCCAGAATTTACGGAAATCAGTACGACGCTTGTGCCATACCCATGCTTCAGGGAAGAGGCGGCAACGGCAACCTGCTTTGAATATACGGATAGAAAAATCTATATCCTCTCCGAAACGCATGGCAGAAAAACCATTCAATCTGAGATAAACATCCTTGCGGATACCCATATTGAATGAACGGGGATAGAATTTATCCATCTTCTTTTTGCCGCCACGGATACCACCGGTGGTGAAAAAAGATGTCATGGAGTAAGATATAGCCTTTTGGGTATCTGTAAATGATGAATGCGCCTTGTCAGGACCGCCGAATGCATCAGCAGGCTCACGGCTCAATTCATCATTTACAGCTTTGAGATAATTTTCAGGAAGGACTACGTCGCTGTCAAGTATCAACAGATACTCGCCTGATGCTCTCTCAGCACCATAGTTGCGACTTTGTCCTGGACCAGAGTTCTCCTTGAAGAAATACTGAATATCCATCTTGTCTTTGTACGCATCACAAACCTCCTTGCAAGGAATCTTAGAGCCGTCTTCAACGATGATGACCTCGAAGTCCTTGACGGTCTGGTGTGTCAAACTCTCAAGTAGTTCGCTCACCTCATCAGGGCGATTGAATACAGGGACAATGATGGAATATTTCATATATGATTCAAGTTTAGTTGATTAGAACTCTGATAGGAACAGGCGAGGAATTACTCGCTTACACGACCGAGGTAGCTACCGTCACGAGTATCGATCTGGATAGTCTCACCTTCGTTTACGAACAAAGGAACGCGAACCTCAGCACCAGTCTCCAAAGTAGCAGGCTTAGTAGCGTTGGTAGCAGTGTTACCCTTAACACCTGGCTCAGAGTGAGTAATCTTCAAAGTAGTCTTAACAGGCATTTCTGCCAAGAGGATAGTACCATCAGTTGTATCAGTTACAACCTCTACAACATCACCTTCTTTCATGTACTGACCACCAGTAACGTTCTCCTTAGCGATAGGCACCTGCTCGAAAGTCTCCTGATTCATAAAGATGCAACCAGTAGCATCCTCGTAGAGATACTGATAAGGGCGGCGCTCAACGCGAACATCCTCCAACTTGAAACCTACCTGGAAAGTACGCTCCAAAACACGGCCGTCAGCCACGTTCTTCAACTTGGTGTTCATGACAGTATTACCCTTACCTGGCTTTCTGTGCTGAAAGTCAATACAAACCCAAACTTTGCCATCCATGCGGATGCAAGTACCAATCTTAATTTCCTGTGAATTAATCATTTTGTTTATCTTGAATTATATTATATTTCTGTAAAACGGTGCAAAGTTACGGTAAAATCACGAAAAACCCAAGCAATTATCGAAAAAAACATAAATATTTAAGCTAATTTTTGCAGTTTTCTTGGTTATTTCAGAAATAATGCGTAATTTTGCAGCCCGAAAGGTGTGTTATGCCCTCTTTTTTGGAATATTAATTAAAAAAATAATAAAGAAAAATGAAAAGAACATTTCAGCCTCACAATCGTCGTCGCGTGAACAAGCATGGTTTCCGTGAGCGTATGGCAACAAAGAATGGTCGTCGTGTATTGGCTTCTCGCCGTGCTCATGGCCGTAAGAAGTTAACTGTGTCTGACGAGCACCACGGAAAATAATATTCGTTGGGCTTCAGAATTAACGATGACATTGAAAGCAGCAGGGATAACTCCTATGCTGCTTTTTGTGTTTATAGACCTTTAGGTGTTTTACCTCTTTTTGTTTTAGGTCTCTTTTGTATTTATAGCCTTCTTCTCAACAATAAATTGAAAAAATCATTTTTTTATTTTGTATTGTCTTCGATTTATACTATCTTTGCAGACAAAAATGAAATAGAATGACTTCATCTGAATTTTTTAATAAGTTTAAGAGCAAGTATCTCTGGGGCAATCTCTTCGCTATGGGAGTGGTTGTCGCACTGCTTTGTGTGGGCGTTAAGTTCGGTATTGAACTCTATACTCATCATGGTGAGGCTATTCTGATTCCGGATATTCGATATAAGAGTTTCGCTGACGCTGAGCGTATCCTTGATGATGCCGGACTTCAGATTGAAGTGACGGATACGGGATATGTGCGCAATCTTCCTCCTGACTGTATCTTGGAACAATCTCCTGTTTCTGGAGAAAGGGTAAAGGCTGGACGAGTGATTTATGTGACGATCAACTCTGATCACACACCTACCTTGACCATCCCTGATGTGATTGACAACAGTTCTCTGCGAGAGGCTATGGCTAAGTTGACTGCCATGGGCTTCAAGTTGGGCGCGCCTCAGTATATACCTGGTGAGGAAGACTGGGTTTATGGTATCCTGGTCAAGGGAAAGCATGTGGTTGCTGGTGATAAGGTGTCCATTGATGCGATTCTTACGGTACAGGTGGGAAATGGTCAGCGTGATGCTGCTGATTCCGTCAACTATGTTGATCCTAAGTATGAACAGAAAGAGTTTGAGGAGGAGGTTCCTGAGTCGGGAGATGCTGACAATTTTGAGGTCGTTCCTGGCACGGAAACCACTGATCCTTCGACTCCTTCACATTCACATAACGAAGTGGTAGAATAGGTAAGTGATGAATGAAGAAAGATATGTGAAGAATTCAATTGTACGAACGAATGAGATTTTTAGATTATATATATAATAAGGTATATGCTCCAGTGGAGAATGATTTCGGTTTTGATGATGCTGGAGATGTTGATGGGCTTGATGAAGAGTTGGATGATGAGCTTCAGCCTATCGGCGAGTCGTCCTTGTCGGATGGTGAACTCTATGAGCACTGGAAGGTGCAGGTGGATGCTAATCAGGATCCGGTGAGAATTGATAAATACCTGGCTGATAAAATGGCATACCAGAGCCGTAATCGTATTCAGCAGGCTGCTGATGCCGGTTTTATCCATGTCAACGGGAAACCTGTAAAGAGTAATTATAAGGTTCGCCCGAATGATATGATCACGTTGATGATGGACCGTCCAAGACATGAGACCAGCATCAAACCAGAGGAGATTGACATCAATGTGGTTTATGAAGATGACCAGTTGATGGTCGTAAATAAAGAGGCTGGTATGGTAGTGCATCCTGGCGCTGGTAATTTTCATGGTACGCTGATTCAGGCTGTAGCCTGGCATCTGAGAGATATGCCGGAATTTGATGCCAACGATCCGGAAGTGGGACTGGTGCATCGTATTGATAAGGATACGTCTGGTTTGCTTGTTGTGGCAAAGACTCCTGGTGCCAAGACCTCTTTGGGAAAGCAGTTTTTCAATAAGACCACCCATCGCAGATACAATGCTTTGGTATGGGGAAATATCGTTGAGGACGAAGGTCGTATCGAGGGGAACATCGGAAGAGATCCCAAGAATCGTCTTCGTATGAAGGTGTTCGACCCAGATAGTGGTATCGGTAAAAGTGCGGTAACGCATTATCGGGTATTGGAGCGCTTTGGATATACCACGCTTGTGGAGTGTGTGCTGGAGACAGGTAGAACCCATCAGATTCGTGCTCACATGAAGCATATCGGTCATCCGCTCTTTATGGACGAGACGTATGGTGGTGCAGAAATATTGAGAGGACAGAGAAGTAGCAGTTACAAGGCTTTTATACAAAATTGTTTCAAACTCTGCCCAAGACAGGCACTCCATGCCAAGACACTTGGCTTTGTGCATCCTACTACCCAACAGCAGATGGACTTCGATAGCGAGTGGCCTGATGACTTCCGCAAACTCATAGAGAAGTGGAGAGGATTCATCGCAGGAACCACACAAGATACGTTCCAGACTAAGTGATGATTCTATAGGTCAAAAGTGACAGATAAAAAAGATTCTAATTCATTAAATATAAATAAGAGATGGAAAATAACAAAAGAACGATAGCCATCGTCTGCGGTGGTGATTCTTCTGAGCACGACGTATCATTGCGCTCAGGTCAGGGTTTGTACTCTTTCTTTGATAAAGAGCGCTATAACATATATATAGTCGATGTCAAGGGCACCGACTGGCATGTAGCCTTTGATAATGGTGATACTGCCGAAATTGACAAGAATGATTTCTCTTTTGTCAAGGATGGACAGCGCAAGTATTTTGATTATGCGTATATTACGATTCATGGTCAGCCTGGTGAGAATGGTGTAATGCAGGGCTATTTCGACCTGATTCATTTGCCTTATTCTACAAGTGGTGTTCTTGTAGAGGCTATGACTTTTGATAAGTATGTACTCAACAATTATCTTCGTGGATTTGGTATCAATGTAGCTGATAGCATCTTGCTCCGCCGTGGTGAGGAGTATGATGATGAGGCTATAGCCAAGCGCATCGGTATGCCTTGCTTTGTAAAGCCTGCTGCTGACGGCAGTAGCTTTGGTGTGAGCAAGGTGAAGAATGCTGACCAGCTGGCTCCAGCCCTCCGTGTGGCTTTCATGGAGGCAGAGGAAGCTATGATAGAGGGATTCATGGATGGTGTTGAAATTTCTCAGGGTATATACAAGACTGCCGACAAGTGTGTGGTTTTGCCTGCTACTGAGGTGGTGACCAGCAATGAATTCTTCGATTATGATGCCAAGTACAATGGACAGGTACAGGAAATTACTCCTGCTCGTCTTTCTCCTGAAACTGCAGCAGAAGTGGCTAAGACTACTTCCCGCATCTATGATATCCTTCATGCTAATGGTATTATCCGTATTGATTATATCATCACCAAGGATGAGAACGGTAAGGATAAGGTGAACATGCTGGAAATCAATACGACACCGGGTATGACCGTTACAAGTTTCATTCCGCAGCAGGTTCGTGCCGCAGGACTTGATATCAAGGATGTGCTCAGTGACATTGTAGAGAATCAATTTTAAAAGCTTTACATCATGAAAATCCCTCAAGAATTTGATACCATTAGACCTTGGGAGCCGGAAGACCTCCCGGAGGTATTTGATCGTTTGCTGGCAAACGACCAGTTCAAGCAAGTGTTGGCATACCTGTATCCACAGGTACCATTGGAAATGATTGCCCAAAAGTTGAAGGCTTGTAAGACAAATCTTGATTTCCAGCTGGCTTTCGCTTATGACTTCGTTCTTGGCATATTGAAGAAGGCGACTACGGGCTGCGAGATGGACTGTTCGTCACTCGACAATACCCGCAACTATACCTTCATCAGTAATCATCGTGATATCGTGCTCGATTCTGCTATCCTCGATGTCATGCTGATAGAAAACAAGTTCAAAACGACTTGCGAGATAGCCATCGGCGATAATCTCCTGTCTCTTCCATGGGTCAAGGATCTGGTACGTGTCAACAAGGCATTCATCGTAGAGCGTGCCTTGAGTATGCGTCAGATGTTGATGTCCAGTAAGCGTCTTTCCGACTATATGCACTTTGCTATCAAGGAGAAAAATGAGAATATCTGGATTGCCCAGCGTGAAGGTCGTGCCAAGGATAGCAATGACCGTACCCAGAAATCAATTCTCCAGATGATGTCTATGGGTGGTGAGGGAAGTATTATAGAACGATTGAAGCAGTTGCATCTGGTTCCTCTGTCTATCAGTTATGAGTATGACCCATGCGATTTTCTGAAGGCAAAGGAATTCCAGCAGAAGCGTGATCATGCGGAGTGGAAAAAGGGACCTACTGATGATCTGGTAAGTATGCAGACTGGTATCTTCGGTTATAAGGGACACGTACATTATCATGCTGCCCCATGTCTTGATGAGTATCTTGATTCTCTGGATCCGGATATGCCAAAGCAGGATATATATAATAAGGTAGCTGCTTATATTGACCAGCAGATACATCGTAATTACCGTTTGTATCCTGGAAATTATGTGGCTCTCGATATGCTGGAGGAAACGGAGGCTTATACCGATCAATATACAGCTGAAGACAAAGCAAAATTTGAAAAGTATATCCAGGGTCAACTTGCAAAAATTGACCTTCCTAATAAGGATGAGGCCTACTTGAAAGAGCGTCTGTTGACGATGTATGCTAATCCTGTACGTAATAACCTTGCTGCTCAATAAGCAGCAAGGTTATTTTTTTAGAATACCTCTGGTTTCACTTCGAAGCCAGTAGAGCTTGATGCCTGTGCGGCAGGAAATGAAATCATAAGTGATGAGAGAATTCCGACGAAGGTTAGATGACAGAATCTTTATAATTCCTTATTTTGTAGAACATGTTTCTTTCTCTGCAATGCACTCCATCTCTATCAGCCAGCCAGGGCGGCATACTTTTGCGTCCACGATGATGCGTGGTATCTGTGGATAAAACTGTTGCATCAGTCTATCTACCGTATGATAATCGGAAATATCGCGCAAGTAGATGATGAAGTATTGGATGTCATTCATGGTGGCATCACCGTCTTTTAGCAGAGCTCCGATGTTTTCCAGAAGTCTGCCTGTCTGTCTTACAATGTCTCCTTCATAAACTACATCACCTTGTTTGTCGATGCTTGCTGTGCCGGAAATAAAGTATTGCTGTTTGAACTGTTGGTTTCCATCAGAATTTACAGAATGAACTGGTATTGTAACTCGGGTTCCTCTTTCGAAGGCAACTCCATATTCATGAGTAGGATTCAGATGTTCGAGTGCCTGAAGATACTTCTTGTTTTCCTCATTGATATCAGGAATGGTCAGGAAGTCGATGGCCACGGATGCATTCAGAACAGAAGTGCTTCCTCCTATGCCTGTACTGGCGATATAGTGAGTATCTGCAGTAAGACCTTGTTGGCTGAATACGTCGTTTCGGGCTTCTACCACGCCTTGATAGTTTACATCAATATCGGTTACGTAAATCCATGTTCTTACCAGATTCCGTTCCATGGTCATATCTGTATCAGCGATGAGGCTTAGATATCTTTCAAACAGCATACGGGTTTGCTCGTATGAATCTTTTCCTTTAGCTTCCTCTTCTGTCAGTCGGAGACTATGGAATAGGATAGGGGTCTTATCATCTGTTGTCTTGATTAGGAGAGAAATCTTGCTTCCATCAAGCGGAGGTTGCTCTACAATCGTAAGATTGGTATCTTTGAGAAATTCCTGATAAAGGAGCGATTCCTGTAGCTCTTTTATCTGGTTTTTGGAGTCGCTGAGGAAAACCTTGCAATACTGCAAGGTTCTATTCTGCAGATTCTCTGTGTCGAGATAATTACCTATTTTTAGATACAGAAAGTTGAGGCGGTCGTTGAAAGTGCCCTTAGCTTCTGGTGATAATGTAATGTATTTGTCCATCTTCTTCTTTTTTTTCGGCGGCAAAGGTACAGATAATATTTGAAATATGTGAATTTGGACAGAATGAAAAGATAAAAATACCGAGAAATGGGGATGGAATCATGAGGGGGAAGAACGAAAAAGGGAAGTAAAGGCTTGTTTTCCTTTACTTCCCCAATCTCTTTCTTATTTCCTGCTTTAGAGTGACTCAAGCATACGCTTGATGACAACCTCGGCTGAAATCTCACGGTTGGCTGCCTCTGGAATGACCAGACTGTTCTGGCTTTCGATGACATCATCTGTAACAATCAAACCACGGCGAACTGGCAAGCAATGCATGAAGCAACCGTCATTGGTCCAGCTCATGTGCTCCTCGTCGATGGTCCAGCTCATGTCCTTGCTCAGAATCTCACCATACTGTGCTGGGTCTTTTACGCCTGGACAGCTCCAGTTCTTAGCATAAACGAAGTCTGCGCCTTCCAATGCTTTCTTCTGGTCGTACTCCACCTTGGCATTGCCTACGAACTTAGGGTCGAGTTCATAACCTTCAGGATGGGTTACTACGAAATCTACATCGGCTGCATTCATCCACTGGGCGAATGAGTTTGGTACGGCTTGAGGCAAGGCACGGCAATGAGGAGCCCAGGTCAGAACCACCTTAGGACGAGCCACCTTCTTGTGCTCCTCGATGGTGATGAGGTCGGCGAATGCCTGGAGTGGGTGAACGGTAGCAGTCTCCATGGCAAAAACAGGGCGGCCGCTGTACTTCACGAACTGGTTGACGATGGTCTCGGCATAATCGTAGTCACGGTCTTTCAAACCGGCAAAGCTGCGTACACCGATGAGGTCGCAGAAACTTCCCATCACAGGTATGGCCTCAAGCAGGTGTTCACTCTTGTCGCCATCCATGATAACGCCACGTTCTGTCTCCAACTTCCATGCACCAGCATTTACGTCGAGCACGATTACATTCATGCCCAGGTTCATTGCTGCCTTTTGTGTACTTAAACGGGTACGGAGACTGTTGTTGAAAAATATCATCAGCAAGGTCTTGTTCTTGCCCAACTCTTGATAACCGAAACGGTTTGCTTTCACTTCCTGAGCCTCGGCGAGCGCTGCTTTCAGGTCGCCAAGGTCTTCAACATTAAAGAATGTCTTCATTGTTATTTTGTTTTTAATTTCTTGTTTGTCCATTTCCTGTAATCAACCACTTGTAGGTGGTAATCTCTTCTAGCGCCATTGGTCCGCGAGCTCCAAGTTTCTGGGTACTGATGCCAATTTCTGCGCCCAGTCCAAATTGTGCGCCATCGGTGAAGCTGGTTGGAGCGTTCACATAGACGCAAGCAGCATCTACCATCATCTGGAATTTCTTTTGGGCTGCTTTGTCATTAGAAACGATACTTTCGCTGTGTCCGCTTCCGTAAGTAGCGATATGGTCGAGTGCTTCGTCTTCAGAAGCTACAGTCTTGATACCCATCTGCATACTGAGCCATTCGGTGTTCCAGATGCTCTTCACGTTGGCATCGGCTTCCTTCATCTTCGCCTCGCTTTCCTCTGCCTTATATAATAAGGTATCAGGATAGTGTCCCTTTAATGCCTCGTAAGCTTGGGTATCAGCATGAATCTTGGTTTGCTTCTCGGCGAGTCCTTCACAGAGGGCAGGGAGGTCGCTCAATCTGTTTTCGTGAATCAACAGACAGTCGAGTGCATTGCATACGCTTACTCTTCGGCACTTGGCATTGGTGATGATGCGCTTGCCCATCTCCAAGTCACCATCCTTGTCAAAGTAACAGTGTACCACGCCTGCTCCTGTCTCAATGACCGGTACTTTGGCAGTATCACGAACGAAGTTGATGAGTTTCTTTCCGCCACGAGGAATGCAGAGGTCGATATAGCCAACGGCATTCAGCATTTCTCCCGTAGCTTCATGGGTAGCAGGTAGGAGCGTACATACGTCAGGATTCACTCCATACTTTATCAACACCCTGTGGATAAGTTCGACACCCGCTGAGTTAGAGGCATTTGCATCCTTTCCACCCTTCAATACGCAGGCATTGCCGCTCTTGAAGCAGAGAGAAAAAACATCGTAGGTTACGTTAGGACGAGCCTCATAAATCATACCGATGACTCCGAAAGGAACGGCAATTCTCTGCAGGTGCAATCCGTTTTCGAGTGTTTTGTCTTTGAGAACTCTTCCAAGTGGTGAGGGCAACGTGCTGACGTGTCTCATATCCGAAGCAATATCCTGAAGTCGCTGCTCAGTAAGTTGCAGTCGGTCATAGAGCGGGTTCGCCTTGTCCATCTTTGCCAGGTCTTCTGCATTTGCTGCAAGGAGCGCAGGAGTTTCGGCGATGATGGCATCAGCCACCGCCTGCAGAATTTCATTACGTTGATCATCGCTGAGCAAGCTTAAGGTCTTGCTGGCAGTCTTCACTTTTTGGAAAGTCTCTTTCAGTTCCATTCGCTATTTCCTTTCTTATTTGATGATAAGATATTTTGTAATGTGTTACGAGTTTCCTCTTAACAACGGCAAAGGTAAGCATAAATATCGGAAATTGCAAACCTTATGCAAGAAAAAGTAATAGTTTTATAGATAAATGGATAGTTATACGGAAAATGATATTAAAAAAGGTCAGACAGTGCCTGACCTTTTTGAAATGGTTCCTTCTAATTATTTTGATACTGCCAGAAGAATTACTCTTTTTCGTTTTCTTCAGGGTGAGTCATTAGATACAGTTCCTTCTGTCGTTCGATCTCTCTTCTCAAGTCTTCCTTGTCTGGCAGGTAAAGCTTGTATTTTGCAGCGAACATCTGGTCGTTCTTGGCAAGAGTGGAGTATCGGGCTACATCCGAATCGGTTTCGGCACAGAGGATGATTCCGATAGTAGGATTGTCGTCTGGTCCTTTCTTCATCTTGTCATACATCTGCAAGTACATGTCCATTTGACCGACATCCTGATAGGTGATGCGGTTGACCTTTAAATCTACAAGGATAAAACTCTTGATAAGATAATTATAGAATACCAAGTCGATGTAGTAGTCGTTCTCTTCCGTTCGGATATGCTGCTGGCGAGCTACAAGGGCATAGCCTTTCCCCATTTCCATCAAGAACTTCTCTAAATTATCTATGATGGCAGATTCCAATTTCGATTCTTTGAGAGAAGAGTCGGAAGGTAATCCCAAAAACTCCATGACTACAGGAGATTTGATGTATTCGAGTTTGTCTTGCTGATAAGCCTTTGTCTTGTCTTGCATCTCGTTAACGACAGGCTGCTTCTTCTTTGACATAAGAAGACGTTCATAATATAAGGTGTTGATATTGCGGTTCAAGGTTCTGAAACTCCAACCTTGCTCGAATGCCTCCTTTGCATACCATTCACGAGCCTTCTTATCTTCTACTCGTATAAGACGCTCGTAATGAGACCAAGGAAGAAGGCGTAACTCAAATTGGGCAGACTGTGTCTGACCTTTTTGGGGTAGCAAAGAAGATTCATCAGACAGTGTCTGATGTTTTTGCTTTTTGAATTCCTCAGACAGTGTCTGAGGAATTGTTAACTCTTTGAATTTCAGGTAGAACTTCTTGAAATTCATGATGTTTGTCTCCGAGAATCCCTTCCCGAATTCCTCTGTAAGAGCAGCCGAAGCAATCTCGATCACATGCTTTCCGTATTCTGCACGTGATGCTCCGTTCTGTTCCTGTTCCACAATACGTTGTCCTATTCTCCAGTTTCTTTCCACCAGAGAATAATTGACGGCAGCAAATGCTTTGCTACGAGCCTTGCTGACGATGGAGCGCAAGTCGTTGACGAGCATATTGTCTTCATCATTATATTTCTTGCGGGGTTGTTTCATAATGCTACTGATTTTAGCTCTTATTCCTTCCATTCTTTAGTGCAACATCAAGGTCTTTGTTGCCACCTCTCTATCGCAGAAATACTCAGAACTTTCATATCCTTTGGTAAATGAAAAGATTTTCTAATTTCTTGTTACTTAGTTTTATACGCCATTACATCTTTTGTGTTACAGCCTTATTGTAAAGGCAAAAGTACAACTATTTCTTGAATATGCAAAAGAAAATGGCAGAAAGTTGAGGTACATACTCAACTTTCTGCCATTTATTAGCCTATCACATTGCATAGTTGGTTGATGGCTGCATCAAAAGTGGTGAGGTCTTTCGCTCGCTTTCTGATGGCTGTCTTGTAATTATAGATGGTTTGCGTAGAATAGAACAGGAGGGTGGCCAGTTCCTGACCATCTGTAATTCCCAGTCGCATCAGTGCATAGATACGCAGTTCCTTGGTGAGACTGTTAGGGGCTGGGAGAACAATCTGCTTTTCTGGCAACAGCAGTTGGTTGAACTCATCCACGAAGTTAGGGTATAAGTCCATAAAAGCCTTATCGAATCGGTTGTAGAAACTTGAAGCTTCCTCTTCTGACAACTTATAGCTGTTGATGGCGGTAAGGAGGTCGGCAGTCTGTTTCGCCTTGATCTTGCGGCTCACCAACTTGCGAAAATCGTCGAGTTTCTTGATATAGACGGCACTGATGTCCATAAACAATCTCATATAAGTCTCCCTGCGCTTGTTGGTATTGAGCAGCTTCTGGTTCAGTTCGTCCAAGAGTGTATTTTGACTCTTCACCTCCCGACGACTCTTTGCCAAACGCTTATTTATCCTGAAGACAAAGAACATCATCGCCAAGAAGCCAAGAGACACGATACTTACCACAACCAGCGATGCCGTGATGATGCGATTTTGACGTATTCCTTGCTGATGATTCGTTTCCGTGATAAGCGGAAGTATGCGAGAGATCTCAACCATTCGAAGACGATTGTTATAAAACTGAGCATCTTCCATCGAACAATAGATATACTTTGACACACGCTTCGCATACTTAGCATCCTTATTATATAGATAGGTGGAAAGTTCCTGAAGTGCCAAATTTTCTTTCAAGGGACAAATCTGGTCGGAGATGGCCGCCTTTACCAAATATTTCTCATATATGTCCATCTGCCCATTGTCTTGATAATAACGAGCTATACAATATGCTGCAGAAGCATGCACTCTACTGTCAATAGGACTGGCGGCAAGGGCTTTCTGATACCAGCCCAACACTTTCTTGTCTGTGCGATGTAGCAAATACTCCAACTCACCACTCAGATAATAATAGAGCGCGGAATGCTTGTTGCCTACATATTCAAGGGTCTTGGCAAGATAGAGTCTTTTTTTGTCTTGCATTTCCTCCTTGAATTCAGACCTTTCGCAGAAAGCTCCCCAATAGTTATACACCCATGTCAAGGTGTAATAATAGTATTGCATCAGCTTGGGCGAAATGTCTTCTGACTTCAAAGAAAGCAACAGGTCTTCTGCCTGACTATAGAATCCACCTGTGGATAACACCGCAGCCCGATTGATCTTGTTGAGGTTGATGAAATAGTCATCATGCAACTGTTCTGCCAATTGCAGACCCCTGTTGGCATATACCATGGCTGAGTCATATCGATAAGTATAATACTCACGATAGATTTGATTGTAAAGACTCAGACGCTCTCGTTTGTCGGAAGTAAGATTCTGTTTTTTCTTCATTCGTACGAGTTTCTTCTCTTTCTTGGAAGAGAACTCGTCCCGACGAGCAATATATTGGTCCAGACGATGAAGCAACTCATCCTCGTCGTCCAAATCCGCATTACGGGAAAATGCCGCATTTGCCAACATCGGCATCACCACCATCATCAAGAGCCATACTATCTTCTTCATTGTCCTTTGTTTGTTATTGTTCTTACCTGTTTTTGCTTTGTTATGAAAGAGAATAACCCTTTACGGCTGCAAAAATACGACTTTTATTCTTCTTTTCAACATCTACTCTCATAAAAAGTATTAATTCTATATATATTCTGATTATTAGGCAGTTAAGTCTTTATAAGAGTATCCAAGCATCTACTCACGCCCTACACACTGCACCAAGGTGTCTAAAAACAATCTATCTTTGTAACCGAAATCTAAACGCATTCGATTCAGATTAAAACATTTTGGAATGAACAAATAAATTTAATAATGTAACTAAAAAAAGAATAAGTTATGAACCTAAAAATCCGTACATTTTCCATGGCTTTGGCTGTAATGTCAGCGACAAGCTACATGTATGCACTTCCTTCTAATAATCATGAAGAGAAGTCAAGTACAAAAGAAAAGAAGTCTTTCAACCTCGAAGAGGAATCCGTAGAGAAGGACAAGAAGGAAGAGCGTAACGTGATGCTTAATGCTGCCGACGCCAACAAGCCTCGTGAAATCCAGATTGGATTGCCGAGCGAAGACGTAACCGTATATGAGAACGGTCTTCCTGCAGTTTATTCATCCTCAGTTCACAAACTCTCAGCCCACTGGCGCAGCGATGCCTCTCTGAAAGGTACCGACCTGATGACGCCTTCCGAGTCGGCTATTGCCACAGGTAACATTGCTTACGCTGTATCTTCTTTCAGCGAATTTGGTCAGAAAGAGTTCAAGGGCAAGCTCAATTACAAGGCGAACCACTTCGGTATGCAGAACTTTGACCTTAACCTCTCTGGTGGCATCGGTACCAACTGGCTCTATACTGTTAGTATGTACCAGAACTTCGACCCAGGAAGTTTCAAGCTTCGCTTCACCGATTACGCAGATCGTACCCAGATTTATCATTTCGGTCTGACCCGAATTCTGAACGAAGGCAAGGGACGCATCTCCTTATTATATAAGTACTCAAACAGCAAGAACCCAGGCAACTTTGCTAATGCGGCACCTTTCATCTACGCAGGTGACGGCAGTATCAAGAAAATCGCTGGCTTCGACCCAGGCATGGACTCCTATGTTCAGCGACAAGGTTCTTTCCAATACTTGAACACCAAGACTGGCAAGATGGAGACCTGGAACATGAGCGACGGAAGCGAGAACCACGCCAACGAGATTGCCCTCATCAGCCAGTACCAATTTGACAACGGATGGTTGTGGAAATTCAACGCTAAATACATGAATGCTCCTCGCGCCAACTACGTGGATTACGGTGGTAGCTCTATCTCGGAGGTGAGCGAGGCTGATGGTTATCAGTTCTCCGATGGCTCAGCTTATAGCGGACTCATTGAGGGACGACGTACTTGGTTGCACGTAGGAAAGGTGAGTAATGCTCTCATGACGACAGAAATCAGCAAGCAGCTGAACAACCACAAGTTGATGATAGGTCTGAACGAGTGGTATTATCATCTCGACTACTATTCATCATCTTTCCAGTGGGCTGGTACCGTGGAGCCTTATCCTCGCACATTGAGCCAAATGTACGTAAATCCTCTTGACCCTACACTGACCGCACGTCGCTCCGAGACCTTTGGATATAACGAGTTGAGTCCTGAATACACCAAGGGTTCTGAGAACAAGTTGGCTGTTTATTTTACCGACGAATGGAGAGTAACCCCTAAGTTCAAAGTCTTCTATGGCGGACGTCTGGAGTACTATCGCATGTCGGCAAACCAAATTTCTGCCTCACGCTTCAAGGGATTCCATATCGGCAATTACAACACCTATTCTACTGCGGAGGATGGTTCTATCGTAGCCACAGCGCATAATATCGAACCAGCCAAGGTGACCAAGAACAAACTGAACTATGCGGCTACCCTGCAGTTGACGTACAACCTCACCAACCAGTTTGGTCTGACAGCTGACGCAACCATCGCCACTCGCTTCCCACGCATCAGCGAGTATGCAGGAACAGGTCCTACCGAGGAACAGTACAAGCGAGTTACAATCCCGCTGATTCGTGGTGGAATCTTCTACAAGAACGATTGGATAGACTTATCTTCCATGATTACTTACATCTCGAAGTCGAACAACATCGACCAGCAGAACCTCACCAAGCCTGGCACGTCTGAAGGTAAGACCGTGTTGCTCATCTACAACATCCAGACCTTGGGTTGGACCACCTCTGCCGAGATCAATCCATTCAAGAACTTCCACATGCACGCCCTCTTCACCTATCAGAAGCCTGTGTATAAGAACTACAATGCAAGCGTAACGTTCAACGACGGTCAGACTATGGGTGTAAATGCAAACAACATGATCGTGAAGGAGATTCCACAGGTACTCATTGAGTTGGATCCTAAGTATGACATCACCAAGAACTTGAATGCTTGGTTGAGCTTCCGTTATTTTGGCAAGACCTACGCCAACCTCCAGGAGGCACTCTATTTCAATGGTCACTGGGAGACTTTCGGCGGAATCAACTGGAACGTGAATAAGAAACTGAGCCTCGGTGTGAGCGTCATCAACATCCTCAACGAGAAGGGTGCCAAAGGTACCATCAATGGTTCGGAGTTGATTACAAAGGAAGAAGCCAGTAAATATGCAGGCAAATATATGAGCGGCAGCTATCTTCGCCCATTCACCATCGAGTTCTCAGCAGGAATCAAGTTCTAAGCTTTCATAATATACGATGAAAATTGCAATAAAGTAAGACTGCAAGATGTTATCGTAATAGCAAAAATAATAAAACCAACAATCAAATAAAAACCAAAGAACAATGAAAAAGGTATTTATGATTATTGCAGCTATGTGCATGACTTCAGTGATGGCATTCGCGCAAAAGACCATCAGAGTATCGACCGACAAGACCGATCTCGTGATGCAAGTTTCTCCTAAAGGTCGTCTCTATCAAGTGTATTTAGGCGACAAGTTGAAGAATCCCGCAGACTATCAGAACCTGAAATGGGACGTATATGCAGCCTCTGATGGTGCCGTCTGCCAGCGAGGTCATGAGGTTTATGCAACCTCTGGTGCTGAAGATTTCTTCGAGCCGGCAGTGGCTGTGACTCATGCCGATGGTAACATGACCACCTATTTATATTATAAGTCATCCGAGGAGAAAGCTATCAATGGGGGTACAGAAACCATCATCACCCTTCAGGACAAAGTATATCCGCTGACCGTGAAGCTCCACTACGCAGCTTATCCTAAGGAGAACGTCATCAAGGCTTGGAGCGAAATCTCTCACAAAGAGAAAGCCCCTGTCACCCTCTGGAGATACAGCTCTACCATGCTCTACTTCAAGGCAAACAAGTATTTCGTTACCAATTATCATAGCGACTGGGCTAAGGAAGGACAGCCTGAGACTTGTCAGTTGACTGCTGGTAAAAAGATTGTTGATACCAAGTTGGGTACCCGTGCAGCCATGCAGGAGGAGCCATTCTTTGAACTGGGATTTGATGAGCCTGCCAAGGAAAACGAAGGCAAGGTGATGCTTGGTACCATCGGATGGCCTGGCAACTTCCGCTTTACCTTCGAGGTGGACAACGTGGGCGCACTTCGTGTCATCCCAGCCATCAACCCATACGCTTCCGACTATAAGTTGAAGGCAGGAGAGACATTTACTACCCCTGAGTTTATCTTTGCCATGAGCGACAATGGCATGGGTGAGGCTTCACGAAATCTGCACAACTGGGCTCGCCAGTATCAGGTGAACATGGGTATGGAAGATCGCCTTACGCTCTTGAACAACTGGGAGAATACTGGCTTCGACTTCAACCAGCAGAGTCTTGCTGAGTTGATGAAGGATGCAAAGGACTTGGGTGTAGATATGTTCTTGCTCGACGATGGTTGGTTTGCCAACAAGTATCCTCGCAAGGACGACCATGCAGGTCTCGGCGACTGGGAGGCTACCAAGAGCAAGCTGCCAGAGGGAATACCAGGATTGGTAAGAGATGCCAAGAAGGCAGGTGTAAAGTTTGGTATTTGGATTGAGCCTGAGATGGTGAATCCTAAGAGCGAACTCTTTGAGAAGCATCCCGACTGGGTCATCATGCAGCCTAAGCGTGACACTTATTACTATCGCAACCAGTTGGTGCTTGACATCAGCAACCCTAAGGTACAGGATTATGTGTTCGGCATCGTGGATCGCATCATGACGGAGAACCCAGATGTGGCTTACTTCAAGTGGGATTGCAACAGTGTGATTACCAACATCTACTCTCCATATCACAAGGAGAACCAGGGCAACTTCTATATCGATCATGTACGTGGTATCTATAAGGTGCTTACCCGTATTCATAACAAGTATCCTAAGTTGCCGATGATGCTTTGCTCTGGTGGTGGTGGCAGAATGGATTACGAGATGCTTAAGTATTTCACTGAATTCTGGTGTTCAGACGATACAGATCCATTCGAGCGCATCTACATCCAGTGGAGCTTGTCTAAGTTCTTCCCTGCCAAGACCATGGGCTCTCATGTAACCAATTGGAACAAAAATACCAGCGTGAAGTTCCGCACCGATGTTTGCAGTTCTTGCAAGTTGGGCTTCGACATCGACCTCAAGTCACTCTCAAAGGATGACTATAAGTTCGTTCAGAACGCCGTCAAGAACTATGACAGCATGAAACCGATGATTCTCGAAGGCGACCAGTATCGCCTGGTTTCTCCATACGAAGGCAACCACTGTGCTATCAACTATGTAAGCAAGGACAAACAGCGTGCCGTTCTCTTTGCATACGACTTGCACCCACGCTACAAGGAGCCTGTGATGAATGTGAAGATGCAGGGTTTGGATGCCGATAAAGTATATACTATCAAGGAGACCAATCTGATGCCTGGAAAGGAATCTGATTTGGAGTGCAATGGTAAACAGTACAGCGGTGACTATCTGATGAAAGTTGGCTTGAATGTATTCAGCCAGACCGATGGAACCAGCCATGTATTGGTATTAGAATAACGTATCAACTATTCATAATAAAATCAAAAAGCAGCAAAGTCTATAAATAGGCTTGCTGCTTTTTTTTAGGTATCTGTATCTCTTTTCCCTAATGATTTTACTTGTTTAGCGGTCTTGCTACAAATTCTGTATGAAGTGTCTCCATCGGATGCTCCTTCAGGTTGATGAGGATGTTTGGCGTGTTGCCATTGGCGATGATTACCTTGATGCCGGCATTGGCTACGTCGTGGGCGGTTTTCACTTTCGAAGTCATGCCGCCTCTGCCGTGGCTGCTCTTGCTGGCAAGAATGTACTCGCTGATATCGCGGTCGTAATAAACCGATGGGATAATGCGGGTGGTAGGCTCGCTTGGATCGCCATTGTAGATGCCGTCCACATTACTTAATAATATAAGTGTGTCGGCATTCATCATCTTGGCAATCAAGCCAGACAACTCATCATTATCCGTAAACATTAACTCGGTGATGCACACGGTATCGTTCTCATTGACGATAGGAAGTACATTGTTTTCCAGCATTACCTGCATGCAGGCCTCCTGGTTCTTATACTGCTCTTCGGCACCGAAATTTTCCTTCATGGTCAATACTTGACCTATCTTAATCTTGTATTCACGGAAAAGGTTGTAATAGAGACCTACGAGTTTCACCTGTCCGATAGCAGAGAACAGCTGGCGTTGCTCCACGCTGTCTAAATGGTGATCAACATGCAGCTCGGCTCTTCCGGCTGCTACGGCACCTGATGATACCAGAATTACCTCATAGTCGTGTTCGCGGAGCCAAACGATTTGATCTACAATCGCCGACATTCTTGTTACGTCCAACTTTCCGTCTTCTCGGGTCAGCACATTGCTGCCCACCTTTACTACAATTCTTTTTCCCATGATTAAAGTGAAGAGTGAAGAACGAAGAGTATTCTTGTTCTTCTTGTTATATTTTATGTGATATGATATATGTTAAAGTGAAGAGTGAAGAATTCAATAGCTTTTTTATATCAAATTTTAGCTTGTTAAAGCAAGAGAATTCTTCACTCTTCACTCTTCGTTTTTCACTTAACTCCGTCCTTTTCTCGAATCTCTACTCTTCGAATCTTGCCAGAGATGGTCTTTGGCAATTCATCTACGAATTCGATGATGCGAGGATATTTATAAGGAGCAGTCTCGTGCTTCACATGATCTTGCAATTTCTTGACGAGGTCAGGTCCTACCATACTCTTGTATTCATCCTTCAGTACGACGGTTGCCTTGACAACCATACCGCGGATTGGGTCTGGTACACCGGTGATGGCGCACTCTACTACGGCAGGATGAGTCATCAGGGCATTTTCTACCTCGAAAGGACCGATGCGATAACCTGAACTCTTGATCACATCATCGATTCTGCCCTCAAACCAGAAGTAGCCTTCCTCGTCACGCCAAGCCATATCGCCCGTGTGATAGTAACCGTCATGCCACACAGATTTTGTCTGCTTTTCGTCACGGTAATAATACTTGAAGAGTCCAAGAGGTTTGTTATCACCGATGCGGATGCAAATCTCACCCTTTTCACCATCCTCACACTCTGTCATGTCAGGGCGAAGGATGTGAACATCATATTGTGGGTTAGGCTTGCCCATGCTTCCTGGTTTTGGCTTAATCCAAGGGAAGGTTCCTAATGTCATGGTGGTTTCGGTCTGTCCGAAGCCCTCGTAGATCTGTACACCAGTCAGTTTCTGGAAGGTTTCTGCTACGGATGGATTCATCGCTTCACCCGCAGTTGTACAATATTCGAGACTGCTGAGGTCGTACTTGGAGAAATCCTCCTGAATCATGAAACGGTAGATAGTAGGAGGGGCGCAGAAAGAAGTGATATGATATTTTTCTATCTGACGCATAATCTTATCAGCCGTAAACTTCTCGTGATCGAATACGAAGACGGTAGCTCCGGCAAACCATTGACCGTAGAGTTTGCCCCAAACAGCCTTTCCCCAACCGGTATCGGCTACGGTCAGGTGGATGGAGTTCTCGTGGAGATTGTGCCAATATACACCCGTGGTCAGATGACCGAGGGCATAGAGGTGGTCGTGGGCCACCATCTTTGGCTCGCCTGTCGTACCTGATGTGAAATACATCAGGAGCGTATCTTCATTGGAATTTACATGTTCTGGGCGAACGAAAGGAGCGCATTCGTTCCACTCCTTCATCCAGTCGTGGAAACCTTCAGGAATGTCCGGACCGATACTGATCAGGGTCTTGACGGTAGGGCTCTCTGGCATAGCTTCTTCAATTTGCTCTACCACGTAATCATCGCCGCAGCAGATGATGGCTTTTACGCTGGCGGCATTGTTGCGATATACGATGTCATGCTTGGTGAGCATATGGGTGGCAGGAATGGCTACGGCTCCTATCTTGTGGAGTCCGAGCATGGCAAGCCACCACTGATAGTGGCGCTTCAGGATAAGCATTACCTTATCATCATGACCAATGCCGAGGCTCTGGAAATAGGCAGCAGCCTTGTCGCTCTGTTCTTTCAGATCCTTGTATGTAAAACGTATTTCCTCGCCACGTTCACTTGTCCAAAGCAGTGCAACATGGTCTGGCTTGATTTTTGCCCACTCGTCCATTACATCGTAGGCAAAGTTGAAATCTTCTGGTATAATGAACTCCAGATGCTCCTTGAAGTCTTGTTCTGAAGTAAATTTAGTTTGTTTTAAAAATCTCTCAATCATAATTGTTTGATTTGCTTAGAGAATTGAATTCTCTATTTAGATAATGATACAAAGAAACTTGGCAGGTTCTCCATTGAGGGAACGGAAACAATGTTGTTTCTTGCTGTCGAAATAGATGCTGTCACCAGGGTTGAGTACCATGACTTTTTCTTCGATGGTTACCTCAAGTGTTCCTTCTATCACATAATCATATTCCTGTCCGTCGTGTCCGTTCTTATTTGGTTTCTCATTACCAGGTAATGGGTCAACCTGAACCATGAAAGGATTTACCTTTCTGTCTTTGAAACCAACGGCAAGGCTCTGGTACTTATATTGGTTGTTACGGTCAATCTCCGGTCCCTGTCCCTTGCGGGTCACGTAGTATCCCTTCATGCGAGGTTCCTCGCCGAAGAGTAATACATCAAGGTCGATACCATACCGCTTGGATATCTTTGAGAGGCGATACACAGAAGGGTCTGCCTCTCCTGCCTCTATTTTGAGATAATGGTCGAGACTGATGTCACAAAGCTCAGCCACCTCCTCTGCAGGGATGTTGAGAACCTCGCGAAGACCTTTCAGTCTCTCGCCGATTTGCTTGATTGCTTCGTCCATATTTCTATATTTTTATTGGTTTGTGGGCAAAAGTACTAATTTTTGCTGATATGAGCAAGAAAAATCAGCGTTAATCCTCTATTTGATAACGAATTTATAGATTCCGTTTTGTCGGGAGCCTACGATAGCGGTATTGCCAATGACCAATGGCGATGATTCAAAGTTGTGAGCAAAATGCTTCTTACACAGTATTTCTCCGGTCTTGGCGCGGATAAGATATGTGGTTCCACCAGAGTCGCCTGTGAAAATATACATTTCGTTCTTCTCGTTTAAGAATCCTACAGGTGATGACCACGCAAACTGGTTCAGCTGGGTCGAGTGGACTATCTTACCTGTTTGAATATCGACGGCTATCATTTCGCCAGATCCTGCTCCCTTTCCATCAGCTCCGTTTCGGCAAATATTGGCGAAAAGAAGATGGCTGCAATCGCCCATTCCTAATAATGGAGTACAATACATACCGCCATCAAGCGCCTTTTCTCCTAAGGTAAAGCGTTTGCAAGGTATCTGCAAATTCCAGATACGATTGCCGTTTCTTCCATCTAATTTTACGATATGACAGATACCTTCATTTCCCTGTTTGTCCACTTCGCAGCCACAATATATATAAGGTGTGTCATTCTCCACTTTGCATACGATACTGCCATCTATGTCGTCATGGTTGTTGTAACTCCAAACTGGTTTCATCGTATTTAAGTTGACGGCAAGAATGTTGCCATGATTGTCTCCGAAGAAACCGTAGTTGCGATATACGCAGAGACTGTTCTCTACTCCAGAAGCCGAACCGTTGATGGTATAGCGTAATGCAGCTGCAAGTGTAAGCTTGCCTTGGGCTCTGCGGAATTTATACAGACATCCGTTTTCGCCAGGCCAGAAAAGGAAGTCTCCTACGACTACTGGCGATGAGTCGAAAGCATTCCAACCGCGGCGTGCTTTTGGGTCACGTCCGAAGAAATCGGTTATCTGGTTCTTTTTCAGATCTATGGTCAAACTTCCGAATGGTTGGTGATTGGGAACACCCTGTCCGACATAGAGGTTGTCGAGAGTAGGATCGAGCGATGGAGTTCCCTTTATCGTGTTGGTCACGTCTATAGCTTGTCTTGTCGCCTTTCCTGTATTGTAGTCGATGAAATAGACTCTGCCGCATAGAGATCCAACCATAATCTCATTTCTCTTCTTGTGAAAAAGAGGCTGACCAGTCCATCCGGAACCTCCTCCCCAGATTCCATATTTCGTCTGCTCTGTATTATAATAGGTATGAAATACCCATGCCGTGTCTATGGTAGCAGGTGTTCCTGTTACCTTACCGCCAAAGTTGGCATCACGCAGTAGGGTTTTCCTGAAAGTCAGTACATCTTCCCCATCATAGAGACTCTCCAAAGAGGACAAGGTGAGGTCGCTGGAATCTTTGATTTCAACATCGTAGCGCACTCTCTCTACCGACGGATACAAGGTGTCTGGTAGGGGAAGAACAGTTGTGTTGACTTCGATTTCAGTACTATCCTCTATTGGCAGGTTGTCTTGTTGCTTGACAACTTTTGTTGTACAGGCACCTAATAATATGCTTAGTGAACAGAATATAAGTCCCCAGCATCTTTTGAGATTGCCATGATTTTTATGGTAATTCATCTTCTGATTGGTTTTAAATTGCAAGCGTTTAGATTGTCGGGGACAAAAATACGAAGAAAAAATGAATACGCCAAAGACTTTTACTGAAAATTTTCGATAAGAAAAAAAAGAAGTGTATCGACGATTACAATACACTTCTTATGATGGAATATTTTTATTTTTTACCTGCCAGCAAGCCGTTGATGACGGCAGAAGTGAAACCTCCTTGTTCCATGGTGTTGAGACCCTTGATGGTACAGCCGCCAGGAGTAGTAACCTTATCAATGGCAGCCTCTGGGTGTTCGCCAGTCTCTTGCAGTAATTCTACAGCACCCTTCACAGTCTGGAGTACAATCTTCTGTGCATCCTTAGCTTTGAAGCCCATCTCTACGCCGCCTTCCACATTGGCTCTTACATAGCGCATCGCATAAGCAATGGCACATGACATGGCTGTGGCTGCAGGGAAAAGGCGTTCTTCCATGATGAGGCTCTCGCCCAATTCATCAAATATATCTGTAATTTGCTTACTCTCTGTAGCAGATGCATCAATTGGAGTGATGAATGTCATCGACTGTTTGTAAGCGATAGCGATATTTGGCATTACCAGGAAAAATGTTGGGGTAGAACCGTCCTTGTCAAGCCATTCCTTGATATTGGCTGATGGAACACCGGCTGCAACTACTACGAGTTTCTGGCTTTTGTAGTCAAGTACATCCTTGATACCTTTCAAAGTTTTCTCCACGCACCAAGGCTTTACAACTACGCATACGATATCTGCGCCGTGACAAGCCAACTGGTTGTCGAGGGTTACGCTGGCTCCTTCGCTTGCGAAGTGATCCAATACTGGTTGGTTGTGGTCAGATACCGTAATATCTGAAGGAGTGAAGTTCTCACTCTTCAATAAGCCTTCTGCCATGGCACCGCCCATAGCACCTGCTCCGATAATTGTTATTTTCATTGTCTTCTTATAGTTAAAATGCAATTATGGTGCAAAGATACGACTTTTATCAGAAAAAGAGCAGTTTATTGACGATTTTTTAAGAAAGTACGCTGGTTTGCTGACGATTTTTTAAGAAATTCGTTAGTTTACTCCCATTCTGGAAGTATCCACGTCCTTGTTCGTCTTCTCCTTGTACTTGCCTATTTTGTAGATGATGGAGATGGAGGCAGATGCCCAATCTTGCTTGATGTTCATGTGGTAGTCTTGATTGCCTTGTACTGATTTTGTAGAGAATCTTTCGTTGAAGATGTTGCTGCCTTTAACCACAATGCTCCATTTTTCATTATCGGAAGCCCACCTCAACATAGCATTCAAGAGAAAGACTGATTTGATGTCATAGAGTCCTTGAATGGCTTTCGACTGGTAGAATGGATTAAGTATGAAATGGATGTGGTGACTTCGGCTAAGTTGAGCGGATAGATTTCCGGCAAGAATGGCAGAGATATGTTTGCGATTGAAGGGCATGTCAAAGAAATCGTTACTCTTGTCATGTCTGTAGATTCCTGTTGCCGAAACACTTCCGTTCATCCAATTGCCTATTCCGAAAGTCGTCGATGCTCTAATGCCCATAGTATGGTTATAGTCGAAATTGGTCTCCTTCATGATGACTGCCAGGTGGTCGGTAGTCTGATAAGGCAATTGTACTGAATAGTTGGGTTGGAACTCTGCAAATACCATCAATGTATGGCGACTTTTGATCGTCCACATCAAGTTGGTTTCGTATGTAGAGTAAGGTTTGAGATGAGGATTTCCCCATATCTCCATATAAGTAGAGGCATAGTAAATGCTGCTCATAGTTGACCAATAGCTAGGAAACTGTGAGCTGGAACTGAAGGATAAGTTGAGTATGTTGCCAGGATTGGTTTTCCACGATGCATTAAGTGTGGGATAAATATGCCATTTGTTCCATTGTGGAGAATGGTATTGCTCTGCTTCGACAGAGGCTTCCAAGCTGATTCGCTCGTTTATCTGTTTGCTTATGCCGCCATAGAAACTCAAGATTCTTTCTTCAATATTCACCTGGCTGGTTGCATCTGGAATTTCTGTTCCATCCTTGTTGGTCGTGGTTTGGTAGCTTCTGTTGTTACAGTTTTGAAATTTCATACCATACGACAGCTCCCAACCCTTCTTCAATGAGTGGGATTGGTCGGCGGTGAAAAGCCATTTATCTATTACTTGCTTGCTGTTTGTGTATAGAATGCGCTCTTCGTCAAGCATCGTTCCTGCCAGATATTGTTGGCTGGGATTTTGGTAGTTGAGATAGGATATGCCTATTTGTAGTCCAAAGGGTAGGTTGTAGCTGGCATCTACATTATGCAGGTAGATATGTTCATTGCCTTGTTGCTGGGATGTGCCTGTTCCCATCGTTTCATGATGAGGATGACTGCTGTCCCATTTTCCTGTATATGCCAGGGATAGCTGGTGGTTATCAGCAAATGCATAACTCAGTCCCAAGCGATAGTTGTGAGTCAATCCAAGGGTTTTCTGTGAGGTCTTGTCATGATACGCTACTCGTTTCCCTTGAAGGGAATGATTGGCATTGGTAGTAGTTTCACCGTATGATGTTCCATCTGTAAATGAATACATGGCATCCAGTCCGAATTTTCCTTTTTGGAACAGCAGGTTGCCTTTGCCTTCCCCTTCTCCGTATTTGCTTTGGCTCCAGATGCTTTGTATTTGTCCTGAAAGCAGGTTCTTTCCTACATAGTCTTTGGTAATCAGGTTGATGACCATTCCACGAACATGTAAGCGTGCTGGCGCTGCCAGCATCACTTCGGCTTTGGCTAATTGTGATGCGGGCATGGCTTTTAATCGCTCTGCCAGTTGTGCGTAATTGAGCGTGGTTGGTTTGCCGTTGATGATGAGAGTCAGTTCCTTTCCTGCATAATTGATGTTGCCGTTTAGTTCGTTTACTCCTGGTATTCGGGTAAGGGCATCATAAGCGTTGTCTGCCGGCATTTTCTCTATGAGCAGTGGCATGTTGTAAACCAACTGTCCTCTTTCTGCCTTGACGATAGGACGTGTCGCCTTGACGAAAACCTCTGGCAGGTTTTGCATCATCATCTGGGCGGTAAGCGTGTCTTTTGCCTCTTCGTTTTGAGCGCAAAGGGGCTGGCTCAGCAATAATGCTGAACCTAAGATAAAATTTATTTTCATGTGTTTATGTTTGTTTGATGGTTATTGCTTGAGTTGCTCTTTGGCTTTGGATATGAGTTGTGCTGCCTCTTTTTTATCTTCTAGTCTGTTTGCATTTGCTAAGAACATCTGGAGATGCTGTTTCGCTTTCAACTTGTTTTTGGAAGCGATGAACATTTGGGCGGCATTGTAATAGTTGAGCGGGTCGTCTTCTTCATCGTAAAGGATGCTTAACTCAAAGTCACGGGCAGCGTCTGCATATCGGTTGTGTTGAAAATGTAAGTCGGCTAGCCATTTATAGGTTCGCAAAGCTCTGTCTTTTGGCAAGGAAACCTCTAACGACTGGTTGAAATGAGCCATGGATAGTGAATCCATGTTGAGTGCTTTCTCTGCCAACGCTAAATGGAAAAGGCATGTGGCATTGTCGCTCTTGAATTGAACGGCTTTCTGGTAATGCTTTAGTGCTTCCTCTTTGTTGGGCTGGTTCTCATAGCAAAGACCAAGCACAAAGTTTGATTCAAAATTATCGAAGCCTTGCGCTATCAACTTTTCATACAATGGTATCGCTTCGTCATATTTGAATTGCATGAATAGGGAATAGGCGTATTCCTTGTTGACATATAAGTTCGTGGAATCACACTGGGAGATGTAATTCTTTGCCACTTCCTCGGCTCTGCCAGGTTGGTTTGCTCCATTGTAGTGGGAGGCAAGCGAAGCAATAATCTCACTGTCGTATGGGAATAAGAATGCGATGCGTTCACCCCAGAGAGAAACCTTGTCATTGTTGTTCTGATTGAGATACGCATAATAGAACATTCGCATGTCTTCGTGGTTGATGCTATCTGATGGAATCTTGTCAAGGCAAGAAATGCAGGCGGTGTAGTTGCCTACTTTCCGATAGCAGGAAGCCAGTTTCCTGCGTGCTTCCAGGTGAGATGGATTTGCTTCCAGATACTTTTGGTAGTATTGGGTTGCATGAAACACATCATATCTACTCAGACAGCTATCTCCTTGTTGAAGTAGATTAGCTGTGGTCTCGTTGGCCTTGGCATTCATTGCCATACATAGCCATAATATAAGGATCAATCTAAACTGTTTCATCGTTTTTGCTGATTATTTCTTTCTTACTTCGGGAGTGAAAACGACAGGCAAGGTAAACTCCATGTTGACTTCTTCGCCATCGGAGAGTCGGGCAGGCTTCCAATGAGGGCTTCTCTTGAGAAGTTCAATCACAGTCTGCTCGTAGGCTTTTTCTTTGGGAGCTTCGAGAACTTTAAACAATCCCAATGTTCCATCCTTTTGAACGGTGAAGTTGATGACTACTCGCGCAGGCTTGTCTTCCAATCCTTTAGGATATTGGATGTTTGTCATCACCCATCTTAGGAAATCGTTGATGTCGCCATTGCCGTTGAAGACAGGCATCTGACCACCTTCCGGTAAAACAGCTATCGTCTTTAACACATGAGGTTGTGATACGCTTTGCGGTTTGAACATAAGGATGAGGGCTATACCTATTATTGCTATCACGCAAGCGGCAATCCCAAATACCTTTTTATATAAATGTGATTTTGTGTATCTTGTTTCCTGTGCTTTGCCCAGGAAATAAGTTTCTTCCTGATTGTTTTTTCCTTTCATACCTTTTACGATTTTATGGAATTGTCTAAAAGTGCTTTTAATTGTTTGAGTGGTTCCTTGCTGACGTGCAGGGTGAATTTCTCGCTAAACCGTTCGTTGTACAAAACTAGTTCTGAAGTGTTGAGGTTGATGCTGAAAATATGCTGACTATTAATAATGTAGTTTCTGCCAACACGGGCGAAGAAGTGTACCGTTTGGGCAAGTTGCTCTACTATTTTCTTCTCAAAGACCACAAGGTTGAACGAGAAGGTGTATTCATCGCCGTTGGTGAGTCGAAGATTGCAATAGCTTCCTTCCGAACAGACGTATGCTATTTGTTCGGAAGCCACTCTGAGTAAGAAGTTGGCATTTGATATGATGAGATATTCTTCCATACTGATAAGTTTGGTGCAAAGATAAGCATAATATTTAAAATGTATGGCTGGATGTATCGTGTTTTTTGTGGACCTATGGCTTTGTTTTGTAAAAGTACGTATTTAACCCATAAAATAAGAGAAAAACAAGTTTTATGTCAGAATTTCATCCGTTTTTTATTCTTTTGTTCCCATTTTAGCGATATTCTTCGTATATTCGCATTCGCAATCGGGAAACCGACAACGCAAAAATCTAAGAATGAATGCAAAAACAAATATCTTATGGCAAAGATTATTGTAAGAAACCAAACGAAAAAAACACTTACCAAAGATGGTGTTGATTACATCTGCATTACCGATATAGCAAGGCAGAAGAATACCATTGAGCCCAAAGATGTGGTAAAGAATTGGTTGCGTTCCAAAAACACCTTGGAGTACTTAGAACTTTGAGAGCAGTTGAACAACCCTAATTTTAAGGGGCGAATTCGCCCCCCTGAAAGAAGCGGGCTCAAATGCTTTTACGATGAGTCCGACTCGATGGGTGGAACTAACCCATGCTGTAGTATTATTAAATTTTATCAACTATGAATAGTAAGAATTTATACTTTACAATCTTCTCTTTAATCCTTTTAGGATTTATCTCTTCTTGTGCAGAGAATAGTAATAAGTGTAGTCCTTCTTATGCAAGCAACATAGAACAACTTAATGAAAAGTTATATGATTCTTATGCAAATGTTGCAGTAAGGAAAAACAACACAACATCTGATGACATAATAACACCAGAATATTTTGGAGGCTCATATGTTAAGGCAAATAAACTTATTGTCATGGTCAAAAATGGAAGTCCAAAAGGAATAGAAGATATAAAGAAAAGACTAGGCACAGATTCAAATGTGACATTTGTATCTTGTACTTATTCTCTTCAAGAATTAAAAGAATTACACGCTAAATTAGAAGTCTCTTTTGCCAAGAAAGCCGCATTGCGAGACGAAATTGGGTGGGTTGCTGTTGGTATCAGACCTATTCAAAATAGAATTGTCGTATATTTGAATAATGCTTCTAATAAAAATATCTCTAAATTCAAGAATGAAATTTGCAATTCAGATAAAATAATTTTTGATCAGTTGGAAATAGAGCCAATTGAAATACAAAAAGATACAGCAAAAGACGAAAATGTCAGATTGTAGTCTTGGTTTGATGACAAAAAAAGCATAAAGTCCCTCATAAAAGTGTGTTAATCTTCTAAAAAGTCCCTCATAAAAATGTGATAAATTTTGCTATCTCATTGTTTTTCAGTCTTTTGCTGCAAGAATACAATAATAATACCATGAGTATATGAAGGAGATGATGTCGCATCGCAACCTTTTTGATGGCTTTTCTGTCTAATAAATAGACAGCAGTGTCAAGTATTTAGACAGGTCCTTTTATGGACTTTCTTTCTATATATTCTGATAATCAGTCGCTTATGTTTTTGGCATAGCCGTTGCCTTGCTATTTTGCTACAAATAAGAATAGTAACAACATAAAGAATAGTAAGAAAATGAAAAGACTTGCATTAGTAGCATCCTTCTGTGGCATTACCATAACACAGATGATGGCACAGAACATCAACGGCGAACAGATTTCCGACACGACCCTATTTGATAAGTTCTCCAAAGAACTTGGCGAAGTGGTGGTGAAAGCTCATCTTCCTCAATATAAGAAGACCCACGAAGGACTGCTGACCAACGTGGCAGGAACCGTGCTTGGCAAGATGGGTACGGCAGAAGATGTATTGAAGCATGTGCCGAGTATCGTGAAGAAGAAAGATGGATATGAGGTGGTCGGCAAGGGTACACCTATTATATATATCAACGGCAGGAAGATGCAAGACTTCAGTGAGTTGGATAACATCAAATCTTCCGACATCAAGAGTGTGGAAGTCATCCAGAATCCAGGAGCTACCTACGATGCTTCGGTAAATGCAGTAATCAAAATCAAGACCATCAAGAAGAAAGGCGAAGGTATCGGCTTTGATACTCGCTCTGTGTATTGGTATAATAAGCACGACAATACCATCCAACAGGTTAACATGAACTATCGTCATAATGGACTGAATCTCTTTGCCACTTATAAGTTCTTTGATGCAACATGGATGCAAAAGGCCACCTACGAACAGACTGTACATGTCGATACGCTTTGGCAACAGCATAACAACAACGAAGTAACAGGTCGCATTGAATCGCACCGTCTTATCAGTGGTTTTAGCTATGATTTCAATGCCAATCATTCCATTGGTGCGAGATACACCTTGACTTCGCCAGGCTATTCTCGCTCAAAAGATTTTTTCGATAGTCAGGTGACAGCCGACGGTAAGTTTTACGACTATATCAAAACCGATGGTCTGACGGTCGACAAGAACAACCCTAGCCATCAATTGAATGCCTACTACAACGGCACATTGGGCAAGACCACTATTGATCTGAATACCGACCTCTATTTCAGTACAAACAGGGCTTATGCCTATAGCGATGAACAGAGCCAGGAGCACGATTCTCGTAACATCAACTCCAAGAATCGTGTGAGCAATAAGATGGTAGCTACCAAACTCGTAATTACCTCTCCTCTCTTAGGCGGTAATCTCTCCTATGGAGCTGAGTATATCCATACCCGTCGCAACGATGACTACGAAGTGAATCGCACCGACCTCCTCGCCAACTCTTATAGCAAGTTGGAGGAGCAGACGGCAAGTCCATTCATCCAATATGCGCGCCTCACCCCGATAGGAAACATCACGGCGGGATTGCGATACGAGTATGTAAGATTCAAGTATTATGATGCAGGCATCTATCAGCCCGAGCAGAGTCGCTCCTTCCGCAACCTCTTTCCTACCATCAGCTATGGTGCGAAGATAGGTAAGGTAATGGCACAGTTGAGCTATTCGGTAAAGACCTCTCGTCCTTCATATAGTCAACTGAGCAACAATGTATCTTATATGAATCGATTTACTCGCCAAACAGGTAATCCTTATCTCGACAACGAAACCAATCACAGAGTGGAGTTATCGGGTGTATGGAAGTTCATCCAGTTTATGGTCAACTACAAGGACTCTCGCAATGCCATCATCTATTGGGCAGAGCAAATGCCTGGGAACGAAGCTATTACCATGATAAGTCGTAAGAACGTGAAGAGCCTCAAGAGCATGACCGCCTTCATCAGTGCCGCTCCAAAGATAGGCATTTGGGCGCCGCAAATCAACTTGGGCTTGCAGAAGCCCTGGTTCACCCTCCATACTGATGTGGCATCTTATCGCTTGAATCGTCCTATTTTCATGGGCAACTTCAACAATGCCTTCTCCTTGCCATGCGGCATCACTCTTAACGTGGATTATCGCTATCAGAGCAAGGGTAACACGATGAACGTATATCTTGCCAAAGAGCAGCATGTACTTGATGTCAGCATCAGCAAGTCATTCCTAAAGGATGCCCTTACCTTGGAAATAAAAGGTAACGACCTGCTTTATAAATGTTGGGATGCCGACTTGCTCTATAACCAGAAGATGGAACTCTTGCAAGTATCTAAGCGAGGTACGAGAGACCTGCAACTCACCCTTCGCTATAAGTTCAATACCACACGTAGCAAGTACAAGGGAACTGGTGCCGGCAATGCGGAGCTGAATCGACTATAAATATCTTTTGTTACTTTTATTCGAAAGTAGAGACATTTAAGATTATTCTTTTGAGGTAGGTTTGCACTTTTAGGCAGGAATGTTTGGAGATAAAAAATAAAAGGTGTATATTTGCAGCGTGATTACTATTTAAAATGAGGAGGTAAATATGGATAGATATCAAATTATACGTATAATCCATGATTATATGTCTAGGAAGCCTGTGTTGAAGGCATGGATCTTTGGGTCTTTTGCTCGTGGTGAAGAAAAGGCTCAGAGCGATATAGATATTCTCTTTGTCCCCGATTTTGAGCATGGTTCGTTTACTTTGCTTACTCATGGAGGAATGTATGAGGATTTGAAGCAACTGCTAGGTCGTGAAGTTGACTTGGTAGTTGATGGCTCTTTGCGTCCGTATGCTCAGGAGAGTGTGGAACGAGATAAAATCTTGGTATATGAGAGAGCTAGTTAGGGATAAAGGAAGACTGGAAGATATTGTGGAGTATTCTTCCAACGTACTCAAAATCATTGATGGGATAGAGTTTGAGGAGTTTTCCTCAAATATTTTAGTCTATTTTGCAACGATGAAAAATGTAGAGATAGTAGGCGAGGCTGCTTATATGCTGACCAAGGAATTCAAGGCAAGTCACCCGGAGATTCCTTGGAAACAGGTGGAAGGTATGCGCCATGTTTTGGTGCATGGTTATTCGCAGGTGTTGCCTCGTATTCTTTGGGCAACAGCAAAAGAGAATATTCCCGAAATCAAGGCTCAAGTGGAGAAATACCTGAACGAGACAGATTGGGAACATTATTGTGGGGAATAATGAACTTGTTCTTCTATACTGATTTATATTAAGCGCTTGTAGATATGAAAGAGAACAATAAATTAAAAGTAGTTCATACCACCTGGGAGGAGTTCCTTAAGGAGCATCCAGTTAAAGAGGTAGTTGATATGCCATCTTTGCCTAATGGCTATGTGGCAAGGGTTGTGACTGTTAATGCGGTTTCGTATACCTCTTGAACAGTTGTGATAAAGGCTGGCTGCTGGAATTATTTGTACGCGGTCTGTAACGATTGTCCCTGCCTTTATGAATCCCATTGGTACATATTTTCGTCTTTTGGAAGAAACACGTTTGCATTTAATTCAATACTGTTATACGAGCTTCTACTCTCGTTTGGGTAAATTCTTGCGGAACTTATTTCCTATGAATACATGCGGAAAGTCAGTGCCCGTTTCTACGTCAGTAAAACTTGCCGTTAAATAGGTTTTCGGTAGCGTGCTTATGCTTGACATGTTTGACAGAAGGTATGCAACATTATCGTTTTTTACCTTAAAGGTATGTTCGAAGGTACTATTTTCTCCTTTTAAGTCGAAAGACAACATGGTCCCATTTTGAGATATATAGTATGTTCCTTTCATCATTGGTATGTCATTGTACTTAAACTGCATGTTATTATAGCTAAAAACGTAACATATACTATCTTCACTTGCAACCAAAGCGAATAAGCTATGTGGAATTATATTGAGGTGGTTTTCTTTCTCTATTTCAAAGTTCAATGTAAGATATGGGAGAATCACATTTACCTCAATGCTACATGACTCGTTCGTGATTTTATCTCGTACGAAGATGTTAGTAGTGCCTATTTCCTTGCCGATAAGAGTGATTTTCTGTTTGTCATTCTGATCTGTAGAAATGTCCACCTTGTCGTTTCCTTCAACAACAATGTTTCCACTTCCGCCAGTTATTATGAGATTTGTCGTATCACCCAAGGATACCTCTGCGTAATTATCTATAGTCAGAGGCTGATACTCATACTCATTTTCTTTATTGCTATTACATGCAAAGAAGCATAACGCGACTAAGATAACACCTAATACACGATATATTTTCATAATCCTTAATTCCGCAACACTATTGTAAATTAAACCTTTTAATAGCCTGATCAACAAAAAGTTGTCCGGGGCTTTGCTATGTCAGAATTCTTACTTATCTTAGTGTTGCGATAAGAAAACAAGCAAAACTCTGATATGACATGGCAAAGTTACAAATTAAATCTGAGAAACTCACTCTTTTGGGAGGAAAAAATTCGGGTCATGGAGCAATTTGACACCACATAGTCTTCTGTAATCGACTCAACCCTCGAGAGGACGTGTACACGCAAGAAGGACGTTGCAGAAATTCCCTCATAAAAGTGTATGGATAGCTAGAAAAGTCCCTCATAAAAGTGTGTTGATCTGTCAAAAAGTCCTTCATAAAAATGTGATGTGTTTTGCTTTCTCGCTAATTTTCAGCATATTTGCAGCAAAAAACAACACTTTTCCTATAAGGGAAACAAAAAAGCAGCAAACCGCAAAGGGCTTGCTGCTCAAGATAGGAGTGTTTCCTATTTCTTTTATGGGTTGTGTTTTCTTTATATCCTTATCTCAATGGGTTTATACTTCTTTTAATACGGTTTCCAATCTTCCGATGAAGTCATCCACATTCTCCTTGGTCAATACCAATGGAGGGAGGATACGGAGGATGTTGGTGCCGGCGCAACCGGTGAAGCAGTGCTGCTCGTGGATGAGCTTGCTGCGAACTTCCTTGTGAGGAATATCGAGTACGGCGCCTACCATCAAGCCACGACCACGAACTTCTGTGATGTGGCTGTTGCGCTTCTGCAACTCCTTCAGCTGGGCGATGAGATATTCGCCAACCTCATGCGCATTCTGTACCAGGTTCTCCTTCTCGAAAACATCGAGAACAGCAAGGGCGGCAGTACATGCCAGATGGTTGCCACCGAAGGTAGTACCTAGCTGACCATATACAGGAGTAAACTCTGGAGAAATCAACACGCCACCCATAGGGAAACCGTTACCGATACCCTTGGCTACGGTGATGAGATCAGGCTTGATGCCCAACCACTGGTGAGCGAAGAACTTACCGCTTCTGCCATAACCGCACTGGATTTCATCGCAAATCAGGAAGGTGCCGTATTTCTTGCAGGCAGCCTGTAATCCCTGAGCAAACTCAGGAGTAACCATGTTGCAACCACCTACGCCCTGAATAGCCTCGATGATACAAGCGCAGACATCACCCTTGGCAAGTTCCTTCTCCCAAGCCTCCAAATCGTTGATAGGAAGATAGGTTACGTGACCATTATCATTGATAGGAGCGATGATCTTAGGATTATTTGTTACCTCTACGGCAAGGGATGTTCTGCCGTGGAAAGCTTTCTCTATAGAAAGCACGCGGGTTCTGCCGTTGGTGAAGGAAGCCAACTTCAAGGCATTCTCATTTGCCTCGGCACCCGAGTTGATGAGGAAGAATTGATAATCTTCATAACCGCTAGCCTTGCCCAAACGCTCTGCGAGTTTCACCTGCAACTTGTTGATAACAGAGTTGGAATAGAAACCCAGGTTGTTCAACTGGTTGGTGAGCATCTCAACATAGTGAGGATGGCAATGACCGATGCTGATAACGGCATGACCGCCATAGAGGTCGAGGTATTCCTGACCCTTGTCGTCCCATACCTTACAGCCCTTACCTTTTACTATATTAATATCGAAAAGAGGATATACGTCGTAAAGTTTCATGTTAAATCTATGTTTTAAGAAAGACAACTCATAGAGTTATCTTATTACAAACTATTTTTTATGATAGAAGAACGAATGATTTTTCATCCGTTCTTCCGAATTCTTTTATCTAAAATGCTGATGGCTTGAGTTTTAAACCTGCTGTCTGGTCGAGACCAAACATGATGTTCATGTTCTGAACAGCCTGACCTACGGCACCCTTCAAGAGGTTGTCGATACAGGAAGTGATGAGAAGCTTATCGCCATACTTATCCACATGAACCAGGCACTTGTTGGTATTCACCACCTGCTTCAGGTCGATCGCCTTATCCACATAGTGGGTAAACTTGGCATCCTTGTAGAACTCCTTGTAACCTGCCACGATTTCCTCGATAGGCTTGTCGGTCTTCACCACTTCTGTAGCAAAGATACCACGGGCGAAGTCGCCACGGTAAGGGATGAAGTCGATGGCAGCATCGAGATACCCCTGTGTCTGCTTCAGACTCTCACGAATCTCTGGCACGTGCTGATGGTTGAATGCCTTGTAGATGCTCATGTTGTTGTTGCGCCATGAGAAATGGGTAGTGGCTCCTGGCTTCTGACCTGCGCCGGTGCTACCGGTAATGGCATTGACAGATACATCGCTGTTGATGAGGCCCATCTTAGCAGCAGGCAACAAACCAAGTTGAATGCAAGTTGCAAAACAACCTGGGTTTGCTACGTGCTGAGCTGTGGCTATCTTAGATTCATTTATTTCTGGAAGACCATATATGAAGTCGTGAGCGGCTGGGGTTGGCTGCTGGGTAGCAACCACAGTCTCAGGGGCAAGACGGAAGTCTTGTGCCAAATCGATAATCTTCACGTTCTCCGGAACTTTGTGCTCCTTCAGGAACGCCTCGCTCTTGCCGTGACCGAAGCAGAAGAAAATGACATCCACTTGGTCGAAAGGCATCTCGGCGGTAAACTTCAAGTCGGTCTCGCCATACAATCCCTCGTGAACCTCAGCCACCAGGTTGCCGGCATTACTCTCGCTGTTGGCGAATACAATCTCTGCCTCAGGATGGTTGATAAGGAGGCGAATCAACTCACCTCCTGTATAACCAGCTGCTCCTAAAATACCTACTCTAATCATAATTTATCTTTCCTCGTTAGGGTGCATACCATAATAAACACGGAGTGGGGTAGAGCTTACCTTGATGAAGCCCTTCGCATCCTCGGCTGTCCAACCGTGCTGCATCTCGCCATACTCACCGAGCTTAGACTTGGTCAAATCGTCTGGTGAATCGATACCTACAGTCTGGAAACTGTATGGACGAAGCTTCAGGATAGCAGTACCGTTTACGTTGCGCTGAGAAGAAGTCAGCATCGCCTCGATATCCGGCATCACTGGCTCCAGGTACTGGCTCTCGTGGAGGAACATTCCGTACCAGTTGCCTACCTGGTCTTTCCAATACTGCTGCCACTTGCTCAAAGTGCTCTTCTCCAACAGACGGTGAGCCTCGATGATGAGTTTAGGAGCCGCAGCCTCGAAAGCTACACGACCCTTGATACCGATGATGGTGTCACCCACGTTGCAGTCGCGACCGATGGCGTAAGAAGCACCAATCTCCTCAATCTTCTGGATGGCAGCAATCTTATCATCAAACTTCTCGCCGTTGACAGCCACAATCTCACCCTTCTCGAAGGTAATCTTCAGTTCAGCCTCTTCTTCTTTGGCAGTAACGTGCTTCAGATAAGCCTTCTCAGGAAGACCCTGGGTTGGGTCGAGAATCTCACCACCGCAGATACTGGTTCCCCAGATACCTACGTTATAAGAATACTTTAATTTGGTGAAGTCTGCATAGAAACCGTGCTCGTTCAGATAGTCAACCTCCTCCTTACGAGAAAGCGCCTTGTCACGGGTCAGGGTGATGATCTCTACACCAGGAGCCATCACCAGGAAGGTCATGTCGAAACGAATCTGGTCGTTACCGGCACCTGTACTTCCGTGAGCGATGGCATCAGCACCAATCTCCTTGGCATAACGAGCGATGGCGATAGCCTGGAAAATACGCTCAGAAGATACAGAGATAGGGTAGCAGTTGTTGCGGAGCACATTACCGAAAATCATGTATTTCAATGATTTCTCGTAATACTCGTGGGTAACGTCGAGAGTGACGTATGCCTTAGCACCCAACTTATATGCGTTCTCCTCGTTGGTCTTCAACTGCTCGGCAGAGAAACCACCTGTGTTAGCGCATGCTGCATAAACATCCCAGCCATCCTGGGTTAACTTCATTACTGTGTATGATGTATCGAGACCGCCGCTAAAAGCGACTACAACTTTCTTATTTGCCATAATCTTATGATTAATGTGAAATGTGAAATGTGAAATATTAAATTGGCATTCTTGTCAATACCTTATTATATATAAGGATTTAAATCTCTGCAGATGGACCGTCAATCTTGCGGATTCTCTCTATCACGTCCTGAGGAAGTTTGATAGGAAGATGCTCCTCTGGGTCGAAGAGCATGGCGGTGCAGATGCAGTATTTGCGGTTGGTACGATGGAGGACATCTACATTGATACAACCCTCACAACCGCGCCAGAAAGATTCGTCATCAGTAAGATCGGCGAAGGTGACAGGAAGATATCCCAACTGGGTGTTCATTTTCATCACAGCCGAACCTGATGTCAAAGAGAAGATTTTTGCATGAGGCCATCGCTGTCGGGCAAGCGTAAAGGTCAAGTTTTTGATACGTTTAGCCAATCCCAAACCTCTAAAGTCTGGGTGAACGATCAAACCTGATGTGGTGACATAGTGCTTGTTGCCCCATGTTTCGATGTAGCTGAAACCTGCGAACTTCTCTCCTTGGAGAGCGATGACGGCTTTAGCTTCGCGCATCTTGGTGGCAACATACTCAGGTGAACGCTTTGCGATACCCGAACCACGTTTCTTTGCCGCTTCTGCGATAGTAGTCAGAATGGTGTCGATGTACTTGATGTGACTTTCATCAGCCACCATGACTTTAACTTCTTCCATTTCTCTTTCTTTTATTATAATGTTCTTGTTATCTTATATGAAAAAGCATGCATAGATATGCATGAGATTCTATTTTGTTCTCGTATGTCTTACTTCAGTTCTGGAATGGCATTTGCGAGTGATTTCAGGAGTGCTTCCTCAGAAGCATCTTCTTTCTTTACCAGGAAAATCGTGTCATCTCCAGCAATTGTACCCAAGATTTCAGGAATGTCATGATTGTCAATGTTATATGCAATACTGCTGGCATAACCCGGACGAGTCTTGATGACAATCATGTTTCCAGAAAAGTTGATGGATAGAAATCCAGGGGTCATCATCATTTCTTTGAGCGAACGGGGATTGGAAACTCGCTTGTACATGGTTTCATTAGGGAGTACATATACATATTTACCATTCATAGAGGCGGCTTTGGCAACTTTCAGTTGTTTCAAGTCGCGGCTTAAAGTGGCTTGCGTAAGCTTATAACCTTCTTTTGACAAGGCCTTCAAAACTTCTTCCTGTGAACTTAACTCTTGACTTGAGATAAGCATCTTCAGGGTTTCCATTCTACTATTCTTTACCTTCATATGATGTATTATTATTCGGATTTCGCTTGCAAAAATACAATAATATCACTAAACTACCAAATAAATTGCAATAAAATTGCACTAATATGTGATAAAATATCATATTACTGTTTTAAAAGCGCATAAATATGCGTATAATCGTATTCTTTCTTGTAAAATGAAATAATATGCAGTAAATCTTGTAAGTATGCATCCGTTTATTCACTTCTGTATTCTTTTAGTAGTAAATTTCTGCTTTATAAGCTAATATTTCTAAATTTTAGGAGAATTGAATGTGAAAACCCGCTATTTATTGAAAGTTTTTGGTATCTTTGCCAAACATTATTCTAATAATCAAATTTATAACAAAACGTGATGAAACAAAACGATGTAAAGCCAGCAGATGGCAAACTTGGTATTATGGTTGTAGGTTGTGGTGCAGTTGCTACTACTTTTATGACCGGTGTGTTGATGACTCGCAAGGGCTTGACAAAGCCTGTTGGTTCTATGACTCAGTATGATAAGATTCGTGTGGGGCGTGGTGCCGACAAGCAGTATTTGCATTATCAAGACATCGTACCCCTCGCAAAATTGGATGATATCGTGTTTGGAACTTGGGATGTTTATCCTCAAAATGCCTATCAGGCAGCGATGTATGCAGAGGTATTGAAGGAAAAGGACATTAATCCGGTAAAAGATGAATTGGAGAAAATCGTTCCGTTGAAGGCTGCGTTCGATAAGAACTATGCTAAGCGTCTGACGGGTGACAATGTGAAGGATTGCAAGAACCGTTGGGAGATGGTAGAAGCTCTCCGTCAGGATATCCGCGACTTCAAGGAGAAAAACGGTTGTGCCCGTATCGTTGTGATCTGGGCAGCATCTACTGAGATTTATGTACCAGTAGATGAAAAGATTCATGGCACATTGGCTGCTTTGGAAGAGGCGATGAAGGCTGACGACCGTGAACATATAGCTCCATCCATGTGCTATGCTTATGCTGCCTTGACAGAGGGTGCTCCTTTTATCATGGGTGCTCCTAATACAACAGTGGATATTCCTGCAATGTGGGAATTGGCAGAGAAGACCAGGATGCCTATTGCCGGTAAGGATTTCAAGACTGGTCAGACTTTGGTAAAGAGTGGATTTGCTCCTATGATCGGTGCTCGTTGCCTCGGTTTGAGCGGATGGTTCTCTACCAACATTCTTGGCAACCGTGACGGACTTGTACTGGATGAGCCAGCAAACTTCCACACCAAGGAGGTGAGTAAGCTTTCTACTCTCGAAACCATCCTGAAGCCAGACGTACAGCCTGATCTCTATGGTCATGGTAATGATGAGGATACTCAGTATTATCACAAGGTACGTATTAACTACTATCCACCACGCAATGACAACAAGGAAGGCTGGGATAATATCGATATTTTCGGTTGGATGGGCTATCCTATGCAGATCAAGATCAACTTTCTTTGCCGTGATTCAATTCTTGCAGCACCATTGTTGCTCGACCTTACCTTATTGAGTGATCTTGCTGCCCGTGCTGGCCGTTATGGTATCCAGCGTTTCTTGAGTTTCTTCCTCAAGGCTCCTATGCATGATTATACACAGGGTGAGGAGGCTGTCAACAATCTGTATCAGCAATATACCATGCTCAAGAATGCAATCCGCGAGATGGGTGGCTATGAAGCAGACGAAGAGATTGATTAATTTTTCTCTTTTATATATAATCAAGGTGTATCAGATACTCAACCCCTAAAGGGTGCCTGATACACTTTTTTATGTTCTATACCTGGTAAAGTGTTAAATTTTGAGGTCTTTTGATAAAATAATGTGTGAAAAACTTGCAACTTGTAATTATTTTGTTTACATTTGCAACATAAATGAACCTAAATACAACATTAAACAAGACTAAACTTTCATGATAAAACGAATAACTTTATTTTGGATATTGCTGTTGGCAATGCCGTTTGTTGCTTTGGCCAAAGATTTTCTCGTAGTGGATTTTGGAGCTAAAGGCAATGGGGTGACAGATGATGCTTCTGCCATTCAGAAAACCATCGACGCTTGTTCGCAAGCAGGAGGAGGCAATGTCGTTTTCTCTGCTAATCATACATTCCTTTCTGGACCAGTCGAATTGAAGTCTAATGTCAATATAGTCCTGGAGACCCATTCCGTCTGGAAAGCGAATCCTGATGAAAGCATCTATCGGAAAAGTGCCTTTGGTAAGAATGAAGGTGAAGGTATGATGTGGATTTGGGCTAAGGATATAGAAAATCTTTCTTTCTCCGGACATGGTACGATTCATGGCAATGGTATTCAGTTTATGGGAGCAGAGTTGTTTGACAGTTATGAACTGAAACCTGTAACAACCTTCGATCCTCGTCCTCATGTCCTCACGCTGATAGGTGTGAAGAATCTGTCTATCCGTGATATTACGATTTGTGAAGGTGCCTATTGGACAGTTCATCTGATAGGCTGTGATGGTGCTTTGATAGATGAAATTAATCTTCTGAATAATCTGAAAATACGCAATGGTGATGGTATTGATATTGATCATAGCAAGAATGTACGTATTGCCAACTGTCATATTACGAGTGGTGATGATGCCATTTGTCTGAAAAACCGACGTGAGTTTGAGGAGTATGGTTCTTGTCATGACATCGTAGTGACCAATTGCGTGATGGAAAGTCGCAGTTGTACAGTCAAGATAGGCAGCGAGAATATGGATTCCATCTATCATGTGGTGATAGACAATTGTGTGATCAAGGGCAGTAACCGTGGTTTGGGTATCCAGAATCGTGATGAAGGTACTGTGACGGATGTGGTCTTCTCTAATATTATTTTAGATTGTCATCTTTGGAGTGATGTCTGGTGGGGAAAGGCGGAACCTATCTATGTGACTTCTTATCCTCGTGCCAATGGTAATCATAAGGATGCCAACTGGCGTTTCCCTAAAGGACAGACCGTAGGTAAGTGTGGAGAAGTGAGCCGCATTTACTTCAATAATATTTATGCAACTTCTGAAAACGGGTGCTTTATCGGAGGGGATACTAAGGATAAAGTTCGCGATATTTATCTCAACAATGTTCATTTGAATCTGAAGAAAGTGACTTCTTACGATGGCGGCGTCTATGATAAGCGTCCATGTCGTGGTGAGGGCTTTATATATAATAAGGTATATGGAGTCTATGTGGAACAAGCCACCAATGTGGAGGTAGATGACCTGAAAGTAATTGCAGATCCTAAGATCAACTATGGTGGAAAGACTTTCGGCATAGATGATTAATATTTCTATATGCAAAACGGTTTCTGTGGTTCTTTCATTCTAATGAAATCAGAACTTAACTCCGGCGTAATAAGGTATCATTACCTTTGCACCGTATAATTATAACTAAAATCTAATAGGTTATGCAAATAGTAAAAAAGACTATTGGAAGTAACATGAGACGTGTCTTGTTCTCTTCCGCCCTTTTATTGGTGAGTTCGCTCACGTTTGCACAGAGTAATGTCAGTGGTACCGTGAAGGATGCCAATGGCGAGCCTCTTATCGGCGTTTCTGTTTTAGAGGTGGGTACGCAGAATGGTGCAGTTACCGACATGTATGGTAATTACAAACTGAATGTGAAGCCTGGTGCAAAGTTGAAAATTTCGTATATAGGTTTTACTCCACAGACTGTAAAGGCCGGTTCTAACAGTCAGATTGTTTTGCAAGAAGACAATACTGCTCTGAATGAAGTGGTAGTGGTTGGTTATGGTACGATGCGTCGTAAAGATGTAACCTCTTCAATTACTACTGTGAAGGCAGAAGATTTGAACCAAGGTGTGTTTACAGACCCAGGTCAGATGCTTCAGGGAAAGGTTCCGGGTTTGGTGGTTTCTTCTACTGCCGATCCTAACGGCTCTCCTACCATTACCCTTCGTGGTGCTTCTACTCTCCGTACGGGTGCCATGTCACCTTATTATGTTGTGGATGGAATCCCTGGAGTTGATATTTCTATTGTGTCTCCAGAAGATATCGAGTCTATTGACGTTCTTCGAGACGCTACAGCTACGGCCATCTATGGTTCCAAGGCTGCCAATGGTGTAATCATCATTACTACCAAGAAGGGTGCTGAGGAGAAAACCAATGTCTCTTACAATGGCTATGTGGCTTTTGATAATATTCTGAAGAAATATGATGTGTGTACAGCTGATGATTTGCGTCAGTATGCAAAGGACAACAATATAACTCTCAAGGATGGTGGCGCCAATACGGATTGGCAAGACGAGGTGCTTCGTACAGGTATAAGTCATAATCATAATGTAAACATTAGTGGTGGAAATGGTTCTACTAATTATATGATTAGTGCCGATCTCAGAAAGCGTGAGGGTGTCATCAAGATGACAGGCTTTGACCGTTTCAATGTCCGTTCTCTTGTGTCAACCAAGACATTGAAAGACCACCTTACGGTTTCTATTGGTGCGAATATGATGTATGGCAAACACTTTGGCGTACCATCTGGCAATGAGGGTGCATCTGTGCTTGATGCCATGAACTATTATTCTCCTACTAATGCTATCAAAAATGCGGATGGAACATGGACCGTAGGCTCTGGCTCCAAGAACTATAACCCTCTTGCATTGATGGAGGAAAATAAGTCTGAGACAGTCTGGAAACGTAACCAGTTTGTTGGTAAGACCGCCCTCGAACTTTGGAAGGGATTCGTTTGGAGTGTCAACTATTCTTGGAGTAATTATCAAAGTACTTATAGTGCCTATAATACCCGTAACTCTCAGTTGGAGGGTATTGGCAACAAGAATGGTCAGGCTACCCGTAATACTTATTTTGGTCGTGAACAGACTTTTGAGACTTATCTCAACTACGATTTCAAGGTCGGAAAGAGCAAGTGGGGCTTGATGGGTGGTTATTCTTGGGAAGAAAAGAAGAATAACGATGGATTCGGTCTCAGTGTTGAAGGTTACTATAATGATGATCTTGGATGGTATAATATGTCATACGCACAAACCATCTTGGGCGTTCAGAACTCCGTTCAGAGCGGCTATTTGGAGAAGGTACGTAACATCTCTTTCTATGGTCGTGTGAATTACTCGTTTGATAGCCGATATATGCTTCAGGCAACCATTCGTCGTGATGGCTCTTCGGTATTCGGCAAGAACAATCGTTGGGGAACTTTCCCTTCTGTATCTGCTGCTTGGAATATCACTGAGGAGAAGTTTATGCAGAACCAGCACATCTTCGATAACTTCCTTAATTCCGCAACACTATAGTTTAACATTATTTATAAGTGCCTGAGCAACAAAAAGTTGCCCAGGATTTTGCCATGTCAGAATTTTCACTTACCTTAGTGTTGCGAAAAGAAGACAAGCAAAACT
>NZ_SGVY01000023.1 GCF_004535825.1 Segatella hominis | reverse complement strand
AAAATGGGAAAGAAGTGGCATGAAACACTTTTTAGGTAACCGTTAAAATGCCCTGTTTATAGGGATTGATGGAACATTAAGGACTCAAAAATGCCCTATAAACAAGGGTGGGAAACTTTAGTTATATTTCTTAGCTGCCGCTGCCCAACCTGCCAAAATGTCTTTTTTAGGTCCCATATTCATTGAGTTCCATGGCTGATATTTACTATCCCAAAGATCAAAGTTGTCGTGATGATTGCCTAAAGCAAAGAAATATTGAGCACCAATTTTCTTATAAAAGGCAACCAACTTATCTGGATTCCATTTTTCTGCCTTGAACAGCGGCAGCAAGTCTTTGAATCCAAATTCAGACGGATGACCATAATGCTCAACATGATATCTATATTCTCGGCTACCCTCAATATACATAGAACGTGCCATCCAATCACCAGTTCCTTCCACACATTGAGGTCCCCAATGTGCCCAAATTCCAAACTTCGCATTTTTAAACCAATCTGGAACTTTGTAATTACTCTCTAAAGATTCCCAGGTAGGCGTAAATGTACCTTTCATCATGGGTTCGTCTGCCTCAGATACCGGCACCTGATATGCTTGTGCTAATGTTACCTGTACCATCGCAAAAATGGCACCTACTATAAAGAATATTTTTTTCATACCGTTTCTATTTTGTTGTTATAAAATAACAGTTTACTAATCCAGCTGCAAATTTACATAATATTTCCGAATTATAAGTCAGTATGAATAAAAAAGCACAATGATTTCCCTCGAATTGTGCGAAATTAGCTTTTTTTGAAAAAATCAAGGCCACAACTGCAAAAACAGCCATCAACGTGCTCTAAGTCACAATAATTTTTACTATCTTTGAAGCAGTGTTCATTAACCAAGTTTTTAACTTCAAAAAATTAGGCTTATGAAAGCAGTATGTGGTCTTGACGTGCACAAAGATAGCATTTATCTTTGTATTTTGCACCCTGATGGTGAATTATTTGAGCAAGTTTTCGGAGTTTTAACATTTCAACTGCATGAAATGTGCAAATTGCTCAAAAAAACACCATGTTTCAGAAGTTTCAATGGAAAGTACCAGCATTTACTGGATACCAACCTGGCGTGTGCTGTCTCCTCATTTTACACTCCGCCTTGTCAATCCGTATTTTATCAAGCAACTTCCCGGTCATAAGAGTGACGTGAAGGATGCTCAATGGATAGCAGCGTGTACAATGAAGGAACTGGTAAATGGTAGTTTTGCACCTCCAGAGATTATTCAGCAACTTCGCCAATATGACCGTAGAATCTTTGACCTCAATGAGGAAATTGTGCGTAAGGAATCCAAAGTGGATGCTGTACTCCAACGGTGCAACATCCGCTTGAGCAACTATGTCTCCAACATAGAGTGCAAGAGTTACAGAACCGTCGTGCGCAGGCTCTCGGAAGGTGTCACCGACCCACAGGAATTGATCAAAGAGATTCATGGACGCATCATCAACAAACATGGCAGAGAAACTATACTTGCCTCTATGGAGGGAGTTGTCTCCCAAGCCGAGATTGATGTCCTTCGCCAACTCCGTGAGGAAATAGACATTGCCGAGAGCCACAAGAAAGAATGCCAAGACAAAATGTCGGAGATATGCCAGAAATACTTCCCAGAGGAACTCAGACGCTTGCAAACAATCCCAGGCATCAAGGAACGTGCCGCAACATCATTGATCGCAGAGATCGGTACAGACATGAGTAAGTTCGAGACGGCAAATCACCTTGCTGCCTGGAGTGGATTACGCCCAAGAAATGATGAGTCCAACAAGAAAGTAAAGTCCCGCAAAACGACACACGGCAACAGCTATCTCAGAAGAACCATCATACAATGTGCATGGGCTGCCAGTCGGCAGAAAGACTGTTTCTTTAGTTGGTTCTCCTATCACCAGACTGTAGTGAGAAGAAAAAACAAGATGAAAGTCATCGTGGCTGTGGCGAGAAAAATGCTCGTTGCTGTTTGGCATGTCCTACATGACAATGTTGAATATTTCGACTTCAAGCATGATTGTGAAGAGTCCGCAAACAACGGATGATCATAATATACCTTCCATGAAAAGGCTACTATCTTTGTGATGGTCACACCTCGTCTGCAAATTAACTCATGTCATGGAGGGCTATGGAAGTCAGTATGAGTATAACTCGAAGAGGAAAGTATACTGATAGTAGCATTTGCATGAATGTGCAAGTGTGTGATGTTGCGTGTCTATTTTTCCTGCTATATGCAAATTTACTGGTTTTAGTTACCCTATGCGAGGGAAATCATTATCCTTTTATAGAGGAAAGATACATAGATTTGTACGTAGTTGATGGGATTTTATAATGCAATAATAGCACAATATTGATTTTTCACATAATCAGCATTGTAAACTGGAAATAGCAGAATTATTGTTGATTACAGACAATCAGCCAATCAAGGAGATAGCCTATGATTTAGGTTACAATGATCATTCGTACTTTATACGCCTATTAAAAAAAATAACAGGCATTACTCCAATGGCATATAGAAAGAGCATGAGATAAAACTGCTTATCCAATAGGTTGACGTCCTGTTTTAGAACGTCAACCTTCATTTGCCTTAATCCATGAACTTTATCATATCCTGGCGTCGTGGCTTTGCCTCCGGCGATTCATCTGGGTATCCCAGGGCGATGCAGCAGAGCAATTTGTAACCCTTGGAGAATGCCATGCGGTCGAGGTAAGGCTTGGCTGATGGAGAATCCTGTATCCAACGGGCGAACTGCCCAGGCAACAGGAACCGATGCCCTTTGACCATGCTGCAAGAATGATGTTCTCGCCAAGCAAACCGCAATCAATCTGCGCCATATCATAAGTAGTATCATAGGCGATGCAAACCACGCATGGTGCATTCACGAAGATGTTCTTGAAGCCCTTGCGCTCTGCTATCTTAGGATTATCCTTTACCACGGCTTGGGTTATCGAATCGATAAGTGCAGGAGAATCTATCACTCTGATTTCATACGACTGCAGATTCTGTCCGTTTGGCGCATGGATGCCGCATTTCAGAATCTCGTTCAGGGTATCACGGCTGATAGCGGAATCCTTGTAAGCACGAATGCTTCTGCGACTCATCATCAAGTCGGTTACCACACTTGCTGAATCAACGTTGGCTGTTGCCTCCGGAAGTCTGCTCTCATTGCAGGCAGTCAACATCAGTGCAGCTGCCAATCCAAAAAATATCTTCTTCATATGATTCATTGTATGATTAAACCTATATTTCAAATTAGTATATACCCATGTAGCGCTTTTAGTATTTATCCACGTAGCGCATTTAGTATATACCGTGCAAAGATAGCAACAAATACTGATATTCAAGAAGATACGTTATAACTTTTTAGAGTTTTTATTATTCATTCTGCCATTCTTTTAATAAGAATATATCATAGCCAAACATTTTCCACCTATTTTGCTAGAATTTTCCAAAAACTTCGTATCTTTGCAATGGCCTTATGCAAGATAAACTGTTTATAAAATCATCAAGCGTAGAATTATGGAAAGAAAAAGTTATTCTATAGATATAAATCGCATTGCACAATATGCCATGTATGCATATTGCATTTTCGCATTGTTTTCGCTGGCATTTTCTGTTTGCAGACAAGCGGGCTTATCCTTCAGAACAAGTCCCATCCTGATTCCAATAAGTCCCATCCTGGTTACTATCAAGCAACTGGTCTTGCAGCTCGCCCCTATAGCTTTATGGGGAATATTCCGCTACACGCTACCGGCAGGCGTAAAATTGCTACGACGCTGCAGCGAGTTGATGGTACTTTACTATGTGCTCTCATTCATCCTGGGCCAATGCTTCAATCTTCATCTCGTAACGATGATGCAGAACGGACAGATTACCCAAATGGCTTCCATACTCACCTGGACAGAAAGCACGATGGGTCTGATTTCCGTCATCGCCTCCCTGATAGCCGGCTGTCATCTGTGCAACAAGCACAGGGGCAACATGCGCAAACTGGGCATAGCCCTTGTCCTGGTTTTCATCGCATGGCTGATATGCTCAAATATACTCCCTGCGGCAGTGTTTTATCTGGCAGGTAACACCCAGCAGGCTGCCTTCACCTGCATGAATCTCATCAGTATGATAACCACAACATCGGCTTATATATACGCATACTATAGAATGTATCGGGCGATAAAAACTATAGGATGTATCGGGTAATAAAACTAAATAAATACAAATTCTCGGATATACAGATTACAGAAAGTGTTATCAGTTTTACAGAAAGAAATTTGCAATGCACTGCAAATTTCACTCAGAAGCACAAGAAATTTGCAATGCACTGCAAATTTCCCAAAAAACTTTCGTATATTTGCAGCGCATTTCATTTTTAGCAATCAAGATAGAATGCAAAATGAATAGCAAAGTGAATAAATAGAACATAAAGAGAATATGATAGAGCGCAAAGAATATATGAATCTCCTGGAGAAATGGAGAGATAAGAAGGCCATCAAGGTAGTAACAGGCATACGACGCTGTGGCAAGTCATCGCTGCTGAGAATGTTTAGGGAGAAACTTCTCTCGGACGGAGTATCCGAAGAACAAGTACAGAACCTCAACTTCGAGGATCTCGACAACGAACCGTTCCTCGACTATAAAATTTTGTACGCGCACGTAAAGCAGAACCTGTGCCCAGACAAGATGAACTATCTCTTCTTTGACGAGATACAGATGGTGGAAAATTTCCAGAAAGTGATAGACAGCCTGTTCCTGCTAGACAACGTAGATATTTACGTTACTGGCAGCAATGCCTACCTGCTCTCCGGCGAAATAGCCACCCTGCTCACCGGAAGATACATCGAAATCAAGCTCTTCCCTTTCTCCTTCCGAGAATTCATGCAGACGCAGCCTGCCCATATTTCCCGAGAGCTCGCCTATCGCCAATACATCGAACTGGGTTCCTTCCCATACATTCCCCAAATCAGCCAAGACCGAGAGATGGTGCGTGAATACCTGTCAGGTCTCTACAACACCATCGTACTGAAAGATGTGGTGAGCCGCAAGAAGATAACCGATGTGATGATGTTGCAAAGTGTGGTAAGATTCCTTGCTGACAATATAGGCAACATATCCGTAATCAAGCGCATCAGCGACACCATGACCTCGTTGGGCAGAAAGACTACATCTCATACGATAGAAAACTACGTCTCTGCCCTCACCGACAGCTATATCTTCTACCCAGTGCAGAGATATGATGCCAAGGGTAAGCAGCTATTGAAGACTGGACAGAAACTATATCTTGCCGACGTAGGTCTGCGCCAAGTCATCAATGGCACCAAAGGTGGCGACTTGGGGCACGTACTGGAAAACATCGTGTATCTGGAACTAGCACGACGAGGCGGAGAAATCTATGTAGGCAAAGCCGGTGATGCAGAAATAGACTTCGTGGTAATCATTGGTGAACACAAGGCATACTATCAGGTATCGCTCAGCGTAAGGGATGAAAACACGATGCAGAGAGAATTGACCCCCCTGAAGTCCATCTCCGACAATTTTCCAAAATATCTGCTCACCCTGGACAACGACCCCATCCAGTTTCATGATGGAATCAAGCAAGAATATGTGCTCGACTGGCTTATGGAATGCTATGATTCGCCTAAAAAATAAGACTCACACAGAAAAACAATGATGGAAAAGAATCAGATTTTTGAAAATATCATGAACCGTACATCGGTGAGAAGCTATACAGACATGCCTGTAGAGCCGGAGAAGGTGGAGATGATGCTGCGTGCCGGCATGGCTGCTCCATCGGCTTGCAACAAAGGATAAGTGGAAAGAGGAGAATATTTCCTATAATTATTATCAGAAATAATCTCCATCAGTAATCATATCCCTATCATCTTATATACCCCTCCTGCTCATATCCCCTGCGATAATGATGAATCATATTGACCAACGGCTGAAGGCGGACATCCGTTACTGCCATATTCTTGAATTTAGCATATTGCTGATTGTAAAGCGCAGCATTGCCTTCGGCCAATCTTTCCTCGATATCAGATGGAAACAGGAAGGAAGACCGATTACCCAGATGGGCATAAATTTCTGAAAGATAGATATGAACTCCTGCCAGATCGAAATCGCCAAAATGAACGTAACGATTGGGGATGCGGAGAAGCCATGACCTGAGATGCTCCAGATTTTCCTGTGGATAACGGCAGACAAACAAGAGTTGCTTACCAGGAAACAGAGCATCGAAAAGCCAACGCTGCGACCGAATCTGCATGAAATTCTCAGCATTCTCCATACCCACAACTATCACATCTTCCTGTATCTCGAAAAGATCCGGCTGATTGATGAAAACAGAGCTGCCCTCCATCGGCTGAAGTCTGAATGGCTTTCCATTCAGCATAGCATCTATCCGAACATAGCAATCTATCAGAAAGCCACGAAATGTATTCACCTTCTTAGCCTTTGAATCACCTACCATCCTAACCATATCTGCCCTCGTCTGCATAGAGGAAGAAGCAGAAATCCATTCTTCTAAAGAACATTTCAAGCCAAACTCCTGCGATAACAGGGTACGGCAACTCTCTCGCATGGCCTCGGCTATGCGATATTTGCATCTACTCCCATTACTCTTTAACATCAACAATCCTTCCTGCCTCAGCAAAGCCGTCATGCGAAGAGACAGCTTCGACGAAGCAATCTCCTCACCCTTCAACATCGCTAATATCTGTCGGGCATCGCCCAATCCTAACTTTTCCATATCATCAAGTATATCAATTATAATCTCTTAATCAATTGAGTAACCTTAGTATTTGCCCTATTGTCTTTGCTGAGCAGATAGGTATATTTATAATCCTCCACATTATAGGTAGTTGGCGAACTGTTTACCAGCAGAATGTTGCGGCGATTGGCAAAATCGAGGATTCCCTTCACATTGTTAGGATGCAACTTGCCTATCTCGTCCATCATGCAATGAATCTTGAAATCGCCCGATTTCTTCGATGCCTTCTCCTTAAACACATTGATGAGCATGATATTAACCATCGCCTTCACCAAAATGTCGGTGCCATCAGAACCCACATTCGCTATCTTCTCTACCCATCCCGTATCATTGTCATTTTCTTTGATGCGGAACTCCAACTTGAAGGTGTCAGCCACCTGCAACTGCTTGCGGTTAGGCTCATCCAGAAGTCCCTTCATAAAGGCAAGCAGATATTTCACCGCCTTGGCATTCACATCCTGTCGTGACTCAGTGGCAAAGAGATCCATCTCTCCCATATTGAATTGATTTTCTTCTGCAAAATCTCTGATACGCAAGAGGAGAAGCATCAACTGGTCGTTGGTCTTCAATGGGCGCAAGGCGATTTCCCTGATAACACCTGCGAAATTCCGCTCCTCGAAATCGTGGTTGATATCGTTGATGGTCTTGCCGATATCGCCTTCCCGACGGGTCAGATCGCCCACTTCCTTGGAGATTCGGAAGATGATATCGGTATATCTTCCACTGATGCGCTTCTGATATTCCGAGATTTTATCATTCTCCACAAACTCGCAGAGATTGGATGCGAAAGCGATGAACTCCTCTTCCGTTACCGGACTTACATTGAAGTGGAAGGTATTGTGAGCAGAGAACATACCTAAGAATTGCTGAGATTGCTTCTTGAAGTTGTCGAGCGAACGACCATCCTCATAGATTTGGCGCTTCAATTCTTCCACGATAGTCAGACAATCCTTGGTAGTGATCTTCTCCTCTATTTCATTACTTTCCAATGGGCACAATGTTTCGTCACGTCTAAAACTCCTCACTGCATTCAATCCTGCATCCAGCTTTTTCAAAGCAGTCTGCTGCTTAGTCAGTTGACTCTGTGCCACAGACAATTGCAGCTTGAGTCGTTCACTGCGCTGCCAGAATTTATCTTCAATCGCCATCAAAGCCTCAGCCTTGTTTTTCCGTTTCTGTCTTACGGAAGTTTCCTGGTCAAAGAGTTCTATCTTGTCGTTTCGGTAAACCGCCACCACATCACGATTCTTCCTGATAAACGCCAACTCAGCATCCAGTTCTGCTATGCGCTTGTTGTAAGCATCCAAAGTCTGGGTATCCATACCCTTGCCATGCAGTTCATCGCGCTGGGCTTTCAGGAGTTCCTGTTTGCGAGCATCCACCTGGTTCTGCTTCTCTTCTATCTGCGCCTGAATATCGTTGGCAAAGACTTCAAAAGTCTGCGTTTCCTGCTTAACCTGTCTGTTGTATTCCGTTTGGAGAGCTTTTAGCTTGCGCTGCAAATCCATCTCCAGTTGGTGTTTATTCTCTTCCTTCTTCACCTTATCGGCAACCAGCGCATTCTGCTTATCTTCCAATTCAGCCAGCTGTTGGCTGCGCCATTTTTCCAAACGTTTTTCCAACTCCAGCGCTTGCGTTTTGAGCTTCTTTTCCGTCTGAGGCAGCAGTTGCATTTCAGCCTTTTTAGCATGAAGCGATTCATTCAGCTTTCTTATCTGAAGCAGATATTTTCCCTTCAAGGTTTTATGATTCTCCTCATGCTGGTTCAGTAAATCATTCAGCTGCTTGATGATGTCAGCACGAAGTTGTTCCTTTTCAGCGAGTTGCTCCTTCAATTCCTTGGGAGTTCTGAATTTTCGCTCTACGGCAGTCAGATTGATATTTACGCCATAGAGAGAAGCCGATGATGAAGATGATGACAATGCTGATGAATCAGCAACCAATTGCGGATTCAATACATCATTATATAGTATCGTTTCTTCATCCACCACTTTTCCAATATTCTCCTGCCATCCCTTCCTGTTTTGATCGAGCCATTCAGAAAACGAACCTTTACTCTTCTTCAGAAGATTCTGAATTTTCCGGATTTCAGCCTCAACATCAGTTTTCTGTTTTTGGGGAGCATCGAGCGATGCCTGATATTTCAGTTCTGCTATTTCCAATTCATTCTGAGCTTCCTGACGCAAGGTTTCAATGCGCAGTTCCACTTCCCTTTTCTCGGTTTCTACCTGAATTTGTCTGGCTGTAAATTCAGCAAACTCCTTTTCGTTTGTCTCCATCTCACGGGCAAAAGGATTCTCGTGAGCCACCTTTGCCTTCTGAATCTTCAAGGCAGTTTCCTCATGCACCAGTTGCGCAATCATCTCGTCCACAGACGAAGTTTTTTCCCAGAACACCTCTCGGGTTTCCGTTTCAGCCTTTCTCCATTCCTGCATCAGGACTTCCTTCTGGGTCATCAAGGCTGCCTGATGTTCATTGAGCAAGGTGGTCTTGCTGTTTCTGAAAGCACGCAAATCCATATCCAGCTGTTCGAGCAGAGCCTTATACTTATCCACCACGTTCTGATAGGATTTCTCCAGTTCTGCCTTCATCGCTTCCTGTCGCTTGCGCTCTTCTTCGATGATGGTTTCCTGCTCTACTCGCTGCAAGATATCTTCTATATGAATTTCCTCATAATGTTTACGCTTGTCGGCAGTTTTCTTCAACTGCGCATCGAGTACACCCAATTCACGGGAGAGTTTATCACGCTCCTTTCCATATTTTTCCTGTTCCTCACCTATCAGTCGGTTTACCCGGTTGCATTCCGCCTCACTTTCCTGGATATCAAGACGATACTGCGGCAGGAGTTCCTGTGCCACACGCTCTGCATAATTGAGTTCCCGGCGTCCCTCGCCAATCAGTCGGCGATTGTTCAGCAAGGTGCGATAAGCATCTATCACCTTATCAGCCATTCTGCGAACCAGCACCTCGCCATTCTTCTCCTTCTTTGTCCAAAGGCTTACGTCCTTATATTCCTGTTCAAACTCCTTGATCTGTTCACGATAAAAGTTGAGATCAATGCAGTTATCCTCATCACTCATCGAGCGGATAATGGTATTCTTGATGAAATCGGCATCCAACTTGGTATTGAGGAAGACATTCTGGATAGTGCGAGGGATATTCTGATACTTGGCACTCTCTACAATGGCATACTTGCGAAAAGGCTGAAGTTCCAGGCGACGATTGTTGCCGAAGATGATGTCACGATACATCTCATAACTGCTTACGAGCGAAGATATATCATGTTTCTTACCCACCTGCTCACGTATCTGATTCCACTCGCCATACACCTGTTTATGCTCATCGATAAACCATTTGCTATCAAACGGGGCATCGATGAAACGGAACATCACTCGTCCCTGATTCTTCAAGGCAAGAACACAATAAGCCCCATTCTCACGCATCACCTCATAAACGATGTATGAATTGGGATAAGGAAAATAAAAGGCATCAAACGATTTTTTCTCCTTCGGAATGCCCAAGCGCAACTTATCTGCATTATAGAAGAACAGCAGCGCACGGAGCAAGGTACTCTTACCCACGCCCTGGGTGCCGATGAAATGAACATTTCCATCGAGTTTCACCTCAGCGTATGGGATATGGGCACTATTCAGAAATATGATTTTATTCAGATATCTCATGGCTGTTCCTCCTCTTCTTTTTCTTCAGTATCATCGGTAATAGATATGCAATCTATCAACTCCTCGATATAATGGAATGAAGCCAATACCTTCCAGGTTTTCTCCACTTCATCCTGCTGCTCAATGAATCCCATTCGTTCCAATTCACTGATCAGTTTCTCCACTATCTCATCATATGATTTTTTCTCGCTGAAGAGTTTTCCTGCCAATTCCTTCAGTTCCATATCGCAATTGATTCTCACCACGATATCTGCCGCAGAGAATACCAAACCAGATCCGAAGGCAGAATTATAAGTCTTCAGAAAGGTGAGATAATCTATCCACTTGCTCACCGCTTCCAACTTGCGCTGCAAATCTACCTTCGTTTCCTTGCGAGTGAAAAAGAAATAACCATCACCCGCTTCCAGATGAAAACCGATACCATTGTAATATTCATCATATTCAGTCTGTTGCTCTTCTATGGCATCATAATATCGCTTATTTTTCGTCTGAACACTATTGTTGGAAATAAATCCGCCTCTGCTCAGAATATTAAAGATTTCTTCTGTATAGTTCAATTTATTCATTGTCCTGTCTTCTTTTATCGTAGAAAGAATCGTATTTTTATCTCGGAAGTATCACAGGATATTCCACTCCGTCAGCCTCTGCATAATTGCCTGTAAATTTCAACTTATCCACATATTGCGAAGCTATCTGGCAGAAATATACAAGTTTATCCTCCCTGCTTTGTTTCTTATCATATTGATAATTCATCACGAAGGCAAAGAGATGGGTACTCGATGCCGAAAAAGCATTATAGATTTCCTGCAGATTCACAGCCTCCAACTTCTGTTTGTTACCTTTAAGATAATCATCCGGGATAGGTTCTGCAAGATGATCCAGCCGTCGTCCCTTTCTCTTTTTTAGCTTTTCAGAAAGAATATTGATACATTGCAAAGCCTCATCGGATGTACGAAGATTATCTATCGACAACTTGATGTAATACTTAGGTTGCGGTTCCATCCAGACAGCATTTCGACCAGCAACGACCTGTCTTACATCCGTGGCTTCCTCCCACCTAAACTGATCTTTCAGATATTTCAGTTTCTTCACCTTTTCGAAGATGCGATTCTGATAATCTATCATATTGAGGTATTGGATGATTTGGCGTTCTATCTCCAGGAGATTGTGATAAGACTCGTTGAGTTGCAAACGCACATCATTCACTACGTTTTTCATCTGCACATCCATCGCCATAGAGAAGAATACATGTTCTGTATCTATCACCCGTTCACTCTCGGTGATGAGTTGTGATATGTTCTTCATTTTCTCGCCCAGTCGCTGGAGTTTCGATTTCTTGATTTCGTAATTAGGCTCATTCTTATAAGTATTATCCATATTACGCTTCAGGTCCAAGACATTGCGAACGGTGGCCAAAGCTATCGTCTTCAGACATCGGCGCACTTCCTTGAGATACTTATATTTGCGAGTTTCATTATTTTCCTTGAGATAATAGTCGATATTCTCCTTCAAGACAGAGATATAATCACGTACCGAAGAAACATTGATTTCCTCATTCACTTCCAGTACATCCTCAAAGAATTTCTGATACACGTCCTCCATCTCCAGACAGTCGCCCGTATCACGAATCACCCCATTCTCTATCAGGAATCGGATTCGTTCCTCCTTGTATTCTGTCATTTCCAGAGCATAGTCATAGCGAAACTGAAGGGAATGTCGCTTCGCAAACATTTCCTTCAGCAAAATCTTTTCTCGCTCAAGCGTTCTGATCAGTTCATCTATAGATCGGAAAGTTCCCATTGACCTGTCTATTTAATATCTATATATCTATTTTTATTTTTCAGCAGAAAACATTTTCACTCAGCCACCCTTCTCCAACCAATCAATCCTTTTCCCAAATCATCCAGTTCTATGGCAAGTGCAATCACTTTGCGCTTGTCTGCCTTGAAAGGTTCTGTATATAGCTTGGCTTTTATCTGTTCTGTTGCAGCATCTACACCGCCATTATTGCTTAATTTCAGTTCCAGAACATACACAAAACCAGTAGTTTCTACCACCATATCGATTCTGCCTGTAGCAATCATTTTTTCTACTTCCACCCTGCATCCGATAGCATTAAGAGAGCCTTGCGAACTTCATTGTTTGGGATGCCTAACAAATAAATCCCTTCCATATATCCTTTTATTGTGAGATAACCAGACTGATAGAGGAACAGTTCTGCTCCACCACCTGTCACATCAGAAGTCTCTAATGTATCACTGTCTATAGGACAATTCTCAAAATCTTTCATTCTAATTTCTATATTGTCCACAAACTTAGGTAGCAGCGAGGTCGCCCCGGAAGAAGCCCAATAGTTCTTTAAATCAGAATCAGAGAGGGCATTGATGAGACTGAATGGATTGAATACATCTACCATGTTTTCATGACTGAAATGATAACCGTCATAGTAAGTTGTCAACTGTGTTACGGTTTCTTCAAAAGTCCATTCTTTTTTAGCTGCCAATTTACTAATTTCAGGCTTAAAATCACGGAGAGCTTCTTCTTTGGTAATACCGCAGAGAGCTGCATATTCAGGATTAAAGCTGATGTTACTCAAGTTGTTGAGTACAGAGAAAAGGGAAATCTGTGTAAACTTAGTGACACCCGTAATGAAGACAAACTTCTCGTATTTGTCCTGTGCTTTCAAGACGGCAAACACTTCTCTATAGACACTTGTGCACGCCTCGTGCTCAGGAGTCTTCCAAGAATGCTGCAATGGAGAATCGTATTCATCGATAAGAATTGCTACTTGCTGGCCTGTTTTATTACAAGCAGTTTCTATGATGTTCTTAAATCTTACAGCAAGTGAACTATCTGGACGTACAACTATTCCATACTCCGTTTCAAAAGTATGGAAAGCATCATCCAAATAGCTTCTTACACTTTTTGGCTCTGCACCAGCCTGACTCATGTCGAGTCTGATAACAGGTCGCTTCACCCATTCTGTCTCCAACTCCATGATTTTCAAGCCCCCAAAGAGTTCCTTCTTTCCCATGAAATAGGCTTCAAGTGTATCGACAAGCACAGACTTACCAAAGCGGCGCGGGCGACTCAGGTAATTATACTTTTTCCCTCTATTGGCAAGTTGCCAGATGATATCAGTCTTATCAACATAAAGGTATTCGCCTTTTCTAATTTCTTCAAAAGACTGGATGCCTACAGGCAATTTTCTATCGTTTGTCTCTACCATAATTACTCATCATTATTTCTAAGTGCAAACTTACATATTTTTTTTTGAATAAAATGCTTGTTTGATAAAAAAGTTGAAATTACAGTATTTTTTTCCAAAATCAAGTGTTTATCTGCATATATATCATGAGAAAACCTTGTGACAAGCCGATTGTGAAAGTAGGTATCAACTTAGATTCTTCAAAGGGTAATATTGAGGATTGGGAAATCAAAGGAGACTAAAAGAAATCGCCCTGAAAAGGCTCAAGCATTTCATTTCTAAATAGCTATGAATGCTCAGCCTTTTCAGGGCGATTAATTATTTATAGAGGGATTAGGGGGTTATTCCCAGGAGTCCCAGGAGTCAATACTACCCCAGTGCTCCTTGGCAGTATCTGTTCCTGGAGTTCCCATTTCTGGAATATCAGTTTTCGAGTCTCCAAGATTGTTTCCACCTTCAGTACCCGATAAACTTGCCAACAAACTTTCCATCGGTAACGGGGCACATTTTATCTGTGGCTGTAAATATACTTTTTTATTCATGATTATAATCGTTCTTACTTAATATATTTCTTACCATTAATAACTGAGCCCACTTTAAAAAGTAAGGCCTGTTTAAGATGTTTATATTTCACGATAATAATCTTCGATTTATGCCGTTATCTGGAGTATTTTTCGTATCTTTACACCATCAATCAAACAGAATGACTATGTTTAAAAAGACAGATCCGAATCCTCAGTTAGATATATTCACGGCTCCCTCAATGCAGTTAGGAAGTCGGGCTTCAAAGAAGTATTCTGACCCCAACTCATGGCATAACCAGTTTTATAGTCTCGTGACAACCAAGATTGATGAGGAGATATTCAAGCCTTTGTTCCCTGAAGGCAAGAAGAGCGGTCGCCCAAATGCCTCCATCCGCATACTCGTGGCTATGTCAGTCTTGAAGGAGGGATTCGGCTGCAGCGATGAGGATCTGTTTGAGAAGTGCGAGTTTGACCTTCTTACCAGGAAGGCTCTCGGCATGGAACTTCTGACAGATGTGACTCCATCAATAGATACCTATTATCTGTTTCGCCGCCGCATCTGCGAATATCAGGAAAGAACTGGCATTGACCTGATGCAGCTCTGCTTCGAGCAGCTTGCCGGCAATCAGGTACGTCTTCTCAAGATATCAGGCAAATGCGTCCGTATGGACAGTAAGCTTATCGGCAGCAATATCGCTTGCCAGTCTCGCTATGAACTGATACATACAACTCTGGTCAAGTTCCTCAAGACATGCACGCTTACCCATCTCTCCCCAGAGCAGGAAGAACGGGCAAAGGAATACTTGAAAGAGGATTCCTCCAAGACAGTTTATCGCTCTGACTCTGATACGCTTCAGAGCAATCTTGCCAGAATTGGTAATTTCATTATGGAGATGCTGGCAGCTTTTCCAGCTACTTCTCCTGCACATGATCTTCTTCAGCGTCTGTTTGATGAACAGTATGTTGTAATGGACGGAAAGGCTGTACTTCGAGACAAGAAGGAGGTAAAGGCTGACAGTCTTCAGAATCCTAACGATCCTGATGCAACCTATCGTAGCAAGAACGACCAGAAGGTGCAAGGCTATGTGACCAACATCACAGAGACTGTAGAGGAAGGCAAGCCTAACATCATCACTTCCGTTCAGGTTGAAACTGCAGTATTTGCAGACTGCCATTTCCTTCAGGAGGCTGTGGAAAACAGTGAACGTGTCACGGATTCTACCATTAAAGACCTTTATGCAGATGGTGCCTATCAAAGTCCAGACAATCGAGAGTTTGCGAAGAATCACAATGCCATGCAACTCAAGACAGGTAAGATGCAAGGTGGCTGTAGATGGGAACTGATACCACATGACGAGGATGGTCTGACCATCAGGGAAATTGCTACTGGCAACACCTATGAGGCCGTCAAAGCCGTCACAAAGCAGGGCTCCAGAAAGCGATGGAGAATCCCATGGAACAATAAAACCGGTTGGCGTTACTTTGAAGACAAAGACATTAAAGCCTATCAGCTAAGGAAGCAGATAGAAAGCCTTCCTTTAGAGGAACAGCATAAACGGAATAACGTTGAAGCAGCCATGTTCCAATACTGTTTTCATACACGTAATGGCAAGACCCGATACAGGGGCTTGCTCAAACATCGTATGCATGCATATAGCAGATGTATGTGGATGAACCTCCGAAGGATGGTAATATTCCAGATTTCAACATTTCGAAGATCGATATTTGCCCTTTTCGGGCCTATCAGAGAAGCTTTCGGCTCTTTCAAAGCGATTTTTCGAAAGATATTCACCAGCGGAGCCGATTGCTATGTTTCACTCAGAATGACCACACTGGTCAGACTGGATTCAAAATATGCCCCTTTTTAAAGTGGGCTCATTACTAAAGTTTCGCAAGTGAAAATCCACAAGATTAAATACTTACAAAAAAAGGAATGACCGAAATTCAGCCATTCCCTATATTCTAAAATTCCACAATATTTTCTGATTATTCCTCAATAATCCTCATTACAGTGCCACGCTATCTGAGACATTATAATTCCACGCTCTCTACGCGGAATTTGAGCAAGCCTGCAGGTACCTTCACTACGACTTCTTCACCAGCTTTCTTACCCAAGAGAGCCTTGCCGATAGGAGATTTGATGGAGATTTTGCCATTATGAAGGTCCGCCTCATGAGGATTGACGATGCTGTAAGTCATACTGCAATTGGTGGAAAGATTGGTAATCCTTACCTTGCTCAACAGTCCTACAGTATCACTCTTAAGACGGGACTTGTCGATGACACGGGCATTCTCCAAGACCTTCTGCTTGAAGCTGATCCGGCTCAACAGTTTACCCTGTTCACGCTTGGCAGCATGATATTCAAAGTTTTCACTGAGGTCACCCTTGTCACGAGCCTCAGCGATAGCATCACGCACGGCTGGCAACTCCACGTTCACCATGTGCTGAAGCTCGGCTACGAGTTCATCATAGCCTTCTTGAGACATATATTCCATAATCTTCTAAACTTATATTTTTTCTATCGTTCTTATTGACTGATTATAATTCTGGGGTGCAAAGGTACGGGGAATAAATGGAAACACAAAGAAAAATTCCACAAATATTCGCATAAAAGACTTAAAAATAGGTAACTTTATTTGGTCAGCTTTGTTTTTATCCCTATTTTTGCACCCCATAAACAGTTTATCATCTTGCCATCATCTATCGCTGATACATGGCAAATAAAACAAGCAGACAATCATGAATATCAAAGAGAATTATCAGAAATACGCAAACAAATATGCTTCGGAGCTGACTGCCCTGAAGCGCAAGAACACGGGATTTATCACAGGCGAACTGTTGGCTTTCGGAGGCATCCTAAGTTTCCTGATCTGCTATTTTGCATGCGATGGCGACACCCGTCATTTTCTGGTGGGAGCCGTTCTGTGCCTGGCAGTCTATTTCATTATCCGCCGCATCGACGACCGCCACAAGGAGAAGATAGAACAACTGGCTGCCCTGCTCAAGGTTTATCAGAATGAAATCAAGGCCTGGGAGGGTGACTTCTCTCCTTTTGAAACAGGCGGACAGTATCTGAACCCGCAGCATTCCTATGCCTTCGACCTCGATGTCTTCGGCAAGGATTCCCTCTTCAACCGCATCTGCCGCACCATCACATCGGGCGGTTCTGACAGATTAGCTGCCAACCTCACCCGTGAAACACCTCTCTCTCTGGAGGAAATCAGAAAAAGAGCGGAACTGCAGAAGGAAATCGCAGCCCCCGACTGGCGCATGGACTTTCTGGCACTTGGCGAAAGAAACTGCAAGAAGATAGATTCTGCAGCCGTGGCTGAGGCGATGCAGAAAGTTTCCCAGATGGAAGTACCGGGATGGTTTGGTTCTCCGATTTCACTCGTCCTCGGTTGGCTGGCGATCATCGGCATCATCGGTTCAGTCGTCCTTTCTATCTGCTCCGTCATTTCCATCAACATCCCCCTGTGGTGGGTCATGCTGCAGTACATGGTGGTCTTCTTCGTTTGCAAGCAAACCCTCGACAAGATAGACAGTAATGGTGGTAAGCTCCGTCATCAGCTCATCGCCTACTCGCAGATTCTCCGTCTCATCGCCCAGCGCAATTTCCAGAGCCAGTTGGGCAGGGAGATGCAGGAATCGCTCGCCGATGCATTGCCTTCATTCGCCCAACTGGAAAAGATACTGAAGGGTTACGACCGACGGGGCAACTTCCTCGGTCTGTTCTTCACCGATGCCTTCATGCTCAGCGACTTCTTCCTGGTGCGCAGTTTTCTGAAATGGAAGAATACCTATATGGTGAAGATGGAGGAATGGATGAACGTGATCAGCGAGATGGACGCAATGGTTTCAATGGCCAACTTCCGATACAATCATCCCGAAGCCAACGAACCGGAACTGCAAGATTTGCCAGAAATCATCTTCGAGGGAAAGAACCTTTATCATCCTTTCCTCGGTGCCAAGGCGGTGAAGAACGATTTCACGGTCAAGGACGGCAACTACTATATCATCACGGGAGCCAACATGGCGGGCAAGAGTACCTTCCTCCGTTCATTGGGCGTGAATTATATCTTAGCGATGGCAGGAATGCCTGTCTTTGCCGACCATCTGAAGATTTCCCGCTTCAGAATGTTCTCCAGCATGAGAACCACAGACGACCTGACACATGGCATCTCTTACTTCAATGCAGAACTGATCCGACTGGAAGAACTGTTGAAATTCTGCAAGGGAAGTGCAAGCGGTGAGAGAAGCGAGAGACTGAAAACCCTCATTATTCTCGATGAAATTCTGAAGGGCACCAATTCGCTGGACAAGTTGAACGGTTCCAGAAAATTCCTCGAAGCCATCTCCAAGTTGCCTGTTAGCGGCATCATCGCCACCCACGACCTGGAATTATCCAAGATGGAGAATGACCCGTCGGGCAAGTTCCACAACTTCTGTTTTGAGATAGACTTAGGCACGGATGTCACCTATACCTATAAGATACAAAAAGGCGTGGCAAGAAACCAGAATGCCACCTTCCTGCTGAACAAGATTCTGGATAAAAACTTCGGGGAATAAGCAGAAAGGTTCCCTGCCCATCTCACAGAATAAATACGGCGCAGGGCTTGAAATCATTATTTTTAGGTATTGTACGAATCGGGGGTTATCAGTACCTTTGCATCCCGAAATATAAAAGATAATGAACAATAGAATGAACAAGTACTTTACATGGAAGAAATACCACCGCTGGTTCGGACTCGTACTGTCCGTATTCATGCTGGTATTCTGCGTTTCAGGCATTATCCTGAACCACCGCCAACTATTTGCAGACTGTGCCGTGAGCAGAAGTTTACTGCCTCCTGCCTATCATATCCGCAACTTCAACAATGGTATCATCAAAGGCTCTACCCCATCGCCTCTGGGCATCCTGACATATGGCTATGCAGGCGTATGGCTTACAGACAGCAAAATGCAAAACTGGGAGGATTTCAACAGAGGACTTCCAGAACAAATAGATGAGAGAAACATCCGCCATCTGGTCTGTACCAAAAATGGAAGAATCTGGTGCGCTGCCCTTCGGGACGTTTATTATTTCGAAGCTGACAAGGCGAAGAGGAATGATGTTCATGGGAAGAATACCCTTGGAGGAAGATGGATCAAGTTCCCTCTCCCTAATCATCATGAAAGGATGGCAGACATCACACTTACTCCAGATAGCATGAATGTTATAGCCCTGACTCGCTCTGCCATTTACGAAATTACAACCCACAAAAAATCGGACAGTTTCACAAAAATACAATCCGCACATTCTGAAAATAGTTTTTACACAAAAAGAAGTATTATTGCCCAACCAGATGGTTTTATTCCAACGGAATCATTATTCAAGACTGTCTGGGCTTTGCACAGCGGAGCCTTCTTCGGACTTACGGGCAGACTGGTGGTAGATGCCATCGCCGTCGTACTCATCATCCTATCGCTAACGGGTATCGTCCTCTTTATCTTACCCTATCGCATCCGCAGACAAAAACGTTTGTTAGGAAACGGACTGCAGGATAAGAAACTGAAGGAAAATGAACAGAAATCTGCAGAGATCAAGGAAAGGATGAAGGTTCTCGGCAAGCGGATGGTGTGGAATGCGAAATGGCACAACAAGATAGGTTATACCACCATCATCCTCACCCTCTGGCTGGCGATTACCGGTATGTGCCTGCGCCCACCATTGATGATTCCACTGGCTCTCAACAAGACAGAACAGAAGATAAAAGACGGCAATGTATGGCATGACAAGCTCCGTGCCATACGATGGAATGCGGCTGAGAACAACTGGCTTGTATCTACCTCTGAGGGTTTTCTCTATGTAGATAAATCCTTCAGTCAGAAGCCACGACTGCTCGACAAAAACCAGACTCCAAAGGTGAGTCCGATGGGAGTAAACGTATTTGAAAGCGACGGCAAGGGTGGTTGGCTGATAGGTTCATTCAGCGGTTTATTCCGCTGGTATCCGGAGCAGGAACTTATCCTGGACTACTCCACTGGGAAGCCTCATCATGACAAGTCGATGATTCCGATTTCCAGTACACTGACCAGCGGTTTCTCCAAGGATTTCTTCGGTGGCAGAGCGGTAGTTTTCGATTACAGCAAGGGCGCAGACATTCCTGTTTCCACGCCTGAATTACTATCCCGCACTCCCCTTTCTCTCTGGAATGTAGCCCTCGAACTGCATGTGGGCAGATGCTATTCTCCCCTCTTAGGTCCGCTTTCCGACCTCTTCGTCTTTATCTCCGGACTGCTGATTTCCTTAGTATTAATCTCCGGATATATTATTTTACATCGAAGAAAGAAGAAGAAATCAAAAAACAAGGAATAATTTCACACAAGAACAAACATAAAAAGAGGGTGTGTCGTAAATCCATGACACACCCTCTTTTTATGTTTATTCATACTTTTTGTGGAAGACCAGCAGGCAGACGGCTCCCATCAAAGCCATAGGTACACCGATAAGAGCAGGGAAATGATAACCCAATCCCATTGCCACAGGTATTCCTCCGAAGAAAGCACCCAGCGCATTTCCCAAATTGAATGCCGCCTGAATGCAGCAGCCTCCGAGCATCTCGCCACCCTCGCTATGCTTGACTATCAGGAACTGTTCTGGCGAACCGATTCCGAAAAGACAGGCACAGCAGATGAACATCATGGCTGCCGAAACCCATCCTATGTGGGAAAGGAAGAAAGTGGCAAGCAGGGCTGCAGCTGCCAAGAACTGGAGATAACAGATAAAACGTCCTGGCTTAAACCTATCGGCAAGCAAGGCACTCACCTGATTGCCTACCACCATACCCAATCCTGCAAGAATCATCAGTGCAGAAATGCTGGCAGCACTGAACCCGCCGTTCCACTGCAATAAAGGCGAGATGTAACTGAACCAGCAGAGTATGCCGCCATTGCCTAAGAAAGTGGCTGCGATGATGAGCCAGGAAGCCAGATGGCGCATGAACTTGAACTGTGCTTTCATTCCCTTATTGGGCAATGCCTCTACATTAGGTACCCAGCGATAGATCATATACAGAGTGAGCAGTCCCAATATCACGGACATCAGGAAAGGAACTCGCCAGGACATCGTATGACTGAGAAATGTACCGAGCGGAACACCCATCAGGTTGGCGAAAAGCATTCCGGCGCACATCATTGCCACCGCCTTGGTTTCCTTGCCTTCCTTGGCCATTTTCACTGCCACGATCGTTGCCGTTCCGAAGTAAGCACCATGTGGCAAACCCTGTATAAAGCGGGCGCAGAGCAACAGCCAGTAGTTAGGGGCAACAGTGGCAATAATGGCTCCTATCACCACCAATGACGTCAGAAAAAGCAGGATATTCTTAGGGCGATACTTGTGCATCAGTATCAGGGAGAAGGCTCCTGCACAAACGCCCAGGGCATAAATGGAGATGAGATGACCCACTTGCGGGATGCTCACATTCATGTTGTGTGCCACATCTGTGAGAATTCCCTCGATAATAAATTCCGCCATTCCGAGGGTGAAAGTACCCAAGGCGAGTGCAAACAATCCTTTTTTCATTATTCTCTGTGTATTATCCTTTTATATCAAATCAATCTTATTTTTTCGGGGTGCAAAATTACAAAAAGAAAATGAAAAGCAGGGAGGAACGGATTGGATTTTTTATCTAAAATAAGCAAATTGTTGATGGAAGGAGAAATAAATATCCATTTTTTTCGCAATGTCGATGGGTGACAGGGGTGACAGACCCCTCCACAAAAAAACAGAAAACTCGTGTCACAGGTGTCACCCAACAAACTGGCTCCAATAAAAGGCTCGGCAGAAAACGGTGACAGGTGACACTTTTATATACTCTTTTTTTTATGACTTACCGCGCGAAAATAGATAAAAGATTGATAATCAGAGGGAGACATCCAAATTGGAGGGTAGTGTCTCCAATGCATAAAAAAAAAGATGAAAAATAGGTGTCACCGTCACCTTTTGAAAATTTTGTAAAACTTTATACTTTCCAGAAATAACCTATTTGCAGGAGCGAAATGACTTGTTTGCGAGTCCTAAATGACTTGTTTACGGGTCCTAAATGACTTGTTTACGAGTCCTAAATGACTTGATTGCAGGTTCTAAATGACTTGATTACGAGTCCTAAATGACTTGATTGCAGGTCCTAAATGACTTATTTACTGGTGCCAAATGACTTGTTTCCAGACACACTTTTTGGGGAGAAAAGCATCAAAAGGGATAGAAAAGCATAGAAAAGCATCAAAAAGGATAGAAAAGCATCAAAAGGGATAAGTAACTCGGAGAATATGTGTAACTTTGCACCATCAATCGAAGGATTGGAAATATTAACTTTCAAAACGAACTCAGAATGAAGAAAACGAAAAAGAACATTTTATCGGCTGAAATATGTCTTCTACTCCTCCTGTTATCCTGCCTCTCACTGAAGGCTCAAAATCCGGGGGAAACCGTTTCTGCAGCAACCATCAGGAAACTGGGCGAGGCGCATTTCTTCTCCGTTTCTCCTATACCTGACAAAATATTCCAGTTGATGCAGGGAAAGACATACAAGAAGAATTGTAGCGTGGCAAGAAGTGAACTGCGATATTTGAGATGCCTCCATGTGGATAAGGACGGCAGAAACATCGTGGGAGAGATGGTGGTAAACAGAACGATAGCAACCGACGTGCTTGATATCCTCCGCAAACTCTATGATGCCAAATATCCGATAGAGCGGATGCGGCTCATCGACTATTGGGATGCTGATGACGAACGGGCGATGCGGGATAACAACTCCTCCAGTTTCAATTTCCGATTCATCTCACATACCCACACCGTTTCAAAGCACGGCAGGGGACTTGCTATTGATATCAACACACTCTACAATCCTTACCACAAACGACTCAAAAACGGCAAGGAAGTGGTGGAACCAGCCACAGCCCGTCCCTATCTCGACCGAAGCAAGAAACATGTGTACATGATTCGGAAAGGCGACCTCTGTTACCGCCTCTTCAAGAAAAAAGGATTCAGATGGGGTGGCGACTGGAAATACAGCAAGGATTACCAGCACTTTGAGAAATAAAGAAATGGGGAAAGAGGAAGCGGAAGAAAGAAGCCTCAACAAATGTAAAAGCAGAAGGGGGAAAATAGGAAAAAGAAAAAGACTATGTATCAGTTGGTGCAATTCTCAACTTCAACATAGTCTTTCTTTCAAATCTATTATCCTATCATTGATAATCCAATACTTTCTTACAAGTAAGCAGGGACCTGCTTAGGTGTACCATATTGAATTATATTCTCTGCGCTCATCGTCCTCATTATAGACGTTCTCAAACTCAAGGTTGTTGGCCTCGAATGCTTCCAATGTTCGTTTCATAATCGGCCCTCCCATTTCTTTAAGTTAATAATCTGTTCTACGTTTGCAAATTTACGAAAAAAACAAGCAAGTTATGTCAAGGATTCCGAATACTTTTGTAACTTTGCAGAAAAAATAAAAATCAGCTACATGATACGACTCAATTCACTACATATCAGCCGATTGAAGTGGCGCCACTGGCTATTGCTGGTGTTGCTCAGCCTCATCACCCTTACGAAGTTGATTCCTTTATGGGGATTCATCTACACCACCCGTATCTATCCGATAATCGGCTCTCTTCTCTCTCCCATCTCCGGGCTCTTCCCCTTTGCTGTTGGCGATATTTTCATTGCTCTCAGCATAGTCTGGGTCATTTTCTATCCCATCTACGAAATAAAATGGAGGAAACAACTGGCCAAACGATTCTTTTTTCTTGCAGCAAAGAGAGGCTGCTATCCCAAGAAGAAGGTAGTTTTCGGAAGAGTAGCCGAATATCTGCTGTGGGTATATGCCTGGTTTTATATAGCCTGGGGACTGAACTACTCGCAGCCGAATATCTACTGCAGAACGGGCATGAAGCCTGTGGAAGTATCTGAAGCCAAATTTCGGGAGTTCGCCTACAGATATGCTGACAGCATCAACTATTTAAGTGAAGAATTCAATGGTATGGTGGATGATGGATTGAAGAATCGGGTGCGGGATGCAGTTCTGAAAGGTTACAACGAAATCGGAGCCAAGGAAGGAATCAATGCTCCCTTCAACCAGCATCCTCATGCCAAGACCATGATCTTCACTCCACTGAGTTCGATGTCGGGCGTAACGGGCAGCATGGGGCCATTCTTCTGCGAGTTCACCCTCAATGGCGACATCCGTCCCCACGACTATCCTGCCATCTATGCCCACGAATATGCCCACTTACTCGGTATTGCCAATGAAGGCGAGGCAAACTTCTACAGTTACATCGTCTGCACAGCCTCATCAGATAAGGCGGTGAAGTTCAGCGGTTATTACCACATCTTCTTCCACGTCCTGCGCAATGTCTTCGATATTTTAGGTGAGAAAGAAGGAGAGAAATTCCTGAAATACATCCGACCAGAAATCATCCAGTTGGCAAGAAGCGACCGCAACTACTGGCTCAGCAAGCGATGCAAGGCACTCGATGCAGCTCAGGATTTCATCTTCGACCTTTACCTGCGGGGCAATCATGTGGCGGAAGGAAGAAAGAGTTACTCGGGAGTCGTAGGACTGATACTGGCATGGGAAAGTCATCACACGAAATAGGCTGATGCTCTCACGAGTACCAGCCTATGTATTCGAACTACTTTTGTATTAACAAAACTTCTTTATTTATCTGCGACTACGAGGACCGCGCTTTCCCGGCTGTCCTTTGCCACCCTTTGCGTGTTGAGCAAAGCGCTTCATCATATTTTTCTCAATCTCATAGACCCTCTGTATCTGCTGTTGGGTCAGGAACTGAGAATACTTCTTGTAATACTTCTGACGGATGTCGAGAATCTTCTCGCTCATCTCAAAACGACGCTTTATATTCTGTTCACTCTGTGCCTCAGAACCTTTCTGATTGCGGCGAATACAAGGACCCAGCGCCCAGATTTCCTTCTGACACGCAGTATAGGTTTCGATAAAACGAGCTGTGGTCTTCTCATCGAAAGCCAAGTCGTGCGCTATATGCTGCGCCTGCTTTTCAGCCAACTGTTCGCGCGAAATGCGCTGTTTCTGATTAGGAGTCTGTGCAAAAGCACAGGCTGTAATAGTCATCATAGCGACCATCATCATCAAAATACTTACAATTCTTTTCATACTTAATCTTTTTAAATTATATTGAATCTGTTTTTTTTAGAAAACAGGAAACATCTATCCATTGAATGAAAGAGAATCCTGATATTATTTGAGAGACATATTTAATTATTCAGAAAAACATCCTCCTGGTAAACATCTAAAAGATATGCCTGATCGGCAGCTGACAGCTGGGCAAAAGCCTGATCCACCGCCTGGAGTTCCCTATCTGTCTGAGATGGATGAGAAGGATGAGGGGCAGAGAAATCGATATGGAGTACCAGGAGTACTGCCACAGATGCTGCCACTGCCAATACAGCCGTCCACATGACCCTCATCAGAGGTCGCTTTTTCTGTTCTGTCTTAAGCGGTTGCGGAGTATCATCCTTCACCGCCTCCAGAATATTCGCTTCCATTTCCTTGAAGAAACCTTCGGGAGTAGAGTAAGGCATTCGCTTACCCACCTTATCAAAATCAAATTTCTCGGTTTTATTGAAATTAAACTTTGCATCCATTTTCTTTTCCATTTTAAATATCCAATTAATAACTGCCAGAACTCTCACTTAATCGTTCGAATTCATGTACTTAATAATTTTCTCTTTGGCAATATGATAACTTGCCTTGATACTGGTTGGCGTGGAATCCGCAATCTTGGCAATCTCATCAAACCCGAGTTCTTCGTAATATCGAAGGTTGAATGCCAACTGCTGCTTGGGCGGAAGCAAAAGAATCGCCTTCTGCAGTTTCACCGCCACCTTATCATCAAAGTCGATATAATTATCGCCTTGAATCAGGTTGACACCTGTGGTTTCCGATTCTATAGAGACAACTTCCTGTCTCCGTTTGCTGATAATCCTAAGAGCCTCATTCGTGGCTATGCGATAAATCCAGCTTCTCAGAGAGCAATCGCCCCGATAGTTGCCGAACGAGCGATAGATTCTCACGAAGGTTTCCTGCGAGGCATCCTGTGCATCATCGTGCGAAACCACCAGTCGGCGAATATGCCAATATACGCTTTCCTGATATTTCGCCATCAGCATCCGAAATCCGTTCTGTGGATTTTCCTTCAGCGCTTCCATAATGCCATTGTCATTTATACTCATATTCGTTTTATTTCTTGAACGTTACGATTATATGACCATTCAAAATGGGAAAAGTAAAAAGGCGGAATACTTTTTTCTAAAAAATCGTTTATTTCAGAATAACTGATTCTACTACCTATTTATAAATCTACTCTCACTACCCTGAAACCGACATTGGCATATTTACCCGAAGCATCACGGACATCATCGGAATATTCACTCCGACAAGCATCACGACTGGAATCCCAGCTGCCACCTTTTACAATATATAATCCGGCAGTATTCTGAGTAGAAGTCCATTCCCAGCTATTACCCCAGAAATCAATGCCACCACAGGCACCAGTTGTTTCAGCATAGGCATCAACAGCAGTCAATCCTTTTTCCACATAATCGCTGTTCATCTTCACATCCTTTGGCATATGACCGGCTGCTAAAATCCATTCCTCTTCGGTTGGCAAACGATACGCATGCAGTTCATCCTTACTGCCCAACCATTCGCAATAAGTCATCGCCTCGCTATAAGAAATATTTACAACAGGATAATTTTCCTGACCTTGCGGATAAGTAAATCCAGTATCATACATGGCATATTCCTTGTTGGTAACCGGTGCGTATGCAACATAAGCATTCTTTGCAGAAGAACCTCTCAACACCAGCCACTGATCATTAGGATTATCATCAACACGAGGATCTACAAGACGCCAAAACTGCTGTTCCAGGCGGATATCACGATTCTCAACCAGCTCATCAACAATATCCTGCATCTCAGCTACCAGATCCGGAGTTTTCGCTTCACGCTCCAGTTGGCGAAGTTTAGCCTTTTTTCGAGCTACCACCTTATCATACTTTACTCCCATCTGCTCCATCAAAGCTTGCTGATTTTCATCAGTAGGATTTTGCTGATAAGCCACCAGCATGCTCTTGGTCAAAGCATCAAGATTAGGGCGTTCGTCTTCAACAAAAGGAGCGTCAATATCAGCAAATTCCAGTTCACTCTCTACCAAATCCAGTGGAGTAATAAACTCAACAGCCTGAATTTTCTGGTGTACACCGAAATAAGCAGCCACATCCCTACCCTTATAAATAGAGAGGCGATAACCTCCATACAAATCACAAGGGAAAGTAATGATATAATAGTCTTTGCCCGGTGTTAGTGTTTCCCCTTCTGGTGCAGAGAATGTAATAATAGATTCCTTATCCCCAGAAAGATTGCCTGCTATCTGATAACCATCCACACTCTCCAACTCTATCTTGGTAATACCAGACATAGTAAAATTGAGTTTGATTCCTCCTAAACCTTTCTTCGCCACATTTTCTAAAGAAACGATTGTACTTGCCGACTGTTCTGTGGGAACAACCACTTCTCCTTCGTTTTCATCTTCTGCTGGATCCGAAGGGGTTTCTACTGTAGGTATTTCTTCTGGAAAAATCTGATTATCTGATGAACAAGCCGCAAAGAACATCAGCATAAATGCCATCGAGGCAAATATTATTTTCTTCATATTCGTTTATTTTTATTATGTTTTAATATCAAAGTTCACTATCATCATTTTTGAGCTCGCTTAGATGAACGTCACAACTATATGAACTTAGAATACAGGAAAAGTAAAAAGGCGGGATACTTTTTTTTCGATACCAGCTAAAATTTTACTTCTCTTTTCTCTTTTAATATCATAGAGAAGAGAAAAAAAGAGCTATTCCTCCGGTTTCTCAAAGAAAAAGTATATATTTGCAATCGAATTGCGGATATCAAAAAGATATATCAATATGAAAAAAGAAAAGAATTTGGAAAGCTTGTCGGATGATGAGATTCTGCAGGGCTTCAAGGATGCCAATGCCAGAATAGTAAGGGAGTATTACTACGGATACTGCCGGGTGGCTTATTGCATCTACGACAAGCGATATGACCTGCAGCATAAGCCAGGCATGGATTTCTTCTCGCTGGCTCACGAATATTATCTCTATCTCTGCGAGCATGACTTCAAGCCTTTGGAGGACAGGAAGCCAAGTATGTCGCTCAAAACATGGATGGTAAACGGCTTCCGGTTCCTGCTGCTGGATAAGTTGAAGGAAGTGGTGAAGGAGCACCTTTTTGAGAGTTTCGAGGCAAGGCAGGAAAGCCGCAAGATGCAGTTTGACGTGACCGACAATCAGTTTGAGCACGATCTTTACCAGACGATAGAAGATATCGGCAATTTCTATTATGGCAGAGACAGCAAGAACAGCATCATCCTGAAGATGCTCTATATAGAGGGATTCAGGGGCAAGGACGTAGCCATGCAGTTGGGCATGACCGCCTCCGCCGTCACCCAGCGATGCCAGAAGATGATGCACGATGTGGTGATTCCTTATTTCAAAAAATACTTCGACGCATCGGAATACGGAAGCTATCTGTCATTCGCAGAGGAAGACACATCCGTTTCAAGTGCTCCTAAGATGTCGATGCCGAGCATGATGGCTTCAAGAATGTGCTGCGAGGAAGCAGCTGATAATGGCAATAACATATTTAATAACAAGAATAATATGGAAGATATGAAGAAGGGAAGAATCACTCCTCGCTGGATTGATTCTTTGAAAGAAAACGAAATATTTGTTTTTGGCAGCAATCTGGCTGGCATGCATGGCGGTGGTGCGGCACGTATAGCCTGTCTTCACTTCGGTGCCGTCATGGGCAAGGGTGTGGGACTGCAAGGTCAGAGTTATGCCATTCCTACGATGCAGGGCGGCGTGGAAACCATCCGCCCATACGTGAATGATTTCCTGGATTTTGCCAAGCATCATCCAGAAATGCAGTTTCTGGTAACACCTATCGGTTGCGGTATCGCCGGCTTTGAGGCTGAAGACATCGCCCCATTGTTCGAGAGTGCAAAGGAGATGAAGAACATCAGCCTGCCTGAGAGTTTCTGGGAAGTGATAGAGTGAAAATGGAGTAAGAATCATTAAGACATAAGATAATGTTAGGAGCAATGATTGGTGATATTGCTGGCTCAAAATATGAGTTCAACAATACGTTTGATTATGATTTCGAGATGTTCGGCGAGGGATGCGACTTCACCGATGATACCATTTGTACGGTAGCGATTGCCGATGCGATATTAAACGGGCGAAACTATCAGGAAAGTCTGTTGGATTGGTGCCGCCGCTATCCTTCTCCAAAAGGAGCGTATGGCGGTAGATTCGCAAGGTGGATTTGCTCTCTTAATCCGCAGCCATATAATAGCTTTGGCAACGGTTCTGCAATGCGAGTATCACCAGTAGCTTGGCTCTTCGATGACCTGTCGCAGGTGTTGGAAGAAGCAGAGAAAACGGCTCTTCCTACCCATAACCATCCCGAAGGAATCAAGGGAGCCCAAGCCGTGGCTCATGCCATCTGGCATTTCCGCAAGAGCAGATTCTCAGAAGAATCTAAGGATTCTGAGAATGAGGAAACGAAGGGATTGAAAAATGAGAATGCTAAGGCTTCTAAGGATGAAAATGAAACAATACAGGGGTTCATGTCCATCGCCCGCAGCTATTACGAGGATTTCGACACACGAGTTTATCCAAAGGGCAAGTTCGATGAGACCTGTATGGATGCCGTGCCCTTATCCTTCTATCTCCTCTCGCAAGCCTCATCTTTCGAGGATGCCATCCGCCTTGCTATATCTCATGGCGGCGATAGCGATACCATCGGAGCCATCGTCGGCTCCATCGCCGAAGCCCGCTTCGGTATTCCGCAAGAAATGAAAGAGAAGGCTTTGAGCTATCTGCCGGATGACATGAAAGATATATGGAAACAATTTGCAGAAAAATCCCAAATAAAGCAAGAATAATTTGGTGTTAACGAAGAAAAGTCTTAACTTTGCCCCATACATATAAAAAAAATAAGATTATGCAAGAATATCAATTGGATTTCGTAACCTATTGCGTTGGCAACTTAGCCGACCGATTGAACATGAGTGCCAGTAAGGTATATAAGATGTTACGGTCAACAGATATCTTAAATGGCTATATGATACCCTGTTATGATGTGCTCCATACTTTCAGCAAGGAGTACATCATAGACGATTTGATTAACTTGTTAAAGAAACGAGGAGCATTGAAATGAAAGTTTATCACGCATCAAAATTCATCATAGAATTACCAGATGTTTACCATTCTCGTGATTTGTTGGATTTCGGCAAAGGATTCTATCTAACCTCTCTTGTCGAACAGGCGAAAAAGTATGCCCAACGATTCCTCTTTCAAGGTGATAAAGCGTATCTTAACCAATACATCTTAGATGAAAACTTAGACAGAGAATATAAGATAAAGAACTTTATTGATTACAATGAAGAGTGGTTAGATTTTGTTGCTTTATGCCGACTTGGAAAACAATCAAGTAAGTATGATATGGTTACTGGTGGCATTGCCGATGATAAAGTATTTAATACTGTAGATCTTTATTTTTCGGGTAATATCAGCAAAGAAGAAGCGCTTGGACGCTTAAAATTCATCCATCCCAATCATCAGATCTGTATTTTAAATCAAGAAATATTAAACAAGCATCTGCACTTTGTCAAGTCAGACGAAATCATATAAGGAGATCTTTTATGGAAGCAAACAAGACAATACTTCAAATGAAATATGCTCGCATAGTACCCATCTTTGCAGCGCACACAGGCATTACATTGGAAGATGCTCTAGATTTCTTTTATGCTTCTTCTATTTATAAGATGATGAACGAAGGCATTGCTGATATGCATTGCAGAAGCGATGGATATTTAGCTGAATTAGTCAAAGAAGAATGGAAAAATAAAAAAGTCTAGCAAAATTAGCTGATTATGCAGAACAATTCAGTACTGGAAAAATCTTATATAAACGATTTTCACCGTCAGAGCAGCTTGGCTGCGTTAAAGGGGGAACAATACATGTTATTGCATCCTTACTCGCGGGAGCAGAAGTTGGCACAGATCAACTCTCTGCGCCAGAACACAGTTTCAAAAGAGAAAAGCAACTTGGAAAGATCCAGGAAAAGAGAATTAGCCATAATTGAAGAATTCGAGAAAAGAGGATTGATATAAAACTAAAAAAGCAGCACGTGAAATCATGCTGCCTTTTTAAATTCTTATATAATTTAGTTTACTCGCTTGCAGGTAATTCTCTGCTTATACTGAGGTCCTTCATCTAAGGTAACCTCCAATACAACAGTATCATTTTTGAAGGAAACAACAGTATAAGTTATATCCATATCACCTCTGTCGTCATACAGAATGATTTTATTGCCAGAAACCTCATATTTGCAAGTATAGTCAGATGATTGCCAGTTACCATCAACATTCTCATACCATTTGTAGGTTCCATCACCCTTGAAAAGGATTCTATCAGCTTCCCCTTCAGGAACATCCTGATCAACCTTAATAAGATTCTCATCATCTGTATCATCATAATCCCAGCCAGAAATGTGAGTCGTCTGCCACATTCCTATACAATTAGTCTTGATATCATCTTGTGATGGAGCATCGTCATCATCAGATGAACAAGCGGTGAAAGACACCATTGAAAACAAGGCAAAAAGAATCGCCATTAAAGAAAAATGTAACTTTTTCATAAGTTGTGCCCGTTATGCCGATAGCTAAGCTTTTAATGTTATTAAATTAGTGAATCCGATAGATTATAATTGCGAAGCCATCGTTCTCTACATCACCTACGGATACAAAACACGTGGACGAAACTTGTCCACATTGCAGCCGTAGGAAAAGCTGAGGAAAACGACAAGTAACGCCCACGCTATAGCGGACGCTTACTATCTGTCGGTATTCCTGCTTTTTATTGAAGTTTCCTACGTTCCAATGTGCATGACCGAATAGCAAACGCTAATTTAACCATCAAAAAAACAGAAGTCAAACTCTTGCGAGAAATCATTCTGATTGCAAAAGTACAAAAACTTTCTGAATAATCAGCATTTACCATTCATTTTTTCGTCAACTTCTTCTTTTTTTCTTTATTCCTCCTCAAAGTAACTGCCCGCTTCCATCTTGCAATCCATCGCACAGCACTTGACATAGCGCTCTCTCGCCCTATTCTCTCTTGCAAACATCTTCTTGGTGCCAGCCTCATCTTCCGAGAACTGGAGATGATTGTCAATACCCATATCCATAGCGATATTCTCCACATCAAGGTCATCGGTACCGATGAAGGTAAAAGTCCAGTTCTGCTTCTTCAATTTCTCGATAAGATTCTTGATCATCTTCAGACTGTACTCCTCGCTGCAGTTCTCCTCACCATCCGTGATAATAGTTACCAACACACTGTCATCCTCAGTGGTCAAGGCGTTGATCTTGGCGATACCCATTCCGATGGCATCGTAAAGAGGAGTGGCACCACAAGGATTATAATCCTTTGCCTTCAAAGGATTGGCATTAGAGGCACGCACGTTATCATAGAACACATTGGTATGCGTGCTGTCAAAAGTGATGAGCGTAACTCGCTGCTCCAGATTCTTATGCGTCTCCTGCATTTTCTGAATCGTAGTCAGCGTCTCATTGATTCCTACCAAAGCATGACGCTTGATAATGCTCATACTGCCACTCTCATCCACGACCAAAAGATTGAATACTCGTTTCATAACTTTTTCTCCTATTATTTTAAAATGTTCAACAATTCTTTATTTATTCTAACCTTTATCCAGGAAAAGCAATCCCGGGATAACTTTCCTGCTCCTTATATCCATTAAAAGAAAAAGGAAGAGGAAAAATTAAGCATGCTATTTTATTTTTTCCAGAAATCTTTTGCCTAAGAGAAATAAAACTTGTAATTTTGCACTGCAATAAGTAATCGGACACCGGCAGAAAAGGCTCTGCTAACTTGTCCATGCAGCAATCACAAAAATATAGAAATGAAAGAATTATTACTGGTCAGTATCGGCAGCTTCTTCGGAGGCGGCATGAGATTTTGGATTTCCAAGATGGTGCAATCATATACATTCATCGCATTCCCCTTCGGAACGATGACGGTAAATGTATTGGGATGCCTCATCATCGGTTTTTTATCAGGATTGAACTGGAATGGAGGAGGTCTTTTATCCCCATCCGTCAAAATGCTCCTCACTACAGGCTTTTGCGGAGGTTTTACCACCTTCTCTACCTTCATGAACGAAGGTTACGGACTGATGAAGGATGGAAGTTATACCTATATGATGCTCTATCTCTTCGGAAGTCTGGCTTTGGGACTTTTAGCAGTCCTCGCAGGACATTATTTGGCTAAATGCATCGCATGAAAAGAGGGAAATCCACACATGAGGAAAGAGTGCATCTGCATCATAGAAAAGAAAAAAATATATCATTTTTATTATTTTATCCATAAAATGGGGTAAGTTACGAAAAAAAATCGTATTTTTGCACCTATGAATTCATTAGATACAAACAATATAAAATGGAGCGAGAATGTTATCATCGCTGACGCTGACTACATTGACAGAGTGGCTTTCGACCTGACTGTCAATTTCGAGCGTATGATCAACCGTCGCATCCAACCGGCCGACATGGCTCAATGGGCAGTCTGTATTGCCCTTGACGGCGGTCTCAGAGAGGGTGAGCACGAAACCCAAGTAGTGCTTATCCACGACAAGCAGTCTATGGCAATGAAAAACTTCCGCCCTTCCAATTATGAGAAAGATCTGAACGCACAGGCTTTCAAGGACAACAAGTTGGGCGAGTTTATCATATCTTCTTATCCTACAGAGGAAAAGATGGTGGGCAAGGATGATTTCCTCGTGGATGTTGCCCGCACGGTTTGCAATGCCAAGGAGGTAAAGCGCGTCATGATCATTCCCAACTCGGAAGATGGAGATGCCTACGACCGCCTGCGAGAGATATTGAGAAAGGTAGAGGATGACGACAAGCGCATCACGCTCTTCGCCATGCAACCAATGCCTGGCGGCAATTTCCGACAGGAGATTCTCGGATATTCACTGATGAGTGCCTTGGGCATCTCTGCCAATGAAATAAAATAAATAACAGACGATAAACATTAAAATATATAAAATATAAATGAGTAGAGTACTTATGATTGGCGCAGGTGGCGTTGCTACCGTGGCTGCCTTCAAAATCGTCCAGAACCAGGACGTTTTCACCGAGTTTATGATTGCTAGCCGTCGCAAGGAAAAATGCGATAAGTTGGTAAAGGATATCCACGCCAAGGGTTACAAGATGGATATTCAGACGGCTGAGGTGGATGCCGACGACGTTGAGCAGTTGAAGGCTCTCTTCAATAGCTACAAGCCTGAGCTTGTCATCAACCTCGCTTTGCCTTATCAGGATCTTACGATCATGGATGCTTGTTTGGCTTGCGGTTGCAACTACATGGACACTGCCAATTACGAACCTAAGGACGAGGCTCACTTCGAGTACTCATGGCAGTGGGCATACAAGGACAAGTTTGAGAAGGCTGGTCTTTGCGCTATCCTCGGTTGCGGTTTCGACCCAGGCGTTTCCGGTATCTTCACCGCATACGCTGCCAAGCATCACTTCGATGAGATTGAGGTGCTCGACATCGTGGACTGCAACGCTGGTAACCACCACAAGGCTTTCGCTACCAACTTCAACCCTGAAATCAACATCCGCGAGATTACCCAGAAGGGACTCTGGTATAAGAATGGTGAATGGATTGAAACAGACCCTCTGTCTATCCACAAACCTCTCACCTACCCTAACATCGGTCCTCGCGAGAGTTATCTGATGCACCACGAGGAGTTGGAGAGTCTGGTAAAGAACTACCCTACCATCAAGGAGGCACGCTTCTGGATGACTTTCGGTCAGCAGTATCTCACCTATCTCGACTGCATTCAGAACCTCGGCATGAGTCGTATCGACGAGATTGAATACGAGGCTCCATTGGCTGATGGCTCTGGCAAGACTGCCAAGGTGAAGATCGTTCCATTGCAGTTCCTGAAAGCCGTATTGCCTAACCCACAGGATCTCGGTGAGAACTATGACGGCGAGACCTCTATCGGTTGCCGTATCCGTGGCAAGAAGGATGGTAAGGAGCGCACATACTATGTTTACAACAACTGCAAGCACCAGGAGGCATACAACGAGACTGGCATGCAGGGCGTAAGCTATACTACTGGTGTACCAGCTATGATTGGTGCCATGATGTTCCTCAAGGGCATCTGGAAGAAGCCAGGTGTATGGAACGTAGAGGAATTCGACCCGGATCCATTCATGGAGCAACTCAACAAGCAAGGTTTGCCTTGGCACGAGGTATTTGATGGTGATTTGGAAATCGACTAATTGCAACCTCAAACAAATATAAAATATAACAGTTTAAAACTATTATTACAATGGCGAAAAAGGAAGAAATAAAGGAGGGTACTTTAAATCCTAATGAAGGTAAACTGAAGGCCCTTCAAGCTGCCATGGCGAAGATCGAAAAGGACTTCGGCAAAGGCTCTATCATGAAATTGGGTGATGAACAAATCGAGAATATAGAGGTGATTCCTACCGGCAGTATCGCACTTGACAATGCGCTTGGCGTAGGTGGTTATCCTAAGGGACGAATCATAGAAATCTATGGTCCGGAATCTTCTGGTAAGACTACTCTGGCCATTCATGCCATCGCAGAGGCACAGAAAGCTGGCGGTATCGCTGCTTTCATCGATGCTGAGCACGCATTCGACCGTTTCTACGCAGCCAAATTGGGTGTAGATGTGGACAATCTGTGGATTTCACAGCCAGACAATGGTGAGCAGGCTTTACAGATTGCAGACCAGCTGATCAGTTCTTCTGCCATCGACATTCTGGTGATTGACTCTGTAGCAGCGCTGACTCCAAAGAAGGAAATCGAGGGTGACATGGGTGACAACGTGGTAGGTCTTCAGGCTCGTCTGATGAGCCAGGCTCTCCGCAAGCTCACCTCTACCATCAGCAAGACAAACACCACCTGTATATTCATCAACCAGTTGCGTGATAAGATTGGTATCATGTTTGGCAACCCAGAGACGACTACCGGTGGTAATGCCTTGAAATTCTATGCTTCTGTACGTCTGGATATCCGCAAGGCTTCTGCCATCAAGGATGGTGAAAATGTTCTTGGCAATCTGGTACGTGTGAAGGTGGTGAAGAACAAGGTTGCTCCTCCTTTCCGCAAGGCTGAGTTTGAGATTACCTTTGGTGAGGGTATCAGCAAGATTGGCGAGATTATTGATTTGGGCGTAGAGCACAACATCATCCAGAAGAGTGGTAGCTGGTTCAGCTATGATGGTTCTAAATTGGGTCAGGGTCGCGATGCTGCCAAGGCTTTATTGAAGGACAATCCAGAATTGGCTGAGGAAATCGAGGCAAAGGTTCGTGAAGCCCTTGCTGCAAAAAACGAGAAATAAGATTTTTGAAAAGTGGATGTGTCATTAGTCCATGGTACATCCTCTTTTTCGTTTCTTCATAGTTTTTCTTTAACATTTTTGACTTCAAATGCAACCAGAAAGCTGCCATGGTCTTCAATTATAGACATTAATCAATGACAGCTTAATAAATTCAAATAGCTATATTAAAATAAAATCATTCTTGCAGAAAAGGATTTTAGTTACCAATGGCGCAGGCGGCAGCTAATCTTGGTAAAGATTAGCACACCGTATGTAAGTGAAACAATACCAATCAACCAAATTTGGAAGCACTTTTCACAACAGCCAATACTCTCTAAGTCCCAGTACAGGAATTAAATATTGACAAATAATTGAAAAAACATTTTCGATGACTACGAATCATACACTTTATATTGGAGCTTCACAACACATGAAGCAGATTAATGATTGCACCATAGATTTGGTTGTTACATCTCCACCATATCCTATGATTGAGATGTGGGATGAGATTATGTCTGACCAGAATCCACAAATAAAGAAGTATATAGAATCGGAACCAGAGAAGGCATTTGAGTTAATGCATCAAGAACTTGATATGGTATGGAAAGAATGCTTCCGTGTTATCAAGCCAGGAGGTTTTCTGTGCATAAATATTGGTGATGCAACTAGAACTATAAATGGAAAATTCTCACTTTATAACAATCATAGTCGAATTGCTAAAGCTTGTATCGAACTTGGTTTTATCGGTTTGCCTAATATAATATGGAGGAAGCAAACAAATGCACCAAATAAGTTCATGGGAAGTGGCATGTTGCCCTGTGGCGCATACGTTACTCTCGAACATGAATGGATTCTTATTTTCCGTAAGGGAGAGAAACGCACCTACAAAACTGCAGATGCAAAACTTGGACGCATGAAAAGTTCATTTTTTTGGGAAGAACGCAATGTTTGGTTTTCTGACGTTTGGGAAGTAAAGGGAACAAAACAGAATCTTCAGAAGTTGAATACACGAGAGCGAAGTGCTGCCTATCCTTTTGAGATACCGTTTAGGTTAATTAATATGTTTTCACAGAAGGGCGATATTGTTCTTGATCCATTTCTTGGAACAGGCACAACGATGCAAGCTGCAATCTTAACTGGAAGAAATTCTTGCGGCTATGACATTGATGCAAATTTTGAAACTATTATAAGAGAAGGCATTGAAAGTCTTGATATTGATCTCTGTAATAGCTCTATCAAGAAACGTTTTGATGCGCATAAACTATTTGTAGAAGAAAGAGAAATATCTGGCAAAAAGGTAAAGTATTTCAACAGCACTCTAAACTACAAGGTAATGACTAAACAAGAGACCGAAATTGAACTTAATTATTTAACTTCAATAACTCGAAAAGAGTCAGGAGAATACGTTGTCGAATTAGAAGATCATTCGGATCTTTCAGCTATGCCATTCAAAGAAAACTTATTTGCTACAACAAAATAAAATGACGACCAATCATATTCTCATAAACGGTGATAGTCGAAACATGTCACAGATTCAAGATGAATCTGTTCAATTGATTATTACATCACCTCCCTATTGGCAATTGAAGGACTATGGTACAGAAAAACAGATTGGTTTCAATGATACTTATGAAACATATATCAACAATCTCAATCTTGTTTGGAAAGAGTGTCATAGAATTCTAACTTCTGGTTGTCGCATGTGTATCAACATTGGAGATCAGTTTGCCAGATCTTTTTATTATGGTCGATACAAAGTCATACCTATACATTCCGAGATCATTCATTTCTGCGAATTGATAGGTTTTGACTATATGGGCAGTATCATATGGCAAAAGCCAACATCTATGCATACAACAGGAGGTCAACAAGTTATGGGCAGTTATCCTTATCCACGAGGAGGTATTGTCAAAATTGATTTTGAACACATTCTGTTATTCAAGAAATTAGGAAAGGCTCCAACTCCTTCAAAGGAAGCAAAGGAATCCTCAGTTTTGACAAAGGAGGAATGGGACGAATATTTCTCTTCGCATTGGACTTTCTGTGGTGCCAAACAGAATCGTCATATTGCAGTATTCCCAGAAGAACTTCCTAAACGACTGATAAAGATGTTTTCATTTGTTGGGGATACTATCTGTGATCCTTTCATGGGGAGCGGTACAACAGCATTGGCTGCAAGAAATCTTGGACGCAACTCTGTAGGATATGAACTTAATAAGGATTTTCGTGCTTTCTATAAGGAGAAAGTTATAGATGGTGACATAAACAAGCAAGATATTTTTTCGTTTAAAGAAGACACATCCTTTTTTGACTACCATAAAGCTATTGATATGTTGGCATACCGATTTGTTGATGTTCACAAAATGGATAAGCTAGTTAATGTAAAAGAACAGACTTATGGGTCGAAGTTTGAAATAGATCAAAATGTGCTAACCCAGATAAAAGACAAGACTGACGTTAATACATTATCAAACAATTCTGCACCAACAGTTCTAATCAACCATGCTCGTACATCTCTAAAAAAGCAGATGATAGAAAAGGGAATTTGTTATCTACGTGCTGGCGATTCTAAAGGCTCCGTCCTTGTGACTCCAGGATTTGAACGAATGCAATATGTATTACTTCATACAAACGGAAAGGATCCACATTTATTCAAACTTAGAAATAAAGGTTGCTTCAAAATATGGACAAAAGAAAATCTCAAAGAAATCGGTTTCTCTCCTGAGCATGCTTCATATTACGTAGTGCTACAATTTGATAATTCAAAAGAGATTGAACTTCGTAAGGATCTAAAGATTAACGAAGGATATAATACGTTTAAAGCAAGAATTGTGGATTTGAATGAAATAGAATAGAGGATTTGAAAACCCTCTATTCTTTATAACAATTAGGCTATGCTTTAGGCTTATGATGAAAATATCTAATTGAAGTTCTTAACTTTATAGTAGTCCAATCTTCTGACTCAGGAGGATCAGTAAGAGCATTAGCTGGCATATTAAAATTTATTCCTTCCTCTAACAAATCATATGTTACAATAGGGCAAACAAAATGTTCTTGTTTGTGTTTATTCCCATAAGACGAACTTTTAATCTGTAAAGGATAAAACTTAGGACCATTAGGATCAATTATATACCCATCAATACCTTGCCTTTCATCTTCAATTGATCCCAAAATCCAATCAAAATGATGATTTTCTGCTATTGTCTTCAATATTAACTTTTGAGCTTCAAGACCACAATAAGTTTTTTCATAAACCAAATTTTCAAGCCAAGATTGAACTTTTTTTTCAGTCAGTTGATTTATATTATTCTTGACCTCGTCCATCTTCGCCATAATATCATGCACCCCCTGTTCGATACCATTCATATGAACGTTTTCAAATCTTTTAGTATTTCCTCTACCTTTCAGAACTTGAATATCAGTCAATGTATGGTGAAATGTTTTCCAATCCTCAAGTGTTCCTTGGGGGTGTTCTTCCCTAAATCGTTTGATGAGTTCAGAAACCTGACCTACATTTTCAGGTTTTGTACCTCCTGCCCACCCATTAACATCATTAATAAAACCAGACGTATATTTAGGTAAATCTGGAGTAGCATTTAATTGAAAAAGATTTTGACCATCATATCGAATGTCTGGTTCATTAATACGCTTATGTCTTACCATAATAATCAAAAATCTGCTGGGTTATACTCTATGTTTATTCCATCCTTCTTCTTGTCATAATACACAATTAGCACTTCTATAGATTCTAACAAATGTGCCTCAAGTTTGTAGGTAGATGATTTAATTTGGAGGGGTTTGTCTCCTATAAAACCATCAATTCCCTGTGCTTCCTCGTCAGGATTTGCCTCTCTCCACTCCTTTCCCATTTGAGAAGCAATAGCAGAAATAATTGCTGTTTGAAATCTGAGTCCACAATAGGTTTTACCATAGACAAGATCCTTGACCCAGTTCTCAACCATATCTTTTGTTATAGCATTGAAAGCTACTTTCATTGTTTCATACATATTCCAAATCTTATCCGTAGCATCATTAACGGCATTCGGATAACGTTCGGTGTACCATTCAATCCACTCATCGATAGATTTTCCATCAAACTCTTTAATGAGCTCTGACATTTGACCAACAACCTTAGGACGTGTACCACCTGCGTTACTATTCACCAAGTTAATTACCTGCGTTACATATTTAGGAAATTTGTACTGGGGAGCATTAGATAATCCAGCAACTTCATCGTTTGAAATCTTGAACTTCTTCATAAGAATGTTATAATTTGAAATTATTGAAATAGTTCTGTTATATGAACTCCTAAACCATTTGCAATTTTATAAATGCAAACGAGCGAAGGGTTGCGCTCAAGACGTTCCACCATACCTATATAAGTACGATGGAGTTCTGCCCTCTCTGCAAGTTTTTCCTGAGAGATGCCTTGCTCTTCGCGAAGTGTTCTAACTCTTTGAGCGAACATCTTCAAATATTCTTTATCTTCCATAATTTGCATACAAATGTATAATAGTTTATTGTATATAATATAAGACAATGTCAACATACAACTGTATGCTTCAAGCTTAAACTTCAAGGTTTGTAAGATGTATTTCAATATTGTTAACCAAAAATAAGCTAATTTACAAAAAGATAATTATTTTTCAACAACAAAGGGGTACTTTTACAAAAGCATTTCGAAATTTTGCACTTGCTTGTTGAATTCGCGATAATGGTTGGAGCATACCAACAGTTAAAGAAAAGAGTAATCCTGACCGGATTGAAACTTGCATTAAGCTGGAAAAAACATAAAAGACACTACGAAAACTCCTGCTGCTACTACGAAAACTCCTGCTGATACTACGGAAACTCCTACCGATACTACGGAAACTCCTACCGATACTACGGAAACTCCTACCGATACTACGGAAAACATTCTTAGAAGTTGCGTCAAATGGTTCTACAATATCTCAGCAATGCAGGAGATGAAGGTGCCAAGCGAGATAGTATATACGAATATCTGAAGGATGTTCTTCCGCAAAACAAGACGGAAGAACAAAGACTTCGTATGCTCGGAGATTTACTAAAAGCCATGAAAATGGAAAAACTGATAAAAACCGATGGACGGAATTGGTTTCTTCTGTGAAAAACCGTCGAAATTCGACGAAAATCACATACTTCCGTCGAAAATTCGTCGAAATAGTTTCAAAATCGTCGTAATTCAACAGAATTTATAGCGAAAACAACCAATTATAGCGAACACCGTCAAAAACTGACCGATTTAGTTGAACTTAAAATGCAAAAGATATATTATTAGGAAACAAGATAAGGTCTCTTAGAGACGAAAAAGGAATATTGCAACGCCAAGTGGCTGCATATTTAGAAATAGTCCTTCTTTCTCAATACCAAAAAAGCACACAACCGAATCGTTTCCTTTTCAGTTGTGTGCTTTAATTATATATTAACTTAACAACTCTCTTTTGAGAGAGAGGAGCATCAATGAGAGGCTCCTCGTCGACAGGAGATATTACTTAACCTCCTCGAAGTCAGCGTCCTGAACATCCTGAGCGCCACCATTGCCGCCCTGTGCCTGCTGACCGCCCTGAGCACCCTGTGCACCAGGACCAGCCTGCTGACCACCCTGATACATCTGCTGAGAAGCAGCCTGCATTACGGTGTTCAAGTTGTTGATGGCAGTATCGATGGCAGCAACATCACCAGCCTTGTGAGCATCCTTCAACTGCTGCAATGCCTGCTCGACACCTGGCTTCTTGTCAGCTGGAATCTTATCACCGTTATCCTTCAGGAAGTTCTCGGTGGTGAAGATCATAGAGTCTGCCTGATTCATCTTGTCAATCTTCTCGCGCTCAGCCTTATCAGCAGCAGCGTTCTGCTCAGCCTCAGCCTTCATGCGGTTAATCTCATCCTCGCTCAAGCCAGATGAAGCCTCGATGCGGATGCTCTGCTCCTTACCGGTAGCCTTATCCTTAGCTGATACGTTCAAGATACCGTTGGCATCGATATCGAAAGTAACCTCAATCTGAGGAACACCACGACGAGCTGGAGCAATACCTGTCAAGTTGAACTGACCGATACTCTTGTTCTGAGCTGCCATTGGACGCTCACCCTGCAATACGTGGATGGTAACCTCTGTCTGGTTATCAGCTGCAGTAGAGAACACCTCGCTCTTCTTGCAAGGGATAGTTGTATTAGCATCGATGAGCTTAGTCATCACACCACCCATAGTCTCGATACCGAGAGTCAATGGAGTAACATCGAGCAATACGATGTCGCCAACACCCTCTTCCTTATTCAAGATGGCACCCTGAATAGCTGCACCAACTGCAACAACCTCATCAGGGTTTACACCCTTAGAAGGCTCCTTGCCGAAGTAGTTCTTAACGAGTGTCTGAACGGCTGGAATACGGCTTGAACCACCAACCAAGATAACCTCGTCGATATCTGATGTAGAGAGCTTAGCATCACGAATAGCATTCTGGCAAGGTACGAGACAAGCCTGAATCAAGTTGTGAGCCAACTGCTCGAACTGTGCACGAGTCAAACTCTTTACCAAGTGCTTAGGCATACCGTCAACGGCTGTGATGTAAGGCAAGTTGATTTCTGTAGCTGTAGAGCTTGACAACTCAATCTTAGCCTTCTCAGCAGCTTCTTTCAAACGCTGCATAGCCATAGGGTCCTTGCGGAGATCTACGCCTTCCTCAGCCTTGAAGCCATCAGCCAACCAGTTGATGATTACCTGGTCGAAGTCATCACCACCGAGGTGAGTATCACCATTGGTAGAAAGTACCTCGAATACACCGCCACCGAACTCCAAGATAGAGATATCGAATGTACCACCACCCAAGTCGAATACGGCGATCTTCATATCCTTGTTAGCCTTGTCAACACCATAAGCCAAAGCAGCAGCTGTAGGCTCATTGACAATACGCTGAACGTTCAAACCTGCAATCTGACCAGCCTCCTTAGTAGCCTGACGCTGTGAGTCAGAGAAGTAAGCAGGAACTGTAATAACTGCATCTGTAACCTCCTGTCCGAGATAATCCTCAGCGGTCTTCTTCATCTTCTGAAGAACCATTGCAGAAATCTCCTGTGGAGTATATTTGCGACCCTCGATTTCAACACGTGGATAACCACCCTCGTTTACTACTGTGTAAGGCATTGCCTCAGCCTCTTTCTGGCTCTGAGCGTATGTCTCACCCATGAAACGCTTGATAGAATATACAGTGTTCTTAGGGTTTGTGATGGCCTGACGCTTAGCAGGATCACCTACCTTGCGATCACCATCCTTAACGAAACCTACTACTGATGGAGTAGTACGCTTACCTTCACTATTAGCGATTACAACTGGTTCGCTACCTTCGAAAACGGCAACACAACTGTTTGTGGTACCCAAGTCAATTCCAATTACTTTTCCCATGATTATATCTTTTTTTATTTTTATCGTTATTAATAATGTTTATCATGTGAACGCTGTTTCCGGAAAGTCTGCCGAAGATATGCATCTATCAGGAACTCTCCCCAACGGTCACGCAAACATAGTTAACAAAGCGTGTGCCAAGGAAAAGACAGAAGGGGCACAACTGACAAAAGAGCGAGAAATGTCAGAAAAGAGCATAAAAGAAATGACAAGATGGCAGATTTCGTATGCCATAAGCGCATTTTTCCAGATAATTACTTGGCATTATCAAGGATTATCTGTAATTTTGCAGAGAATTATTCATAAGATTATTATAACATCAGTTTTTTAATGGGAAGAAACAAATACTCCGCAGGAGAAATCAAGGAAATCGGCAAATTGCTCCGATTGAAAAACGCTGGTAACAGACTCCAGCAGAAGCAGATTCGCCATGACCTTCGTGTAGATTACGAATTTAATATATCCGACTTCAACGAACCGGGCAAGGCTTTCGGCGAAGAGGAACTTCAGGCTGCCATCAAGCGTGGCGCCATCCAGATTCTTGATGATGCTACTATCGAGGCGATGAAAGCTAAGCGTGCCCGTGACAAGGCCCGCGACGAGGCTGAAAAACAGAAGGAAGCTGTTGCAAGCGGAGAGCAAACCGACTGGAAGGAAGCCATGAAAGAATGGAAGGAATATTATGAAAGGTAAAAAGGTAAAAAAGTAAAAAGGTAAAAAAAGGGCTGAATAACTGAAGGCTGAAGGGCTGAAGACTAAAGGACTGAAGGGCTAAAGAACTTGAAGGACTGAAGGTTATAAAGACCAAATTAAAGAACTATACTGATAATTAAATATTATGGCAAAAGTATTGATTAAGACTTCTGAAGGCGATATCAAAGTTCGCCTTTATGATGAGACTCCTCAACATCGCGACAACTTTATCAAGTTGGCTAAAGAGGGATATTTCGACGGCACTCTCTTCCATCGTGTCATCAAGGATTTCATGATTCAGGGCGGTGATCCGGAGAGTAAGAATGCTCCTAAGGGCAAAATGTTAGGAACAGGTGGTCCTGACTACACGATTCCTGCAGAATTTGTTTATCCTCAACTTTTCCATAAGCGTGGTGCACTGAGCGCTGCAAGATTGGGAGATGAGGTAAATCCTAAGCGCGAAAGCAGCGGAAGCCAGTTCTATATCGTATGGGGAAAAACCTACAAGATGAATGAACTCAAGCAGATGGAGAAACAGATGGACATGCAGATGGAACAAAACATATTCAACCAGCTTGCTAAAGAACACCACGATGAGATCATGAACTTCCGTCGCAACCGCGACCGCCAGGGATTGATGGAATTGCAGGATCAGCTGGTGGATGAAACCAAGAAACGCTGCAAGGAGGAAGGTTACCCTAAATTTACCGATGAGCAGGTGAAAACCTACACCGAGATGGGCGGTACTCCTTTCCTTGACAACCAATATACTGTATTCGGCGAAGTAGAAGAAGGTCTCGACGTCGTGGAAAAAATCCAGAATTGCGAGACGCTCAGAGGTGATCGTCCGAAAGAGGATATCAGTATGGAAGTTTCCCTTATCGAGGAATAATCCAGAAGAAATATTGGCAACAGAAAATATTGTCACTTTGTCAGTATCGGCAACTATTCATTCGTATTATATATAATAATGTACGTAACGAAGCAAGTTCGACACGTAAGAAAACAAAATTAATAATAACTAACAAATCAGAAACAATGATGACAAAAACCAACATGATGAAGAGTGTCATGATGCTCTTGGCGATAGCCGGTTCCAACTACAGCTATGCCCAGCAAGCAACTGTAGTAGTAAGCAACACAACTGCTACACAGCGAATGGAACTCGTAGAAGTAAGCATGGCCGATGTGAAAGCCAAGCTATCAAATGCAACTCCTGGCAAAGGACAGGCTTATGTGGTAAAGAATACCCGCGGACAGCAAATCGGTTCACAGATTACCCACGATGGCAAGTTGCTCATCGACGCCAGTGTGCGCCCTCATAGCGCAGCTACCTTTTATATCAGCATAGAGAAGCCATATCCTCAGAAAGTTTGGACAACAGGCGCTCTCTATAAGATGAGAAAGGACGACCTGGCTTGGGAGAACGACCGATGCGCCTACCGTGTTTACGGACCAGCATTACAGCGTTCTGGCGAGCGCTCATTCGGCACTGATGTTTGGGTAAAGAACACGCCTGATACGGTGGTAAATATCCGATACATCAAGAACCAGAAAGCCTGGGAAAACATGTGCAGAGTGGATGCAAAGAAAAAAGCCATAGAAAAACAACTCAAGACGGAGAAAAATCCTGCAAGAATTGTCAAACTCAAAGATCAGATCAAGGCAGTAGAAGCAGAAGGAAAAGAAGTTAATATCCGCAACTCATTCCATCTCGACCAGGGCAACGGACTCGACCCATATCGCGTAGGTGCAACCTTGGGTCTCGGTGCACCAAGTCTTATGATTGGTAACGAACAGATATTACCTTACTGCTATAAGGATTACAAGATCTTAGACAATGGTCCTCTCAGATTTACCGTTGAACTGACCTACAATCCTTCTACCGTGGGCGACCAGAAGAACGTAGTAGAACATCGTATCATCTCTCTCGACAAGGGCAGCAACTTCAACAAGATGACTGTCTGGTATGATGGCCTCACCCACCCTACCGACTTTGCTACAGGTTTCCCAATCCATGAGGAAGATACCGAGACTAAAACTTTCGCAAAAGACTACGTAAGTTACGCAGACCCTACCGACAATATGGAAGGTAACCAGTCTCAGGTATATGTAGGTGTACTCTTCCCTTATGGCATTGACAATACCTACTACCAGCTTTTCGATAAGAAGCACGACGGCGCTACCGGTCATGCGTTAGGCATCAAGACTGGCTTGAAGGACGGAGAAAAGTTCAGCTATTACTTCGGAGCTGCATGGAGCAAATATGATGTTCGCAGCTATACAGAATGGCAGATTCGCATCAAGGATTATCTTGAAGCATTGAAAACTCCGCTAAAAGTTGAGATCAAGTAAAAAGGAAACTTTAAAGCGAAAGAGATAAAAAATCCCCTTAGCGAAAGCCTGATTCAGGCAATCTCTAAGGGGATTTTTCTGCTATATAAATAATAGCAATATAATCATTACTATATAATATCTCAATAGATGAAATGAGAAATTACTTACTCATCTCAAAGCCTACACGTACACCATCATAATTCTTGGTGATATTGCCGATAGTGCCAAGTGTAGAATTACCGCTGAGAGCTGTCAATGTCTGAACCAAGGTAAGGAGTTTCTTTGATTCAAAGAGAAGGCTGACACCATTGGTTGTTTGTGTGGCATAGCCGGAAACGCTGAACAGGAGTCCCTTCATTGTGATGGCATGTGTCTTCTCATCAAAAGTATAAGTACCTTTCCATGACTTGCCATCTATTTTTGACTCAAAACTTCCATCCGTATTAAACTTGAAGTAAGTGTTTGAGCCGGAGAAACCTGCTTTCTTGTAATAACCTTCCAACTGCTCCTCTATCTTATTAGCTGCAATTTCACCGCCTGCTTTGGCAAGCAGATTCTCTGAAGTAAAAGCACAACCTGGCTTACTGTATTTCCAAGTATGAGCACAAAGACTCTCTTTACTGAAAGAACCAGATCCGATTACATTGTTTAGAATTCCATTGATAATGGTTCCTGCAGTACTGCCTGTGCTACCAGATGTGCCTCCACCAAGCAATCCACCGAGGATACCAGCTATTGCTGAACCAGCTGAGGTAGAAGTTGCAGAAGTTGCCGTTGTAGGAGTTGTTGTTTCTGTATTTGTTGTTGCAGAAGTACTGGTGGCAGAGGTTGCCGCAGTAGAAGTTTTAGCAGAAGACTTAGTTGAGCTTGTCTTCTTGCTTGTTGTTTTCTTTGTTGTTTTCTTTGTTGCCTTCTTTGTTGTCTTCTTTGTAGTTTTCTTAACAGGAGTACTGATTAACTCTGAAAGAGAGCACTCGCTGAGTTCATTTGCCATACTGCCAGTAGTGCAAGCCAGCACCAAAGCAGTCAATAGAATTACTTTTTTCATACCTTTATTATTTTATATATATACCTATATTCCTATGGAATTCTTCATTTCCTTCTCTCTATTTATGCATGGAATTATCTCTGGAAGAAAACAATCTCTTTTAGAAGAAGAATCCATTTTCGACTGCAAAGTTCGCAAAAAAAAATGAAATTTCAGAAGGATTTCCCCATTTTCTCATAGTAATATCCCTATAAATACTACGAATCGTATGAATATAACATGAAAATTGGAATACAAAAGGCTTTAAAATTGACGTAAATCAAAAAATCGACTAAAAGTAATGCATTTTAATAGGATTTTCTTTCATCTTTTATCAGAATGCTCTATCTTTGCAACGTATTCAAATCACAATAGGTTTATCAAAACACAATAGGTTATGAATGATTGTTTAATAAAGGTTAACGAAGAGAATCAGAATCAGGCTATCAGCAGATGCCAGAGCATTCTTCGTGATCGCCGCGAGGCTCTTGCCTCTAAGGCTAAAAGCAGAAATTAAAGAGATTATCTTTTAAGAGAGATTCTCGTGTGCAGCTTTGTTTTTCTTCCAGATGGAAGACACTCGTATGTGGTAAATTCCATTGATCTGGAAGAAGGTTATGCTGTAAGATTATGATCTTTATCCCCCGCTCGATAGAGAGTCGAGGACATCACGAAAAAAGTCCCGCTGTAAGGAATTTCATCCTAACAGCGGGACTTTTTTGGTTTACCCTATTTATTTTTAGATTATACTATTGATTATTTCTCTACTTTGCAGCCGGCATTGCGGAGCAACTGGAGAAGACCATTCTCACCACCTAAATTGGCGGCATCAACAACAAAGAAGGTTGGCTTCTCTGCCATCACAGTCTGCACCTTTGCAGCCCAAGCCTCAAGAGTTGGTTGAGAAACATGAGCGCCAGTAGCCTTGGCTGCAGCATCTACATCCTGTGCCTTGAAAGCACCTACAGCTTTATTCAACTTGGCCAACTCTGTAGGCTCATTCTCAAGAAACTCTACCAAGCGAGCCACTTGCTGCTTCAGGTCACTCTTATAAGTATCGTTGATATAAGCATCAACATCACTTAAACCGCCTACAGTCTCATTGTTTGCCTTTGCCTGTGCTTCAAAATACTGGTCGAAAGTATGAGTAGGATCATACATACCCATGTGATTGGCCACAAAAAGCAACTGCTCCATGTCTTCCATCAAAGCTGCAGGAGTCAGGTTACCATACTTTTTCTGCACGTAGGAACTACGGAAATCCACCTCCATGTATTTCTTGAGGAAAGCATTAAGTTTTGTCTGCTGAGCCGGAGTAAGCAAACTGAGAAGAGTCTTGCCGTCAGCCAGTTTCTTAGCGTCATTAATGGACTCACGATAAGCCGCCTTGTTTACCTCAAAATACATCTGATCGGTATTAGTAAGTGCTTCCTTCAACTCACCACTCAGACTAACAACACCCATAGGATTCATGAGCCGGCTGGAAGCCATGATATAGGAAGGCTTCTGGTCGGTACTATCTTTACTAATCTTGTAAAGAAGCTGTGCCTGCACACTCACCATGCTTACACTTATCAGCATAAGCGCCAAAACAATTCGCTTCATCGAATTGAAATTCATCTTCTTGAAATTCATTTACTTTTAAATTAAAACATTAAACTTATCTTTCACTAAACTCTCTATTTTGTGGACAAAGGTACAAAAAAATCCCGATACAACAACAATTGTATCGGGATTTTATATATTTATGTGACTTTTTTCTTGTTACTTAGCCTCACCAGCCTTTGTCGCATGCATGATAACCTCTACGTGGTTGCCATCCTTCATCACTACATTCTTGAGGAAATCGCTCACTGCCTTTGCATCTACAGAGCTTACCTCCTTCTTGTAGTTGGTATGAGTATCAATACCATGAAGCAGATACTCAGAAATAACACCCATCCAGTAGCCATTCTGCTTACAGCTTACATCAGCCTGTTTCAGAAGGATTTCCTTCACTTTCTGGAGGTCATCCAGATTAGGCTGCTCCATCGCATCCTTCAAACCAGAATAGAAGTAAGGAATAGCATCCTTAGACTTGTCTGGGTTCATCATTGCATTACCAGTAACACCTACACGCATGGTCTTACCATCAAGTTTTACACTTTCCATAGCATCAGCACCAGCATAATAAGCAGCGCTCAACTTTTCACGGATATTACGGTTGTAATCCATATTGATAACGCGAGCTGCAATATCAGCAAGTACTGAGTTGCGCAATGTATAAGGAGCCTCTGAGCACCAGATCTCAACAGCTACATCCTGTGGATTCTCCATTGCCTTGGTGAACTTGTTGATAACTTCACCCTTCACTGGCAATGTCTCTACGTTCTTGAACTTCTTTCCGTTGTTTGGCAAAGAAGCGATATACTGCTCGATAAGAGGAAGAATCTTAGCCTCATCGAAGTTGCCGACAAAGAAGAAGGTATAATCCTTCGCATTACCGAAAAGCTGCTTACCAAGTTCAAGTGCGCGGTCGTAGTTTACACTCTTCACCTCATCCACTGTCATTGTGCGGAATACTGGATTACCAGGATAGAGCGTGCTGGTCAATGAATCCTGGAATACAGCCTGAGGATTGTTGCTACGATTAGCGAGTGCTGTTACCTGATTGTTGATCAGGTTGTTGACAGCCTTCTCGTCCTTAGTCAGATTGGTGAGTTTCAAATAGATGAGCTGCATCAAAGTCTCCAAATCCTTTGGAGTTGAGCCACCACCCAAACCATGACGGTATTTTGAAACACTGAATCCGCAAGAAGCAATCTTACCAGCCAATACCTTCTCAAGGTCATTATTGGTAAAGCCACGCAAACCACTTGAGTTCATCAAGGCACCCATCATCTTCACCTCGTTGAGATCCTTTGTTCCGAAAACAGAAGTACCACCATTTGCAGTAGCAGCAAACTGTACCTCGTCGTTCTTGAAGTCAGTCTTCTTGAGCACAACCTTGGCACCATTAGAGAGGGTAAGCATCTTGTAACCGAAGAGCTTATTCTCTGTAGTCTTCTTGATCTTACCAGCCTTAGGAAGCTCTGCCATCAATGGTTCCTGCTTTACATTATCTACGTAAGCTTCGAGCTTTTCACCACGCACCTGCTTTACGACATCTGCCAACTGCTGCTTGGTTGGATAAACAGCACCCTCAGCATCGCGCATCATCAGAAGTGTTACGAAATTGGTATCAGTCTCGCAAATCAACTCCTTGGCATAAGCATTGATAGCCTCTAAAGGAATACTTGGAACCATGGTCTTATAGATCTGATGTTCAACCTCAACAGAAGGGATTGGTTCATTAGAGATGAAATGATCTACATACTGAGAAGTAAACTGCTCATTCTTCATCTTATCACGGTTAGAATACATCTTATCCAAACCGCTCATGAAATCCTCTTTATAGCGAACGTACTCAGTAGCTGTGAAACCAAAGTCCTTAGCACGCTTAGCCTCACGGAGAACAGCTGCATAAGCCTCAAGCATCTTGCCAGGCTTGGCAACTGCAGTAAGACTGAAAGCATCCTTTGTGCGGGAAACCAAGTAGCTGCCATTATCACAACCAGCCTGGAGATATGGACAGTCAGCCTCCAATGACTTTTCGCCCAAACGAGAGCTAAGCATGCTGGTAATTGCACTCTGAACATAAGAAGTAGCGAAGTAATTGAGACTACCCTTCAAAGAGTCAGGTGTAGCATCGTGCTTCATGCTGATCATAGCCACATCGTAGTTCTGCTCCTTGTCCTTGTCAACTACATAGATAGCTGTATCATTGTCAGGAACCAACTCAGGGATCACCTTTGCTGCATTAGCAGGAACCTTGATGCCGCTGAAGAGCTTCTTGATCTGTGCCTCAATGTGATCAACATCCACATCACCTACAACGATGACAGCTTGGTTGTCTGGACGATACCATTTGCGATAGTAAGCACGGAGGGTTTCAGGATCGCAACCATCAATGATGCTCATCAGACCGATTGGCATACGATAACCATACTTGCTGCCAGGATAAAGTGCAGGAAGTGAACGCTCCATGATACGCTGCTGACCTACCATACGCATACGGTACTCATTGTGTACAACGTCACGCTCATTGTCGATAGCCTCTTGGGTAAGAGAGATACCATTGCTCCAATCCTTGAGGATGAGCATACAAGAATCTACGGCTGTAGTACGAGTAGTTGGTACGTCGGTAAAATAATAAACGGTCTTGTCGATACTTGTGTAAGCATTCAAATTCTTACCATACTCCACACCAATGCTCTGAAGATAGTTCTGAAGGCTATTGCCCTGGAAATGCTCAGAACCATTGAAAGCCAAGTGCTCCAAGAGGTGAGCCAAACCACGCTGGTCGTCGTTCTCATTAATAGAACCAACCTTCTGTGCAATGTAGAAACTAGCTACATGCTCAGGGAAATTGTTGTGACGAATGTAGTAGGTAAGGCCGTTGTCAAGGTGACCGATTCTCACGTCCTTGTCAACAGGAACCTGAGGCATCTGCTGTGCCACCATTGAGCCTGTAGCCAGCAGCATCACTGCCGCTACAAAAAACTGCTTTAATCTCATGTTTTATTATAATGTTGTTAGAATTATTACTTACATTTTATTATTTAATCTATACACATATATTATAGGAAAATGGATATTTTCTGAATATACATTTATATGATAAAACGAAATCCCCACGCCTTTGGGTAGCTTTCAGAATGCAAAAATAACATAATTAAAGGGAGAAAACAAATATTTTGTAGCTTTTTCACTCTTTACCCCTCATTTTCACGCTTTTATCGCTATTTTCACACTTTTGCCTGGAAAATCATGCACTAACTCAAAGAACCGGAAGTCCGTTATCCACGCACCTGAAAGCTCTTCATCCAAGAACCGCGGAAAAGGCGTATGAGGAAGAGAACTCCACGGAAAGTAAGTTCCGTAGCCATCGCAATCCACACACCTTCCAACCCATAGCTCTTGGATAAGCCGTAGGCAAGAGTGAGTCGCACGAGCCACATGGTACCGAGATTGATGGCAGCAGGCTTGAATGTATCACCTGCTCCCACACAGACACAATAGGTCACGATGCTCGCAGCAAAGAACGGTTCGGCAAATGCTTCGATACGCAGACAGGTAGTACCCAACTGGCGGATGGCCTCAACAGGCGAAAGCACTCCTATCATTTCTGGCGCAAAGACATACATGATGACTCCCATCAATGCCATCACCAACATACCAAGACCAACGGTCATATAAGCAAAGTTCTTGCACAGGTCTATGCGCCCCGCTCCATGAGTCTGTCCTACCAGGGTAGTAGCAGCATCACCGATACCATAACCAGGCATATAACAAAGACTTTCTGCTGTAATCGCAAAAGAATGGGCAGCAATGGCTATGTTGCCCAATGGCGCCACAATCATGGTACTCACAATCTGTGCTCCACTCATCAGAATATTCTGTATGGCGATAGGGATGCTGATCTTGCAGGCTCTCTGCACATATTCCTTTACCCAATGAAAACGCACATGGTCCTGACGGAGATTAAGCATCCGGTTCTTGCAAGCCGACAGATATAGATTGGGTAGTGAAATACAGATATATGCCAAGGCTGTTCCCATAGCAGCACCCACTACCCCGAGCTTGCAGATATAAATGAAAATATAATTGAAGATTACATCACAAATACACACCAGTACAGCCATCACGCTCGGCGTATGCATATTACCAGCCGACTTGAGCATCATCTCGGAAGTATGATAAAGATACACGAAGGGAAGCACCAAGGAATATATCAGGAAATAACCAGAAGATGCTGAAGCGATATCAGCACCACCGCCCAACCAGTATGGAAGATGTGAATGTATTCCCACTCCTATGAGCGAAAGGAACACACTGAAAGCCAAACCGCAAATCAAGGCATGACGGAAAACCTGACGCGCCTTCACAAAATCATTGGCTCCGATAAAATGAGCTACCTGCACAGAGAATCCTGTGGCAGCCGCACTCAGCAAACTGCCAACCAACCATGTGGTAGATTCTATCAGACCGATACTGGCAGAGGCTTCAGCACCCAGATGACCAACCATAGAGGCATCAATAAAAAACATCATGACGGTGGAAATCTGTGCCAACATAGATGGGATACTCAATCCCACAATCAGATTGAGTTTCTCACTACGCACCATCGCTCTACCCGAACGAATCGACTCCATCAGATATTCTGTTTTCTTACTATATAGCATATCTATTTCTATTTTCCTATTTTTTGTTATTATCTGTTCTTTTATCGATTTACATCAAAACAAAATACACGGAAAATGGCGACTCCATGTTGAGGAACCGCCATTTCTTATTAACATAAATAATTATTACCTTCAATCAATATTCCTAAAATACGCACTTTCACCTTTATGAAAACTAACCTAACCTATTTGTCGTCCTTGAATAAACAATCTTTATTTACCTTTTCTTCTAATACCTGTCGTCCTTGAATTACAATCTTAATAAACTACCTTTTAAAAAACTAAACCTAGAACAATCTATTACCTAACTAAAAACCTAAAACTTAACCCGTTGGCGGAATTAATTTAGCGCATACTTAACCCTGCCAACCGGTCTGTTGTTTACATAATTAATATATTGCAAGACTGTAAATGCGCTGATTTTCCCGATGATTCGGGTAAACAGTCCTA
>NZ_SGVY01000022.1 GCF_004535825.1 Segatella hominis | reverse complement strand
AGTTTTGCTTGTCTTCTTTTCGCAACACTAAGGTAAGTGAAAATTCTGACATGGCAAAATCCTGGGCAACTTTTTGTTGCTCAGGCACTTATAAATAATGTTAAACTATAGTGTTGCGGAATTAAGGATAAGTCTTATTTGGATGAAAAGTTGGGCGGAAAGGTGTCTATTGCTGCAGAGAAAATCTTTAATTCTATCGGAGCTGAGACAATGAAGGCGAAGGTCGTAGAAGAAACTATTAAACATGATGATGAATATATAAATTCTTTAATTGCAAATCTTGAAAAAGATCTTAAAGAATATATACGACAGAATAGTGAAAATCAAGAAGAAAGTGCAGAGGCTGTTCAGCCTAAGTCGGATTCACAAGATAGTGATGATTCTTCAAGTATGTTTTAAAATAAATGGGTTATGAAAGTAAATGTGTTAAGTGGAGACGAAAGGTCTCAAAAATTATTATTGCAGGCATGTGTCCCTTTCATGGACTTAAAAGATAATGCGCGTTTTTTCTATAGGGAAGATCCAAATCAAAATCCTTATAAAATACGTACAGGTAAAGAAGACGAGTATTACCAAAGGAAGATAGACGAAAATCGTGTTAGTAAAATAAAAAAGTACATTCGTACTACAATACTTGGGGATTACCGAAAACAAAACGTTGCTGTCATCTTTCCTACAGCTATGCTGTTGGCTTTTACCATAGATGATACTCGTTTTTCTATAGGAGATACTCCCGATCTTGTTATGCCACAAGATTTTTATATAGTAGACGGACAACATCGTCTTTATAGTATGATTAAACTATATGAGGATGTCTCTGGTTTTATGAAAACAGAAGAAGATATAATCGTCAAAGAATATTTAGAAAAGTTTCGTTTCAATTGTACCATTATGATGAATTTTGATACATGGGAACAAGCTCAAGTCTTTGCTGAGGTTAATTTCAATCAAAAGCGTGTAAGTCGTTCTTTATATTATGATATATATGGTATGAATTATTCTGAGGATTCAACGGATAAAGAAAAAAACTTTATTTATATCTCTCACAATCTTGTGAAGTTCATGAATACCAATCCAGATTCTCCTTTCTATCAAAAAATAAAGATGTTGGGTTCTGGTCAAGGTTTTGTCTCACAGGCATGTATGGCAGAAGCTTTGATGAGACATATGTCTTCTCCCCAAGGAATTTGGTATGTAGATTTCTCAAAAATAAGTGAGAAGCCTAGATATCGGTATATGGCCTCAGAGTTAATTAGTTTTTATACCGTAGTTACGAAATGCTTTCCTGACTATTGGCCAATATGTATGAAACATCGCTCTATTCTTAGCAAAACAACCGGTGTTGGTGCTATGATTCGATTAATGGGGTATATACATGTTAGCTTCCTTAATGATGAAATAAGACAGGGGTTGCATAAATACGATGGCTATTTTTATGAACCTTATATAAATAAGGTTGAAAATATCTTATCTGCACTTAAAGATAAATCTGAGAGTTTGTTTTCATTTAAAGGGGATTTCAGTGGAACTGGTGGTAGAGGTCTGGAACTTGCCTTATATAATAAAATGTGTGAAATCTTAAATGAAAAATTGGGATAGTTGAATATATTATCATTATTGCGTTAGGTGTTTAAAACACATTAGTTTTTTTATTAGCATAGCCCAATCAATGGGCTATACTGATGAGTTTACTTCCTAAAGCTGTTTCTATACGAGCAATGGTTTGAGTTGTAAAGTTATGTCTGCCTGTTAGCCATTTGGAGATTTCTGAGTCTCGCTTGTTGAGTAAGCGGGCAAAATCTTTTTGGGTGAGTCCTTTGGCTTTCAGAATCTCACTAATGCGCTCGGCAATACCGAAAGACAAATCGAACTCTGCCTTTTGCTCGGCAGGTATCGCAGAGAGGCAATCACGGAATAATTTGTTCTGTATCATAATGCTTAAATTTCAAAGGTTGCACTTTCTATGTCTGTTATCATATTCTTTTCAATGGTAATGATGCCATTCTCTTGGGCTTTGAGCAGAACTTTGTCAAAAGTCTGTAAATCCATGACATATCCACTGAGCTTTTCATTCTCTTGGTATGTGCGTGATAGTTTAACACCACCATTTCCTAAGATAAGTATCTGATCGGATATTCTTAAGCAGTATAGGCGGAGTTTGCGGGAATCTATAGACAAAGCACTGACATGGTCGTTCATCCTCCCTTCGATACGGAAGAATCTTTCTAATGCTCCCTTATCGATAATTTTGGATAAAGCCAATAATATGGCATTGAAGTCTTTATTGTATGTCGCATTGTCCTTAAACTCCATCAGGAATTTTTCAAATTCGCTTTCGGAGTTTCCATCGAAGCAGATAGAAAACATGCCTACGTTGTCATTCTGCTCTATTGTCTTTAATGTTACTTGTGTCATAACTGAAATTCTTTAATATGCTATGCAAAAATAATACTTTTATTGATAGATTGTTCACTTTTAAGTGAATAATTAAGAATAATTATCACAAATATACATTATGGAACTCCACAATACCCAACACAAATTATTTGAGTTCCACATCAACTGATATGCGTAATGGTCGTTAGAGCTTGGCAGGAATCATCCGTGAAAAAATGCAGCATGATTCTTATAGTTATGATGAAGCCCCAGAGGATAATGCTTTCCAATAACTTGCTGGAGGTGGGCAAATATAGCAAGAAGATGAACTATGTGGGTATCAGGAGAGGATGATAGGGCAAGAATCAAAAACTCCCCCAAAAATTTGGTAGTCTCACCGAAAACCCTTATATTTGCAGACAATAATTAGAATATTACGATTATGGCAACATTGGTACTCGATAATACATTATATCAAGGCTATGCAACAATTGCAGAGCAGAATAACATCAGTGTAACTGATGCTATGGCAGAAGCTTTGCGATTATTGAAGCAACAGCTGAAAAAGAAGCCAAGTCTTTCGTTAAGGCAACGACTTGAGAAGCGAATTCTTGAACTTCGAGATTTGCCAGCGAATTGGGATTACGCAGGTTCCCCTTCCATATCATCAGAAGCATGTGATTATTCTCAGAAGGTTGTTTCATCCTGTAGCGAATCATTGCTTCAGGGATTAGCAATATTCCCAAATACCAATGGCTATATATTAATGCAATGGAAGACCTCCAAAGGAGATGCCTGTTTATCTATTCTTAGTGATAGGATAGTGTATGATGTCAATTATGGAGAGATAGAGAAAGAGGGCATCCTCCAACTTTCGGAACTCCCTAAATTTTTGGAAGTCTTAAAGAACATTGCCTAATGGAATGTGATATAACATTTGAGAAACCAGTATTGAAAGATATGGAGGAGATAACTCGATTGTTGTCTTCTCCGGCGCATAGACGATCCTTCCAGTTTGATAAGATTACTGCTATTCACCAATCTGTCCCTGATAGCATCAGCCAAAGTTGCCGCTGCCGGTGAGTCCTGTTATGAGCAGATTCTCTCTTTTGGAATATGCGGAAAACTACTCGGTGTTGGTGCAGATGCCTACGGGTACTGGCAAGACGTATGTGATGGCTTCGGTGGTGAAGTGGTTTCTTTATTTCCTATTTTTCTGAATGTAATAAAAGAAAAGGAGTAAATTTCTTTTTTGGCATCATCTATTTCTTTATGCTGTTCTTTGTCTATGATTTCCCAGTTTTCTGAATTGATAGAAGGGAAATATGTGTCTGCTTTTGGCATTTTTTTATCTACTATCGTGAGATACAGATTATCGGCAAGATGCATACATTGCTTATAAATACTTTCGCCTCCTATGATGAATATGATGTCGTCTGTACATTTTTCAAGCGCATCTGTCAATGAGTGATACACCTCACAGTTTTCCAGTTGTATTTCCTGTTGTGTTATCACTATGTTCCGTCTCAAAGGGAGTGCGCCATGGGGGAGAGATTCGTATGTTTTCCTCCCCATGACTATGGTATGATTCAGTGTAAGTTGCTTAAATCTTTCCATGTCCTTTCTGATATGGAAGAGCAGTCGGTTCTTGTAGCCTATCGCACCGTTTTGGTCCAGGCATGCTATGATATTGATTTGCATTTCAGGATATGATTATCACCCTCTGGTATGTGAGAACTTTTAATCTTCCATTCCTGTGGGTACAGATTATTGGCACGATTGCCTATATTTTTCATCCAACCTAATGGAACATTCTGATAAGTTACTATCATGTATCCTTTAGGTGTTGTAGGAGGCAAAGTAATCGCTTCTTTACGAAGATAGTTGATTGCATCTTCGTATGAGAGTTCTACTTGTGGAATATCAGTCTTATCCAATTCTGTCGATAAGGCAAGTGACTGTGCTGGGATCAGATCCTTACCTTTTATACTTCCGATTTTGATTCCTTCGTGAAGTACTCTTAGTGATTGGTTTGCTTCTTTTACAGCCTCTGTCCATTTCTTGCTGATAGCATATACATCATTTTCTGTTAATGTATAATTCCATTCATCCTTATTTCTTAACCAGTTATTTTTTAATGTGAAAGGTTCTTTGGTCTTTCCTTTAGCGTTCTTCTTGCCAAGATTCTTTTTCTTTTTATCGCCTTCATATATGCCATTTTTGCGCAATACGGCAATAAACAATCCTTCTCCACGGCTTATACCAGGGAAGAAATGATACATGGCTTCATCATTGATAAGACTCTTGGTAATATTCCAACTTTTTTCGATATTCAGAGGAAGAATTTCAGCTCCAAGTTCCTCTTTTATCCATTCTACGTTTTCCTCGTCTTCATGGGCATTAAAGGTGCAGGTAGAATAAATCAGTATTCCACCAGGCTTCAAGCAGTTCCAAATGTCACTTATGATTTCCCGTTGAAGTTTCCAACAATTATTTACATTGGCTTTACTCCATTCAGTGATAGCTTCTTCATCTTTTCTAAACATGCCTTCACCCGAACATGGGACATCGGCAAGTATCACATCAAATTTCAATTTTGTTTTTTTGTAATCTTTTGGATAATTGTTGGTGACAACAACATCCGGATGCCCAAACTTTTGAATGTTTTCTGATAAAATTTGAGCCCTTGTCTTCATGGGTTCATTGCTGAAAAGAAGACTTCCTGCTGGAAGTGCTGCTCTTACGCATGTAGATTTGCCACCTGGTGCAGCACAGAGATCCAGCATGGTGACAGGTTCTTTGACATATTGTCGGATGGCTAAATCAACAATCATGGATGAGGCTTCCTGTACGTAGTATAGACCCGCATGGAAAAGAGGATCGAAAGTGAAATTCTTTCGTTCCGATAAATATTTGCCTGTTGAAGGGCACCAAGGAATTATTTCTGAGGTCGTTCCTTCGTTTAAAACCGTCTCTTCAGAACATTTGAATGGATTGAGACGAATGCTGACAGTTGCATTCTCATCAATTCCTTTCATCAGTTGATTGAAGAGGTTTTCCCCCATAAGTTCTTTGGTATAAGTTTTGAAATCCTCTGGTAATTTTGTGCTTCTATCTGTTGTCATCTTGCCATTTATTTTCTTGTTAATTCAAAATCATTTGCAAATTTAAAAAATATTTTGTTTCTTTGCAACCAGTTAGCTTCATTCTTATTCAAATATAAACAAATCTTCCTCTTCTTTGGAAATCTCCTGCTTCTTAGGCTTAGGAGGATTTTTTAAGTTGCCTTTTTCATCAAATAAACCATAAGTCGTTCTGAGTACGATAAACTCTGTGCGACGGTTCATTTGATTGCAGATTTCCTGATTTCCTTTATTCTGTTTCAAAATGAAATCCGTTGTCAGTTTATCGCCTTCCTTGAGCCATGGATATTTAGCAGCCATCTTTTTGCTGATAGTCTTAGGTTGCTCTTTTCCATAACCCATTGGGGTAAGTCTGTCTTTGGCAATTCCGTGCTGGATCAGATAGTTGACCACCGATTGTGCTCTCTGTTGAGAAAGGTGTTTATTATATTCTGCACTTCCTTTATAATCACAATGCGCACTAAGTTCGATGGTGACATTTGGATTTTCTTTCAATAAGTTTACCAATTCATCCAGTGCTTTTGTACTGTTGGTAGTAAGGGTAGCCTTATCAAAATCATAGAAAATATTATCTATTAATACCGGTGCCGTGATGGAAGCCAATGGGAATTGTAAGGTATATTCCTTACTTTCCTTAGCAGAATCTACTCGAATTTCTTCTTTGTGATTGAGGAATCCTTTGCAAGAAGCCATCAGGAGATAATCTACCTGTGGTTTGATGACCATACTGAATGATCCATCACCTTTGACTGGTAGTTTCTTATATGTTCCATCGTTTCCGACAACCATTACTTGGGAAGCCGGTAACTCATAACCACCCATTTCGTAAACCCAGCCTTTGATGGTTGTTACAATTTCCGGGTTTTCAAAAGAATAGATGTGGTCGAAACCTCTTCCGTCCTTTCTGTTGGAGGAGAAATAGCCTCTGTTGTGTGGACCTTCGAAAGTCATTCCAAAGTCGTCACCTTCCGAGTTGAGAGGGTAGCCAGGATGGAAAACCTTATATTTTTTAGTTTTTGGATCTACTTTGGCAATAAAGATGTCCAATCCACCCATTCCTACATGTCCATCGCTACTAAAGTAAAGGTCTCCGTTGGGTCTGAATGTAGGGAAAGATTCATTTCCTGGAGTATTGATAGGTTCCCCCAAATTCTCAACACCTCCCAAGCCTGCAGTTGTAATTCTTACTCGCCAGATATCCAATCCTCCCATTCCTCCAGGCATGTCTGAAGTAAAGTACAACCATTCTCCATCAGGAGAGATGGCAGGGTGTGCCAAACTGCTGAGGGTATCTTTGGTAATTTCCAGTTTTGTGGCTTTTCCCCAAGCCGCATCGGAACGTGGGGAGGTTACTATTTGTGCATATCTTGGAGAAGATGGGTCGGTAGTGCATTGTGTGAGATACATTTCCCGTCCATCAGGTGTAAAGCAGCAAGCTCCTTCATCATATTCCGTATTCAGACCCGTACTGATGGCTTCTGGTTTGCTCCATTTTCCTTTGTCATCTTTTTCAGATATGAAAATATCGCCGTTTTTTGTTCCTGTAATACCACTCAGTTCATCTCCAAGCGCTTCATTTCTGGTAGATGTAAAATAGAGTTGGTCAAATTCATCACCAAAGAGTATGGGTGAATAGTCTGCTCTTCTGGAATTGAAAATATCCATTTTCTTCACCGTATATCTGCTCCCTTTTTTCTTCCATTCTGGTGCAGTTTGTGCTGATTTCAGTCCGTTTCGTGCTAAAATATCATAGCCACTTTTGCTCATTTCTTCATTTGGGAGAGAATCTAATATGGATTTAAATTCTGTTTGAGCAAGTTTGTAATCGCCGTTTTTAAGAAGTTGCCGAGCATAATTTAAGCGATTCTGGATATTGGCTTGTCCATATCTGATAGCATTTCTATAGGCTGCCACAGCTTTAGGAGTAGCATTGATTTTCTCATAGCAGAGCGCCATTTTTAAGGCTCGCTGCCCTCTTTTTTCTCTTTCTTTTGTCGGCGTTTTTGTATATGCCTGCTTAAATTGGTCGGCAGCATCATAATATTCACCTAAAGCAAGATACTTTTCTCCCTTTTTGATATTCTTATCAATACCGCATGCGGTCAATAGTAAGCTACTTACTAATATTGACAAAAATGCTAAGCCGATATGAGATTTATTCTTCTGTTCCATGTTTTTAAATAAACTCCAGTTGTTATTGCTGACTGAATGGTAATCTGAACTGACAACCGCCTTTCCAGTTGCTGCAACCATATGCCGTTTTTCCTTTGATAATGGTTCCTTGCCCACAGATAGGGCAAGTTTTTCCGATGATACTGTCATCTGCAGGAAGATTTTGAGATTTTGCCTCTGCCTTTTCTGCCGTATCACCATTTTTAGGCGTTTTTTCTGCCGTATTACCCTGTTTGGGTGATTTCTTTGGAGCGTTTTTCTTTCTTGGCTCTTTTTTCTTGAGGTCCTCTTCCGTTGTAATCGTCACATGGCGAGCACTGTTGTCAGACAATACGTCATTGACGATTTGGTTGATTTGTTCTTTCAGACCATTGATAAAGTCGGCTGGGTCATAGGTCTTATGCTCGATGTCTCGGAGCTTTTTCTCCCAAATACCAGTCAACTCACAACTTTTCAACAGTTCCTCGTGGATGGTGTCGATGAGTTCGATTCCGGTAGGAGTAGCCATCAAGTTTTTTCGTTGGCGCTTGATATAGTGGCGCTTGAAGAGCGTCTCTATAATGCCGGCGCGTGAGGAAGGGCGTCCGATTCCGTTCTCCTTTAATGCCGCACGCAGTTCTTCGTCCTCGACGAATTTTCCTGCGGTCTCCATTGCTCGGAGCAAGGTTGCTTCAGTATAATACTTAGGTGGAGTGGTCCATTTCTCTGTGAGAGTTGGTGTATGTTCACCCGATTCGCCTTTTACGAAAGAAGGGAGCGTTCTTTCTTCTACCACTTCCTTCTTGGCGTTATTTCCACCATCGTTTCCGTTGGCATTATCAGTTGTATCATCGTCATCGGCATTTTTCGCATCCTTCGCATAAACAACTCGCCATCCTGGTTCCAGAATTTCCTTGCCGCTTACCTTGAATTCGATTTTCTCTGGTTTAGGCCCATCTTCATTGATGACTTCGCCCAATACGGTGGTCGTAGAGAATTTACAATCCGGATAGAACACACTGATAAAACGTTTGGCGATAAGGTCATAGACATTTGCCTCCATATCGGTGAGTCCTGTAGGCGGAACACCTGTTGGGATGATGGCATGGTGGTCGGTCACCTTACTATTATCAAATACCTTCTTGCTTTTTGGCAACTTTTTGCCGGTAGCGGCGAGCTGCTGGACAAGCGGGAGGTACTTTTGCTGGCTCATGATCTTGGCCTGGCTTACTCCGTTGAGTATTTGTGGGCATTTCGGATAGATGTCATCTGTCAGAAACTGTGTATCTACACGAGGATAAGTCGTGTATTTCTTCTCGTATAGACTCTGAATGAGTTTCAGCGTAATATCAGCAGAGTAAGCAAATTTCTTGTTGCAATCCACTTGAAGTGAGGTGAGGTCGTAGAGGTGAGGTGGAGCTTCATTTCCCTTTTTCTTGCTCACGTCTGTAACGGTGAAAGGTTTTCCTGCGATGGTGCTGAATGCTTTTTCACCTTCCTCCTTGCTGGTAAACTTGCCGCTGGTAGCCGTAAACTGAGTATCGCGATAGATGGTGGCGAGTACCCAGTAAGGTTCGGAAACGAAATTGTCGATTTCCTTCTGTCGGTTTACGATGAGGGCAAGGGTAGGGGTCTGTACTCGACCGATGCTGAGCACCTGTCGATTCTGACCATATTTCAAAGTATAAAGTCGGGTGGCATTCATGCCGAGAATCCAGTCTCCAATGGCACGTGAAAGGCCTGCGAGGTAGAGCGACTGATATTCGGTCTGGTCTTTCAGTTCCTGGAAGCCCTGCTTGATGGCTTCATCAGTCATGGATGAAATCCACAATCTTTTGACCGGGCATTTTGCTTGTGCCTTTTGCATCACCCATCTTTGGATGAGTTCACCTTCCTGTCCGGCGTCACCACAGTTGATGATACTGTCAGCGGCTTGCATGAGTCTTTCGATTGTATTGAATTGCTTGCGGATTCCTTCGTCGTTAATCAGTTTTATTCCAAAACGCTGGGGAATCATAGGCAATGCGGACAGGCTCCAGCGTTTCCACATTGGAGTATAATCATCCGGTTCTTTCAGCTCACAAAGGTGGCCGAAAGTCCAGGTTACTTGGTAACCATTACCTTCCATATAACCGTCGCGCGCAGTTGTTGCTCCAATAATCCGGGCAATATCTTTAGCTACGCTTGGTTTCTCTGCAATACAAACTATCATTCTTTATTATTTCCTTTTCTGTTTGCAAAGGTACAATAAAATAATGAGAAAGCCATCATTTCGGCTTTTTTTCTCATGGCAGAGAATAAAAAAGCCCTGTAAGGCTTGGGCACAATCTGGAACTTGTGCCTTGCCTTACAGGGCGTATTTTATAAATATCTGCGTAATCTGCGTGAGAAAAATTAATCCCGCGTGCGATTACTCGTATTCCTGCCAGCTCTTAATCTGCAACTGATCCTGGCTCAATGTGCAGAATGCCTCGATGAAGGCTGAAGCTAAGCGGGCATTGGTGAACAGAGGAATGTTGTGGTCGATAGCGCCACGACGGATTCTGTAACCATTGGTGAGCTCACGCTTGGTGTGATTCTTAGGAATGTTGACGATGAGGTCGAACTTGTGGTCGGCAATCATCTGCATCACGTTAGGAAGATCCTTGTGGTCCTCATCAGGCCATCCTACGGCTGTAGCCTTCACGTTGTTCTCGTTCAGGAACTTTGCTGTACCTGCTGTAGCGTAGATGGTGTAACCATTCTTCACCAAAGCCTGAGCTGCGTCGAGCAGAGATGCCTTCTCCTTGGCACCACCGCTTGAAAGCATGATGCCCTTATCCTTAGAAGGAATCTTGTAGCCGGTGGCAATCAATGAGTTGAGCAATGCCTCCTCGAAAGTATCACCCATACAACCTACCTCACCGGTAGAACTCATATCCACACCCAAAACAGGGTCTGCGTTCTGCAAACGGGCGAATGAGAACTGTGAAGCCTTCACACCCATGCGGTCGATATCGAAAGCAGACTTGTCTGGCTTCTGGTATGGAGCGTCGAGCATGATGCGGGTAGCAGTTTCGATGAAGTTGCGCTTCAATACCTTGCTCACGAATGGGAATGAACGGGATGCACGGAGGTTACACTCGATCACCTTCACGTCACGACCCTTAGCCAGGTACTGGATATTGAAAGGACCCGAGATGTTGAGCTCCTTGGCAATGGCACGTGAAATCTTCTTGATCTGACGGGCTGTAGCGAAGGAAATCTGCTGAGCAGGGAAGGTCATGGTAGCGTCACCGGAGTGAACACCCGCATACTCTACGTGCTCTGAAATACCATACTCTACAATCTCACCGTTCTGAGCCACACCGTCGAACTCAATCTCATTGGTCTCTGTCATAAACTGAGAGATAACCACTGGGTACTCCTTGGAAACCTCAGAAGCTGCCTCCAGGAAGCGACGCAACTCATCATCATTGTGGCAAACATTCATGGCTGCACCAGAAAGGACGTAAGATGGACGAACGAGCACCGGATAGCCTACCTCGTCGATGAACTTCTGAACATCCTCCATAGAGGTGAGGGCGCTCCACTTTGGCTGGTCGATGCCAAGTTTGTCGAGCATGGCAGAGAACTTACCGCGGTTCTCGGCACGGTCGATGTTGACAGGAGATGTACCTAAGATTGGCACAGACTGGCGATGGAGCTTCATAGCCAGGTTGTTTGGAATCTGACCACCTACGGAAACAATCACACCACGTGGTGACTCCAGGTCGATGACATCGAGTACACGCTCGAATGAAAGCTCATCGAAGTAGAGACGGTCGCACATATCGTAGTCGGTAGATACGGTCTCTGGGTTGTAGTTGATCATGATTGACTTGTATCCCAACTTGCGGGCTGTATTGATGGCGTTTACTGAACACCAGTCGAACTCTACAGAAGAACCGATGCGGTAAGCACCCGAACCGAGAACGATGACAGACTTCTCGTTCTTGTAGTAGTTGACGTCGTAACCCTCTACGGCGTAAGTCATGTAGAGATAGTTGGTGAGGTCAGGATGCTCGCTTGCCACAGTAGGGATGCGCTTTACGGCAGGAAGGATGTTCAGCTTCTTACGCAGAGCACGAACTGCGAGAACCTCCTTCTCCATATTGGTGTTCTGAGTCTTCAATACGAAGCGGCCAATCTGGAAGTCAGAGAAGCCCAATACCTTAGCCTCGCGCAAAACCTCAGCAGGAATCTCCTCCAAAGTATTATATTCAGAAAGCTTATGCTTGTAATCAACGATATTCTTCATGCGCTCGATGAACCAAGGGTCAATCTTGGTTAACTCCTCGATGCGCTCGATGGTGTAGCCTTCCTCCAAAGCCTGAGCGATGGCGAAGATACGGAGGTCGGTAGGGTTGGAAAGCTCCTCATCCAGGTTATCGAACTTGGTGTGGTCGTTGCCTACGAAACCGTGCATTCCCTGACCAATCATACGGAGACCCTTCTGGAGCATTTCCTCGAATGAGCGGCCGATAGACATGATTTCGCCTACAGACTTCATGGAAGAACCGATCTTGCGGCTTACACCGGCAAACTTGGTAAGGTCCCAACGAGGAATCTTACAGATCATATAGTCGAGTGATGGAGCCACGTAAGCTGAGTTAGAAGTACCCATCTCGCCAATCTGGTCGAGTGTATAACCGAGCGCAATCTTAGCAGCAACGAAAGCCAAAGGATAACCTGTAGCCTTAGAAGCAAGAGCAGAAGAACGGCTCAAACGAGCGTTGATCTCGATGATACGGTAGTCGTTGGTCTCAGCATTGAAAGCATACTGGATGTTGCACTCACCTACGATGTTGAGGTGGCGAACGCACTTCACAGCGATGTCCTGCAACATCTTCACCTGTTCGTCGGTAAGAGAACAGGTAGGAGCTACCACGATAGACTCACCAGTGTGAATACCTAATGGGTCGAAGTTTTCCATCGATGCAACGGTGAAGCAACGGTCGTTCGCATCACGGATGCACTCAAACTCAATCTCCTTCCATCCCTTCAAGCTCTCCTCAACGAGGACCTGAGGCGCAAAAGTGAAGGCAGATTCAGCGATTTCCTTGAATTCCTCTTCAGTCTTGCAGACACCAGAACCGAGACCACCCAAAGCATAGGCAGAACGGATCATGATAGGGTAGCCGATATTGCGGGCAGCAGTCACAGCTTCTTCCATGTTCTCGCAAGCATGGCTTACAGGAACCTTGAGGTCAACCTTGTTGAGCTCCTTCACGAAGAGATCACGGTCTTCAGTATTCATGATAGCCTCTACAGAGGTACCTAACACATCTACACCGTACTCCTTGAGCACACCGCTGAGGTAAAGTTCAGTACCCACGTTCAAACCTGTCTGTCCACCCCAAGCGAGCATGATGCCATCTGGGCGCTCCTTCTTGATGATTTCAGTCACAAAAAAAGGTGTCACCGGCAAGAAATAAACCTTGTCAGCAATACCTTCACTGGTCTGAATTGTAGCAACGTTTGGATTGATGAGGACTGAACTAATACCTTCCTCACGCAAAGCCTTGAGAGCTTGCGAACCGGAATAGTCAAATTCACCTGCCTGGCCGATCTTCAAAGCACCGGAACCAAGAACGAGGACTTTCTTAAGCTGTTTCTTCATATTTAATAACTATAAGTATATTCTAACTATAAGTAATAAATTCTATAAGTATCATCTGAAATGTCTTATGCTTAGTTTTGCAATTTGGGTACAAAAGGCAAATACACTATTTTAGGTTGCAAAGTTACGACATTTATTTGAATTTACCAAATTTTTCTTGTGCCAGTTCTTCGTTAAATAATATCAATTATTACTTTTTATTTTTTTATAATGTCTGATTTTTCGGATAATTTTGTTACTTTTGCGCTCGCTATGCAAAATTGTAGCTTAAGAAATTAACATAGAACAAGATTTAATATAATAATGAGAGTCGGTTTATTTGTCCCTTGTTATGTAGATGCCTTATACCCTGAAGCTGGTGTGGCTACATACAAGTTGCTCAAACACTACGGTGTGGATGTGGACTATCCAGAGAAACAGACTTGTTGCGGTCAACCGATGGCGAATGCTGGTTTCCAAAACAAGTCAGAGAAGGTCATTGAGGCTTTTGATGATCTTTTTAGAGACTACGATTATATTGTAGCTCCTTCTGCCTCGTGTGCAGCTTATGTAAAAGTGTATTATCCTAAGATTCTGGAGGGTAAGCATGAGTGTGTATCTTCCGGTAAGATAATGGATATAGTGGAATTCCTGCATGATGTGCTGAAAGTAGATCATGTGCCGGGCAAGTTCCCTCATGCCGTGAGTGTTCACAACAGTTGCCATGGCGTCAGGGAATTGGGGTTGTCATCACCTTCAGAGAGAAACGTCCAGCCGTTCAATAAGATTATTGATTTATTGAATATGGTGGATGGAATTACCATTCATGAACCAGAACGTAAGGATGAATGCTGTGGATTCGGTGGTATGTTTTCTATCGAAGAGCCCGCTGTTTCTACCCGTATGGGTGAGGACAAGATCAGACGCCACATGGCAACGGGAGCAGAATATGTTACCGGTCCGGATTCTTCCTGTCTGATGCACATGGCAGGCATTGCCAAGAAGGAGAAAATGCCTATTCAATTCATTCATGTTGTACAAATTTTAGCTGCAGGACTATGAGTACAGAACATTCCAAGAGAGCCGCTAAGTTTACGGCAGATGTAGAAAAGACCACCTGGCATGATGCTACCTTCTGGTCTGTAAGACAAAAGAGAGATAAGATGGCGCATGAACTTCCGGAATGGGAAGATCTTCGCGAACTGGCTTCTGAAATTAAGATGCATACGATTACCCATCTGGCAGATTATCTTGATGTTTTTTCCAAGAATCTGGAGAGTCGTGGTGTCAAGGTACATTGGGCAAAGGATGCGCAGGAATTTAATGAGATTGTGCTCGGCATTCTGAATGATCATCATGTGAAGAAAATGGTGAAATCAAAGTCTATGCTTACCGAAGAGTGTGAGATGAATCCTTACCTGGAAAAGCATGGTATTGATGTGGTGGAAACTGACTTGGGTGAGCGTATTATCCAACTCTTGGGTCAGAAACCGAGCCATATCGTGATGCCTGCCATCCATCTCAAGCGTGAAGAAGTGGGCAAGATGTTTGAGGAGAAAGGTATCTCTAAGGAAATAGGAAATTATGACCCAACTTATCTCACCCGCTGTGCCCGCCATCATCTTCGCGACCAGTTTATGGAGGCTGGAGCAGGAATGACTGGATGTAATTTTGGAGTGGCTGAAACGGGTGATTGCGTGGTTTGTACCAATGAAGGTAATGCTGATATGACGACTTCCATGCCTAAGCTTCATATTGTGGCGATGGGTATTGAAAAGTTGGTTCCTGATTACAAGTCTTTGGCGGTATTCCAGCGTCTGCTTTGCCGTTGCGGTACAGGTCAGCCTACTACTGCTTTTACTTCTCATTTCCGTCAGGCTCGTCCGGGTGCAGAAATGCATGTGGTTCTGGTGGATAATGGCAGGAGTGATATTCTGGCAGATAAAGACCATTGGCAGACTTTGAAGTGTATGCGTTGCGGCGCCTGCATGAATACTTGTCCTGTCTATCGTCGTTCCGGTGGATACAGTTATACTTATTTCATTCCTGGTCCTGTGGGTGTGAATTTGGGTATGCTGAAGAATCCTCAGAAATATGCGGATAATGTTTCTGCCTGCACCTTGTGTCTGTCGTGTGATAATGTCTGTCCTTCCAAGGTGGGTCCGGGTTCCCAGATTTATGTCTGGCGTCAGAGCCTTGACAGATTGGGCAAGGCTAATCCTATCAAGAAGGCGATGTCCAGCGGTATGGAATATCTCTTCGACCGTCCTTCACTTTATACCACAGCCTTGAAATTTGCGCCACTTGCCAATCTGATTCCAGAGTGTTGCACACATTTCAGTAATTGGAATGCTTGGGGTATTGGCCATGCCATGCCTGAGTTTGCGAAGAAGTCGTTTCATCAATTATGGAAGGAGGGGAAAGTAAAATGAAAAAAGAAGATTTCCTGAATAAGTTGCGTAAGAATACGCATGTTCAATTCGATAAGCCTTCTGTAGAAATCAAAGGCATTCAGTATGAGGATACTTTGCAGCAGTTTGTTGCCATGAGCCAGTCTGTGGGTGCTCATGTGATGAGAGCCAGCAAGGATGACGATATGCTCAACGAGATTGTGAGAATGGCTTATCCTCAGGCGAAGGTGTTTGCCAGCAATCTGCCAGATATTCAGTTGGAAAAATTGCAGGCTTTTACTCCTGATGGGGGAACGGATGAAGTCGTTTTGCGCAATCCGGATACTGTGGCTGAGGCCAACGAACTGAATGGTACGGATGTCTGCGTAGTCCGTGGACAGTTGGGCGTAGCTGAAAATGGTTGTGTCTGGATTCCTCAGACCATGAAGGAGAAGGCTGAACTTTTCATTTCGGAATACTTGGTTATTATCCTTGATGAGAAGTCTGTGGTAAACAATATGCATGAGGCTTATGCCCGCATCGAGATGGATCCGAAATATAATTTCGGTATATTTATTAGTGGACCGAGCAAGACTGCTGATATTGAACAGGCTCTTGTTATGGGAGCGCAGGCTGCCAGAGGTGTGACAATCGTGCTTTGCTAAAATGTCATAGGTATATAAAAAACAACTGTTAACTGTTAACTGTTGACTTTTTGCAGTTCATTTAGCAGAATCTATATATAAAGAAAATCCCGGAAACTCAGTCAAGATGTTTCCGGGATTTTCTTATATTGTTCTTTCTAAAGTTTCTATTTTCAAGTATTTGAAGAATTTCTACAGTTCCCATTCGTAAGTATCATAAACGACGCCTCTTCCTCCAAATCCTTCTTTCTGGTGGATGAGATTCTCATTGAGATAAGTACCTTGTTGCTCGGTTGATTTTCCAAAATCAAAATAGGTCGTATTCCATTGCTTTTGGTTGATCAACTCATCAAAGAGCAGGTCGAGTGCTCCCTCTTCTTTCCCTTGAGGTGATGCTGCGATGTATTGGGTATGCGTCACTTGCGGGGTGATGTAGATGAGGCTTCCTGCGAGAACGTTGTGGTTTTCTGCATCCTTTACCACATAGCCCTTGATGTTTTCTGGGAATCGTGTCATCAGAAGTTTCAATTCCTCATAGGTGTGAACCGGAGCAGTATGATATTTGTGCTGGAGATTAGTATTGAGAATGTTCCAGAACTCCCAGATATCATTCATGTTTGCTTCATGGATAGACAAGTTGCAGCGGTTGGCCTTATGAATTCCTCTTCTTCTTTGTTCGGAAAAACGCAGTTTATGCATCAGGGGAATGGTGGTGGAGATTTCTCTTGCCAACAACCGGGCCTTACATGTTTGCATGATGGCATAGAGATCTTCCTCCGATGGAATGTTGTGGTAAATCCAAGGTATTGCTTTGTATATGACTTTCTGAAATCCTTTTTCTTTCAGATAGATATTGATAGCATCAAATACCTGACAGGTGATGGCAGCCGTCATTTTGTTGCAGGTCAGCAGTCCGCCGTATGTGAGTCCCTGATGTGAAACAAGGGTTTTATCTACAACTTCATTTGCTGGCAGCAAAGCACAGAGTTTTCCGTTATAGAAAATCATCAGGGAATGGTCATGAAATCTGTCCTGATGATAATCCATATAGTTTCTGTCAAAAAGAAACGTGCCTTGCCTGGATTTTGCCACGAAGTCATTCCAGTCTTGTTTCTCTTGGGGTGTATATCTTTTGATTTCTATCATATTATCTTCTGATTTCTATCATTTTGGCTGAAGTTTTTATTTCCCGGCTTCTCTTTCTTGGATGTAATCGATGAAGTCTTCATATTCATAGAGATAGTCTTCCGGCTCATACAGTCTGGAGGCTAAGACCAGACAGACGGCACCTGATGAGAAATCATCAATGGTTCGCCATATTTCCGTATCGAGCAGAAGTCCCTGCTCAGGGCGGTTCAGGAAGTAGTCCTTTTTCTCATGTCCATCGTCCAGATGAACGGTAAAGGAACCGCTGGCGGCTATGATGATCTGCTTCAGCTTTTTGTGAGCATGTCCTCCGCGGCTTTCTCCTCCCGGCACGTCGTATATCCAGTAGAGGCGTTTGGGCACGAACGGCAGACCCGCATCCTTGTCGGTGCAGGAACAGTAACCTTCTTCCTCCTTTTTATTTAATTGTATGATTCTTCCTAATTCTTTCATGACTTAATATACTCGCATTTATAGAAAGAACGCATAATCGGCGAGTTTATTGTTTGCCGTTGATTCTTTGTAACTCTTCTGCTATCATTTTAGAATAAATATCAGCTCCTGTTTCATTGAGATGATTGGCATTGTGAAACCATTCTCTGTGCTTTGTGAAGCGTTTGTCGCAGAAATGATTCAGCAAAGGAATCTTCTGGGCTTTGCAGATCTTTTTCAGAGGTATGAACACCGAGTCGCTCTGGTATGAGAGTTGGGGAGAGGCGGCAAATATCAGTTGGATCTGCTGTTGCTGGCAGGTCGTGATGAGTTTCTGCAGGTATTCATATTTCAGTTTGTCATGCTTGTCTTGCGGCAGGTTTTCCGGTATGATGTCCTGGCAACCCTCGTAGGGCACAAATCCCTTTTTGTCTGTAAGGTCTTCTGCTCTTGTATCTGCAAGAAGTTTCAGCAGGCGCGAGTTGAAAGGATAGAACGGAAATAGCATTTTGAAGCGTTCCGTTGCATCCACGTCATGGAAGATAGAGCTGATATGATTGCGCCAATAGTAAGGACGCAGATTGCCGAGATACGTCGTGTTGTCATCTTCCAGCAGGTCGTAGTCTGGTTCCACGTCGTAGATAATGGATTTCACCTTGTTCCTTTCTTCTACCAGTTGCAGCCTGCCATAATTGAAAATGATTCCCATGCGGTCTTCCCCTATATTATAATAAGGTGTAAGATAATGGGGATTATAATGGTGAAGGGCGCGCGATGAACCCATGATCAGATGATCTGCTTTCAACTGGTCATGGATGTATTTCAGTCTTCCACTTTCCCCTTTGGCATGTGATTCCAGAAAGTAAAAGCCTGTGCTGAGGGCTACATAGATGAGTGCCATCAACAGGATGAATACCGATATTTTACCAAAAAACTTTCTCATGACTTTAAAATCTGGCATAAATGAATTGACCTGCATCGAAAACTCCGAAGAGTAGGATGCTTGTAAAGATGAATAGATAGGTGGCCCATCTCACCCATGTCTTTGAATGATAGAACGGATTGCAGGAAGGACGGATTTCGTCTATCAGATCCTTGATGAATACGATGGCGATAAAGACATAGATAAACTTCTCGCAGATTCCGAAATGCATGTCCTGACTGGTAAATATCTTTTCTATCACGATCCATGCATCTTCTATCGTATTCATGCGGAAGAAAATCCACAGGAATGTGATGAGGAAAAACGTAAGGACGATTCTTGCCAGCCGGATGCTTCTGTTTTTCATGGAGAAATATCTCGGCTTGAGGGCGGAGGACTCTATGTCGGTGGAAGAGAGTTTGGATTCTTTCTTTTTTTGTAAACCGAGCATTTTTTCGATGACCTGGAACAGTCCGTGCAGTAGTCCCCATACGATAAAGGTCCAGTTGGCTCCATGCCAGATTCCGCTTACTGCGAATGTAATGAGGATATTGGCATAGTTCCGTTTTTTCGAGCAACGGCTTCCTCCCAGTGGGATGTAGATGTAGTCTCTGAGCCAATGTGCCAAGGTAATGTGCCATCTGTGCCAGAAGTCTGTGATTCCGATGGAGAAGTAGGGATTGTGGAAATTCTGTTTGAGATTGTAGCCCAATGTGGCTGCTGCGCCTATGGCCATGAGCGAATAGCCGGCGAAGTCTGTATAGAGTTGGATGGAATAGAGAATGGCTGCCATCAGGAGTGATGAACCGCTTTCCTGGAGAAAACCATCAAAAACCGGGTCGATATAGAGCTGCAATCTGTCAGCAATCACTACCTTGAGAAACATTCCCCAAAGTATCATTTTCAATCCTTTTTCTGCCAGTGGACGGTTGAAACCCTGTACCGTGTTCAACTGGGGCATCAGTTGGTCGTATCTGTTGATCGGACCGGCTATCATGGAAGGGAAGAAAGCCATGTAAGTGAGATAGTTCGACAGATTTTGCTCGGCTGGATATTTCTTGCGGTAAACATCGAATACATAGCTCAGAGCCTGGAAGGTGAAGAAGGAAATGCCTAATGGGGCAATGATGGAGAAATGGTTTTCATCCGAGATGAAGCCGAAAATATCCGTGAAGGAACTAAGATTTTCCGAGATGAAGTGCCCGTATTTGAAAACGACAAGCGGAAGAATGGTTGCAATGACTCCTGCACAGATTGTTCCTTTCCCGCAGATAGCTTCTTTCCCGCAGTTCTTCTTGTCCGGGTCTTTTCTCAGGTTTTTCTCTAAATCTTTTTCCTGGTCTTTCTCCAGATACTTGTTCTGATTCCTTTCCAGATATTTGGCAAAGAAGTAGGAGATGAGGCTCACGGCGATAAGAGTGAGGGTCATCCATTTGTTGTAATAGATGTAAATGCCGTATGAGACTATCAGAAAAAAATATTTGCGATAGGGAACAGTAAGATTGTTCCCTACCATAAAAATGATAGGGAACAACCAAATGAATAAAAATGAATTATATACCATCTAATGTTTGTAGGGTTAGATGTGTCTTATTCTTTTAAGAATTATTTCTTCATATAAGGATCGGTGCCTAAAACGGTCTTTGCCAGGCGCTTTGCCTTGTCGCGAAGCTGATTGAGGTCAGCATCCTTTTCTCCGTAGCAGAGAACGACGCCCATACGGCGGCCTACGTGAGCCTCTGGTTTTCCGAAAATGCGGATACGGGTATGATCTTCCTTCAGCGCATCCATGAAATTGTAGTTGAGCGGCTCGGTGCTTTCTTCCGGTGAGAGAATAACGGCAGAGCATCCGGCGTGCTCCAGGTGAATGCCTGCTATTGGCAAGCCCATCACAGCACGGAAATGGAGCTCAAACTCGCTCAGGTTGGTGGTGTGACCGAGAGTTACCATACCTGTATCGTGTGGACGTGGACTCAACTCAGAGAAAATCACTTCGCCCTGCTTGCTCAGGAAGAATTCTACGCCCCAGAGACCAGCACCGGTCAAAGCCTTGGTCACTTCGGCTGCAATATGCTGTGCTTTCTTCAATGCTTCCTCTGGCAACTGGAAGGGTTGCCAGCTCTCGCGGTAGTCGCCACCTTTCTGGATGTGTCCGATAGGAGGGCAGAAGAGGGTAGGACCATCCTTCTGGGTTACGGTGAGGAGTGTGAACTCAGAGTCGAAATCAATGAATTCCTCGATGATGACTTCCTTCACATCGCCACGACCTTCCTCCATAGCTTCCTTGTAAGCCTCCACGAGTTCGTCGTCATTGTGTACATAGCTCTGTCCATGACCGCTGGAACTCATCAATGGCTTCACTACACATGGGAAACCGATTTCGTCGGCTGCATTCTTGAATTCCTCAAATGTCTTAGCGTAGAAATACTTGGCTGTGCGCAGACCCAGTTCCTTGGCAGCCAGATCGCGGATGGCACGGCGGTTCATGGTGTAGTTCACGGCACGGGAAGAAGGTACAATCTGAATGCCCTCTTTCTCGAAGTCGAAGAGACGCTCTGTACGGATAGCTTCAATCTCAGGCACGATGATGTCTGGGTGATGTTTCTCAACCACTGCGGTCAATGCGTCGCCATCGAGCATTGAGAACACTTCTCGCTCGTCAGCAACCTGCATGGCAGGAGCATTGTCATACTTGTCGCAAGCGATGACATACTGTCCAGCACGCTTTGCGGCGATGGTAAATTCTTTGCCCAGTTCGCCTGAGCCCAAAAGCATAATCTTCTTCATTATATTGTGAGTTAAATTTCTTATGAATTGAATTTCTTATGAGTTTTCTTCTGAGTCTGAATTCTTATTCAGTTGAATTTCTTTCTGAGTCAGATTTCTTATAATTTGAACTTTTTTCTGATAAACTCTTCGATGAATTTCTCAGTCTCTTCCAGTCCCAGCAGGCTGCTGTTGATGCAGAGATCGTAACTCTCGCTGTGTCCCCATTTCTTGCCGGTATAGTAGCCATAGTAGGAAGCACGTTCTTCCTCATGGTTGGTGATGAATTTGCGGGCAGCGGCACGGTCGATGTTCTTGCGCTTGCAAACGGCCTTGATGCGGTCGTCGATATTGGCGGTGATGAAAATGTTGATCACGTTCTTATAGTCGCGCAGCACATAGTCGGCTGTTCTTCCTACAAATACGCAGTTGCCCTCATCGGCAGCCTTTCTGATGGCATCGCTCTGAAATTTATACAGACCTTCCTGTGAGAAATCATTGTGATAGAAGTTGCTGTCGCTCAGGAAAGGAAGATGGGTATGGAAGAGTGCTTTGAAAAATCCCTTCTGCTCATCGTTCTGCTCGAAGAATTTCTCTGAGAATCCACTCTCCTTGGCTGCCAGATTGAGAAGTTCACGGTCGTAGCACTTGCAACCGAAGGCTTCTGCCAGCTTCTCTGCGATAATATGGCCACCGCTTCCTATTTGGCGACCTACGTTTATGATGATTTTAGTCATAATTCTCTATTTTATAGTTGATGAATGTATGATGATGCTTTATCCTTCCGTCATTTCCTTCTGTAGCAGATTTTCTCTGTGCATTCTTTTCAGTTTCTTCATATACCATGACATGACGATGGCGGCAATCACGGCGGCAGAGAAATCAGAGATTGGCATACTGTACCAGACGCCTTCTATATCCCAGAACAATGGCAGCAGTCCCAAGAGTGGCAGGAGAATGAGCAACTGTCTTGACAGAGAGAGGAAGATGCTGATCTTCACTTTGCCGATGCACTGGAAGAAGTTGGTGATGACCATCTGGAAACCGATGATCGGGAAGCAGCACATCACGATGCGGATGGCCTTGATGCCTAATTCTATCAGCGCCTTGTCGGTAGTAAACATTCTGGCGCAGTAGTATGGCAGGAACATGGCTATCAGCCAACCGGTTACCATAATGCACGTAGCAGCGATGATGCTGAGGTTTAAAACCCTCATCAGTCGGTCTATTTTCTGAGCTCCGTAGTTGTAGCCGGCGATAGGCTGCATTCCCTGGTTGATGCCGAACACGAACATGACGAATACCATGGCAATACCATTGGCAATGCCGTAGGCACCCACAGAGAGATCGCCTCCGAAACGCACCAGCTGGTTGTTGATGAAGATGACGACGATGCAGGCGCAGACATTCATCAGGAAAGGCGAAATGCCGATGGCGAGGATGTTCTCTACCAGTTTCTTTCTCAGTCTGTAAATACCTTTCTTGAGGTGGAGCAGTTCGTTCTTATTGCTGAAGAGTTTGAACTGCCACATCATCGCCATCAGCTGCGAGAGGATGGTGGCGATGGCGGCTCCCTGTATTCCCCATTTGAACACGATGATGAAAAGTGCATCCAGTATCACGTTCATGATCACCGTGAAGATGGTGGCGTACATGGCCTGCCGCGGCTTGCTGGCTGCCCTGAGCAGCGCATTCATGCCGAAATACATGTGGCTCACCACATTGCCCAGCAGGATGATGACCATATAGTCACGTGCATAGACGAGTGTCTGGTCGCTGGCTCCGAAGAATCTCAGGATAGGGTCGAGGAAGAGCAGACAGATAATGCTCAGTCCGATACCGATGATGAGATTCAGAGAAATTGTGTTACCCAGAATGTTTTGGGCTGTAGTATAATCCTTTTGTCCCAACTTCACGCTGATGGCTGTTGAAGCTCCTACGCCCACGCCGGTTCCGAAAGCGGCTGTGAGGTTCATGAACGGGAAGGTGATGGCCAGACCGGAAATCGCCATTGCTCCCACACCCTGTCCGATGAATACACGGTCCACGATGTTGTAAAGCGAAGCGGCGGTCATGGCAATCATGGCAGGCAAGGCATATTGTACCAATAATTTGCCCACCGGTTTGGTGCCCAATTCTAATGTTGCTTGTTTATTTTCCATTGATGTTTGAATACTTTGACTGCAAAAGTACAAAAAATATTCCATACCTTATTATATATATAGGGAAAAACTTACCAATCTTTCAAAAACTTTACTTTTCTTTTGGCATTCTCATTTGAAAACATTACTTTTGCAATTCGTAATCAACAATATTTCTATCGGATGAAATGCTGGCAACAACGATTGGATGATCTGAAATCATCGACTGTAATGTTGGCTTTCATCGACTGCGACACAATGGCCGTAGAACAAAGACTGAACAACAATAGAAACAACATAAACAACAATAGAACAATAAGAAAACCTGATAAAGATGAAAAGGTATTTGATGCTTTATGCATTTCTGATAATGGCTCTTTCTTTGATGGCTCACGAAGATAGGGCTTTTCGTATCACAGAGACGGATATGGTTTCCTTCCCTGGCGGCAAATGTATGATGTATCGTCTGTATCTTCGTGATAAGGACCTGCAGCATACTCCCTTCTCGGTGAGCCGTCCGGAGCAGTTTCTTTCTGCCCGTTCGATAGAGCGCCGTAAGCGTCAGGGACTTTCGGTAGATGTCACAGATCTGCCTATCGCTCCTGCTTACCTCGATTCTGTGAGCAGGACGGGGATTGAAATCGTGGGGCAGAGCAAATGGAACAATACCTTGCTGGTGAAGATTCACAAGGAGAAAGAACTCAACAAGCTCAATTCCCTTTCTTTTATCACCAGGAAGTTGAAAGTATTTTCCTCGCCCGATTCCATCACCGAGCGCAAGCGTTCCAGTTTCCGCAAGGAACTCAATAGCTGGGAGTCTGGGCCTACCCATTATGGGGCTGCTGCCGAGCAACTGAAGTCTTTAGGCGGTCTGCGTATTCATGAGCGGGGATTCTATGGCAACGGAATGATGATAGCCGTTTTAGATGGCGGTTTTATGAATGCGGACAGGATTCCTGCTCTGCATGGGGTGAAACTGGCTGGGTTGAAGGATTTCGTAGTTCCTAAGTCCAATAATATCTTTGAAGAGATGGAACATGGCACGATGGTGCTCTCCACGATGGCTGCCAATGCTCCCAATCTCTATGTGGGCGTGGCTCCTGAGGCGCAATACGTGCTGGTACGCTGCGAGGATGAGCGTACAGAAAGTCTTGCCGAGGAAGACTACTGGGCTTCTGCTGCCGAGTATGCCGACAGTTTGGGAGTTGATGTCATCAATTCCTCTTTGGGTTACCACGACTTTGATGATGTGAAGACGAATCATCTATACTGGGAACAGGATGGCGAGACGGCACTGATTTCCCATACGGCCTCGATGTGTGCTGATAAGGGAATCATCTGCGTGAATTCTGCCGGCAATGATGGTATGGGTGTGTGGAAGAAAATCAATTTTCCTGCCGACGCCAAGGATATCCTTACTGTGGGCAGCATCAACGAGCAGGGCAAGAATGCTGCTTTCAGTGCCGTGGGACCTACTGCCGACGGGCGCATTAAACCGGATGTGATGGCGTTTGGAAGTCCTGCTTCCGTGATTACGGGCAGAGGGGCCATCATCAATGATAACGGCACCTCGTTTTCCTCGCCTCTGATAGCAGGAATGACGGCTTGTCTCTGGCAGGCGCTTCCGCATAAGACGGCCAAGCAGATCATCAAACTGGTGAAGATGGCTGGCAATAACCAGCAGCATCCTGATAATATCTATGGATATGGGGTGCCTGATTTCTGGAAGGCTTACCAGATCGGAAAGGCGATTAAGTAAGTGAAGAGTGAAGTACGAAGAGTGAAGAATTCTATAGCGAAGTATTGTATGGTGAAACATTTATCACTTTTTGAGTTGAATTCGATAGTCCGTGAGATTATCTCGATGTCATTGCCCGACAGTTATTGGGTAGAAGCTGAACTTTCTGAGGCCCGTGAGGCTTACGGAGGGCACTGCTATATGGAACTCATCGAGAAGGATGAACGGTCTAATACGCCTATAGCTAAAGCTCATGCTTCCTGCTGGCGAAACAGATGGATGCTGATCAAGCCACATTTCGAACGGGTGACCGGACAGAGAATTCATGCCGGAATGAAGGTGCTGCTCAAGGTACATGCGCAGTTTCATGAAAACTACGGCTTCTCATGGATTGTGGATGATATTGACCCTAACTATACCTTGGGCGATATGGCGAGAAAGCGGCAGGAGATTATCCAAACCTTGAAGGAAGAAGGAGTCTTTGAACTGCAGAAAGAGCTGAGGCTCCCGATGTTCTGTCAGCGCATCGCCGTTATTTCCAGTGCTTCGGCTGCCGGATATGGAGACTTCTGCAACCAGTTGGCTGATAATGGATATGGATTGCAGTTCGTCACATCCCTCTTTCCTGCCACGATGCAGGGCGAGGGAGTAGAGCAGAGCGTCATTGCTGCCCTCAATCAGATCAATGCTGAGTGGGAACAGTGGGACTGCGTGGTCATCATCCGAGGTGGAGGTGCAACCAGCGATCTGTCGGGTTTCGATACCTTAGCCTTGGCAGAGAATGTGGCCAATTTCCCATTGCCTATCATCACGGGTATCGGACATGAACGGGATGAAAGCGTGCTCGATATGATTTCCTTCCGCCGTGTGAAGACCCCTACGGCAGCAGCGGCTTTCCTCATCGACCATCTCACGGAAGTGTATGTTCGCGTGATGGATGCTCAGGAAACCATCGTGCAGAATGTGAAGCACAGACTGCAGGTGGAGCGCATGAGGCTCGAAAGATTGAGCAGCGGAATTCCTGTGCAGTTCTCATTGGTAAAGACAAAACAGGGTGCAAGGCTCGACCGACTGATGGCTCGCCTTTCCTCTCATGTACAGGAAAAACTGTCGCGGGCGCAGCGCCATCTCGAAATCCTTTCGCAGAATGTGCAGCCGATAGCCGAAAGAAAACTGCTCAATGAAAGTCACAGACTGCAGATGCTCGCCCAGCGCATGAAGGCGCAAGACCCGGAATTGCTGCTCAAGCGCGGCTATAGTATTACCTTGAAAGACGGGAAAAGCGTGCGCTCGGCAGGGCAGTTGAAGGAAGGAGACATCATAGAAACGAGATTTGCGGATGGAGCAGTCAAGTCGGAAGTATCGAAAAACTAACTAGAATAAAAGCATAATAATCAGATAAAGCGTATGGCAAAAGAAGAAATCAAATACGAGCAGGCTGTTAGAGAGCTTGAAGAAATCGTAGAGAAAATGGAAAATGATGAACTGGATATTGACCAGCTCTCAGAGCAGTTGAAGCGTGCCAAACTGCTGGTAAAGCTTTGCAGGGACAAACTCACCAAGGCCGACGAAGAAATCAAGAAACTGCTGAACGAAGAATCATAAGAAGAATCTTCAAAAGTGAAAGAAAAATGGAAGAAGGAATAAATGCGTTGCGTAAGAACATACATAAATCTATGTAAATATGCACTTTGCGTAAGAAAAAACGAATAATAATAACGTTTTTGCTAAATATTAGACGAAAAAGTTGCAGATTAACGGAATATTTTGTAATTTTGCGGCTAAATATTAGTAGAACATTTAAAAATAAGATGTTATGAAAGACTTGGATTGGTCTAATTTGTCATTCGGCTATCGCCAGACTGACTACAATGTTCGCTGTTACTATCGCGACGGCAAATGGGGCGAAATAGAAGTTTGCTCTGATGAGTATTTGAAATTGCACATGGCTGCAACTTGCTTGCACTATGGTCAGGAAGCTTTCGAGGGTTTGAAGGCTTACCGTTGCCCTGATGGCAAGGTGCGTGTGTTCCGCATGGACGAGAACGCTGCCCGCTTGCAGAGCACATGCCGTGGTATTCTTATGCCAGAGGTGCCTACAGAAATGTTTGAGGAAATGGTCAAGAAGGTGGTTCGCCTCAACCAGGAGTGGATTCCTACCTACGAGAGTGGTGCTACGCTCTATATCCGTCCTTTGCTCATCGGTACAAGTCCTCAGGTGGGTGTGCATCCTTCTAAGGAGTATTGCTTCCTGATTTTTGTAACCCCAGTAGGTCCATACTTCAAGGGTGGATTCTCTACCAACCCATACGTCATCATCCGTGATTTCGACCGCTCTGCTCCTCTCGGAACAGGTATCTATAAGGTGGGTGGCAACTATGCTGCTTCTCTCAGAGCCAATTCTATCGCTCACGAGAAGGGTTATGCTTGCGAGTTCTATCTCGACGCCAAGGAGAAGAAATACATGGACGAGTGTGGAGCAGCCAACTTCTTCGGTATTAAGAACAATACATACGTAACTCCTAAGAGTACCTCAATCCTCCCATCTATCACCAACAAGAGTTTGATGCAGTTGGCTGAAGACTTGGGTCTGAAGGTAGAGCGCCGACAGATTCCAGAGGATGAGTTGGATACATTCGAGGAGGCTGGAGCTTGCGGTACTGCTGCAGTGATCAGTCCTATCAGCTACATCGACGACTTGGATACAGGCAAGCGCTACAACTTCGGTGAGAAGCCAGGTCCTATCTCTAAGCATCTGTATGATACCCTCCGTGGAATCCAGTATGGTACCATCGAGGATAAGCATGGTTGGACAACTGTGGTTATCGAATAATGAAAAAGAATTTTGTTATAGGCAAAATATTAAAAAATGAATGAGAGCGCACTCTTCGGGCTGTGATGCTTGAAGGGGACGCTTTTTTTGATTTATGTACGATGACTTACGATATTATATCTAAAGTCTAATTTATTAATTAACCCCTTAACATAAGAATCTGTATGAGAAAAAAAGTCATCCTAACAATGGGATTGATGTGTCTTTCCTTAGTTTCTTTTGCACAAGGCAAGCGTACCGTTTTGAGTGCCAATATTGATGGCTATCAAAGAGATATGGTGTATTTCGACTGTGTGCAAAGTCCATTTATCAGACAAGAGTTCCATACCAACCCAGGTGAGGAGCATGTGTATTCATTCAACAGCGACCAGATGGTATCGATGATTATCAATGGACGAACTACCGTCTTGTTGATGCCAGGAGATAGTTTGCATGTGGATGTGCAATATCTTGGAAAGCAAGTGAAGAATCTTTCTTTCTCAGGAAGCGAGAGTGCAGTTGCTGCCAACCAACTTTATGCCGCCTTCAATGATTTCAAGAAGAGCATCCGTTATAAGTCACAACTTTTGGCTTGTATTGTTGTGGATGTGAAACCTGTGGATAGAATCAAGGACTCCGAGAAGTTGTTAGTCAAAGCCAAGCAACTAGTAGCGGAATCCAAGGCAAAGGTAGCCGATGAGGTAGCCAATTACGTAATGGCTGAGGCAGAAGGACAAGCCTTTTCTTCTTTCATCGAGTATCCTCCAATGTATGAGGAAACTCGTAAACTTCCTATTGCTCAGCAGGGTGTTGGCGATTATTGGAACATATTGAAGGACGTTACTTTACGTGATGATGCCGCCTCTTTAAACTGTCCTGACTATTGCTCTTTCTTGCTTTTGAATATGGCTTACGAGAAATCAAAGGCAGCTCAAAAGAAAGGAGAGAAATATGAGCGTCCTAATGAGTTGGAAGCTATGTTCAATGAGTTGGCTTCCTATTATGATGGAGCACGAAGAGATGCTGTACTATATTCGGTGTTGACCAATTATATTCAAGGTGGCAAGAACATAGAGCGTGTAGAACCTCTGCTAAAAGCCTACAAGGAAAAGTATTGCACAGACAAACATCATGCAGACATCCTTGACGCCTTGATGCAATAATAGAAATAATAAATATAAACAACATAAGAGAGAGTTCAATTAAACGAAAAGTTCATGAAGCAAAGAGAATTCTTATTGAAATCTACTTGTCTCGCAAGCCTTTTGGTAGGAGCGCCTGTTCAGATGTTCCCTCCACTTTCAGCCAATGCGCAAAAAGTACGTCCTTCTGATGATGGATGGAAAGAGGAAAAGGTGACATTGCGAGTAAGTAATGAGACATTGGGAAGTGTGCTGAAGAAAGTAGCCAAGTCGGTCAATGCCGATTTGATCTTCCAGGGTGTGACACTTGTGGGTATCAATGATCTCACCACCTTGAATGTCAAGGACAAACCACTTGACAAGGTGCTGGGCGAATTGATTGGTAACCAAAATGTTCGCATCGACTACCAAGGTGGACACCGTGCCATCGTCATATCTTCTTACGAACGACAAGAAGACGATGCGCAGAGTTTTATTATTGGTGGTGTTATCATTGGAGGTGACGACCATCAACCATTGGTGGGTGCTACCGTATCAGTCACCAATGGAACCAAGCAGAAGGGCGCTTCTGGATGTATTACCGATGAGGATGGTAAGTTCAGTTTGCGCATCAACCGTAAGTCATCCATCAGTATTTCTTATATCGGTTACGAGACCAAGTCTATCCAGATTCTTCGTCCAAATCGTGATATGAAGATTGTGTTGACAGCCAATGCTAACAATGTGGATGAGGTGGTTGTTACAGGTATCAGCTGACGCAACAAGAAGAGCTTTACTGGTAACTATGTTACGGTGAAGGGTGACGAATTGCGCCGTATCGATCCAAACAATATATTGAAGAGCCTTCAGTTCTTTGACCCTAGTTTCAAGGTGAAGGAGAACAACTCGAATGGTTCTGACCCTACTGCGCAGCCAGAGTTTCAGATGCGTGGTGACCAATCGTTGGGTTCTGTGTCTAACATGAATTCTATGGACTTGTTGCTTGACAACGTATCAAGTCGTCCGAATACACCTTTGTTTGTACTTGATGGTTTCGTAGTACCTATGACTCGTATCCTTTCCCTCGACCCAGAGCGTATTGACGATGTGACAATCCTCAAGGATGCTGCCGCTACCTCTATCTATGGTTCGAAGGCAAGTAATGGCGTTGTGGTTATCACTACAAAGGTGGCTCCTGATGGCGCCTTGTCTGTGGCTTACAATGGAACATTGACTATTCAGTCACCAGACTTGACCGATTATAACATGATGAATGCAGCCGAGAAGTTGCAGACTGAGTGGATGGCAGGTGTTTATGACCCTAATAGCGTAAGCAGCATGAACCGCTATAACGAATTGCGTCGCAATGTGTTGGCAGGTGTTGATTCCTATTGGCTCTCACAACCTTTGCGTACAGCCGTACAGACACGTCACTCCTTGACTGCCGCAGGTGGTACGGATGTGTTCAGATATAGCTTGGGTGTCAATGCAGCCTTCCAACCAGGTGTGATGAAGGGATCATCCAACAATACCAAGGGTGTTGACTTCTCCATGACTTATCGTAAAAAGCGTGTTACCGTAGGAGCCAACATCAACTTGTCGGAAACATCTGGTAACAATTCTCCATACGGTTCCTATTCATCTTATAGTCAGGCAAACCCATACTACCGCATGACCAATGCGCAAGGAGGTTATGACCAGATATTGGATAACTTTACTGCTGCGGGAAGTACTACCGTAACTAACCCACTTTACAACTCAAATATCGGTGTCAAGGACTTCTCTAGAAGCCTCAGCATAGCCAGCAGTTTGAACTTCGAGTACATGATTCTCGACAACTTGCGCTTCACGGAGTCTTTGCAATATACTCGTGGAACTGCACGTACAGAGAGATTCTTGCCTGCTGACCATACAGACTTTGCCAACGAGACAGACAAGACTTTGAAGGGTAGTTATACCAAGAACACTGGTGAGTCCACCTCTTGGTCTAGCAACATGGGTATCAACTACAACTTGCCTATCGACAAGCACTTGATCAGTATGTTTGCCAACTGGACTGTGAATGAGGATCGCAATAACTATGTAAACCTTTCTGCCACTGGTTATCCTGACCGTCACATGGATGATTTCATCTTCGGTAACAAGATGTCAACCAATCCAAGTGGTTCGGAAGCCATATCACGTACCATGAGCTTTATCGGACAGATTTCATATAGCTATGACAATAGATACTCTGTTGATTTCAACTTGAGTGAGGAGAACTCCTCTCGCTATACCAATAATAACTTTACCCCATTCTGGTCAACCGGTGTACGCTGGAATGCTTATCGAGAGAAATGGCTCGAAGGTCGTATCTCCAACTTGGTGTTCCGTGCTACTTATGGTGTGACTGGTGAGCAAAGTTCTATTCCTTACGAGACCATTGAGTTCTATACCTTCACCAATACGATGAAACCATACAACTCATTCGGAACCTTGGGTGCAATGTTGCAGGGTTTGAACAATCCTGACTTGAAGTGGGCTAAGACCGACCAGTTGAGCTTGGGAGTTGACATCGGTTTCTGGAAGAACCGCATCAATGCTTCGTTCAACTACTACAACAACATCACTCGCCAAATGATGACCCAGTATGACTTGGCTCCATCTACCGGTTTCAACTCTCAGAACATCAATGCAGGTGAGTTGCAGAACCGCGGTTTCGATGTGTCTTTGAATGTCATCGCTTACCAGAACTTGCGTAAGCAACTCTATTGGACCATCAATGCCAACGCCAACCATAACAAGAACAAGATTCGTAAGATCTCGGATTATCTCCGTAAGATCAACGAGCGCCAGTTGGCTTCCAAGAGTGCGCCACTGCCAATCTTGCAAGAGGGCTATTCTACCACCACCTTGTTTACGGTTCGTTCCTTGGGTATCGACCCCGTGACAGGTAAGGAAGTGTTCTTGACACGTGATGGACAGAAGACCTTTGAATGGAACAGTAATGACAAGGTGCCAGTAGGTGATACCAATCCAAAGGTGAGCGGTACCATCAGTAGCTCACTCAACTATAAGGACTTGACCTTCAATGTCGGTTTCACTTATAAATGGGGTGGTATTGTATATAACTCTACCTTGGTGGACAAGATTGAGAATCGTAACATCGCTTACAACTTGGACAAGCGTGCTATGACCAGCCGTTGGCAGAAGCCAGGAGATGTTACCTATTTCAAGAAGTTCTCCTTGGATGCCAGTGCTAGTCAGACAGAGCAGAGTACCCGTTTCATCATGGATGATGACGAGTTGAAGATGTCAACCATGAGCGTGGGCTATCGTATGCGCTATGAGAAGTTCAACTTCTTGCGCAAGATGAACATTGATGTCTTGTCGCTCAACTTCACGACAAACGACTTGTTCAGACTGTCTCGCATCAAGATGGAGAGAGGTTTGGATTATCCATTCGCTCGCTCATATACATTATCTCTGTCACTTATCTTCAAATAATATTGTAAATTATGAAATTCAGATTATTATATATAGGTGTAATAGCAGTGGCTTCTGCCTGCCTGACCTCATGCTCAGACTGGTTTGATGTCAGTCCTAAGACCGACGTGAAGGCAGAAGAGTTGTTTGAGACACCAGAGGGTTTTGAGAGTGCCTTGGCTGGTATCTATATCTCCTTGACGGATGAAGACAGCTACGGACACGACATGAGCTTTGGCCTTATCGACCAGTTGGCTCAACTTTACGACTGCATTCCAGACGGAACTACCGATCGTGAGGCAATCTATCAGTATGAACAGCAATCAGATGGCTACTACACCAAGTCTCGTTTGGCAGCAATTTGGCTGAAGTCTTACAACTTGATTGCCAATGCCAATAACCTCATCAAGTGGTTGGATAAGAATGGAACACGAGTTCTCGATGAACAGACTCGCAACCTCTACTATGGTGAGGCATACGCCTTGAGAGCTTATCTCCATTTCGACTTGTTGCGTGGCTGGGGACCTATGAATTATCAGACAGGTAAGTCAACCTTGACAATTCCATATCGTGAGGTAGCAAACAGTGAGAAACTTCCTCGCCTCTCAGCCGAGACTATCGTACAGAAAATAGAGGCAGACTTGGAGAAAGCCGAGCAATACCTGGCAGCAGACAAGGCTACCAACCTGGCAGACAATGAGCGTAGAAATCGTATGAACTATTATGCGGTGAAAGCTTTGGAGGCTCGTGTGGCTTGCTATGCAGGAGAGGCAGACAAGGCTATCGCCAGTGCAGAGGAGGTAATCAACCATAGTGGTTTGGCTTTGCAGACTTCCAATACCAATGATCCTGCTCAATATACAGAGACACTCTTTGGCATCAACAAGTATCAGATGAGCGACAATATCTCGTCTTATTTTGCCGAAGGACCTAGCTTCACTACTCAGTATTGGACAAGTTTGGCAAACTATAAGCGTATCTTCGAGGCAGAGGGTAACGAGCGTGATGCTGACATCCGTGCCCGTCGTGGTGCTGGAGTTTATGTATATGATGGAGTGAGTCGTGTCATCAGTCGTAAGTATCTGAAGAATGACGATGGCATCATCCCATTGGTTCGTCTTCCGGAGATGTATTACATCCTTTGCGAGATGTCACCATTGGCAGATGCACCACGATATATCAACATCGTAAGAAGTCGTCGTGGTATCTCCAACTCTTCAGCTTATACCTCATTTGCTAATGAGGATGCTAGAACTGAGGCTTTGAGCAAGGAATATCGTAAGGAGTTCTATGCAGAGGGTCAATACTTCTATTTCTTGAAACGTCATGGTATCACCTCTCTTGATTACTCTCACGATGTAAATACCGATGATGTCGTGAGCATGTCGGAAAACCGTTATGTATTCCCATTGCCAGATGGTGAGAAGGAATATGGATGGACAGATGAGGAATCTAACAATACATCAAACAATTAATTATGAAACGACATTTAAATACATTATACATATTGGGAATGGTCATCCTCGCAGGTGTCTTCTCTGCTTGTAGCAAGGAAGATCCAACCTTGTTTGGAGGTGAATCGGATGGCTTCTACTTCAATTATGACTCTAAGGATGACTTGACTTCCACTATCAACTTCGCCGACTCTGTAGTTACAGAGCCAGAGGTGGGATATGTACCTGTTCGTATCCGTCTCTTGGGTCATTTGTCAGACAAGGTAACTCCTATTACCCTCAAGGCTGATGCTGTAGATGGATATGATGAGGCTTCGGTTACTTTGCCAAAGGTGGAGTTGAAGGCAGGTGCATACGACACTACCGTGTATGTAGCAGTAGCTCGCCCTGCACAAGAAAATGTCACTTATGCGGCAAAGATTTCCTTTGAGCAAGGGGATAAGAGCATGAAGGACTTCGACAGCTTCATTATCTATACTACAGAGTCATATACCGAGCCATCCAATTGGGATGATGACATCTATGGCGCTTATAGCAAGGATAAGTATAAGTTTATCGCCAAGACTTTGAGAAAGGCTGATTTCTGCAATGATAGAAGTGACGTGCAGTGCAATACTTACAATCCAGCTTTGATTACTGCCGTAAGAGAGTGGCATAAGGAAAATCCTAACGAAGCGATTCCATACGACATTCCTTTCTTGGGTGGTGATTACTATTATGGTGAGTACGACCGACCAGATTATTGGGGTGATCTTCAGGATAAGTACTTTGGCTATTATGATGGTTATGGCTTTGGTACTTTGGCTTCAAGCTTGGGTATTAATACTCAGAATGAGGAGCAAGAATTGGGATCTAATAATGAGCAAGTTCTTGTGGCAGCCAACAAAAATGCCGTTCGCCTCATGATGGAGAACTACAACAATCTGTTTGAGCAAGGCTACAACTTCTGGGGATTCAACTCTGCGTTTAGTGTTCCAATGGTGGATGGCGTAGATTATGACGTTGTGGAACCAGCCTTCTGGACAGATGAGCAGACTAAGCCTATGATAGAGAAATATTATGGTGCTTACTCTGCAGACAAGTACAAGAAGATGATTCAGATAGCCAAGCAAGAGGCAGGTGATAGTTTCAAGCCATTCACACTCTTCCCAGTGTCATTGCAATGGGATGATGCCAGTATGCAGAATGTTCCAGTATGGGACGCTAATGCCAACTGGAATAGTATGTACTATGGCGAGCAGGTCATCTATTATCTCTACACTATGTTTAAGGCAGCGGAACCAAACTTGTTCCCTGATGGTGTAGTAGAGCCAGAAGCCAAGAGCCAGAAGAGAAAATAAATATTCTAAAACAGAAGGATTATGAAAAAAATACTATATGTTGCCATGAGTGCTTTGATGCTCACTTCCTGCTATGAGGATAAAGGCAACTATGATTATCATTTCGATGATCTCAACAAGGTCGATATCAGTGATGTGACCTACACGCCGAGTGCATACGCGGGCGTGTCGGGTAGCGTCATCGAAATCCAGATGCCTATGACGGAAAACAAGGTGCAGAGAGTGGAAGCCAATTTAAAGCAGACCTTGGCTGACAACTATGACAACCTTGACTTCACTTGGTATTCTTCCTATAAGGTAACGGAAACCAATCCGATGACAGGTCGTGAGACAACCAAGACGCTCCGTGACACACTTCATACAAGAGGTTATGTCGATTTGGATTTCCCTGCCAATACCGATAGAAGTTATAACTTGATGATGGTAGTAAAGGACAAGACCACCGATTTGGATTACTATGCCAACTTGAATGTAAAGACTCGTCTCTTGTTCAAGAATAGCTTGTTCTTCTTGCATCAGAAGGGTAGCGAGACCTACTTGGGTAACGTGGAGAAGATAGGAAGCAGTTTGGAGAGTAGAAGCAATGCTTATCAGACTGCCTTTCCAACAACTACCGATAATGTATTCTCTAATGCCATTAAGTTGGGCTTCACCACTTATATTTCTTCCAGAACGGCAACGGCTGCTTTGATGGTGTTCAATGCTGATGGACGTGGTTATTCTTACAATACCTTGAAAGGACTCCAGCGCTTTGATGTGCCATTGGTTCCGACAGGGTCAACCCCTTTTGTGGCTAGCCGACTCGTTGATGTGGGCAGTAGTGCTACGTTTAATAAGTTTGACTGTTTGATTTCTCGTGATGGTCAGTTCTATATTGGCAAGATGGCTCCTTACTTCATGGTGCCTGGTGCTGCTTCCTATGATAACACACTCCATCCTGGTGATTATCAGGTGACCGCAGCTACTGTTACGGCAGACAACTTCGTCTTGTGGGATGCCAAGAACAACCGATTCATCTATCAGTCGAATGGTGACTATGTTCCTGCTTGGAGTATGGATGGCCTTGCTGGTACACAGAGTTCTATGGCGGTCAAGGATGCTCATGTAGATTTCTCTTCCTTGGGTTCGTTGTCACCAGTGGGCAAGCAGGCTGTATATGCTTTCATCGCTTCTCACTCTGAGTTCTTCGAGGATGCCAAGCCACAATTCATCTTCAAGGACAATGCAGACAACTTCTATCTCTATGAGTTGACTTCTGTCGATGGTGGAAAGAATAGTAAGGCGAAGGCTACAAGAGGTGGTGACGATGAGGATGCTTCTTCTTCAGAGGCAGCCTATACCATCACAGGCAAGCGCCTTCCTGATTTCCATCCGGGCAGCAACTTGGCTAGCATCACTTACAACCCTTGGTTCTCTACCAACTATATCTTCTATGCCAAGGATGACCAAGTGATTCGTCACAATCTGTCGAATGGTGATGAGGAAGTAATCTATACGGCTCCAGTGGGCTATACAGTAAGCATCATCAAGTTCCGTACTTATGACTCAGAGAGTAATAGTACGTTGTCGTCCAACTTCGGTGATTTAGGTCTTTACCTCAGCATCGGTATGAACAAGGGTGACAATGGTGCAGTGGCAGAAATCAAGCTCACTACTTCTGCCGATGTGGATGAGAGTTATACGATGTTCTGTGACAAGGATGCTGACGGCAATGCCTTCGGCAAAATCCTTGATGTGCAGTTCGCTCACATGTATTCATTCAGTAAAGATAGTCAATGATACAACGCATATCTATGTCACTGCTCGCTTTGGCGAGTGGTGCTTTTCAGGTTTACGCCCAGTCTAATATGACCGTGTCGGGCAAGATAGAGGGAATACCATCCGGGCAACTTGTTTTGGTGGCTCAGGTGGGTGAGAATCAAGTGGATACCTTGGGTGCGGCTTCTTTCAAGGCACCTAAGTTTCAGTTGAAAGCGATGGTCAAGGAACCTGTCATGGCGCAGTTGGTTGTGAAAGGTTATGGTGGTGGTTTCAACTTCATTGCGGAACCTAATGCCAAGTACCAAGCTTTCCTCTGCAATGACAATAGAGCCTATGTCAAGGGAGGCGCTCTGCAAGATGAGTGGACGGCTTTCTCCAAGCGCTCGGCTGAGTTGCATGAGCAAGCCAAGGCAATGCAAGAGCGTTACGATGCTTTGAGAGCTGCCAATAAGTTCCGCAGTGCCAGTGCTACCAACGACTCTCTGCAAACGCTTCGTCAGTCGGTTCATACCGAGACGCAGGCTTTCTTGCAGAAGCATGACGATGTGTTGGCTGCCTATACTTACAATAGCAATGCCTTGATGGCAGAGTTGAATCTAGAGGAAACTCGTCGCTTATATAACTCCATGGGTGAGGGGGCTAAGAATACCCCTAGCGGCAGAATCATGTTGCAGCGCATCCAACGCATGGAGAAGGTGACGCAAGGCAAGAAGGCTCCTGACTTCACTTTGCAAGACCTACAAGGCAATGTCGTTACCCTCAGTCAAGTGAAGGCGAAGGTGAAAATCGTTGATTTCTGGGCTTCTTGGTGCGGACCTTGTCGCCTCAACAATCCTTCGTTGAAGAAGATTTATGAGAAGTATCATGAGAAGGGATTGGAAATCATCAGTGTTTCGCTCGACAACGTGAAAGACCGTTGGGAGAAAGCGGTGAGCCAAGATGGATTGCCATGGATCAATGTCAGTTCCCTGAAGGGATGGAAGTGCGAGGTGGCACAGACCTACGATGTGAAGAGTGTGCCTGCTATCTTCATCCTCGATGGCGAGAACCATATCATCGCAACCAACCTCAGAGGAGATAAGTTGGATGCTTTCCTCAATGAGAAACTAACAAATAACTAACAAGATAATAATTATGAAGAAGAAAAAGATTATGTTATTAGCACTTGGCATCATGGGCGTTTTGCCACTGATGGCGCAAGGCTCCCGACATTTCACCATCGATGGTGAAATGACTCGTGACTCTATGCGTTATGAGCCGAAGGCTATCCAGAAGGTGTATCTCAAGCATATCGTCAATGGTGAGGAGGTGCTCTTGGATTCTGCTATTGTCAAGAATCGCCGTTTCCATTTCGAGGGCACTGCTCCTGAATTTACGGAGGCTGCCATGATTACGGGCTTTGACAATGGTGCAGTACAGCTTCTCTTGGAGCCAGGAAATATCAAGGTGCTTCCTTTCGATGCCAATTTCCCTACAGGTGCCAAGGCAGAGGGAACGACTAACAATGACATATTCAAGGGGTATGTCTTGTTGCACGGCAAGAATGCTGATGATGCAAAACGCAATATCGACAATTTGCGCAAGTCTTTGCCTGATAGCATCATCAAGGATGACATGAAATACATGCCATATCATAGTGCGATGTTCAATGCCAATGGCGTATATTATAAGGTAGATGTGATGGACTACTTCTTGAAGCACATCGACAGCGAAGCTGCCCTCTTTATCTTGAAGTACGACCTCTATTATATGTATAAGCCACAGGTGCTGCATGATGTCTTCATGAAGGCTATGCCTGAGAGATTGCACGAGCATCCTATCTACAAGGAATTGGCAAATCAGCTCCTTACCAACCAGATGGGAGAGGGGAGTGCCGCACCTGACTTTTCTGCAAAAGGTCTAGATGGTAAGTCTTTGTCGTTGTCTCAGTTGAAGGGCAAGTTTGTCTTCTTGGACATCTGGGCTTCCTGGTGTGCGCCTTGTCGCCGTGAGATTCCTTTCGTGAAGCAAGCATTGGCTGAGGCTGCATCTTCCGACAACTTCAAGGTGCTCAGCTATTCCATCGACAGTAAGAAGAACGAGTGGGTGAACTGCATCAACAAGAATCAAATGACCGACAAGAACTGGATTCATGTCTCTACCTTGAAGGGATGGGGCTCCGACATCGTACGTCTGTACAATGTGCGTGGTGTACCTCATACCGTGCTGATTGACCCACAGGGAAACATCGTCAAGTTTAACTTGCGTGGCGAAGAATTGGTGAAGACAGTGAAGGACATCCTCAGCAAGCCTTTCAAGGCTAAGAAGGTAACTGCTAATAAGGAGGTAGAACTTCCTACTGTTGAGATGCCAAAGTATGTGGCATCTACTGATGCCGACAAGAAGGTGGCAGCTGAGTATGAGAAGATAGCCAAGCAGAAAGGTTTGTCTCCAATCAGTATGTTGGAGAATAAGTTGAAGTTTATCCTCGACCATAACAACTCTTCTTTCGCTCCATACGCATTGGAAAGAGACTTCTTCAACATTCTGGACAAGGCTTATAACCAGCGTCTCTCAAATGCTTTCTCTCCTGACATCCAAGACTCACCTTATTATAAGTCTTACGTGAACAAGGTGGCTGCTTTGTTGGAAGATGATGATAAATAAGTAACATTATATATTTATGTTTAATTTGAAAGCTAATAAAATAGGCATTGCCATCCTCTCCTTGGGGATGACATTGCAGGTTTCAGCGCAAGGGAAGGGGAGCGACTCGCTCCTCACCACCCTCAAGCAGGAACTGAAGTATAGCATGGAGTCGCTCAGCAAGCAGAAGACGGCTCCTTATTTCATGAGTTTGCGACTCCAGGACTCCAAGATGGTGGTGGTACAGAGCAACCTTGGTGTGGCTTCTGCCGATAGTAGCCGACAGAGAATGGTGACTCCACAGATTCGACTTGGTAGCTACGAACTCGACAACTTCAAGTACAAAAACCAGGGCAGTGGCGCTACCGGACAGAATGCTCGCAATGGACAGGGCGTGCTCATCCCACTGAGCGGACAGGTGATTCCTGCCATGCGTCAGGCTATCTGGAAGGAGACACTCCGACGCTATGACGTGGCGCTCGGCAACTTGGAGCAGGCTAAGTCGAAGACCTTGACAGGTCAGGACAACGAGGACAAGGCTCCTTGTTTCTCCAAGGCTCCGGTGGAATCCTATTACGAGGAGGACTTGGCAGAAGGACAGAAGCACATCGACATCAACTTTTGGCAAGACCGCTTGAATAAGATTACCAATGTGTTCAAGCAGTATAAGAATATCGAGCAGGGTACTGCCAATATCCAGTTTGAGGTATATCGCAACTACTTCGTCAATACCGATGGCTCAGAAATCGTGCAGAACCGTCGTGTGGCTCGTGTCATGATTTCCGCTTCGGTGATGGCGCCCGATGGCATGAACTGTCCGCTCAACCAGGACTATCTCTCCTATACTCTCGAAGACTTCCCAAGCGAGGCTCAGATGATAGCTGACGCCAAGAACATGGTGGAGCGATTGGAGGCTCTTCGCAATGCACCTATCGCCGACCCATATACCGGTCCTGCCATCATGTCGGGTCCTGCCAGTGGTGTCTTCTTCCATGAGATTTTCGGTCACCGCTTGGAGGGTCATCGCATGAAGTCGGGTGGTCAGACCTTCAAGAAGATGATAGGTCAGAAACTCTTGCCTGAGACTTTCAATGTGTTCTGTGACCCTACCTTGCAGTACTATCATGGCAATGCCTTGAATGGTTACTACAAGTATGATGACGAGGGTGTGAAGGCGCAGAGAGTGATGAATGTCACAAATGGTGTGCTTACCAACTTCCTGATGAGCCGTGTGCCGCTGGAGGGTTTCCCTCAGAGCAATGGACATGGACGTATGGTGGGCGGAAACGACCCGGTTTCTCGCCAGTCTAACCTCATCGTAGAGACTTCCAAGCCTTATACAGATGCACAGCTCAGAAAGATGCTCATCGATGAAGCCAAAAAGCAGCACAAGCCTTATGGCTATTTCTTCAAGACCGTGACCAGCGGCTTTACGCTCACTGGTGAGGGCGGTAGTCTGAACTCCTTCAATGTGACTCCTATCGAGGTGTATCGTGTGTATGTCGATGGTAGAAAGGATGAACTCGTGAGAGGTGTGGATATGATCGGTACGCCTCTGTCTATGTTCTCCAATATCGCTGCGGCTGGCAATAGCATCAGTACCTTTACCGGTATGTGTGGTGCAGAGTCGGGTTGGGTTCCTGTATCGGCTTCATCGCCTATGATCTTCGTTTCCAAGATTGAAACCCAGCGCCGTCAGAAGGAAGATCAGCAGGCTCGCATCCTTCCTGCTCCTGAACTGAAGAATACAGAGGTGAAGGTCGCTGAACCTACTACTGATGTGAAGACCAAGCGTGCTGCAGACGACAAGACGATTTTTGCGGCGATGGCTGACGAGTTGCAGCGCACCCAGCAGAAACTCTTCTATCCTAACTATCCGAAGGCGTTCTACGTGGATTACAATATGGCCCGCAGCCAGGAATTCGACGTGATGGCTTCTTTAGGTGGAATCGTCAAGGCACAGAAGAATCCTGTCATTGCCATGGGTGGTATTTCTCTGAAATTGGGCGATTATCAGAACACCAGCGATATGAAACCGGGTCAGTTTGCCAACCTCTACTTCAGCAGTGAGGTAGATTACGACAATATCCGCCGTGAACTCTGGAAGGCTTCTGACATGATGTATAAGTACAGTCTGAATTCTCAGGCTTACAAGCAGAACTACATGCAGAACAATCCTCGTCCGGAGGAGGAAAAGGGCATTCCTGATATGCTTGCGATGAAGCCAAATGTGAATGTAGATGCGCAGCCTAAGGACCCTATCAGCTATCAGAAGCTGGAAAATCTGGCTCAGAAACTCTCGGCTATCTTCCTGAAATATCCAGCTCTCTACAATACGTACGTGAACATCCACTGCAAGAACAGCGACATCTACCGTCTCAATACGGAAGGCATCAAGCAGAAGGCTTGCAATGGCTATGCTGAAATCAGTGCTCACGCTAATGTGCGCACCACCAGCGGTTCTACTTTGAACGACCGCTATTACCGTATGGTTACGTCTGATAAGGAGTTGGATGAGGCTGCCTTGATTGCCGACATCGAGAAGTTTGCCGAGCGACTGATGGAGGTGAAGCAGGCTACTCCGCTCAACGATTTCTATATCGGTCCGATGCTCTTCGAGGGCGATGCTGTGGCTAAGGCTGTGGCTAATTATATCTATCCTATTATCGTTTCCTACCGATCTGTACAGGAAAACAGCAGTATGGGAAGCCTTGTTTGGGGCAAGCGCATCATCGATAAGAAACTCTCGCTCACCCAGCGTGGTGATCTTGCCAACTACAAGGGTATGGGTCTTCTGGGCTATTATCAGAATGATGCTGACGGACTGAAGCCTCAGGCCAACTTGCCGATTATCAAAAATGGTATCTTGGAGCACCTGATTTGTGGTAGAACGCCTTCTATCAACTGCATGGAAACTACTGCCAACGACCGCTTCTATACAGATCCTACCAATGTGATCGGTACGGATGCAGTGCCGGGCGTTGTTGCCCTGACAGGAACAGGTTCCATGTCGATGAACAAGATGAAGCAGGCTTTCCTGAAGGAGGCTAAGGCGCAGGGACTCACTACTGCTTATATCGTGAGAGAACCTGCCGGATTCTCATCTTGCCTGTACAAGGTGGATGTAAAGACCGGTGCAGAGCAGATGGTGCTCGTACAGGATATTCCACAGTTGGGTAAGTCTGATTTCATGCACATATTGGGTACTTCCAGCGATGAGAATGTGCTCAATACCGTGAGAAAGGCTGTCGGTACTACGGTGATTGCTCCACGCGCCATGATCGTGGAAAGTATCGAGAAGTATCTGAAAAAGCCAAAGACTGACAAACCTTTCCCTGTAGAAAATCCTTTGGAAAAATAAGGAATAGAAAGTTAACAGTTGACAGCCTTTATTAAGATTAAAGCGAGCCATCTATTACGACCAAGCTCGGTCGTAATAGATGGCTCGAATTGTGTTTAAATAGAACTTAAAAGTCTGTTATCTTTTCTCATTTATCTGACTGGAATCACGTAATATTCTCTGTCCACATCAAAGTCGAGTATCCACTGGTCGAGAATAATATGATCATCCAAAGCCTTGATTTCTACCACATGATTTCCCTTTTTGAGTGTGGTAAAGAAGTTTTTTCGGGTCTGTCCGCGCCAAATATCCATCTTCCAGTTGTTGTGATTATACGCATCTTTGAGCGAAATCGTAACGGGTTCCTGGTCGTCTATCATGACGCTGATTCGCATATCTCCTTTCTGGTTGGTATAGTCAGGAATCGCTCCTATGGTGAAACGGGCGTCGCCTTCCATGTCTGTATTCACCACGTATTTCAGGATGGCACCCTTGTTCATGGAGACGGCTTGCGTACTGTGCCCCGTGAAAGGCAATAGCTGTATGCTGCTCTGTGTGGCTGAAGTCCACTGGTAGGCATTCTTCGCAATTACATCCTTGATGAGCGCATAGCTGAACGGCTTCAGGTCTTCCGATCTGTCGAAAGCATCCTGCAGACTTTTCCTGATTTCTGCTGCCGTCATCGTGCCTGGAAGCACTGGTGGCTGGGCAGAAGGTTCGATTGCTTTCAGTTTCTGATAGGCGGTAAGACTCAGCGCTGCGGCAGCCTTGGCTTCATCATCCTTGCTGAAAAGTCCCGGACGGGCAATGTGGCGTGCCTCTTGTGCCTCCAATTCTTTCTCGGCTGTGAGGGCTGCTATGAGGATAGGATTGAGTATCATGTTGCGGAATCCTTGCTGCTGATAGGCCGTGAGGGTGTTTCCAACGTTGGTTGCCTTGGTCTTCAGCAGGTCGTAATCATACAGATATCGCTCCAGTTCGTTGCCGAATTCGCCCGAATGGAATTCGTATTCGCCGAAAGGCATGGTCATGTATCCGGTAGGACGGATGTTGGTGAGCCGGTAGTATTCCTTCATGAGCGGCATCAGTTTTCTTCCCATAGCAGCGCCGAAGAGTTTGCTGAGCCATTGCTCATAGTGCTTCTCCAGGTTGGCAGCGGTGGCTGCATTCCTGTTCCAAGCCTGCTCCATGAAAAGGGAAAGCTGGTAGGCGCCTGCCTGAGGATTGTTGACATCGGCTATCCAGGCCTCGTCTTCATGACTGCGGGAACTGTGCGACTTGTGGGTCTTGCCTTTGCGGGAACCGCTGTCCTGACTGTCTGCACCGAGTTCGTTGAGCATCAGAGCTGGCGAAAGGTCAGAAAAAGAGAGTTGTTTGTCTTCCCAAATCAGCTTGGTGAGTTCCAGACTTTTCTTATGTTTCTTGTTGCGTTTCTTGCCGATAACGGTCTCAGTCACCTTTCCGTTCTCTGCCACGAGAATGTCGAAACTGTCAGTTACCTGTTTGTCGATGTTCATATCATGCTTTCCGGTACTTGTCTCATGCTTTCCCGAAGTTTCCCCATGCTTTTCGTCTTCCCATATCGTATTGGCTCTTAGGCGGAGCATCAGTCGGCAGAGACGGCTCTGGTTCTTTCTGCCCATCCATGCATGGTCGTTGAGCATGAGTCCGCGGTAGGTTGTGGCTGGAACCTGCAGGGATTCAAATCCTGCGGCAAGGGAGAGCGTCTTCTTCTGCAAAGGAGCCACATGATAATAGTTGGTCCAGGGTGAAACACCAGCCAGACTGGAGAGTTCCATGATGCCGTAGGCAGTTCCTCTGGCGTTGCTTCCCACGACGATGATTTTGCCCTGACGGGTACCGATCCAGAATGCATCTTTCTGGGTGATAAACTGGTGGAGCGGAACTCCAAGCTTCTCGATGGAAGAAAACTCCTTGTTGGAAAGCTGGTCGAGCTGGTAAATCTGAATGTTGGCATTTGATTTCTCTTTTGCCGGATAACCTAAGATGGCCTTCATGTCGTCTGAGAACATATTGAGGGCTATCTTGACAACAGGGGAAACATTGGCGTTCTTGCTGAAGTAAACCTTGCCGTAAACATCGTTCCAATAAATCGTGGAAGGAGCAGGGACGGCTGGTTCTTTTCTCTTGCTGGTTGCCAGTACTGAAATGCCGCCAAGAGCGACAAAAGCAGCAGACAATAAAATCTTCTTAATGTTTATCATTGTTTTAATTGATATTTCTTGCATTGGTATATACAGATTTCTGCAAAGATACATAAAAGTGTTTAATATCTGAAATTATTTAGTTTTTATTTGCTTATTACATATTTTATTGGTAATTTTGCACAAAACAAATACATAAATATAATGACATTATATCCTAAGTTGATAGAAGAGGCTCTTGCTACTGTGATTTATCCTGGTACCAAGAAGAACCTCATCGAGAGTGAGATGTTGGCAGATACGCCAAGTATCAATGGCATGAAGGTGAAGGTAGTTTTGCTTTTCCCTCGTGATACAGATCCTTTCCTCAAGAGTACGGTGAAGGCTGCTGAGGCTGCCATCCATTATCATATTTCTCCGGATGTGGAGGTGGAGATTGTTACTGAGTATAAGTCTGCTCCGCGTCCTGAAGTGGGCAAATTGTTGCCTCAGGTGAAGAATGTGATTGCCGTTAGTTCTGGTAAGGGTGGTGTTGGTAAGAGTACGGTTTCTGCCAATCTCGCCATTGCTTTGGCTAAGCTCGGCTATAAGGTGGGCTTGCTTGATACGGATATCTTCGGTCCTTCTATGCCTAAGATGTTCGGTGTAGAGGAGGAGCGTCCTTATTCTGTTCACAAGGATGGCAGAGATCTCATCGAACCTATCGAGAAATATGGTGTCAAGCTGCTCAGTATCGGTTTCTTCGTGAGCCCTACTACTGCTACATTGTGGCGTGGCGGAATGGCTTGTTCTGCCTTGAAGCAGTTGATCGGTGATGCTGACTGGGGCGAGCTGGATTATTTCATCCTCGATACTCCTCCTGGCACCAGCGATATTCATCTTACCCTGCTTCAGACTCTTGCCATTACGGGTGCGGTTATCGTAAGTACTCCTCAGCAGGTGGCTCTGGCTGATGCTCGCAAGGGTATTGACATGTATCAGAATGACAAGGTGAACGTGCCTATCCTCGGTCTTATCGAGAATATGGCTTATTTCACTCCTGCTGAGTTGCCAGAGAACAAGTATTATATCTTCGGTAAGGAGGGCTGCAAGAATCTCGCTAAGGAGATGAATGTGCCTTTGCTTGCTCAGATTCCTATCGTTCAGAGCATCTGCGAGGGTGGTGATGATGGTGCGCCTGCGGCAACCAAGGTTGATTCCGTTACCGGTCAGGCTTTTCTGAGTCTTGCCCAGAGTATCGTGACGGTGGTTAATCGTAGAAATGCCGAGAAGGCTCCTACCAAGATTGTTAGTACACATAAGTAATATTTTTCTCCCTGCCCACGCAAGAATTTTTCCGTGGGCAGGGAAAAATAAAAGTGGGTACATCATGGACTTATGCACGCCCTCTTTTCCCTTTTTTTCCTTTCTGTTTTTCCAGAGCCTGAGGATAGTTCTCTGACTTTTTCAAGTTGACTCAGGACCTTTATTTTAGAAAATGTCAACAGTCAACAATTAACAGTTAGATTTTCGATGGTTGTATCGTCAATCCGTAACTTTTACCTCTTGATTTTTGATGAGCTCTTCCGCTTCATCCTCTTCTTCGGCAACTTCGGCAGGGAGGTTTGCTTTGATTCTTGCAGAGCGCAACTGCTGTCTGAATACCAGGCAGGTGGCAAGGAAATAGATGCCCGCCTGTAACCATAATGCTCTGAATTCTGGGAGGATATCTGTAAGACTTGCGCCCATACTGCTGATTCTCAGGAATCCTCTGATGCCGAATGTGGATGGGAATACCCAGGCGAAACCTTGCCAGAAGGCTGGAATATTGCTCTGAGGCCATGAAATACCCGTCATGAAAAGCAGAGGCACGGAGGTGAATACTACCAGAAGCATCACATTCTCACGATATCTTACCAGGCACGAGAGCATCAGTCCAAAGAAAACACACGACAGAATATATGGCAGCAGGAAACCTAAAATCGTGGTCCACGTAACCATACTTACAAAGCCAAACATCTTCGGAACTACCAATGTGAGATACATACCCAATACGGCATAAACCATGAAATAAACCAGCGCCTTACCAAATACAATTCGGAAAATACCACCATAATGCTTGCTGATAGGAATCAGTTCGCGATTTCTGTTCAACTCTCTCGAAGTACCTGCCGCCATTCCGATGCCTAACAACATGGTTTGCTGCAGGATGAGTACCAGCACGCCCGGCAGAATGGCATTTCCATAACCCACGGTGGTGTTGAATATCGGAACCTCATCAAAGGCCAATGGTTCGGTAGTGATTTCGTCGTCTCGATCCGTAAAACCACCACTTTTCGAAATCTGAATGCCTGAGTTGATATGGCTTGCTACAGCTTGGGCAGTCTGATAAATCGCCTTGTAGGTGAGCATCAGACTCATGTCGCAATAGACTCCCACATGTGCCTGTTCGCCGCGGTTCAACTTCGTGTCAAAGTCGGCAGGAATATAGACAATGCCGTGTACCGCCTGCTTCTGTACCAGTTGCTTCGCCTCATCGAGACTGTTGCAATAGTAAGTGGCTTTGGTGTCCGGAGCAGCATCGTAATCGCGGATAAACTCACGGGAGGTATGGGTGTGGCTCAAATCCACAATAGCCGTATCCACTTCTCTCACCACCTCGTTGTTGTAAATCCACGAGTAGAGAAGCGGATAGCCTAATGGAACCAGGACGCAGAAGATGAGTACACCTTCGTCGCGGAACACATTGCGCATTTCCGTTTTCCAGATGTAGCACATATCCCAGATGCCATTGATGATCTTATATAATAAACTACTTTTTAACATAGAATATTGGACTTTTAACATTGAACTTTATGATTAGTAAAGCCGTTGATTTCTTCACTCTTCACTCTTCGTTCTTCACTTTCCTACGGCAAGTATTTGTAAACCAGCATAGCCTTCTTGATGTTCCAGATGGTGAGGATAGGCAGGGCACAGAAGAGAACGAGGGCGCTCCAGTGGAGTACTGCATCGCTCATCGGGAACCCATTGAAGATGTTCATCTGGTAAATCATATAGTAGTGGCGCATCGGAAAGAGTTGTCCGATAGCCTCGATTGGTGAATCCATGGCAAAGAGTGGGTAGGTGGCTCCGCAGATGGAGAAACTTACCACGCCCCAAAGTGAGCAAATGCTCATCGACATGCGCAGGGATGGCATCAGACCGAAGGCAAAAATGCCAAAGCACTGGCAGGATAATACACTCAGAATGCCTAACAAAATGATAGGCGCTGCGCCACCCGGATGAGGAAATCCCAATACATAATAGATATAGAACTCGAATAGCAGGAAGATGCTCAGGAAGATGAGTGTCTGGGGCAGCATCTTACCCGCGATGGCGAGATAAGGATTGTTGCCTGCCATTCGCATCCAGTCTCTGGCCCTATTGAACTTCAGTTCCGTACCTATAGAATAAGGTGTAATCAGGAAGATGAAAAGCATGATGAGTCCCGGAACCATCACGGTAGAGAGATAGTAATTGTAATTGGCGTATGGATTGCCAATCATGTGCAAATCTACGGCGATAGGTTGCAGGAAGGTCATAATCTCGTCATTCGTCTTGCCTAATGCTGAAAGCTTGGCCATTCCTGCAGCGGCTCCTCCTAAAGTGGAGATGGTCTTCAGATCGCGGAAGAGTAGGGAACCGGCTGCCAGAGATACACTACTGTAGTAGAAGGAAATCTTAGGTTGGCGGGAAGCCATCAGACCGGCTTCCGTGCCACTTGGAATGACTAAGAAGGCGTAGATTTCATTCTTCTGTATCGCATGTCTTGCTTCAGCAATGTTCTCGTAATGAGACACAACCTTTGTGGTCTGGAAGGCATCGAGCTTGTGCACCAACTGGCGGGATGTGGCAGAATGGTCCTGATCTACAATGCCCACAGGCATATCGGTAGGCACACCATCCTTCATCAGGGTGGTGAAGAAAATCACCACTGCGATGGGGAAGATGATCATGCAGAAGAAATAGATAGGATTCTTCCACATGATGCCGCATTCTCTGAGGGCAATATGATATAATTTCTTAAACATAGAACTTTAAAAGTTGAACTTTGAACTTAACGAACAGTCTGGAATTTATGTTATAAACAATTGAATTCTTCGTTATAAAACAATTGAATTCTTCACTCTTCGTTCTTCACTCTTCACTTTTTCTCTTTACTTTTTAATGATCAAAGACATTCCTGGACGCAGACCATCCAACTTGGTGATAGGGCGAGCCTTTACCTCAAAGGTCTTGCGGTCGTAATCGCCATTATCCTTGGTTGCCTTCCATGTAGCGTAAGAGCCTTGGTCTTTCAGATAATATACCTTCATCTTGATGTCCTTGTTGAAAGCAGGAACGAATGCTGTGAATTCTGCACCCTTGTTGAGACCAGCCAGACGGTCTTCGCGTACATTGAATGTGCCCCACATATCGTTCATGATGGAGATACTCATGATAGGAGATCCCAAGCCTACCAGTTCGCCTACCTTAGGATAGACAGAACTAACTTCGCCTTCTACCTGTGCCACCTGAATGGTTTCCTTGAGCAAGTTCTTGACTACATCCACTGCATTTTTAGAAGCATTAGTATTGCTGGCAGCCACTCTCTTCTCTTGCTCTCTGGCACCATTCTTGGCCATTTCGTATTGGCTTTTGGCGGCCTGCACCTGAGCTTCTGTGGCCTTATAGGCAGCAAAAGCTTCATCGCGCTTCTGACCGCTCATCACTCCCTCATCGAAGAGATTCTGGATGCGGGTGTAGGTTTTCTTGGCTATTTCTGCAGCAGCCATCGCCTGCTGGTAGAGCTGATAAGCGCCCTGTACCTGTTCCTTGCGGGCTCCGGCATCCGTTAAATCCTGCAGCGCCATGGTTGCTTCATTGGTAGCCTGGAGCATTTTCTCTTGAGATTTTACCTCTGGTACTTCGAGAATGGCGAGCGTATCGCCTACATGCACGTAGTCGCCTTCCTTGACACGAATCTCTACGATACGGCCTGGCAACTTGCAGGAAACTCTATACTCAGAAACCTCGATTTCTCCCTGAATCGTTTCGTCATCGTGCTCTAAAGTGAAGAAACCGATAACGCCTACGATGATGACTACAGCAGTAAAACCGATTACTGCCAATAGTATGTTATTGTGTTGTGACTTCTTAGACATAATCTTTATTCCTTATAATAATGTGTTGAATCCTATTTCTTGTTTGATATTTTATTTGAATCCCAATTTTCTGAATCCCTTTTCAATTGAATCCCAATTTTAAGAATCCCTTTTCAAACGAATCCCAATTTTCAGAATCCTTATTTCAATTGAATTTCAATTTTCAGAATTCTTTTTTTTTTAATTGAATTCAGATATGCTGTCAACAGAGTTAACAGTTAACAGTTCTTTTTTGGATGATCCAAACTGTTTATCCCCTGTTTATTGTAAAATACCCAATGCCTTGTTCAAGCCGATTTGGGTAAGTTTTACATCAATTTCAGCATCGATTTTCTGACTTTGGGCTTTCTGCCAGGCAGTCTGTGCAGTCATAACATCCGTAATATCCATCACTCCTTCCTTGAATCCTAAGTTAGCGCATCTCAGATTCTCTTCAGCACTCTTGATGTTCTTTTGTGCCATATTGAGCTTCTTTTCAGCTTCCTTTACTTTGAATTGACTTTGGGTGATTTGAAGATGGATTTTTTCGCTCGTATCATCCAAATTCATTTGAGCAATTTGGGAGGTTGCTTTTGCTGCACGTACTTTATAGGTGCCGTCAAACCAGTTCCATACCGGTACTTGTACGAGGACGCCTACATTCCATACTCCTGAAAATTTCTTCTGAAAACCGTTGAAAACGTTAGGATTGGAAATCGTATAACCGCCAGTCAAAGCTACATGTGGCAAATAAGCTGCACGTATCAATTTCACACTTTCTTTGGAAAGGTCAATCGTATTCTGAAGCATCTTCAACTCTGGACGGGTACTTTTGGCTGAATCGGATGCTGCCGCTTCTTGCTGATGAATATCTATCGCCTGACCGGAAAGGGCAAGTGATTCTTTATCTTCGTCAGCCAACTGAATGTCCTGATTCATCGGAATACCGCAGAGCTGACAGAGCAGCATCTTGGAGAGGGTCAGACCATCTTCTACCTGCATAATCTGCATATCCGCTTCGTTTACCTTCACATCGACTTTGAGACCGTCTGCCTTTGTAGCTACACCCTGTTTGATCATTTTATGCACATCATCATCCAGTTTCTTGACTAAATCTCTATAGCTGGTGGCAAGTTTCTGCTTCTGTCTCAAGGAAACAACCATCCAGTATGCCTGGTCGATATTGTAAAGCGTATTTTGCGTCTGCATGTCAATATCGTTTGCAGCCATTTGCTCGCCAATATCAGCTATCTTGTTGGCTGCAATGATGGCTCCTCCCATATAAATAGGTTGACGGAGCATGATGCTGCCGGCCCAGATATTTCGGGTGTCCGTGCGGAAGGCATCTACCAGATTTTGACCAGCTCCATTAAGCTTTTCTGTTACTCCCGGCAACTTGCTTCCGAGTGCCTGACCAATCTGCTGGGCTGCCTCCTGAGAGATAAGTCCCTGACTGACAAGTTCGCCCATCATGGTGCTCAGGTTGTTGGTAACTCCAGCTCCTAAGTTGGATCCGATATTGCTGATGGCACTTTTCTGGTTACTGTTGAGAAGGGAAATCTCACGATTGAACCATTCGTATCCGCCCAGTGCATCTACTTTGGGGAGATACTTGGTTCTTGCAGATTTCTTCAGGTTGTAAGCGATATCCTTCTTGAGTCTTGACGCATTGATTTGCTTATTATTGCGCAATGCCATGGCTCTGCAACTGTCAAGGCTCAATACATTTTGAGCCTTCATAGGGAGCATTGCGGCAAATAACAGGCAAAAAGTTACAATCTTTTTCATTACACAAAAAACTATATGAGTTATATTATTTTTGTGCAAAATTATGGATAATTTCTTAAAAATCAAAGGTTTTTTGTATTATCAATTCTTAATAATTGAAAATTATCTATATTTGTGGAAAAATGGAACATCTAAGATTGATGAACGATTATATTATAACGAACTAAACTTTCGCATATCAGGAAGTTAAAGGAGTTAAGGAAGTTAAGGAGTTAAGACGTATGTCTTGCAGCTCAAGACAGGTAAGATGCAAGGTGGATGCTTAAATATCGTATGCATGCATATAGCAGATGTATGTGGATGAACCTCCGATGGATGGTAATATTCCAGGTTTCAACATTTCAAAGATCGATATTTGCCCTTTTGGGGTCTATCAGAGAAGCTTTCGGCTCTTTCAAGGCGATTTCTCGAAAGATATTCACCAGCGGAGCCGATTGCTATGTTTCACTCAGAATGACCACACTGGTCAGACTGAATTCAAAATATGCCCCTTTTTAAAGTGAGCTCTATTAATATTTCCAATCCTTCGATTGATGGCGCAAAGTTACACAGATTCTCCGAGTTACTTATCCCTTTTGATGCTTTTCTATCCTTTTTGATGCTTTTCTATCCTTTTTGATGCTTTTCTATCCTTTTTGATGCTTTTCTATCCTTTTTGATGCTTTTCTATCCTTTTTGATGCTTTTCTATCCCTTTTGATGCTTTTCTATCCTTTTTGATGCTTTTCTATCCCTTTTGATGCTTTTCTATCCCTTTTTGATGCTTTTCTTCCAAAGAAGTGTGTTTGGAAACAAGTCATTTGGCACCAGTAAACAAGTCATTTAGGACCTGCAATCAAGTCATTTAAGACCCGCAAACAAGTCATTTAGGACTCGTAATCAAGTCATTTAGGACCCGCAAACAAGTCATTTAGGACTCGTAAACAAGTCATTTCGCTCCTGCAAATAGGTTGTTTCTGAAAAGCATAAAGTTTTACAAAATTTTCAAAAGGTGACGGTGACACCTATTTTTCATCTTTTTTTTATGCATTGGAGACTCTACCCTCCAATTTGGATGTCTCCCTCTGATTATCAATCTTTTATCTATTTTCGCGCGGTAAGTCATAAAAAAAAGAGTATATAAAAGCGTCACCTGTCACCGTTTTCTGTCGAGCCTTTTATTGGAGCCTGTTTGTTGGGTGACACCTGTGACACGAGTTTTCAGTTTTTTTTGTGGAGGGGTCTGTCACCCCTGTCACCCATTGGCATTGCGAAAAAAATGGATATTTATTTTTCCTTCCATCAACAATTTGCTTTTTTAGATTGTTTGCACTCGCCTTAGGTTATCATTTCCCTGCTATTATCGGTGTACCTATGGCTTTGATGGGAGCCGTCTGCCTGCTGGTCTTCCACAAAAAGTATGAATAAACATAAAAAGAGGGTGTGTCATGGATTTACGACACGCCCTCTTTTTATGTTTGTTCTTGTGTAAAATTATTCCTTGTTTTTTGATTTTTTCTTCTTTCTTCGATGTAAAATAACTGAGCCCCTTTTTAAAGTGGGCTCATGACTTCAACTACCAGGTGGCTTCTACTATCTGGTGATTTTAACTATCAGATGATTTCAATTATCAGATAGATACGGCTTTTAAAATTCATATTCGTTTTCGCCTGCCCATTCTGGATCAAAAACAAAGTCGATGTCAATGTCGCCTGTTCCGCCCGATAAGCCAGTAAACAATTTACCGCTATATTTCGTTATATAGTTTTTGAGGATGGGAACATCCGAAAAGGTTGTTGTGGCTATTGTAAAATCATTTTTATCTAAGATGTCGATGGAAACAGTCAATTTCTTATCTCCTTCGTGAGGAAAGGTATAAACTTCATAAACCTGCTGTTTTTTCACCAGGTCCAAAATCTCAGTCTGTTTACTGTTCACGCATCCGTAACCGGTTTTGGCATTCAAAGTACTGCTGCCTCCCGTATAATAAAATTTGATTTTCTTAGCCTGCTCTGGAATCTCATCTTTGATGACTAAACGAAACATACCAACGGCTCTTTTTAGCGTGATACTTTCTGTGGTTTTTTCTCCGTCGGTGACGTCCAAAATTCCATAATAATAGAAAGTATCTGTTACTTTATTGCTTGTGAAAGTAATCTTTTCTGGAGAAGACATCGTAGTGCCGGAGCCATTGTGACCGATGGCAACAACTTCATAAGTTCCTGCTGCCAAATTGAGATGGATGGCTCCAAAATCGGAATCGTCTGACGTTTGACTGATAGTTCCTGCTTTTGCATCGTCCTTGAAAAATCCAAAACTAACCTTCTTACATACTTTCTTTACTTGGTCTTTTGAACTTATCTCAAGACCAACATTGTTTTCTCCAGGAATTGGTTTGCTACTTTCTTCCTCGGAGGTAAATTTTTCGCATGAGCACATCATCATGGTGATGGCTAACATCGCATTAAATAGGATTGTTTTCATATTTGTTTATCTTTTAAAGAGTTTTCATATTTGTCAATATCTTTTTGAGAAACTTCTAGTTTATTATATCTTTCAAGAACTTTCTTTTTATCTATGTCTTTACAAAGTTTTCTTTATTGCCTATAATTTGAAAGAGATTCTTGATTGAAATGATAAATCTCATTTCACTCCTCTTCTTCAATGATTGTAATACTTCTATTTGTTATTGATTTAATTTCTCTTTGCAAAGGTATGTTTTTTTATCGGTAACTCCAAAGAAATCATGCGATTTTTGCTTTTTCTTTCAAAAAAATGGCTATCTTTGCACACCGAAATAGTATGTATAATATGGATAAAGGATAAAATATGGACAAGAATTCAAAAATCAAAGCTTTATTTTTTGATATAGATGGTACTCTGGTAAGTTTTCAAACACATCGCATCCCTCAAAGTACTGTTGAAGCGCTGGAAAAAGCGAAGCAAAATGGTGTCAAAATATATATATCTACAGGTCGCCCTATCATACTTATTACTAATCTGGGACAGATAGAACATCTGATAGATGGCTATATAACGACTAATGGTGCGCGATGTTTTGTGGAAAATCATACTGTTTGTCAGTGTCCTATTCTGCGTTCTGATGTGGAGAAAGTGATTGAAGCGGCTGATTGTGATGATTATTCTGTCATAGTTGTAGGAGAAAAGCATCTGGCGATTCATCATTTAACCCCTGTTGTCGAAAAAATATTTGTGGAAGGATTAGGGGTTGATTCCCTTGATTTTCAAACGAATATTGACGATTTGAAAGATGAGGATATCTTGCAACTTACTCCATTCTGTAGTGTTGAACAAGAGAGTGAGTTGATGCCGTCATTGGAAAATTGTACTTCCGGAAGATGGCATCCTGCTTTTACCGATATTACTGCTGCTCAAGCTGATAAAGGTAAAGGGTTACAGGCAATGGCTGATTATCTGGGCTTGAACATAGATGAAACCATGGCTTTCGGAGATGGCGGCAATGATATTTCCATCATTAAAAAGGCTGGTATCGGTGTTGCGATGGGGAATGCTGGTGATAATCTTAAAGAAGTTGCAGACTATATTACAACCTCTGTTGATGAGGATGGGGTAAAGAATGCTCTTGTTCGCTTTGGTGTTATTTGATACGATTTCTTCAATTTTTATATTTGCATGTGTATGTGTATACGAGCCTGTGCGGGTGCACAAGCGTGTATGTATATTATGAGGTGAAATTGTGGAATTCAGAGTATGATATGTGATCAAATGTTAAAATCATGCTATTTTTGAAACTTTTTTCTCGAAATATTTGGCGGAATGGAAAATAGTTAGTACTTTTGCACTCGCTTTTGAGAAATACGCTTTCTCTTAGCAACAAAAGAAAGAGTTCTTTGAAAGATTTTACATAAACAGACAAGTAGTACAAGAAGCGGTTTTGGATTACACCTTATTATATATAAGGAGTATGAAGAGACTGGGTAAAAGAAACGAACCGTCAAGAAATTGACATCAGCTTTACTAAGCTTCAATAAACGAAAAAGGATATTCGTCCTAAGTACAGACAACAAACACTTCGCTTGTTTTTCGGAACGGGCAGAGTAAAAATGATATTTTACAATGGAGAGTTTGATCCTGGCTCAGGATGAACGCTAGCTACAGGCTTAACACATGCAAGTCGAGGGGAAACGACATCGAAAGCTTGCTTTTGATGGGCGTCGACCGGCGCACGGGTGAGTAACGCGTATCCAACCTGCCCACCACTTGGGAATAACCTTGCGAAAGTAAGACTAATGCCCAATGATATCCCACGAAGGCATCCGAATGGGATTAAAGATTTATCGGTGATGGATGGGGATGCGTCTGATTAGCTTGTTGGCGGGGTAACGGCCCACCAAGGCAACGATCAGTAGGGGTTCTGAGAGGAAGGTCCCCCACATTGGAACTGAGACACGGTCCAAACTCCTACGGGAGGCAGCAGTGAGGAATATTGGTCAATGGGCGAGAGCCTGAACCAGCCAAGTAGCGT